>CAIMWI010000088.1 GCA_903845215.1 uncultured Rhodobacterales bacterium | reverse complement strand
GCCGCCGCATCGCCCATCAGCACGATGTTTGCATGATACCACCGCGCGCAGATCACACGGGGAACCTGCATCCACACTGCCGATCCGCGCAGATGCGCGGCGTTCGACATCAGCGCCTGGCCGCCCAAATGCTTGGCAAAGATACGCTCGCAGGTGGCAATCGTTTCCTCTTTCGACATCGTGGCAAAGCCCAGCCTGTCCCATGTGTCGGGCAGGCATTCGACGATGAAGGTCGCGGTGTCTTTGTCGAACTGATAAACATGGGCCCAGACCCAGCCGTGGTCGGTTTTCTCGAAGATAAAGGTAAAGGCGTCGTCGAACTTGGCATGGGTGCCCAGCCAGACGAACTTGCATTTGCGCGTGTCGATATCGGGCTGAAACACCTGCGCATAATCGCGCCGCACGACCGAATTGATCCCATCGGTCGCCACGACCAGATCATACGCGCGGCGATACTCTTCGGCGGATTTGAACTCTGTCTCGAATTGCAAATCTACGCCCAATTCCCGCGCGCGCGCTTGCAGCAAGATCAGCATCGCCTTGCGCCCGATCCCCGCAAAGCCGTGCCCACCCGACACCGTGCGCGTGCCGTTATGCACCACGGCGATATCGTCCCAATAGGCAAAGTTGGCGCGGATCGCAGCGGTCGAGACGGGGTCGTTCTTCTCCATCCGGCTGAGCGCGTCATCTGACAGCACAACGCCCCAGCCAAAGGTGTCATTGGCGCGGTTGCGTTCCAGCACCGTGATCTGGTGGGCCGGATCGCGCAGCTTCATCGAGATGGCAAAATACAGACCCGCAGGGCCACCGCCCAAGCATAGAACTTTCATGGCCATTCCCCTTTTGTCGTGTTGGCTTAAAGATGCACCTGCGCCAAACAATTTCAAGTTTAAAATTTTCCGGCTTGAAGTTTTCCGCCGACCGGCGAAGATGCGGATATGGACCTGATCGTTGATACCTTTGCAGGCTACACACGCTTGACCCTGAACAGGCAAGCGGTGCGCAATGCGCTGAACACCGCGCTTCTGGCGCAGATCGCTGATGTTTTGGCGCAGCTTGCCGCCGACCCCGCCTGCCGTGCCGTCGTGATAACAGGGGCCAACGGCAACTTCGCCGCGGGTGCCGACATTGCCGAGATTGAAACCAAAACCAGCGCCCAAGCGGCCCGTGATCCGCGCAAGGCCCATTGGGCCGCCATCCGCGCCTTTCCCAAACCGCTGATCGCCGCCGTCGAAGGCTTTGCTTTGGGCGGCGGGTTTGAACTGGCCCTGATGGCAGACATGATGGTTCTAGGCCCCACCGCCAAACTGGGCCTGCCCGAAACCAACCTTGGCCTGATCCCCGGCGCAGGTGGCGGGCAGCGGTTGCTTGCGCTGGCAGGCCGCGCCCGCGCCAGCCGCATGATCCTGACAGGCGAGGTGATTGACGCCGAAACCGCCCTGTCTTGGGGCATCGCCGCCTATGCCTCTGCCAGCCCCTTGGCAGAGGGCGAAGCCATCGCCGCCCGCCTCGCCCTGCGCGCCCCCCTCGCGCTGATGGCCGCCAAACGCGCGCTGATCGCAAGCGAAGCGGGTTTGGCGTTTGAGGACGAACGCGCAGGGTTTGAAGCCTTGCTTGACAGCCAAGATAAGGCCGAAGGCATCCGCGCCTTTCAGGACAAACGCAAACCTGTGTTCAAGGGGGAATGATGATCATCGGAGTTGTCGGTTTGGGCACCATGGGCCTTGGAATCGCGCAGGTCTTCGCCGCCGCAGGCTATAGGGTATATGCCACAGATGCGCTTGAACCCGCCCGCGCCAGCGCCAAATCCCGCCTGCGCGCCAGTCTGGAGCCGCGCGTGGCCAAGGGCGCGCTTGCCCAAGACGCGCTGGACGCGGTACTTTCCAACCTGCGCATCGTGCCAACTCTTCACGACCTGTCCCCCGCCGCGCTGATCGTCGAAGCCATTGTGGAAACCCTGCCCGCCAAACGAACACTTTTTGCGGCTCTTGCCGCCTGCATTTCTTCGCAAACCATCCTTGCCACCAATACCTCGTCCCTGTCGGTCGGGGCCATCGCCCAAGGGCTGCCGCATCCCGAACGGGTGTTAGGCTTACACTTCTTCAACCCTGCGCCTGCAATGAAGCTGGTGGAACTGGTCGCCCATGCAGGCACCGCCCCCACAGCGCTCATGCTGGCACGTCGGGTGACCGAAGCTGCCGGCAAAACCGTCATCACCTGCCCTGACAGCCCTGGCTTCATCGTCAACCGCTGCGCGCGCCCCTTTTACGGCGAAGCACTGGCGCTGTTGGAAGAGGGCCGGACCGCCAGCGAAATCGACGCCGCTATGCTGGCCGCTGGCTATAAAATCGGCCCCCTGTCGCTGATCGACCTGATCGGGGCCGATATCAACCTCGCCGCCACCCAAAGCCTGCAAACCGCGCTGAGCCACCCGCGCTACCATGTGTTCGACGCGCTCAAAGCCCAAGTCGCCGCAGGCCATCTGGGCCGCAAATCCGGCCAAGGCTTCCTGTTCCCCGCCCCCCCCGGCCCGCCGCCCCCCGATGCCGAAGCCATCGCCCTTCGCATCGAAGCCACCCTCGCCAACGAGGCCGCATGGCTTTTAGCCCAAGGTGGGGTGACAGCCGAAGGCATCGACCAAGCCCTCAAACTCGGCCTGAATTTCCCGCGCGGCCCATTTGAAATCATAGCCCGCCATTCAGCCGCCAAAATAGCCGCCACGCTGTCAGACCTAGACTCCAAATCCCCGCCATATCTTAAGGCTCGCTACCAACCCCCAAGCTAAAGCCTTTCCCCTTTCATATGTGCCCAAATATCCCGGGGTGCGGGGCAGCGCCCCGCTTTTTCAGGCAAAACTGCGGATCGTGGCCAAGGCCCCCTCCAACGCCTTACCCTCTTCATCCTTTAACGCCGCTTCTCGCAAACGGCGCACCCAATCGGCGGCATCGTCGCGGTTAGAAACCAAAGCGGCCCCCTCCAGAACAAGGTCAAACTTCGACAGACCCCGCGCATGGGTGTCAGAATAGCCCTTCACCAAGCGGCGGCATTTGATCACCTCGACCGCCAAATCATAGCGCGGCAGATAGGCCAGCGCTGTGGAAAGCCAGCCCTCAAGATGCGCCGTCTCTTGTGCATGCCGCAGCGTGCGCAGCCGCCAGAACTTCATGCCGCCCAACAGGTACAGCGTCACATAGGCCGCCAAACCATCGGTCCGCAGATGCCGCCCTTTGGAAAACCATCGCTCCAACCGCGCCATCCAATGGGCGTTGCCTAACACGCGCTGACCCCAGCGCATCGGCAACATCCCTGCGATCTCTTCGGCGCGTGGGTGCATGAATTCGGTCAGGTGCAGCAAGTTGCCATCTTTCACCCGCATTTCTTTGGCGATGCGCGCAAACCTTGGCCCGCGTGTCTTCAAATCCGCCACGCGGATCACATCGTCATAGCACATGGCATTGGCGATATACTTGGCCGCCGCCACCGACAGCGCAAACCCCTGCGCGGCATCGTCTTGCGTCAGAACCCCCTCAACCCGCGCCAGATAGGCGGCACCATAGGGCAGGTCCTGAAAATCCACCACCTTCTGCAACCCAACCTGCGCCATCTCTGCCACAGGCGCGGGCATTGCTTGCACCCGCGCGGTCAGGCCCGCCCATTTCGCCAGCAAGCGCGCAGGCCCCTTCACGCTGGGTGCAGCGGGGGGCTTAGCAACCTTTGGCGCAGCGCCCCCACCTTCCCCCCGCGCCGCCGAATAGGCCGCGCCAAAGGCCCGAAGCGAGCCTTCGATCCCCTTGCCACCCTTGGCAATCGCCGCCTCATACCCCGCCCTCGGAAAGGGCAGCACGCCAGACCCCGCCAAAGCCCCAAACAGCGCTGCCGAGATCACCGACCCGTTCTGCACCGCCAGCGTTTCAAAATCGGCCGCGATGAACCGCTTGGCCATCAACCCCGCTGCGGCCATCACCTCGTCTGAATTGGCGATGCCATTGCCCGGCTCCATCTTTTCCGACACAGCCAAAGCGCGGTGGGTCGAGGCGATCAGCGTGGTGCGCTCTGGTGTGACAAACCCGCGCATGATGGCGCGGCCCGCCTCCATCATCTCGGCGGCGATCATGATGTCGACATCGCCTGCCGCAGGCATCAGCGAAAAGATCGGCACCCCACCCGAAGCGGGGGCCATTTCCACATAATACACCGTCGCCCCCGTGCGCTGCGACACCCCCGCAACCGAGGTCGCCTGTGCTGCATAGCCATGCGCGCGGGCGACATCTTCAATCCACCCCGTCAGAACCCCGCCGCCCTGCCCCCCCACGGCCAGCACGGCCAGTTTGATGATCTGCGACAGGTTCGCGTCCATCGGTGCGGGATGCAAGGTCATGCTGCACCTGCAAAGACCAAGCGCCGCGCGGCGCGACGGGCTTGCAGCCAGCCGATCACACGGGCGCGAAAGCCCGCCCAGCGCCGTTCAAAGGCTGACGGGTTGTGCACCACATCGGCGCGGTAAAAGCTGGGGCACAGCACGGCGGCATCCGCCACTTCGCCACAATTGCCGCAGCCGACACAGCTTTGGTCAATCGACGCCACAGGGTCATCGCGCAAGGGATCGTCCAACGTCTTCAGCCCCAGCGAGGGGCAGCCCGACAGCCGGATACAGGCGTGATCGCCAGTGCAAATGTCTTCATCCACGCCAAAGCGCGGCGCTTCCACCCGCCGCCCTTCCTTGATCGCCGCCGCCGCAAGCGGCTTTTCGCGGCGCTGCTTGTTCAGCATACATTCCGACGAGGCGATAATGACCTTTGGCCCCGCCTCTTTCGTCGTCAGCGCCTCGACCAGCACATCGCGCATATGCCCCACATCATAAGTGCGGTTCACCTGCCGCACCCAATCTATCCCCACGCCCTTCAGCGCCTTTGATATCGGATGCTGGGTTTTCTTGGTGGCATTGCTGGCGCGCGACGACAAAATATCCTGCCCCCCAGTCGCCGCCGAATAATAGTTGTCAACGATCACCGCGACTGAGTCAGACTTGTTAAACGCCATATTCCCAAAGGACGAGCTTAAGCCGTTGTGCCAAAACCCCCCGTCCCCGATGATCGAAATCGCCCGCCGCTCGCCCCCGCCATCAAAGGCGGCGTTGGCGGCGGGGCCAAGGCCATAGCCCATCGTCGCCCCGCCAATCTCAAACGGCGGCAGGCTGCCGAACAAATGGCAGCCGATATCGGCGGTGATCTGCAACTTGCCCGTCTGCTTTTGCGCCAGCTTCATCGCGGCAAAGATCGGGCGTTCGGGGCACCCCGTGCAAAACCCCGGCGGGCGGATCGGCACCGTTTTGGACAGATCAGGCACTTTGGGGCGGTCTTGGTTGGGCGCGCGCACAAGCGACGGCAGCAGGTCGGGCGAGGATTTTCGCAGAAAATCCGTGATCCCGTCCAGCATCACTTGGCCGGTGTATTCGCCCGCCATCGGCAAAATGTTTTTGCCGTGCAGCTTCACCTGCGACCCTGCGCGGTACAGGTAGGTCGTCAGTTGTTGTTCGATAAACTCTGGCTGCCCCTCTTCGATCACCAGAATCTGTTCTTTGCCCGCGCAGAATTCCAAAAACTCCGATGACACCAGCGGATAGGTCACGTTCAGCACATACAACGGCACCTGCGAGGCGCCGTAGATGTCCGCCAAGCCCAGTCGTTGCAGCGCGCGGATGACGCTGTTGTACATGCCGCCTTGCAGCACCAAGCCGACAGGGGCAGATTTTGGGCCGAACACCTCGTTCAAGCCAGTTTCGACGATAAAGCGTTCCGCCGCAGGCCAGCGGTTTTTGATTTTGTCCTGCTCGTGGATATACGACATCGGCGGCAGCACCACACGGGCGAAATCCGACTGCGGCGCGCTTAACGCCTCGCGCACCGACAAAGGCGGGCGGCGGTTGTCTTTGGTGGCAAAACTGCCCGTCACATGGCACGACCGGATGCGCACCATCAGCATCACCGGCGAATTTGACGCCTCTGACAGCGCAAAACCATCCGCCACGGCCTTGGTGATCGAGGTCAGATTGGGCCTCGGGTCTAACAGCCAGAACTGCGACTTCATCGCAAAGGCATGGCTGCGCTCTTGCATGATCGAAGATCCTTCGCCGTAATCTTCGCCCACAATAATCAGCGCCCCGCCGTTCACCCCCGAGGAGGCCAAATTCGCCAAAGCGTCCGAAGCGACATTGACCCCGACCGATCCCTTGAACGTCACCGCCCCGCGAATGGGATAATGCACCGAAGCCGCCAGCATCGCCGCCGCTGCCGCCTCGTTGGCGTTGGCTTCAAAGCGCACGCCAAGTTCCCCCAGCAGGTCTTCGGCATCGGCCAGAACGTCCATCAAATGGCTGATCGGCGCGCCTTGATAGCCGCCGACATAGCCCACGCCGTTTTCCAACAGGGCCTTGGTGATGGCCAAGATCCCCTCGCCGGTAAAGGTATCACCCGCGCCCAAGCGCAGATGTTCAACCTCGGCTTTGAAAGAGCGTTCTGCCATGTCAAACCTCTGCTTTGCCGCCGTCTGCTTTGCCGGTGTTGGCGTGGATTTTCTGCAAGGTCGCCACAAAGGCGCGCTGTTCGTCGGGGTCGATGCCCGCGAAAAGATCGGCATAGGTGCCCGCCATATGCGGCCAAAGCGCGTCAAAGGCGGTGCGACCGGCTTCCGTGATAAACACCCGCACCAGTCGGCTATCGGCCCCGTCTGCGGCACGGCGGACCATGCCGTCCGCTTCCAGCGCGTCGATGGCGCGTGACAGGGTGGATTGTTCGACAATGGCATGCACCGCCAATTGCCCGATCACCTGCCCATCCATCACCGACAGCACCGCAAGCGCGCGCATCTTGGGCGTGGTCAGGCCAAGTTTGGCCATCTCCACCCGAATGGATGCGTTATAGCGCCCCATGATGCGGTTCATCAGGTAAGGCGGGTAATTGGCCAGACCAATCTCGCCCAAGCGCGGCGCGGTGTCTTTCATGCGCCCAACCTCTTGGCCGCCAAAAAGCCCGATCCGCCGCCCAAGCCCGGGCCAGGATGGGTTGACGCGCCGATGTGCTGCAACCCGCGCACCATTTGCCCGCCCGCCCCATGCGCATAGGGCCGCCAGATAAAGAACTGGTCAAGGCTGCACTGCCCGCCGTAAGGGTCGCCGCCGACCAGATTGATGTTCATGGCTTCCAGATCGGCAGGGGAATAGGCTGTGCGCGCCAGTTTGATCTTGGCAAAATCCCTGATGTGGCGCGCAAGGATCGCCTCGATCCTGTCGGCAAAAGCCTC
Source organism: uncultured Rhodobacterales bacterium (assembly GCA_903845215.1). Taxonomy (GTDB): domain Bacteria; phylum Pseudomonadota; class Alphaproteobacteria; order Rhodobacterales; family Rhodobacteraceae; genus Stagnihabitans. The sequence continues at coordinate 5,486 of CAIMWI010000088.1, read as the reverse complement.
TTTCGCTGCACCCCAATGCTGCGCAGCAATTTCACCCGCAGCATCGCCTTTGATCACGCGCGGCGCATCGGGAATTTGCAGCCAAAGGATGGCTTTGCCCTGAGGGCAGCGCGACGGGTCCAGCCGATGCGGTTGGCCGACGCAAATTGTAGGTGTGGCGGGCAGCATCCCGCGCTCTGCCTCGTTTGCCGATTTCGACACGGCGTCGATCCCGTCTGACAGGTGGATCAGCGCCACATCTTCCAACCCGTCTGACAGCCATTCCGGCACGCTATCCAACGCGTAATGCAGTTGGAAATTGCCTCGACCATGCCGAAACGCCTTGGCCGCCGCCTGATCTTGCGGCAGGTTCACATCCGCCAGCAACCGCCCCTGCAACTGCGACGGCGCGACTGAGGCTAAGACTGACGCGCAGGCAATCTCTTCCCCGCCAGCCAACCTGACCCCACACACGCGGCCCTCTTGCACCAAAATCCGGTCGACATCGGCATCGACCCTGATCTGCCCGCCCTGTTCGGCGATCAGCTTGGCAAAGGCCTCAGCCGCTTTGCCAGCCCCGCCTTTGGCGATGGGGGCGCCTGCGGCTTCTAGCGCAAAGGCGATGACTTTGGCCATTTGGCCGGAATAAGCACTTTCAGGGGTAAGGCCGCAATGCAGAACCCAAGGGGCAAACAGGGCCTGCACCGTGGGGCTTTGAAAATCGGTTTCCAGCCAGCCCCTTGCAGGCCCCAAGGCTTGGCCAAACCATGCCGCCAACCCACGCAACCCGCGCTTGCGGGCCTGCACGAAGAGCAATTTGAACGTGGCCCAAGACCACAGGTTTCCGCCAAGCAGCGCAAACAAAAACGGCGCGTCGGCCCCGATTTGGCCCACCACGGCGGCATGGGAATCGCCGTCACCCGCCGCCTGTGCATTAAACGCCGCGATGTTCTTGGCGCGGTCCATCGCCAGAACCAAGCTTGACCCATCCGGCCGCAGCACGGCGGTCGGATGGGCAGAGTGGCAATAGTCAAACCCGTGCCGCGCCAGATGGGGGCCAAGGGCGGCCCCCGCTGGCCCTGTCATAAACAGCACAAAGGTCGCGGCCATCACGTCATGCTGAAAGCCGGGCAGGGTGATCTCTTGCGTGCGCAGGCAGCCGCCGATCCAGTCAGACCGTTCTAACAGCAACACACGGTCGCCTTTCAGGGCAAGCATTGCGCCCGCCACCAAAGCATTGATCCCAGACCCTATGATGACGTGATCAGGCCGCATCTTACCCCCGCGGAACCAGCGCCAAGGCGCGGATGGGCGAACCTGTGCCGTTCTTGATCTTCAAGGGTGCGGCAATCAGGATAGCGCCCTTGGCGGGCAGACGGTCAAGGTTGGCAAGGCTGGCCAGACCAAAGCAGTTGTTCTTGTGCAAAAGGTTGTGCGCGGGGAAGGGCGGGGTCATGCCGCCTGCTTGGCCTGCATCGGTGCCGATGCACTGGCTGCCCCACCCCACGATGCCTTTGGACAGCAGGTATTCGATCACCTCGGCGGTCGGCCCGGGGGTATGGGGGCCGGTTTCGTCGGCGTTCAGGAACAGGTTCTCGTCATGCGAGCGCTTGTCCCAATCGCTGCGCAGCACGACCCATTCACCGGCGTTGATGGCACCGTGCTTGGCCTCCCACGCTTTGACGTGGTCGATGGTCAGCAAAAAGTCGGGGTTGGCGGTGCAATCGGCGGCAAAGTCCAGCACGTTGACGGGCGCGACCAAGCGCTGCACGGCCAGCGTGTCGGTGTAGCCATCGGCGTAGTCTTTGCCGGTGATCCAGTGGTGGGGGGCGTCAAAGTGGGTGCCCGAATGCTCGCCCACTTTCAGCCAGTTCCACGCCCAGAAGGGGCCGTTCTGATCATAGTTGGAAATCGTGTGAATCTCAACCTTGGGCGTGTCCTTAGCGAAATCTGGCGGCAGTTTCAACAAGGGCGTGTCCGGCCCCAGAACCCCCGTGCAATCGACCACCTCAACCCCGCCCGAGGCCAGCATTCCAGCCAGACTGGCCAGCACATTTGCAGATGTCATGTCATTCTCCCTGTCGTGATGACGGCGCATTCCCTTTGAGCAGAGCGGCGCGATTGTGCCCGTGCCCGATAGAATCAAGCTAGACAGGTTTAAATGCATTTGCAAATATCAAGACGAAATAGCCGGAGGAAATCGCTTGGCCGAGTTCGACGCAGTGCTGATCGGCGCAGGTCACAACAGCTTGGCCGCCGCCTTGCATCTGGCGGCGAAAGGCTGGCGCGTTGGCGTGTTTGAATCCGCTTCGGTTGCGGGCGGGGCAGTTAAGACGGGCGAATATACGCTGCCGGGGTTTCGGCATGACTGGGCGGCGATGAACCTGTCGCTGTTTGCCGGAAGCCCGTTTTTCAAGACCTACGGCGCAGAATTGGGCCAGCACGGCTGTGCGTTTGTGCCGGTGGCCAAGCCCTTCGCCTCGTCCTTTGCAGATGGCAGCCATGTGGGTGTATCGACCGATATGGCCCAGACCTTGGCCATGATCGCCGCCCTGTCGCCGCAAGATGCCGCCACTTGGGCGCGCCTGTGCGATGGCTTTGGGGCAGAAGCACCGCATCTGTTTGGCCTTTTGGGCGAGCGGATGCAGTTTCGTGCGCTTGCATATTTCATATTCAAAAGACTGCGCACCAAAGGGGTGGCGGGCACGCTGGATATGCTGCGCTTTTTGCTGCAATCGCCGCGCGGCTGGCTGGGTGAGACCTTCGCGCACCCCAAGGTGCAAGCGATGCTGGGCGCATGGGGGATGCACTTAGACTTTGCCCCCGATGTCGCCGGCGGGGCGCTGTTTCCCTATCTGGAAGGCATGGCAGGCCAAGCCTTTGGCATGGTGATTGGCCAAGGCGGGGCGGATACGATTGTGAAGGCCCTCGTTGCCGCAATCACCGCACGGGGCGGGGTGGTGGAAACGGGTGCGCCGGTTGTGCGTATTGTGCAAGATGGCACTTGCGCGCAGGGGATCGAACTGGCCGATGGCCGCAAGATCATGGCCAAAAGGGCAGTGATTGCGGGTGTCGCACCCAGCGCCCTTAAACACCTGACGGGTGGCACGACACCCTCCTTTGACGAAAAGCTGACCCGCTTTGCCCATGCGCCGGGTACGATGATGATTCACCTTGCCCTGTCAGACCTGCCCGCATGGCGTGCGCCAGAGCTGCGCAGTTTTGCCTATGTGCATATTGCCCCCAGCTTGGACCAAATGGCCAAGACCTATGCCCAAGCGAAAGCGGGGCTTTTGCCGGATGAGCCGATCTTGGTGGTCGGGCAGCCTACGGTGGCTGACCCCTCTCGTGCGCCCGACAGTCAGCATGTGCTATGGGTGCAGGTGCGCATGGCCCCGGGGGTGATCTTGGGCGATGCGGCGGGGCAGATCACGGCGACCAGTTGGGAAACAGCAGCAGAACCTTTCGCAAACCGCGCCCTGGATATTCTGGAAGCCCACGCCCCCGGCACGCGGGCCAGTGTTTTGGGCAAGCGGATCGTCACCCCGATGGACCTGCAAGCCGACAATGCCAACCTGATCGGCGGCGATCAGGTCTGCGGGTCGCACCACCTGTCGCAGCATTTCCTTTTCCGTCCCATGCGCGGTCATGCGGACGGCTCTACCCCGATTGCCAACCTGCACCTGACCGGAGCCGCCGTTTGGCCCGGTGCGGGGACAGGCGCGGGATCGGGATATCTGCTCGCACGCCGTCTTGCCGGAAACTGAAAAACCGTGAAGACTACAAAAAAACCACAACAGGGAAAAACACTATGAATCTTAGCAGACGCAGCCTTTTGAAGCTGTCCGGCGCGGCCATCGCCGCCTCGGTCGCCTTGCCCAGCTTTGCCCAAGCCATCGACGAGCTGGTGATCGCCTATAACGTGCCCTTGCCCTCGTGGGATCCGACCACGGGCCCCTCAGCGGTGAACCCGACCATTCAGGGCCTGTACCAATCGGTGTTTGACCAGTTCATCCTGCAACAGCCCGATCTGAAACCCGCGCCGGGCCTGCTGACGGAATGGGGCTGGAACGATGACAAGACCCAAGTGCACATGACCGTGCGCGAGGGCGTGACATGGCATGACGGATCACCCTTTACCGCCGAGGATGTGGCATGGAGCCTTGAGCGCGCCGCCAACCCTGAAACCGGCAATCCGATCAACTTCGTCTGGGCCTCGTTGGCCAACTTCAAGGTTGATGGCAATACGGTGACGGCCGATGTGAAACAGTTCGACCCCACGATTTTCAAGTGGATGTATTTCCTGACCGGCTATGTGCTGCCCAAGGAATACTACACCAAAGTCGGCGCAGAAGGGTTTGAAAAGGCCCCGATCGGCACCGGCCCCTATATGGTCGAAAAGTTCGAGCAGAACGCCTTTGTGCGCCTGAAGGCCAATGCCAACTATTGGGGCGGCAAGCCCGACTTTGACACGGTGACGATCAAATTCGTGACCGATGCCGCCGCCCGTGTGGCCGAGATTGAAGGCGGATCCAGCCATGTCACGCTGGAAATGCCTTATGAAGAATATGACCGCCTGAAAGGTGGCATGAACGCCTATGCAACGCCAGTGTCTGACATCGGGATGATCTTCCTGAACGACATCGACGTCATGCTAGACCCCAATGTGCGCAAAGCCGCCGTCGCCGCGATTGACAAACAAGCCATCGTGGATCGCCTGCTGTCAGGCTATGGTGTGCCGATCGACACGCTAGAGACGCCGGACTACGACGCCTATGACGCCACAATCAAAACACCCTACGATCCGGATGCGGCTGTGGCCTTGCTGGCAGCCTCTGGCTATAGCGTTGATAATCCTGTCAAGTTCAAGATACAGACCACCAAGGGCTTCAAGCCCAAGGATTACGAGATGATTCAGGCCATCGTCGGCCTGTGGCGCAAAGTGGGGATCGAGGCCGAGATCGAGGTTTACGAAATCGCCAAGCACTACGAATTGCGCGGTGCCGACCAATTGTCGCCGGCGGCCTTTTACAACTGGGGCAACTCGGTGGCAGATCCAACCACCTCGACCGGATTTGCGATGTTTGGCCCGTCGCCGCACTCGGTTTGGGACAGCCAAGACCTGATCGACAAGATCGGCCCGCTTTGGGGCGAAAAGGATGAGGCCAAGCGGATAGAAGGCTGGAAAGGCGTGAGCCGCTATATCGCGGAAAACGCCTATGTCATCCCGCTGCTGCAATATGTGCAGCCGATCTTGGCAGCCAAGGGTGTGACGGTGACGCCGCACCACTCGGGCGCGTTGCTGCCGCATTTGATGAAGCGGGCCTAAGCGGCCAGCCTAGCTTAGCCGGGGGGTTTCACACCCCCCGGACCCCGCGCCAATGCCGGGGGGTTTCACACCCCCCGGACCCCGCGCCAAAGCCGGGGGGTTTCACACCCCCCGGACCCCCCGTGGGATATTTGTGCACATATGAAAGGGGCAAGTGGCCTCTGTCGAGGTGACGTGG
>CAIMWI010000087.1 GCA_903845215.1 uncultured Rhodobacterales bacterium | reverse complement strand
GGGGCAGCATAGGTCATGTCGCGCGACTGGCATTCGTCGACGTCATATTTCGGCTTTTCCAGATCGTATTTCACGAATTCCAGCACGGCGGTTTCGTTAAAATCCTTGATCGGGAACACCGATTGGAAGGTGCCTTGCAGCCCCTCGCCATCCAAGGGCTTGTCGCTGTCACCCGACCGCAAAAACAGATCATAAGAGGATTTTTGAACCTCGATCAGGTTCGGCATTTCCAAAACTTCGCGAATTTTACCGAAATACCGGCGGATTCGCTTTTGACCAACGTATGCTTGCGCCATGCTCGTCGTAACCTTTCATCTTTTTCGCCGGTGCCGGTTTCGGTGGGGTCCGAAAACAGCGCCGCTTGGCGAGAGGGGGATTGGTCCTATTCATGCCCCCCGTCCCATTGGGGGGCTCCCGAACCTGTCCGCGCCTGGAAAGGGGCTTTCGCAAAAGCCCTTGTCAAGACGCGCTTGGCTGGGCCTGACGGATCAGACCCAGCCCGCGTTGATAACCCAAGGGGCGAACCCCTTGGGGGCAGATTACTTCAGTTCAACCTTGGCGCCAGCGTCAACCAGGGTCTTTTTCAGGGCTTCACCGTCAGCTTTGGTGACGCCTTCTTTGACTTTGCCGCCAGCTTCAACCAGGTCTTTTGCTTCTTTCAGACCCAGGCCGGTGATGGTGCGCACTTCTTTGATGACGTTGATTTTGTTTGGACCAGCTTCCAGCAGGACCACGTCAAATTCAGTTTGCTCTTCCACAGGTGCCGCAGCCGCAGCAGGACCAGCAGCCATCATGACAGCGCCGCCGGCAGCTGGCTCGATGCCATATTTGTCCTTGAGGATGGTTTTCAGTTCTTGTGCCTGCAACAGGGTCAGACCGACGATGTCTTCGGCAAGTTTGTTCAGATCAGCCATTTTATGTTCCGTTCAGTTAAGATGGTTCCAACGAAGTGGGTTTCCCCACGCAAGGTCAGATCAGGCCGCAGCCTTTTCTTCGATGGTCGACAGGATGCTTGCAATGTTAGAAGCAGGCGCGCCAATGGCCCCGGCAATGTTCGAAGCAGGTGCACCAATGGCCGAGACGATCTGAGCAATCAGCTCTTCACGCGACGGCATGGAAGCAACAGCTTTAACACCAGCCTGGTCCAGAATCGTGCTGCCCATCGCCCAGCCCAGGATCACGAAGTTATCGTTCCCCTTGGCATAGGCTTCCGTGACCTTCGCCGCAGCGACGGGGTCTTCGGAATAGGCCAGCACGGTCATCCCTGTCAGCAGGTCACCCATCTTAACGGCGGGCTTCCCTTCTAGGGCAATCTTGGCGAGCTTGTTCTTGGCAACGCGAACGGACCCACCAACGTCGCGCATTTTGGCGCGCAGGTCCTGCATCTGTTTCACCGTCATACCCGCGTAGTGGGCGACCACTACAACGCCAGAGCTTGCGAAGATTTGGCCGAGTTCATCGACCGCTTTCTCTTTTTGGGCTCTATCCACAGTTTCACTCCAAGTTTGGGGATCTCTCCCCGGCTCAATTTAGCCCGCCTTGCGGCAGACCGTCGGGTCCGTGATAGGTCCCGAGCCCAAGACACCCAAAGGGTCCAGAATCTCGTCCCCCATCTCAGGCAGGATATTAAGGCGTTTGCGCGCCACCGGCCGTCTTGGACAGGATGGGGCGTTGCCGCCCCAGCCATCCCTCCCTTTCGGGTTGGGAATATCATCGGGCGGTATGACCGCCCCAGCCGCCGCGTAGGGTGCGTGAATCACGCACCTTACCTAGTGCGCGGTGGCAGATGCAACGTCCAGCGCCACACCAGGCCCCATCGTCGACGACAAG
>CAIMWI010000086.1 GCA_903845215.1 uncultured Rhodobacterales bacterium | reverse complement strand
GGCGCGCCGTCGATCTGGTCGTAGGCGCGGAATTCGCCGAAATACTTGGTGATCGCCGCGGTCAGCGTGGTCTTGCCATGGTCAACGTGGCCGATCGTGCCAATGTTAACGTGCGGTTTGTTGCGTTCAAACTTTGCCTTACCCATTTGGGTCACTCCTCATTTCGGTCGGTTGCGGTGGGGTTAACCCCACCCTACGGTTCTGTGTAGGGTGCGCATTTACTGCGCACCGCTGTTATCAAGCAAATTTCTTCTGGATCTCGTCCGAGATGTTCTGTGGCACGGCGTCATAATGGTCGAATGACATCGAGAACACGGCCCGACCCGACGTCATCGAGCGCAAGGTGTTGATGTAGCCGAACATATTGGCCAAGGGCACCATGGCGGCAATGACATTTGCGTTGCCGCGGCTGTCTTGGCCGTTGATCATGCCGCGACGCGAGGTCAAGTCGCCGATGACGCCACCGGTGAATTCTTCCGGCGTCACAACTTCGACTTTCATGATCGGTTCCAGCAGTTTCGCACCGGCCTTCTTCAGACCTTCGCGCATCCCTGCCCGTGCTGCGATTTCAAAAGCCAGCACCGAGGAGTCGACGTCGTGGAATGCCCCGTCGATCAGCGCCACCTTGAAGTCGATCACCGGGAAGCCTGCCAAGGGACCGGAGTCCATCACGGACTTGATGCCCTTTTCGACACCGGGGATGTATTCTTTGGGAACAGCACCACCGACGATCTTGGATTCGAAGGAATAGCCCACACCCGGTTCTGTCGGCGAGATAACCAGTTTGATACGTGCGAATTGGCCCGTACCACCCGTTTGCTTCTTGTGGGTATAGTCGATTTCCGCTTCACGCGAGATCGTTTCGCGGTAAGCCACCTGCGGCGCACCGATATTCGCCTCGACCTTGAATTCGCGACGCATCCGATCAACGAGGATGTCGAGGTGAAGTTCGCCCATGCCCTTCATGATCGTCTGACCCGATTCGATATCGGTTTCGACGCGGAAGGACGGATCTTCTGCCGCCAGACGGGCCAAAGCGATACCCATCTTTTCTTGGTCGGCTTTGGTCTTGGGTTCGACGGCAATCTCGATCACGGGGGTCGGGAAGGTCATGGTTTCCAGAACCACCGGCTTGGACTGATCACACAGGGTGTCACCGGTTGTGGTTTCTTTCAAGCCCGCCAAGGCCATGATATCGCCGGCAAAAGCTTCGCCGATCTCTTCTTGCTTGTTGGCGTGCATCATCACCATGCGGCCGATGCGTTCTTTGCGGCCTTTGGTCGCATTGAAGATCTGGTCGCCCTTTTTCACTTGACCCGAGTAGATGCGGGTAAAGGTCAAAGTGCCCATGAAGGGGTCGTTCATGATCTTGAAGGCCAGACCCGAGAAGGGTTGGTCGTCATCAGCCGAACGCGAGATGTTGCGTGTTTCGCTCTCGTCACCCGGAGCGAAACCCATATAGGCTGGCACGTCCAAAGGATCGGGCAGGAAGTCGATCACAGCGTTCAGCATCGGCTGAACGCCTTTGTTTTTGAACGCAGAGCCAGCCAAGATCGGAATGAAGTCGATCGCCAGCGTGCCCTTGCGGATCAGTTTGCGTAGGGTTGCTTCGTCAGGCTCGTTGCCTTCAAGATAAGCTTCCATCGCTTCGTCGTCTTGACCAACGGCGGTTTCCAGAAGGTTCAGGCGCCATTCGTCAGCTTGATCCTTCAGGCTGGCGCGGATCGGTTGACGGATCCACGATGCACCCAAATCTTCGCCCTGATAGACCCATTCTTCCATGGTGATCAGGTCGATGATGCCTTCCAGCTTGTCTTCTGCGCCGATGGGCAGTTGAATCGGCATCGGGTTTGCGCCGGTGCGGTCCTTGATCATCTTGACGCAGTTGAAGAAATCAGCGCCGGTCTTGTCCATCTTGTTGACGAACACAATCCGCGGCACCTTGTAGCGGTCAGCCTGACGCCACACGGTTTCGGTTTGCGGTTCGACACCGGCGTTGCCGTCCAGCAGCACAACAGCGCCATCGAGCACCGCCAGCGAACGTTCGACTTCAATGGTGAAGTCGACGTGGCCGGGGGTGTCGATGATGTTGAAGCGGTACTTGTCGTTCGACGACGTATCGTTCGAGTCGACCTGACGTTGCCAGAAGGTGGTGGTCGCGGCAGAGGTGATTGTAATGCCACGCTCTTGCTCTTGCTCCATCCAGTCCATGGTGGCGGCGCCATCGTGGACTTCCCCGATCTTGTGGGTTTTGCCGGTGTAATACAGAATCCGCTCGGTCGTCGTGGTTTTACCCGCGTCGATGTGAGCGATGATTCCGAAGTTCCGGTATCGGTTCAGCGCATATTCGCGTGCCATACTAACCTCTTACCAGCGATAGTGGCTGAACGCTTTGTTTGCGTCGGCCATTTTGTGGGTGTCTTCGCGCTTCTTCACAGCCGTGCCACGGTTGTTCACCGCGTCAGACAGTTCAGCAGCCAGACGTTCTTCCATGGTGTTTTCGTTGCGCTTGCGCGCCGCGATGATCAGCCAACGGATCGCAAGTGCCTCGCGGCGTTCGGTGCGAACTTCGACCGGAACTTGGTAGGTTGCACCACCGACGCGGCGCGAGCGCACTTCGACGGAGGGTTTCACATTGTCCAGCGCTTCATGGAAAGCTTGGACGGGTTCGCGCTTCAGACGAGACTGAACGCGGTCAAGAGCCCCATAAACGATCGATTCTGCGACGGACTTTTTGCCATCCAGCATCAGGTTGTTCATGAACTTCGACAAAACCCGATCACCATACTTGGCGTCGGGCAGAATTTCGCGCTTCTCAGCGGCGTGACGACGGGACATTCTCTATCTCCTCACTTCGGACGCTTAGCGCCATACTTCGAACGGCGCTGACGACGTTCTTTGACGCCCTGGGTATCCAGAACGCCGCGAAGGATGTGATAGCGCACACCCGGCAAGTCTTTGATACGACCGCCACGGATCAGAACCACAGAGTGTTCCTGAAGGTTGTGCTTTTCACCCGGAATGTAGCAGATCACTTCGAAGCTGTTGGTCAGACGCACTTTGGCGACTTTCCGCATAGCCGAGTTCGGCTTCTTCGGGGTGGTGGTGTAAACGCGGGTGCAAACACCGCGCTTTTGGGGGCAGGATTCCAAGTGTTGCGACTTGGACTTGCGAACTGGTGCCTCCCGCGGTTTGCGGATCAGCTGTTGAATAGTCGGCATGCACGTTCCTCGTGTTGCTCTGTCAATACTCGCACCAAGACTTGGTGCGCCACTTCTCGACACGGTATTTTGCGCCTATCGCAAAATGCCAAAACCGCAGTCGCGCCCAAAGGTGGGTGCGGTGCGGTGGAATTCCAGAGGATCGGGGTTTTCACCCGGATCATGACCAGTTCCAATGTCTTACCCCAACCAAAGGCGGACCCGTGGCTAAGGTAGGCGGCTGATAGGGGGAATCGCTTGGGAAGTCAACAGCGCTTGAGCGTGGCCTTGGGGGCCAAAAGCCAATGCAGCAAGGCCGCCAGTAGGGCCACAAGCAGCGTACCCAAAACCACATCCGACAGATAATGCCGCCCCGCCGCCATGCGCTGCCATGCCGTCACCAAGGGCAGTAGCAGGGCAACGCCCACCCCCATTTGGTAGACCAGCGGGGGCATCAGATGGCGGTTCGCGCGCACCACCATGCAGATTGAAATCGCCAAAGCGGTCGCCCCCGCCGCTTCACCCGACACGAAAGAGCAGTTGCGCGCGCATTGGTCGGCGACCTGCCACGCCGTGCTGAACTGCGCGTTTCCGCCGAAATCTTGCGTCATAAACGGCCGCGCCCTGCCCCAGTGGCGCTTAAGCAGCCCGTTCACAATCAGCCCCGGCCCCAGCACAAAGACCAGCGCCTGAAAGCCCCAAGCGCGGGCGGGTAGGTTTAGGATCGGGCCTTTGCGGCTGGCCAGCCACGCGATCAGAACCAGCACAAAACCCCCATCCTCGGCCCAGATCAGCGCGTTGCGCAGGCCGTTGACCCAAGGGTTGGTGGCTATGGGGAAGGTTGTGCCATCGTAAAACAGGCCCGATGTGGCGATGTCGAGGTTTGGATAGGCGGCAAACAGCCAGCTTGCGGCCAAAACGGCCAAGGCAAGGGCGGCGATTGCCCTCATGCGGCGGCTTTGCGGATCAGCCACAGGTTGCGGGCATAAATCACCGTGCCGGGCAGTTGGCCGATGATGATGACGGGTTCCAGCTTGTGGATGCCGTAGGCCAGCACGATCAAGCTGCCCAAGATCGAGAAATACCAAAACGTCACCGGCACTACCGACCGCCCCGCCTTTTCCGATGCCCACCACTGCACCAAAAAGCGTGCGGTGAACATCAACTGGCCCAAGACCCCGACAGTCAACCACAGCGCATCCAGCGGGTTCACATCGCCTATCATTTTCAACAGGTTATACATTTTCATCCTCGGGCATAGGCTTGGCCTTTTTGCGGCGGCGCAGCAGCCAAGCCACGCCGAGCAGGTCGACAGCCCCCACCAAAGCCCGCTGCAGGTTAGAGTAGTTCGACGCCCCCGCCCCGCGCGACCGGTGGCTGACATCGACATGGGCCACCTGCCAGCCATCGCGGGCAAACAGCGCGGGAAGATAGCGGTGCATATGGTTGAAATAGGGCAGCGCTAGAAACGCATCGCGGCGAAAGGCTTTCAGCCCGCAGCCCGTGTCGCGCGTGCCGTCTTGCAGCATCCATCCACGCAAAGCGTTGGCAAGGCGCGAGGCCAGTTTCTTTGACCAAGTATCCTGCCGTTTGACCCTTTGGCCCGCCACAAGGCCAACCAGCCCTGCCTTGTCAGCCAGCAATGGCGCAATCAAACGGGGCAATTCTTCGGGCGGGTTTTGCCCGTCACCGTCCAGCGTGCAGATCAACGGCGCGCGCGCCGCCAGAACGCCTGAATGCACAGCGGCACTTTGGCCGGCGGATGTAGGATGCCGCAACAGGCGCACATGGGGCAGCCCAATCGCACGCACGCGGGCTGCGGTGTCGTCGGTGGACCCGTCATCCACCACAATGATTTCAAAAGGCTGATGTGCCTGCAACGCCGCATCAATCGCGCGCACAAGGGCTGCGATATTCTCGCCCTCGTTTCTAGCGGGGATGACAACAGACAGCGTGGTCATGGCAGAGTTCACTTTCCTTTGGCCGCGCCTTCATCGCCCCAGCGGCATAGGGGCAAAGCGGCGTCATTTCAAG
>CAIMWI010000085.1 GCA_903845215.1 uncultured Rhodobacterales bacterium | reverse complement strand
TCTGCACAAGGGCACAGCCTACAACGGCGAGCACGAGGCCATCATAGACGCGGACCTCTGGGATCGTGTCCATGCCATCATGCAGGAAAGCCCGCGCAAACGCGCAAACAACAGCCGTGCCCAAACCCCTGCGCTTCTTAAGGGGCTGATTTTCAGCGGGAACGGCGTGGCACTGACCCCAACCAGCACCAAAAAGGGGCCAAGACTTTACCGCTACTACGCCTCCATGGACCTGATCAAAAATCGCGACACAGGATTGGAAACCTTCCCGATGCGGCTTGCGGCCGGCATGGTCGAGGAAGCCGTCGTGGGCGAAATTCGCCGCATTCTGCAAACGGCTGAAATCGTGGCACAGGTGTTGGCCGCCCTAAAGCGCGACGAAAGCCCCGCATCCGAGGCAGATGCCATCGCTGCACTGCGTGATTTCAACGGCTTGTGGTCCCAGTTGTTTCCCGCCGAACAAGCACGGATCATCCAGCTTTTGGTCCGGCGCGTGACCGTTTCCGCCACAGGGCTGGCAGTTGATATCAGGCGCGAAGGCATCGCCGGCGTCATCCGCGAAATGATCGCACCGCGCCAATTAGAGGCAGCCCGATAATGACCAACCCAGACGACACAATCCGCATCATGATCCCCATCACGCTGCGCAAGAGAAACGGGCGGCCGAAGATCATGCCTCCGGCAGATTACTGTCCAAGTGTTGACAGAATACAGGACCCGCACATCCTGCGCGCTATCGGCCGAGCGTGGAGTTGGAGGCGGCGTATGGAAGCGGGTGAATTTGCCACGATCCAGGAACTCGCTGAAGGCATAGATGTGGCCGAACGGTATGTCAGCCGCCTGTTGCGGTTGGCATACTTGGCGCCGGAGGTGCTCAAACGCCTGACCTGCGGGCGCGAACCCTCCGCGGTGAGCCTGTATAATCTCTGCTTCTTGGCAGGGGAAAGTTGGGGGGAGCAGGTGGAACTTGCCCTTTGATAATGTTTAATGAAAACTCGCCTGATAGGAAACTGGCATGAGCGCAACATGGCCGCCAAGTGGTGGGCGCAGTTCAAACGCTTTAGGCTCACGTGGAAAATTCCAAAGGCGAAACAAGCACCATTCCGACTGACGTTCTTCGGCAACAGCCAGTTCGTTTCGGGAAAGATAGAAGGGGGATCGTTTCCATCGCGCCCCCAAAACGGCGTAACCTTTGGGGGGCAGAACCACCCGCGCGATGCTTTCAAGTGACGAGCACGACTGGCGGCGAGACCTACCGTCATACGAATGTCATGCCGAAGTCTTAAAGAGAGGTTGAGGACTGTTAAAGCCCTGGACCGAATTGGAGATTCCTGTGATGATGAAATCTGTTTTGCTGACTTCGGTCAGCTTTTGTGCTATGTTCGCTGCCCCAATCGCGCAAGCCCAGACGATGGATGAACTTGTGGCTGCTGCAACCGCGGAAGGTGCGCTGACCACGATCGCTTTGCCGCATGACTGGTGTGCTTACGGAGCGGTCATTGACGGGTTCAAAGCAAAATACCCGGGCATCGCAATCAACGAATTGAACCCTGATGGCGGTTCGGCCGACGAATTGGAAGCCATCCGCGCCAACAAGGACAATAAAGGTCCGCAAGCACCCGACGTTATTGACGTAGGTTTGGCATTTGGCCCACAGGCCAAAGACGAAGGACTGATCCAACCGTACAAAGTCGCGACGTGGGACGAAATTCCTGCCGATGCCAAGGACGCCGACGGTTTTTGGTATGGCGACTATTACGGCGTTATGGCGATTGCGATCAATAAGGACTTGGTCAAGAACAACCCCACCGACTGGTCTGATCTGTTGAAGCCTGAATATGCCAATTCCTTTGCATTGTCGGGCGACCCTCGCTCAGGCAACCAATCAATGATGAGCATCATGTCCATGGGCATGGCAAGTGGTGCTGAAGCCGGTGCTGCAAGTGCCGAAGCTGGTCTGAAGATGGTTGCTGACCTGAACGCAGCTGGCAATTTCGTGCCAGTCGCTGGCAAAACTGCAACAATCGCTCAGGGCACCACGCCGATGGTTGCGGCTTGGGACTATAACTTGTTGGCATGGCGTGACGGTTTGGCAGGCAATCCCCCTGTTGACGTGATCGTGCCTGCTTCGGGCGTGATCGCGGGCGTATATGTGCAGGCGATCAGCGCCTATGCACCGCACCCAAATGCTGCCAAATTGTGGATGGAATATCTTTACAGCGACGAAGGCCAATTGGCTTGGCTGTCGGGCTACTGCCACCCGATCCGTTTTGCCGCAATGTCCGCCGCTGGCAAAATTCCGGCTGAAATGTTGGCCAAATTGCCTCCCGCAGAAGCTTATGCAAAAGCTGTTTTCCCAACATTGGAGCAACAATCGGCGCACAAAGCCATTGTGACCGAAAAATGGGATAGCGTCGTGGGTCTAAAGGTCGAATAATCCTTGGTTGATCAAAGGCTGCCCCAGAAATGGGGCAGTTTTTTACTTTGAAAGCACCCGATGCAAGCAATTGATCTGACAAAAAAATTAATGTCGCATGACAGCAATCGACGAAAACCCGTCTTTCGCATATCAATGAATTGGCTCGGTCTTGTGCCATTTGCCATTTTTTCCCTTTTGTTTTTGCTTTTGCCGACATTCAATATTGTCTTAGGCGCTTTTCGCACCCAGCAAGGCGCTGCCACGCTAGACAATGTCATGAACTTAGCCCAACCGCGGATTGCGATTGCTTTTTGGGTGTCTATCAAACTCAGTTTTGCGTCAGCATTGATTGGATGCTTACTAGGATTTATTTTGGCCACCACAGTGGCGTTAGGGGGCTTGCCGAGATGGCTGCGGCAATCCACTTTGACCTTTTCGGGCGTGGCCTCTAACTTTGCAGGCGTGCCTTTATCGTTTGCCTTTATTGCCACTTTAGGACGCGTCGGCATCCTTACAATCGTTATACGTGAAGTATTTGGAATTAATCTTTATGGATTAGGATTTAATCTACTCAGTTTCTGGGGACTAGTTCTAGTTTATCTTTATTTCCAAATTCCATTAATGATTCTGATCATTACACCTGCTTTGGACGGTTTGCGCCGTGAATGGCGCGAGGCTGCGGAAATTTTAGGGGCAACTGGGTTTCAGTATTGGCGCCGGGTCGCACTGCCGATTTTATGGCCGCCGACACTTGGGACAATGGCTCTACTTTTTGCCAACAGTTTTGGTGCGATTGCTACAGCAGTAGCATTAACGGGATCACAATTGTCAATCGCACCGATTGTGCTGTTTAACCAAATCCGCGGTGATGTGTTGCAAGACCCACAATTGGGATATGCAATTGCCTTCGGGATGATCGTTATCACTGGTATTACCAACTTGATTTATATCGTGATGCGGGTCCGCTCAGAACGGTGGTTAAAATGAAATCTGCACGCCTTTGGTCCTATTTGATTTTCCTGACAGGCGTAATGTACTTTATAATCCCGTTGATTGGAATGTTTGAGTTTTCATTGCGCAAAAGGCGTGGGGAGTATTCATTCGACGCCTACACGTCGGTTTTGACCGATGCGCAGTTCCAACAGACCTTTCTATACTCCCTTCTGATGGCCTTGGTGGCGATTGTCTTTGGCATACTCTTAGTCGTGCCGACCGCGTATTGGGTGCGCTTGCGATTACCAAAAATGCGCCCCGTGGTCGAGTTTGTGACACTTTTGCCTCTTGTTATCCCGCCTGTCGTGATTGCCTTCGGTTATATCAGACTGTTCAACACATCCTCTGTCCTGCCCTTTTTGGGAAGCCAATTCGGCACCGACGTTCTACTTTCCTGCGGTTATGTCGTGTTGGCCCTGCCTTACATGTACCGCGCCGTAGATACAGGATTGCGCGCGATCGATATTCTAACCTTAACAGAAGCTGCTCAAGGGTTGGGCGCGAATTGGCCCGCGATCATTTTCCGCGTGATTTTCCCAAATGTCTTGGTCGCGGTTCTGTCAGGGGCATTTTTGACCTTTGCGATTGTGATCGGCGAATATGTGATATCTGCGTTGCTTGATCGCCCTGCATTTGGCCCCTATTTGGTATGGATCGGATCAAACAAAGCCTATGAACCATCGGCTTTGGCGGTGATGACCTTTGCCGTCACATGGGGCTGTATGGCTTTGATCCAAGTGGTCACGCGGTTTTCCAAACACACAAGGACCTCAATCTGATGGCATATCTTGATCTGCTGCATCTTGAAAAATCCTTTGGCCCTAATCATGTTGTCAAAGATTTCAACCTTCGGATTGAACAAGGTGAATTCGTTTCGCTTCTTGGACCATCAGGTTGTGGCAAGACCACTGTTTTGCGTATGGTTGCTGGATTTGAAACGCCCAACACTGGCAAAATTCTTATTTCAGGCACTGATATGGTGGGTTCACGTCCGAATCAACGCAACATTGGGATGGTATTTCAATCTTATGCGCTGTTTCCAAATTTGACTGTAGCCCAGAATGTTGGCTTTGGCCTGTCTGTCGCTGGAAAGAAAAGAAGTCAAATTGCCGAACGCGTTGCGGAGATGTTGGACCTAATAGGCCTTGCTGATTTGGGGGCTCGGTTTCCATTTCAACTTTCGGGGGGGCAGCAACAACGTGTTGCCCTGGCGCGGGCTTTGGCCGTGCGCCCAAAGGTGCTGCTCTTGGACGAACCCTTGTCAGCTTTGGATGCAAAAATCCGCCTGACCTTGCGTCGAGAAATTCGTGCGATTCAGCAGCGCCTTGGAATAACCACAATTTTCGTGACCCATGATCAGGAAGAAGCTCTGTCGATCTCTGACCGTGTGGTGGTCATGAATAACGGGCTTGCCGATCAAATCGGCACACCGTTTGAAATCTATAATCATCCAACAACCCGATTTGTCGCAGAGTTTGTCGGCACGCTGAACACTTTTGAGGTTACAGTCACGGATCCTGACGTGGGTGCCGTGATGCTGGGTACAACGCCATTAGTACTTAATCGCACGATTGCGGCACAAAAGGGTGCAAAGGTGACCTTGGCGATGCGACCTGAGGCTGCTTCCCTCGGTCGTTTTGGAAATATGACCTTGATTGGTCGCATTGCTGATGTGCAGTTTTTGGGTTCTATCATCCGCATAAGGGCCGATATTGGGGCGCATCAACTAACGCTGGATACCTTTAATCGGTCAGACATGCCGCCCCCAGCGATTGGGTCAGAAACGCCCATCAGCCTGCCGACGAGCAGCCTCGTCGTTTTGGTCAAATAGCCATTCTATCGTCGCACTTGGACAGTTTCAGTCAGGAGCAAACGTTGGGCTGACCTAAGGCGGAAGGCGCTTGATGATTTACAGCTGAAGGGCGGATCGTTTTTGGCGCTGGTTGCAAAGACCATTGATGGATTTGAAGATAATGAGTTTGAGCAAATGGCGGTCTTGCCATTTGCCTCGCAAGATCAGTTCAGCGTTCAATGACTTGAACAGGCTCTCGACAGCGGGAAATCACAAAACTTACCACCCGGACGATTACGATCAGGTCCGCAACATCCTCGATCTGTTTAACTACGTTGACAACCGCAACTGTGGACCGAATGAAGTGGCATGACAATATCATCGACTGTCGGTGTCCGATCAGGCTCCAAACGTCGAAACCCGCCCGCATCAACTCTTTCCCCACCTGAACAAGAATTTAACTTGGACTATGGGAGCGCGGCTATATCCACGGCCCACATCGCGAAGTAATCTGCGACGACCAGCTCGTTTGCTTCAATTGTCCACGGCGCGTTCGATATCTTGCCATGCTAAGACCCCAAGGTCGGATGGTCATCAGTGACGTAGCACAAACATACGCAACCTTTCGACGCAAAACGCCGCCCTTGGATGTCTCTGCCCACACAGACAACCAAGAAAGCCCGTTCAATTTTGGCACGGATGAGTTCCATAAAGTTATGAAATTTCGTGGCTTTTTCGACCGTCTCGCGTCCAATAAGGAGCGGATGAAAAGAGACGCGGGGAGTTCAGAGACTGATTTTGAGCCCAATGTCAGTCTCTGTAGGGCGGCCACCAAAGCTAAACCCCTTTGAAACCAAAACAAAAAAAGGCCCCTTTAGGGCCCATATGCGGTTTTGGTAAGTGAATTTGGCGGACAGAGAGGGATTCGAACCCTCGAGACGGTTCCCCGCCTACACACTTTCCAGGCGTGCGCCTTCGACCACTCGGCCACCTGTCCGTGGCGGGTACTTACACGGGGGGGCGGCGGGACTGCAAGGGGGCGTGGGGGAAATTGTGGGGGGCGGGAATGGGGACAGGGTGGGCTGGTTAACCTTTTATTAAACTTCGTCTTGGATGATGCGGGCAGGGCTTCGGAGGGTTTTGAAGCCGTCTGCGTGATTTGAAAGGATAGATTTTGGCAGCCAACAGACCGACCCCGCCCAGGCCAAGCCCGCCAAACCCTGCGAACCGGCTGTTTTATGGCGATAATCTGGACGTTTTGCGCAGCAAGATCGCGGATAATTCGGTGGATTTGTGCTACATTGACCCGCCGTTCAATTCCAAACGCAACAATTTTCAGATTTACAACAATCAGGGCAGCGAGGATCGTGCGCAGGCGCAGGCTTTTGTGGACACTTGGGAATGGGGCGACGAGGCGGTTGCCGGGTTGGACTGGATTACCGACATCGCGCAGTTGCAATCGGGCCGTTTGACGGAACAAACGGTCGAACTGATCCGCGGGCTGGAAAAGGTGCTTAAACGCGGGGCGCTTTTGGCCTATCTGGTGCATATGACCCAGCGGATTGTCGAAATTCACCGCGTGCTGAAACCCACGGGGAGTTTTTATCTGCACTGCGACCCGACGGCGAGCCATTATCTGAAACTGGTGCTGGATGCGGTGTTTTGTGGGCAGGGTGGGGATTTTTTGAATGAGATTATTTGGAAACGTAAAACTGGGCGTGGAGAAACTAATCACAAATCCTCTCGCTTTTGAAACGCAACTGATGCAATATTTTTCTATTCCAAGTCAAGTCATACTTTCTTTGAATCTCAATTCAACATGGATGCACCAAAGTATCAAGATTATTTGATCAAGGCTTTTCGCCATACTGACGAAAATGGTCGAAAGTATCAGATCGACAATTTGGCAAGTCCTTCTTATCGGAAAAATCTTATTTACGAATACAAGGGATATCCTCCACCACCAAATGGTTGGGCAATTTCATTAGAGAAAATGATGACTTGGGATGACGAAGGAAAGCTCGAATTTCCAAAATCAAAAACGGGAAGAATTCGTAGGCGTAGGTACTTAGACGAAGTTCAGGGCAGACCAGTTTCGAACCTCTGGGATGACATCGAGATGATCTCCTCGCAGTCCGCAGAACGCCTCGGCTACCCCACCCAAAAGCCCGAAGCCCTGCTAGAGCGCATCCTCAAAGCCTCGTCCAACGAAGGCGACACGGTGCTTGATGCCTATTGCGGGTGTGGCACCACCATCGCTGTGGCCCAAAGATTAAACCGCAAATGGATCGGGATTGATATCACCTATCAATCCATCTCGCTGATCCTCAAACGTTTGCAAGACAAATACCCCGAAACCTGGCCGCAGATCGAAGCGAATATCAAACTTGACGGGGTGCCGCGTGATATTGAATCGGCGCGCGCCTTGGCCAATCGGCGCGATGATAAGACCCGCAAGGAATTTGAAAAATGGGCGGTGCTGACCTATTCGAACAACCAAGCCCGCATCAATGACAAAAAGGGCGCGGATGGCGGGATTGACGGGGTAGCGTATTTCTTGCTGGACAAAGACACCAACGGCAAGGCGGTTTTTCAGGTGAAATCCGGCGGGGCCAATCGCGCCACTTTGGCCACGCTCAATTCCGACCGCCAACGTGAAAAGGCCGAATTCGGGATTTTAATCTCGATGGATCCG
This sequence comes from uncultured Rhodobacterales bacterium, assembly GCA_903845215.1. Classification (GTDB taxonomy): domain Bacteria; phylum Pseudomonadota; class Alphaproteobacteria; order Rhodobacterales; family Rhodobacteraceae; genus Stagnihabitans. The sequence goes on along the minus strand of CAIMWI010000085.1, from coordinate 97,980 downwards.
CCGACCAAAGCGATGCGCAATCAAATCCAAGCGGCGGGCAAGTTCAAGCACCCGTTGTTAGAACGCGAGGATGACCGGTTGCAAATTGTCACCATCGACGACCTTTTGGCCGGCGCGCAGATGGATTTGCCCATGGCGCGCAAGGATGCCGTTAAATCGGCCAAGGCGGAAGGTAGCGCGCAATTCCGCCTGATTTAATCGCCCAGTTGCAGATGAACCCGCCGGTTTTGGCGGCCCTTGTTTTCGATCCGGCCAATGGTGACGCGCCCGATCTCGCTGGTGCGTGCGACATGGGTGCCGCCGCAAGGTTGCAGATCAATCTGCCCCTCGCCCTGCCCGATGCGGATCAGCCGCACCCTGCCCTGCCCTGATGGCGGGCGCACGGAGAGAGTTTTGACCAAGGCAGGGTTGGCGGCCAAATCGTCGTCGGTGATCCAGTCTTGTGTGACAGGCAGGTCGCGGTCGATCAGGCGGTTGATCGCCTCTTCCCACAGCGCGGCTTCGGGCGGCACCTCGGGCATGGCGAAGTCAAGCCTGCCGCGATCAGCCCCGATCTGCCCGCCGGTCACCGGCAAGGGGATGACGACCGACAGCAGGTGCAGGGCCGTGTGGATGCGCATATGGCCAAAGCGGCGCTCCCAATCCAGATGCTGGTGCACAAGTGCGCCGACAGGGGGCATGGCGCGGGCCTCGGCGGGCACCAGCGCCACGCCGCCGTCGACCTTCAGCGCTGTTGCAATAGGCAAGCGCCCGCCCTCCCAATCAATCCATCCGCTGTCGCCGGGTTGCCCGCCACCGGTGGGGTAAAACACCGAGGCCGAAACGACGATGCCGCCTTCCGGCGTATGGGCCAACACCACGGCCTTTTCTTTCATCAAATAGGGGTCATCTCGAAACACAAGCTCGGTCATTTCGGTCTTTCTGCGGGCAAGGGCGTGGCCAAGATCGCCCGGACGGCTGCGATCGAGTCGGTTTCTTGGGCCAAGGCTTCCGCCTCGGCCGTTTGTTCATTGGCAAGGCGTTGCAAATGGTCACGGTGGGCAGAGGTGAAGGGAATGCCTTCGCTGCGAAAGCGGGCAGCGATCTGGTGATTGATTTCGCTGCGCACTTCGACCTGAAAATTCACATCGCGCAGAATGACGCGCAGTTCGAACTGCATCATCTCGGCCTGAAAGCCCATAAAGGCCACCAAAGGTGGGGGCGATAACAGCACCATGGGCTGTGCCTCGGCGATCTCGCGCAGAATTTGCGCCACGCGGCGGCTGTCTTCGGTATAAGGCACCCCAACCACCACGATCAGGCGGCCAGTCAGCGAAAACCGCGTCCAATTGGTCACCCGACCCGAGATCAGGTCAGAATTGGGCACGATCACATCAGACCGGTCAAAGGTTTGGATACGGGTCGAGCGCACCGAGATCGAGGTGACGATCCCTTGAACGGGGCCGACCTCGATCCAATCGCCTTCGCTGATCGGGCGTTCGATCAGCAAGATGATGCCAGACACAAAGTTCGACACCACAGTCTGCAAGCCAAAGCCGATGCCGACCGATAAAGCACCGGCCACAATGGCAATTCCCGACAGGTCAATTCCGCTAGAGTTGATGGCCACAAGCGCTGCGACAAAAATGCCCACATAGCCCAGAACCGACACCACCGCATTCTGGCCGCCTTGGTCAAGCGAGGTGCGCGGCAGGATCGAGGATTTCAAGGCCCCCTGCAGCAACCGCGTGGCAGACAAGCCGATGCCAAAGATCACCGCGAACAGCAAGAAATCGGTTGGCGATATACGCGTGTCGCCCAGTTGGTAGCCGTCTTTAAAGCGGGTCCAAAGCTCGGTCAGGTCGGCCACCCGCGCGCCCCAAATCAGCGCCACGGCGGGCAACATGGCCAAGGCCAAAGCAAAACTGATCAGCACCGGCACAAGCGTGTCTTGCGCCTCTTCGGTGCGCATCAAAAGCCCATAGACCTCGCCGATCAGCAGCTGAACAAGGTAAAGAACGGCCACCAACCCCAGCGTCAAAGCGGTGGGAAAGACCAGTTGTGCCGCCGCCGAGATATAGCCCAGCACGGCCAACAAAGGGCCAAGCGTGCCGAACACAATGACGCCGCGCGCCAGAAGATCCAGCAATCGGTTGCGATAGGTGACGTTGCCTTGATCCGCCGCAGTGGCGCGCGATTGGCGCATCAGTTGGCCCAACCGCACCAAGATGAAAGCCGCCGCCAAAATGGCAGGAAGGCTTAGAACCGCAGTGGCGGCATCGCTGACCAAAATATCGGCCATCGCAACGCGGCGCAGCATATCCAACGCCAAAACTGCGCCAAAAGCCGTCGTCAAATCACGGCCCAAGGCGCGCCGATCTGCAGGCAAGTTCAGCATCAAGCCAGGGTAAACCGCAACCGGAAAGACCTGCGCGCCCAGCCAAGCGGCGGCGAAAAGGGCGGTGCCCATCGGGACCAAAGCGGAGGCAATTTGCACACCCACAGGGCCCAGCAGAGCCGACAGGCGCAATGCTTCCCCCAAGGCAGCGCAGGCCAGAACCGGCACAATGATCTGCCCAAGAGAGCTGCCAAAACTCAAGACTCGCTGTCCGCGCGCCGTGGCAGGTGGGCGCAGGCGCAAAACCAAACGTTCAGCCCAAAAGCGCCCGCGCCATAGGGCCAAAAAGGCAAAGGCCAGCAAAGGTAAGGTCAGCGGGAGCGTGTCGGCCAATGTCGCCCGCGCGCGCGGATCGGCGGCTTTCAGCGCGGTCTCGTCCCAAATTGTCGACGCCGAGGTGGTCAGTGCGCCAAGCGCATCTTTCCAATGAACGGGATTAAGCGGATTGGGCCATAGTTTCAGCAGCGCATCCGCCTGCCGTTCGCGCAAGACGCGGTCAATCTCGCGGATCAGGCCATCGGCGCGGCGATAGGCTTCATCAGCGGCCAAGCCGGGGGCTTGCAACCGTGTCATCTGCGCGGCCAATTCGGTGCGGCGTGTGGTGATATCGGCATCTTCACTGGCAGGATCAACTGGCACGTCGCCCAAGGCTGCGATCTGGTCTTTCAGGGTCGCGATACGGGTGGAGTTGGCGCTTTGCGCCTCTAGCAATTGGGCGCGCCAGCGGGTCAGTTCCAGTCGGATGGTTTCCAAGCCCGCATCTGGGATGGCTGCATTGGATAGGGCGGTTTCCGCCCGCGCGGCCATACGCGCCCAGCCCTGATAATCCAACGCGCCGCCACTGGCGCCGCCGCTGACTGCAACCTTCGGCTTGGTTCCGCCACTTTGGGGGGCAAAGCCGCCCGAGACGGGAGCATCGGTGCCATCCAGCGGGCTTTGAAGACTGCTGGGCGCCCCCGGCGCACTGCCGCCTGTGTTTTGCGCGGCACTGGGCAAAGCACACAGAAAACTCAACCCAAGGGTCATCACCGCCATAAGGCGAAGCGTTTTGCAGACCCTTTGGCCTGCTTGGGTCATGCGTCTTCGAAGACGGTTGGGATGTTAGATGGCGCGCGCTCGAGCCAACGGGGCACGGGCAGGCCTTTTTCGCGCAGGAATGTGGGGTTGTACAATTTGGATTGGTAGCGGTTGCCATAGTCGCACAGGATGGTGACGATGGTCTTGCCCGGCCCCATCTCGCGCGCCATCCGCATGGCGCCCGCGATGTTGATGCCCGAGGATCCGCCAAGGCAAATGCCTTCCTCTTCCAGCATCTCAAATACCAAGGGCAAAGCCTCGGCATCCGGAATGCGGTAGCTGAAATCGGGGGTGAAGCCTTCTAAATTGGCGGTGATGCGGCCTTGGCCGATGCCTTCGGTAATGGACGATCCGGGGCTTTCAAACTTGCCGCTGGAATAAAAGGCGTGCAGGGCTGCCCCTTCGGGATCGGCCAGACCAATTTTGACGCCCTTGGGCTGCAAAGCCATGCCCACACCTGCCAAAGTGCCACCAGATCCCACTGCACAGATAAAACCATCGACGTTACCGCCGGTCTGTTCCCAAATCTCGGGGCCGGTGGTTTCGATATGGGCGGTGCGGTTGGCCAGATTGTCAAACTGGTTGGCCCAGATCCCCCCATTGGGTTCGGTGCGCGCCAAAGCCTCGGCCAAACGGCCTGAATAGCGCACGTAGTTGTTGGGGTTCTTATAGGGCACTGCTGGCACTTGCACCAGTTCAGCGCCCGCCAGGCGGATCATGTCTTTCTTTTCTTGCGACTGGGTTTCGGGGATCACAATCACAGTGCGAAAGCCCATGGATGCGCCGACCAAGGCCAAACCTATGCCGGTATTGCCCGCCGTCCCCTCGACAATCGTGCCACCGGGTTTTAGCAGCCCTTTGGCCACCGCATCCTTGATGATATACAAAGCAGCGCGGTCTTTGACCGACTGGCCGGGGTTCAGAAACTCGCACTTGCCCAAGATCGTGCAGCCCGTCATCTGCGAGGCGCGTTTAAGCTTAAGAAGTGGCGTGTTGCCGATGGTATCAGCCAGATCGCTGTGAATGCGCATGAAGGTCCCCTTAATCCTGCGCCCTGTTTAGCCAAAGGGGGCAGGAAACTCAAGCAAGCCGCAGCACAATGTCGCCAGCCTTGATCCAAAAGAGCGCGTGCCGCGCAATGTTTTTTTCTCGCCTGTGGCGTGCCGCCAACCGGCGAGGGATGGCCTTCGGCGAGAGTATTGCGTCAAAGGGCAAATAGTCGGCTTGATTTTCGCCCAAAAGCTGCAAAAAGCGGGCTGATGCGCCTTCCCCTTGGGGATTTTCCCCGCTATAGCCCCCCAGTCGCGCCATGCACCCTTGGAGGATGGCGGACCATAACAGGAGAACACCTATGGCACGCCAGATCAACGATCTGAACGTCGAGGTACGTACGGGGACAGGCAAGGGGGCCGCCCGCCAAGCTCGTCGCGAGGGATACGTACCCGGAATAGTCTACGGGGATGGGCAAGAGCCTGTCGCCATCAATGTAGCCTATAACTACCTTTTGAAGCACCTGAAGGCAGGGCGCTTCTTGCAGACCCTTTTCAACCTGAAGGTTCCCGGCCATCCCGACGTTCACGTCGTGTGCCGTGGCGTTCAGCGCGATGTGGTTCGCGATCTTCCGACCCATGTCGACTTTATGCGCCTGAACGACGAATCGCGTGTTGTTTTGCACATCCATGTGACCTTCATCAACCACGAGGCCAGCCCCGGGTTGAAGCGTGGCGGCACATTGACCGTGGTGCGCCCGGAAGTGGAATTGGACGTGATGGCGGGCGACATTCCTGATCACATCACGGTTGATCTGACCGGTAAGGTGATTGGCGATGTCATCCACATCAGCGACGCCACACTGCCCGAAGGGGTGAAGCCAACGATTGCACGCAATTTTGTGATCGCAAATATCTCGGCTCCCGCAGGGTTGGTTGCCGCTGAAGGCTGATCTTTCCTGATCACCAGTGTTTTTTGACAGCGGGCGGCAAGCGATTGCCGCCCGCTTGTCTTTTGGCGGTAAGATCGCCAAACTTGACACCATCCAACGGCGTGGGGGCTACATGAAACTTTTCGTTGGTCTGGGCAATCCGGGGCCGGACTATGCCGGCCACCGCCACAACATCGGATTTATGGCGCTAGAACGGATTGGGGCTGACCACGGTTTTGGACCCTGGCGCAAGGCGCATCACGGCCTGATGGCCGAGGGGCGTTTGGGCGCTGAAAAAGTCGCTTTGCTCAAGCCCGAAACTTTCATGAACTTGTCGGGCCAATCAGTTCATGGGGCCGTTGCTTTTTACAAATTACCTTTGGCAGATGTGGTGGTCTTTCATGACGAGCTAGACCTTGCCCCCGGCAAACTGCGCACCAAAATGGGCGGAGGCCATGCTGGGCATAATGGCCTGCGCTCGATCCATGCGCATTTGGGCGAGGCCTATGGCCGTGTGCGGTTGGGCATTGGCCATCCTGGCCATAAAGACGCTGTGGCCGGATATGTATTGCATGACTTTTCCAAGGCCGACCGTGACTGGCTAGACCCGCTGTTGGATGGCATCTCGGACGGCGCCGCCGTGCTGGCGGCTGGCGATACGGCGGCATTCTTGAACTTGGTGGCCCTGCGAGTCTCGCCCCCGCGCAAGGCCCCGCGCGCAGCACCCGAAACCCTGGCAGACAGCCCCGTCAAAGCCCTGCAAGATCCTGCGCCAAGCCCTTTAAGTGCCCTAGAAAAGCTTGCCCAGAAGTTTCGCGCAAAATAGCCTGCCCCTTTAGGTGGGATCATCCGCCCCTGGCTTGCGGCTCGCCAGTCCGGCCAAGGCGCGTGCGACAGTGGCCGAGACGCCCGGGCATTGGCCCACATCAAAGGGCAAAGGCCTGCAAATCTCCATTGCGGCCAAGCCCACCCGTGCCGTCAAAGCGCCATTCACCACCCCTTCGCCAAACCGCCGCGATAGGCGGGCCAAAATCCCGCCGCTGGCAAAAGAGCCGATCAGGTCATCGGTCAGCGCCACAGCCCCCGAAGCCAGAAGTGCCACGAACACCTGACGCAACAAACGCCACGATCCCAAGGCCCCTGCCCGCCCGCCGTAAATTTCGGCCAAGCGGCGGATCATGCGCAGGTTGCACAAAAGGGCTGTGCCCACATCGGCCAAGGCCAGGGGGATCAAGGCTGTCACCACGGCCACTTGCCGGGTCGCGGCCTCTACCTCGGCGCGGGCGATTGCGTCCAAGGGCAGGATTAAAGCCTGTTCTGCAGCCGCCAGAACCATGTCAGCATCAAAGATGTCGGTTTGGGTCTGGCTTAGCTGCCCGCGTGCCGCCCCCATTTCGGGGCGGGCGGCGTAAAGCTTGTCCAGCCGCGCCACGACGGCCCGCGCTTGGGCCAGATCGGCCGTCGCATGGGCCCGACGCGCGGCTTGGCGGATGCTGTCCAGTTGCGCCAAGCGCAAAAACGCCAAGGCTTCGCGCCAGATCTGCAGGCCGACAATTCCCAGCGCCAAGCCAATCAAACCGAAAGCCAAATACCCCAAAGTCGGGGCAAAGGCCCAAAGGCCTGCTACAAACCGCCATGCCTGCACTGCCAGGACAAGCACGAACAAGCTGCCAAAAACCCAAGCGCCAAAGCGGCCAAAGCCTGACCAGCGGCGGGTGGCCGTGCGAAAGGCGGCTTCCACAGAAGCCACCGCCGCACTGGACGCGGGCAGATCCTCAAAAAGGTCAGCGCCGGGATCAAACTCTGCGCGCACCTCGATCATCGCAGGGGCTTTGAGCGGGTCTTCCAAATGCAGCACCATTGGCTTTGCCTTTATGCTTAAAGCTTGTCACCGAAAAGAAACTCTGCCGCGCGGTCAAGGCGGATATGCGGTGGGCCAGATCCCGGGCGTCCCGCAAAACGGGCAGGTTCGAAATCCATCCGCGCAAAATCTGCATTGAGCCAGCGTGCTGCCCCCCCGCGGGCCGCAGCCAAAAGGCGGGCCGGATCGCTGGGCAGTTCGCCCGGATAAAGCGCAACACGCCGCCCATCGGCCAGACGGCCACGCACGGCATCAAGGATCACGCCGTCACGCGGGATTTCATCTTCGACCGTGCAGCGCAGACTGGCGAGGGACAGTGCCTGCGTCTCGGCCCCAGCGAAATCCGCCTGCGCCTTGGCCTGGTCCAACAGGGCCTCGGTCAAGGCCGTCAGATTGGGGTGCTGGCGGTGGTGTAGGTGATCGGCCTTGGTCGCAGCAAACAAGATCCGCTCGACCCGCTTTGTGCCTATGATGCGGTCTAACCAGCCGCGCTTGCCGGGGCGGAAGGCCTGCAGCACCTCTGCCAAGGTGCGGCGCAGGTCTTCGACCGCTGCAGGGCCACGGTAGACGGCCTCCATCACATCGACCAGCACGATCTGGCGGTCGATGCGGGCGAAGTGGTCGCGAAAGAAGGGGCGCACGATTTGGGCCTTATAGGCCTCAAACCGTGCCTGCATCGCGGCCCATAGGCAGCCTTTGGGCAGGCTTGCCGGCTTGGGCAAGGGGGCAAAAGTCAAGGCCGGGGCGCCTGCAAGATCACCGGGCAGCAAAAAGCGCCCAGGCGTGCAGTCAGACTGGCCAGCTTGGCGGGCGGCTTGCAGATAAGCGGTAAAGGCAAAGGCCAAAGCCGCTGCCTTGGGTTCATCTAGCGCCAAAGATCCATCCTCTGCGCGCGCCAGGGCAAGAAAAGCCGCCCCCTCGTCCCGCCTTGACAGGCGCTGCAACACAGCCTCGGACCAGTTTTCATAAGATTTCTCCAGCAGTCCCAGATCCAACAGCCACTCGCCGGGGTAATCCACGATATCCAGATGCACCACTTGCGGCCCCAAAACGCGGCCAAGCACGCCGCACGGACGCATCCGAAAACTCAGGCGCAGTTCCGACACAGATCGCGTCGATTGCGGCCAATGAGGATGATCGCCCGTCATAGCGGCCAAATGATCTTCAAAGGCAAAACGCGGCAGGGTCATGTCGGGTTGCGGATGCAAATAAACCGCCTCTATCCGATTTGCCGCGCGCAGCGCTGGCATCCGCCCCCGTGCAAGCAAATTGGCCACAAGGTTGGTGATAAAGACCGTCTTTCCCGCCCGCGACAGGCCCGTCACGCCAAGGCGCACCACACGATCAGGCATCACTTTGCCCCGCCACACCCCCGCCATTCCATCGGCTGCACCCACCTTTGCCTCCCGTCTCTTTCCCAAGATACATAGGCCGTCTGGCCCGGCAAAGTTAGCCCCCCCGTTGCGAAAGCCGCTTCAAACGGCTAGGTGCGGTGTGACATCTTCATCTTGGCCCAAATACCTATATTGGAAACCAAGGACACAGAACTCATACCGCTTGGTCCCTAAAGATGCCCCGCTTTGCCCTTAAGATCGAATATGACGGCGCGCCCTTTAACGGGTGGCAAAGACAGGCGCAGGGCCAGCCTTCAGTCCAAGCCGCGGTCGAGGCCGCCTTGGCCAAGTTGGAACCGGGGCCGCACACCATTGCCGCCGCGGGGCGCACCGACACGGGCGTGCATGGGCGCGGGCAAGTGGCGCATATCGATCTGGCCAAACACTGGGACGCCTTTCGCCTGTCGCAGGCGCTAAACCATCACCTGCGCCCTTTGCCCGTGGCGATTTTGGCCTGCGCTGAAGTGCCAGAAGAGTTTCACGCCCGCTTCAGCGCCATCGAACGGCGTTATCTTTACCGCATCCTGTGCCGCCGCGCGCCGCCCATTCTGGAAAGGGGCCAAGTTTGGCATTTGCTGACGCCGCTGGATCTTGGGGCGATGCAGCAAGGTGCCAAGCATTTGGTTGGGCATCACGATTTCACCACGTTCCGATCCGCCCTTTGCCAAGCCAACAGCCCGATCAAAACGCTGGACGAGGTGACAATCACCACCCAAACCTTGCCCCATGGCACAGAGTACCACTTTGCGTTGCGCGCGCGTTCGTTCCTGCACAATCAGGTCCGCTCGATGGTGGGCACTTTGGTGCGGGTGGGTTCTGGGGCTTGGGCGCCTGAGCGGGTGGGTCAGGCCTTAGACGCGCGTGACCGCGCCGCCTGTGGCAGCGTGGCCCCGCCACAAGGCCTGTGCTTGACAGAGGTGCGCTATCTGGTTGATCCTTTCGCCTAAGGCGTCTTGGGCTGCCCTGTGCAAAGCGGCACATCGCAATTGCGACCCCAAAGTCTGCGCCCTTTGACCGGAGCCCCTTTCGGGGACAAACCCATGAGCGATCCCAACCATACCGCCCCACGGCACCGCGGTGCTGAATTCTTGCCCAAAATCATCACTGTTCTGCGCGAGGGCTATCATTGGGCCGACCTGCGCGCTGATGCTATGGCGGGGCTGTCGGTGGCGATTGTGGCGCTGCCCTTGTCGATGGCCATCGCCATCGCCTCTGGCCTTGGGCCAGAGCGGGGGCTGTTTACGGCCATTGTCGGCGGGTTCATCGTATCAGCCTTGGGCGGATCGCGGTATCAGATCGGCGGGCCTGCGGGGGCATTTATTGTCGGCGTGTCGGCTTGTGTGGCACAGATTGGGGTGGAGGGGTTGATGGTCGCAACCTTTTTGTCCGGCTTTATTCTGATGGCGGCGGGCGGGCTGAAGCTGGGCAGTTACGTCAAATTTCTGCCCTATCCGGTGACCATTGGGTTTACCTCTGGCATTGCCGTCATCATCTTCATCAGCCAGTTGAAAGAACTGTTGGGCCTTCGGCTTGCGGGGGTTGAACCGCCCGCCGTCTTTGACAAGCTTTCCGCCCTTTGGGCCGTGCGCGAGACGTTTTCCCCGCAGGCTATGGCTGTAGCCTTGGTGACCATCGCCGCCTTGCACCTTATCAAAAAGCTGCGCCCGCATTGGCCCAATCTGCTGTTGGCTGTGGTGGGGGTAAGCTTGGGTGTGTGGGCCTTTCATCTGCCGTTAGAACTGGTGGGCGACCGTTTTGGCACCCTGCCCCGATTTCTGCCCGCGCCCGTCTGGCCGGACCTGTCGTGGCCGATGATCCAGCGCAGCTTGCCCTTTGCCTTACAGTTCAGCCTGCTTGGGGCGATCACGGGCCTGTTGTCAGCCCAAGTGGCCGATGGTCTTTCGGGCAACCACCACCGCCCCGCGATTGAACTTTTCGCCGAAGGGGCCGCCAACATCGTGGTGTCGTTTTTTGGCGGTATCTATGCCACGGGGGCTGTGGCGCGCACTGTCACCAACCACAGCGCGGGGGCCAAGGGGCCTGTGGCAGGGATGCTGCATGCGGTCTTTGTGCTGGGCTTTATGGTGGCGCTGGCACCCTTGGTGTCGTTTGTGCCAATGGCGGTTTTTGCGGGGCTCCTTAGCGTGGTGGCGTGGAACATGGCGGGCAAAGCGCAGTTCTGGATGCTTTTGCGCACCTCGCGCAGCGATGCGCTGATTGTGGTGGTGACCTTTCTTTTGGTGGTGCTGCGCGATTTAACCGAAGGCATTGTCGTGGGGTTTGCGCTGGCCGGACTGGTCTTTTTGCAGCGCATGTCGCACAGCGCGGTGATTGCTGCGGGCGAGGATGCGGACCGCGCCGACCGCGTGGTGGTGCGCCTGTCGGGGCCTTATTTCTTTGGCGCCGCTGCCCAAACCGGCGCGGTGCTGGACCAAATCGCCGAACACCCGCGCCATTTTGTTCTGGACCTGACAGCGCTTGACTATGTGGACAGTTCGGGCGCGCGCGCCTTGGACTTGTTGGCGTTGCGCACGCAGCGCAAGGGCGGGCAAATGGTGCTGCTAGGTGTGCGCCCCGGCCAACGCCGCATCTTAGAAAAAGCCGGCCTCGCCCCGCCCTTGGTGCGCTATATTGAAACCCTCAGCGCGCTTGATTCGCCATTATGACAGCACGCTGTCGATTTTGCGCCGGTTTAGAAGAAAAACTTTCGGTCGCGCACATCCTAAATGTGGATATTTTCTTGCGCGTGCGATGGTTTGGCCTGTAAAGACACCGGCAATAAACCTATGATTGCTATAAAGTATGCGATGGTATACATGACCGCCACTTTGGCTTTCTTGAAAGCTAGGACTTGCGATAGATTTTAAGCTTCGAATATGAAGACAGGGCTTTCAGCCGGGAAAAACGGGGCTGTGGGGCTGACCTAGGGGGGAAAGAATGGACGATCGGGCACCGGCACTTTACACGGCCAGCGCAGAATTTGTCGCACAGGCCAATGTGACGCCTGCGGGCTATGCGGCGCGCTATGCAGCCTCGATGGCGGATCCTGACACGTTCTGGGCCACCGAAGGGCGGCGCATCGACTGGATCAAGCCGTTCACCAAGGTCAAGAACACCACGTTCAAACTTGGCGAAGTCTCTATCAAGTGGTACGAAGACGGCACCACCAACGTCTCGGCCAATTGCATCGACCGCCACATGGTCAAGCGCGCCAACCAGACCGCGATCATCTGGGAACCCGATGATCCCAAAACCCCCGCCCGCCACATCACCTACGCCGAGCTTTTGGAACAAACCTGCCGTCTGGCCAATGTGCTCAAAGCCCACGGCGTGACCAAGGGCGACCGCGTGGTGCTGTACATGCCCATGATCCCCGAAGCGGCCTATGCCATGCTGGCCTGTGCGCGGATCGGGGCCATTCATTCGGTGGTCTTTGGCGGCTTCTCGCCAGATGCGCTGGCCAACCGCATCAATGATTCCGAAGCCAAGGTAGTGATCACCGCCGATTACGGCCCCCGCGCTGGCAAGAAGACACCGCTGAAATCGAACGCCGATCAGGCCCTGCTACATTGCAAGGATTCGGTGCAATGCTTGGTTGTCAAACACACCGGCGATGAAACCCATTGGACCGAAGGCCGCGATTTTGACCTGAAAGCCGAGATGGCCCAAGCCGCCCCCTATTGCCCCTATACCGAATTGGGGGCCGAAGACCCGCTGTTCATCTTGTACACCTCGGGCTCGACCGGAAAGCCTAAGGGCGTGGTTCATACGACCGCTGGCTATCTGGTCTATGCGGCCATGACGCATGAGATGACCTTTGATTACAAAGACGGCGATGTCTTTTGGTGCACCGCCGATGTGGGTTGGGTGACGGGGCACAGCTATATCGTCTACGGCCCCTTGGCCAATGGGGCGACAAGCGTGATGTTTGAAGGCGTGCCCACCTATCCAGACGCAGGCCGCTTCTGGGAGGTGATTGCCAAGCACAAAGTCACCCAGTTCTACACCGCCCCCACCGCGATCCGCAGTCTGATGGCGATGGGCACCGATCCGATCGAAAAGCACGACCTTTCGTCGCTGCGCTTGCTGGGGTCGGTCGGAGAACCGATCAACCCCGAGGCGTGGAACTGGTATTTCACCAATATCGGCAAGGGCAAATGCCCTATCGTCGATACCTTTTGGCAGACCGAAACCGGCGGGCATATCATCACGCCCCTGCCCGGAGCGATTGCGCAAAAGCCCGGTTCGGCCACCAAGCCCTTCTTCGGCGTGCGCGCAGAGGTGCTGGATGCCGCCAATGGCCAAGTGCAAACGGCCACCGAAACGGATGGCGTCTTGTGCATTGCCGACAGTTGGCCGGGCCAGATGCGCACCCTGTGGGGCGACCACAAGCGCTTTGAAGAGGCCTATTTCGCCCAATACCCGGGGTATTACTTCACCGGCGACGGTTGCCGCCGCGATGCGGACGGCTACTATTGGATCACCGGACGGGTGGATGACGTCTTGAACGTCTCGGGCCACCGCTTGGGCACGGCAGAGGTCGAATCCGCCCTGGTCGCCCATCCCAAGGTCGCCGAAAGCGCTGTGGTGGGCTATCCGCACGACATCAAAGGCCAAGGCATCTATGCCTATGTCACCTTGATGCGCGGCATCGACCCTTCCGAAGAGCTGCGCAAAGAACTGGTCAAATGGGTGCGCACCGAGATTGGCCCGATTGCCACCCCAGATCTGATCCAATGGGCCCCCGGTCTGCCCAAGACGCGTTCTGGCAAAATCATGCGCCGCATTCTGCGCAAGATCGCCGAGAATGATTTTGCGGCGATGGGCGACACATCGACGCTGGCCGATCCTGCGGTGGTAGATGACCTTATCGCCAATCGCATGAACAAAGTTTGACTGGATCCTTCGACAAGATTTGATATACGACACCCCGCCCTTTGCAGGGCCGGACCAAAGAGAACAGGCGCGTAACACCGTCTGTTTAGTTAGCCCGCCAAGAAAGGCGAGCGTAAAGGGAGAGTGAGACAATGGCAAAACAACCGTCCGACGCGAGCAACCGCTCGCGCCCCATGACCCGAGAGGAGCGCAAAGTCATCATTGCCTCCTCGGCAGGCACAATCTTTGAATGGTATGACTTTTATCTTTACGGCTCGTTGGCGGCGATTATCGGCGCTAATTACTTCACCGCTTTCCCCGAAGCGACCCGCAACGTGTTTGCCCTGCTGGCCTTTGCCGCAGGCTTTATCGTGCGGCCGTTCGGGGCGCTGTTCTTTGGCGCAATGGGTGACTTGATCGGGCGGAAATACACCTTCCTTGCCACGATCTTGATCATGGGCGCATCGACCTTCTTGGTTGGTATGCTGCCGGGCTACCAATCTTGGGGCATCGCAGCCCCGATCATCCTGATCGCGTTGCGGATGTTGCAGGGCTTGGCTTTGGGCGGCGAATATGGTGGCGCTGCGGTTTACGTGGCCGAACACGCCCCAGCTGGTCAGCGTGGCTATTTCACCAGCTTCATCCAAACCACGGCAACGCTGGGTCTGCTGCTGTCGCTGATCGTGATCATCTCGGTGCAGGGCTATATCAATGGCGCCTATCCCGACGTGGCCGTACTGGACGCGGCAGGCAATGCCGTGATGGCGGCGGATGGGTCGCCCTCGATGATGAAGGCCTTCAACGCTTGGGGCTGGCGCATTCCGTTCCTCGGGTCGATCATCTTGTTGCTGATCTCACTGTACATCCGTTTGCAAATGAACGAGAGCCCGGCCTTCAAAAAGATGAAGGAAGAAGGCGCTGCCTCTAAAGCACCGCTGCGCGAGGCTTTTGGCAACTGGAAAAACGGCAAAATCGCCCTGATCGCCCTGCTGGGTTTGACGGCGGGTCAGGCTGTGGTCTGGTATTCTGGCCAGTTCTACGCGTTGTTCTTCATGCAAAACGTGATCAAGGTCGACAGCTTCTCTGCCAACGTCTTTGTGGCATGGTCGCTGGTTTTGGGCACAGCCGGCTTTATCATCTTTGGTCGCCTGTCTGACCGCATCGGCCGCAAGCCGATCATTCTGGCCGGCTGCTTGATTGCAGCGGTCACCTATCTGCCGGTGTTCACGCTGCTGACCCAAACGGCCAACCCGATGCTGCACGCAGCACAGCAAACGCCGGTTACTGTCACAGCCGACCCCGAGGATTGCTCGTTCCAGTTCAATCCGACTGGCACGGTTAAGTTCACCAACTCGTGTGACATCTCGAAGGCCAAACTGTACAGCTTCTCGGTCAACTCTGTCTCGGTCGATGGCCCCGCGGGCGAACCGGCCGTGATCAAAGTCGGCGAGACTGAGATTGTGGCCTATGACGTGGCTGTGAACGCGGCAGATATCGCAGCGGCCAAAGCCGTGGTTGATGCCGCCAAAGCTGCCATCGACCCTGCGTTGGTGACGGCGCTGGACGAGGCTGTTAAGGCGACGGCAGGGGCCAAGTCGGGCGTTGCCGCCGCAGACAAGGCGCTGAAAGCCGCAGCCGATGACGCGGCCAAAGCCACAGCGCAAACCGCGCTGGATGCCGCCAATGCCGCTGTCGCACCTGCAGAGGCTGCATTGGCCACCGCCCGTGCCGCCGTTCCGGCAGCCTTGCTGGCAACCCTTGATGCGGCCAATGCCGATGGAGCCAAAGTGGGCGGCGTCAAAGGCGCCTTTGATAAGGCCGTGGCAGATGCCCTGACTGCAGCGGGCTATCCGCTGGTGACCAAGGACAATCTGACCGTTGCTAAAGCTGAAAACATCTTGGATGTTTTCACGACACAGAAAGTCACGATCATCGCGATCCTGACCTACCTGATCGTGCTGGTGACGATGGTTTACGGCCCGATTGCGGCCATGCTGGTCGAACTGTTCCCGACACGCATCCGCTACTCTGGCCTGTCGCTGCCTTACCACATCGGCAACGGCTGGTTCGGCGGCCTGCTGCCCGCAACCGCCTTCGCAATCTCGGCCCAATCTGGCAACATCTATGCCGGCCTGTGGTACGCGATTGTGGTCGCCCTCATGACTGTGGTGATCGGTGCCCTGTTCGTGCCCAACGCCACCCACAAAAAGTCGATCTTCGAGGAGTGATCCTTTAAGAGTAAGCGATCAAAGGACACGGGCCGAGGAGACATCCTCGGCCCGTTGTTTTGGATCACATCAAAGGTTCAACTGCCCAACTTCGCGTCAGGATATTTGGGCACAGTTGCAAGAGTTCAAAGTTTTAGGGCGCGCAATCGCAAAGCGTTGGTGATGACTGAGACGGAAGACAGGCTCATCGCGGCGGCGGCAATCATCGGCGACAGCACAAGGCCCGTGACAGGGTAAAGCAGGCCTGCAGCGATGGGAATGCACAGCGCGTTATAGCCAAAGGCGAAGAACAGGTTCTGCCTTATGTTGCGCATCGTGGCGCGCGACAGAGTGATGGCGCGGGCGATGCCTGTCAGATCGCCGCCAAGCAGGGTGATGCCGGCACTTTCCACCGCCACATCCGACCCGGGGCCCATGGCTATACCAACATTAGCGCCTGCCAATGCGGGGGCGTCGTTCACGCCGTCCCCCGCCATGGCGACGACATGGCCTTGGGCGCGAAGATGGGCGATCAGGGCGGCTTTGCCCGCAGGCAAAAGGCCCGCCGAAACTTGGGTCAGGCCAAGGCTTTGCGCTACAGCGCGCGCTGTGGCTTGGGCGTCGCCCGTGGCCATGATGATGGTGATACCTTGGGATTTAAGAGTGGCCAGGGCTTGGGCAGTGGTGGGTTTGATCGGGTCAGCAGCGGCGATCATTGCCGACAGGTCGGTGCCTTGGGTTAGGAACATCACCGTCTTGCCCATGGCGCGCAGGGATTTCGCCTGGTCTGCCACTTGGGGGGGAACGGCGACGTTCAGGCTTGCAAGAAGGGCCTCGTTGCCCAAACCCAGTCGGGTGGCCCCGCGCTGCGCCACAATGCCCTGACCTGCGCGGCTTTCAAACTGGCTGACAGCGGGAAGGTCCAAGCCCTTGTCGGCTGCCGCTTGCAGGATGGCTTTGGCCAAGGGGTGGCTTGCGCCCTGTTCCAGCGCAGCCGCAAGGGCCAGCAGGGTTTCAGCACTGTCGGCGCCCAACGGCACCACATCGCTGACTTGGGGCCGCCCCAACGTTAGGGTTCCCGTCTTGTCGATCACCAGCGTGTCGACCTTGGCCAAGCTTTCAAGGGCTGCCGCGTCTTTAACCAACACCCCGACCGAGGCCCCCCGCCCTGCCGCCGTGGTGATGGAAATCGGCGTGGCCAATCCCAAGGCGCAGGGGCAGGCGATGATCAGCACCGACACCGCCGCCGCCATCGCATAAACAAAGCCCGGGCTTGGGCCAAAGGCCATCCATCCGGCAAAAGCCGCAAGCGCCACACCCACCACGGTGGGCACAAACCATGCAGCCACCCGATCGGCCAGCGCCTGAATGGGCGCACGCGAGCGGCGCGCGGCCGAGACCATATCAATAATCTGCGCCAGCACAGTCGCAGCACCCACCCGCGTGGCGCGCATCACCAGCGTGCCCGACCCGTTCAACGTGCCACCCGTGAGCGCGGCCCCAACGGTTTTCTCTACGGGCAGCGGTTCGCCCGTCAGCAGGCTTTCATCGACCGAAGAGGCCCCCTCGACCACCTCGCCGTCCACGGGCACTTTGTCAGCTGCCCGCACACGCAAAAGGTCGCCTGCGATGATGTTTTCAAGCGGCACCTCGAACGTGCCATCGGGCTGTACGCGAAACGCGGTGGCAGGTGACAGATCCATCAAAGCGCGGATCGCATCACCGGTGCGGGCACGCGCGCGCAGTTCCAGCACTTGGCCCAGAAAGACCAAGGTGATGATGACGCCAGTGGCCTCAAAATAGGTCTCGACCCCCATCGCCCCTTGGTAGGCTAGCGGAAAGACCCAAGGGGCAAAGGTGGCGAGCAGCGAGTACAGATAGGCCGCCGCCACCCCTAAGCCAATCAGCGTCCACATATTGGGGCTGCGGTTGGCCAGACTATCGCGGGCGCGTTGAAAAAACGGCCAAGCGGCCCATAAAACGACCGGACTGGCAAGGGCCGCTTGGGCATAGTTCAGATAGGGATGCCACGCCATGGGCAATCCAAGCCCCAACATCGGCCCCATGGCCAAGACCACCAAGGGCACCGACAGGGCGGCGGAAATGCCCATGCGGCGGGTGAAATCGGCCAGTTCCGGCGAGGGCGCGGTGGAAGGCGTCATAGGCTCCAGCGCCATGCCGCATTTGGGGCAGGTGCCCGGGGTGTCTTGCACCACCTCTGGGTCCATCGGGCAGGTGTAGGACACCCCTTTCACCGCCAGCTTGCCGCGGATCTTGGCATTGCCAGACAGGTAGAAATAGGGATCGGCCTTAAACCTTGTGCGGCACTTTTCACCGCAAAAGTGGTAGGTGGTGCCCTGATGATCGTGCTTGCGGCTGGTGTCGGTGATCTTGACACTCATGCCGCAGACGGGATCTTTTCCAGTCGGGATGTCAGCGGTTTGGTCCATGGCGCGCTCCTTCAGGTTTGGGTCTTCATCGCCCAGACACGACCCCCAAGCCTTGACCTAAAGCAAACAGCCGCGAACTCTAACCTATCGCTGCCCGTAATAAAGACCCACAACATGCTCGGCCTGCGCAAAGAACAACCAGCGCGAGGCCGCAGCCCCCATCAGATGGATCAGGGCCGCAAGTGCAAAGGTCAGCAGATGATAGGGCAGAAGAACAACCAGCACCGCAGGCAGAATGGCGGCTGCGCCAAAGGCTATCGGCCACAACCGCGCGATATGCTTGCGCGCGACGACATAGATCATCTCGCGCATCAGGTAATTGGGGCTGGTGTGGGGCTGTTCAAAGACGGTTGCGCTGCCCACTTGATCCAAGCCCGTGGCCTTGCCCAAGGTTTGGCCGCGCTTGGCAAAGGCGACATCGCCCTTGGTCTTATGGGCGTAAAGCGCCAAGATCAGAGCACTGCAGCCGATCAGGGCGGGCAAGACTTGGCCTGACAGCAGGGCGCCACCCGTCAGTTCAAACGACACGAACATCGCCGGCACGGTCCAATTGTTCCAACGCGGTACAGCAGCGATTTGGGCGTAGATCATCGAGGTGGTGAAGACCGTTCCAAAACAGGCCACAGCGCCGATAAGGCCCGTGACGCGCGGCCAGCCAAGGCCCAACCAATCGGAAAGCGCCACGGGGGCCAGAAGCACCAAGGTCAAAACCGACGCCCAAGCCTCGCGGCTGAGCCACGAGGTTTGCCACTGGGTAAATGCCTTAAGGGCGCGTTGCGGGTTGCCCAAGTGAAAGGTCGAGGCCGCAAGCCCACCCACGGCCAAGCCGTAGCCAAGGCCCCAATGGAAAAACGCCAACCATCCCACAGGCTGCACAAAACCCGCGCCCAAAAAGGCCAAAAGCCCAAAGCCCATGCCCGATAGAACGGTGAAAAGAATAACGGAAGGCGCCGGTTTCATCCCAGTTTTCCCAATACTTTGTCCAGCCAACCGGCAAAGCCCGTGGCTTGAATGTCTAACAAGGGGGCCAAAAGGCTGGCCTCTTGCGGGATGTCTTTCTTGCGGGGGGGCAGGTATTTGTTGGTGGGCTTGGTCTTAAGGTCTGGCATCAGATCATAACCACCGCGTTCAGCCACCAGTTTGGACACTTTGCTATCGGGGTCGGCAAAGTCGCCAAAGTGGCGCGCACCGGTCGGGCAGGTGCGCACGCAAGCGGGTTCGCGGTCTTCCTCGGGCAGGTTTTCGTTATAGATGCGGTCAACGCACAGGGTGCATTTCTTCATCACACCTGCCGCCTGATCCAACTCGCGCGCCCCGTAGGGGCAGGCCCAAGCGCACAGACCGCAGCCGATGCAGGCGTCTTCGTTGACCAGAACGATCCCGTCCTCGGTGCGCTTATAGCTCGCCCCCGTGGGGCAGACGGTCACGCAGGGCGCATCCTCGCAGTGCAGGCACGAGCGGGGGAAGTTGATGATTTGCGCCGCCCCGATATCTGGCTGCACCTGATAGCTGTGCACACGGTTTAAGAAGGTGCCGTACGGGTCTGCGCCATAGGGGTTTTGATCGGACAGCGCGGCCCCATAGCCCTGATCGTTCCAGCCCTTACAAGCCGTCACACAGGCCTGACAGCCCACGCAGGTGTCAAGATCAATCGCCAGACCCAGTTTCTTGTCGGTATGGGTGGGAAGCTGGGTCATGCGCGGTCCTTTCCTTGCGGCACCACACGGGGGATGGGGGCGAAATCGGGCGTGGCATGGTCTTTTGGCCCGACATTTTCGATCCGCACCCGCAGATCAAACCAAGCCGCTTGGCCTGTCACGGGATCAGAATTGGAATAGCGCATCCCGTCACCCTTTTCGGGCAGAAGTTCGGAAATGAGGTGGTTGAGCAAAAAGCCCTGATTGGCCTCGGGCGCATCGTCGTCAAGCGCCCAAGCCCCCTTGCGCTTGCCAATCGCGTTCCATGTCCAGACCGTGTTTTCATTCAACGCCGCCATATGCGCCACGGGCACCGTGATGCCGCCATTGGGCGAAGACACCCGCGCGTAATCGCCGTCTTTGAAGCTTTCGGCTTCCCAAATCTTGGTCGGCACATACAGAAAATTGCGCCCCCTGATCTGGCGCAGCCAAGCGTTCTGGCTGCCCCAAGAATGGTACATATCCATCGGCCGCTGGGTCAGCGCATGCACAGGATAGCCCCAGCCCGACGCTTCCAGATCGCCGAAGGGCGGGTACCAGACGGGCAAAGGGTCCATCGCTTGGATCAACCTTGCGCGCAGATGGTCGGGCGGCTGGATCGGGCCATGGCCTTCGGCGGCCAGTTGGAATTTGCGCATCGGTTCGGACCAGATGTTGAACAAATAAGGCTGCGGGCTTTCGTAGAACGAGGTTTGCACCGCCCAATTCTGGTACGCCATGTTCCAAGGTTTGAAAAACCGCCCTTCTTGCGGGACATGCGCCTGATAAAATCCGCCGTTTTCGATATAGGCGGCGATTTGGGCGGGGTTGGCATCGCCCCTGCCCTCTTGATCGCCGTCTGCTCCGCGAAAGCCGATCAAGGGGCCAACACCAGGGCGGCGGATGTGGTTTTGGATGTAATCGGCATAGTCTTTGAACTTGGCGCTGCCATCGGGGTTGACCATGGGGGCCAGCCCCAGCCTTGCGCCCAGATCCAGCAGCACCGATTGAAAGCCGCGCACATCGCGGTCAGGTGCGGTGACGGGCCAGCGGATGCTGTCACCTGCGGCATCAGGCTCGCTGATCGGGCGATCCAGCAGGCTGATGCAATCGTGGCGTTCCAGATAGGTCGTATCAGGCAGGATCAGATCGGCATAGGCCACCATCTCTGACGCATAGGCATCGCAATAGATGATGCGCGGGATGATATACTCACCATCCGCGTCTTTGTCGGTCAGCATCTGCATAACCTTCGTCGTGTTCATCGACGAATTCCACGCCATATTGGCCATGTACAAAAACAGCGTGTCGATGCGGTAGGGGTCGCCCGCATGGGCGTTGGGGATCAGCATATGCATCAGGCCATGGGCGGAAAACGGGTTTTCCCATGTAAAGGCCTTGTCGATGCGGGCGGGGGTGCCGTCGTCTTTCAGCGCCAACTGTTCGGGGCCGCGCACATAGCCCAGATGCGGGCCAGACAGCGGCTTGCCAGGGGCGGTGACGAAATGGGGGGTGGGGTGGGCCTCGACCGGTTTGGGATAGGGCGGTTTGAATCGGTAGCCGCCGGGGGTTTCCACCGTGCCCAGAACGATCTGCAACAGATGCAAAGCGCGGGCGGTTTGAAAGCCGTTGGAATGGGCAGAGATGCCGCGCATGGCGTGGAAAGAAACAGGGCGGCCCAGCATCGTCTTATGGGTGTCGCCGCGAAAATCGGTCCAAGGCTGTTTGATCTCAATCGCTTGGTTAAAGGCCACATCGGCCAGTTCCGCCGCCAAGGCGCGGATGCGTGCGGCGGGAATGCCGCAGCGGGTGGCCACAGCCTCGGGCGCGTAGTCGGGCGACAGGTAACGCTCGGCCATGTGCTGAAACACGGTGCGGTGGCCTTGCCATGTGGCCCCAAGGTCGGGCTGCACGCCCTTGCCATCCCACGGCGCGGGTGCGCCCGTGCGCTTGTCGATCACAAAGGGCTGGCTTTCGGCGTTCTTCAGGATAAGGCCCTTTTCGGGGCCTTCGGTGGCGTTGACCAGCAAGGGCGCGTTGGTCCAGCGGGCCAGATAGTCCAGATCGACCTTACCCGCCTGCAACAGGCAATGCAGCAGCGACAAGATCAGCAACCCATCGGTGCCGGGCGTGATGCCGTACCAGTCATCGGCGATGGCATTATAGCCGGTTCTGATAGGGTTAACCCCGATCACCCGCGCCCCACGTGCCTTCAACTTGCCCAGACCCATCTTGATCGGGTTGGAATCGTGATCTTCGGCCACGCCGAACATCACAAACAGCTTGGTGCGGTCCCAATCGGGCTGGCCAAATTCCCAAAAGGCCCCGCCGATGGTGTAAATCCCGCCCGCTGCCATGTTGACGCTGCAAAAGCCGCCATGCGCGGCGTAATTGGGCGTGCCAAACGCCTGCGCCCACCAGCCGGTGAAAGATTGGCTTTGGTCACGCCCCGTGAAAAAGGCCAGCTTTTCCGGCGCAGTTTCGCGTAAGGGTTTCATCCACGACACGGCGAGTTCCAGCGCCTCGTCCCACGAGATCGGTTCGAACGCGCCTGATCCGCGCGGGCCGACACGCCGCAAGGGCTGTTGCAAGCGGCTGGGGGCTGTGACCTGCATGATGCCAGATGCGCCCTTGGCACACAGCACGCCCTTGTTGACCGGATGGTCGCGGTTGCCCTCGATATAGCTGACTTTGCCAGACTTCATATGCACATTGATGCCGCACCGACACGCGCACATATAGCAGGTCGTCTTGCGCACCTCGTCAGATACGGCGGGGCTGGTGTTTATCACAGGCGCGTTCATGGCCGTCCTTTACGATCTGCACTTGGGGAATGGTATCGCGAGAACTCGCCGCTTTGCTAGGCTGTTTTCCCGAAAATCATCCCGAACTTGGAATTTCATCAACCCGCCCCCAAGGCCACCGCATCAAGGGCGATCTGCTTTTCCTCTTGCGCAGGCACAACCACGGCGCGCGGGGCCCCTGCCCAAGCCAGCCCTTGGGTGATGCGGTCGCGCACCACATTGTCATTCTCGCCAATGCCGCCGGTAAAGGCCAAAAGGTCCACCCCGCCCATGGCCGCGATCATCGAGCCCGCATGGCGGATCGCCCAATAGACAAAGTTGTCAATCGCAAAGCGCGCCTCGGGCGAGGGATCGGCATGAAGGGCGCGCATATCCGCCACACCGCCCAAACCAAGCAGGCCCGAGGCGCGGTTCAAAATCTGCCCTGCGCCATCCACCCCATACACCTCGGCCAGTTTCAGCACCGCGTTGGCGTCGATATCGCCGCTGCGCGTGCCCATCGTCAGGCCCGAGACGGGCGAATAGCCCATGGTCGTGGCCACCGAGCGTCCGTTCAAAATGGCGCACAGCGAGGCCCCGTTGCCCAGATGCAGCCCCAGCACGCGGGGCGGCAAATCCCCTGCATCGCGCAGGTTGCGCACCAGACTGGCGTAGCTGATCCCGTGAAAGCCATAGCGCCGCAGGCCCAGATCGCTGGCCGAAGCGGGCAAAGCATAGCGGGTCGCCACATCGGGGTTGGTGGCGTGAAAGCCCGTGTCAAAACTGGCATATTGCGGGAGGTCTGGGGCAAGGCGGGCCAAAGCCTCGATCGCCATCAGGTTGGCGGGGTTATGCAGTGGGGCGAGGGGGATGCAGGCGCGGATCCCCTCCAAAACCGCAGGTGTCACCCGCAGTGTGTTGGTCAATCCCCGCCCGCCATGCACCACACGGTGTGCGGCCCCCGTCAATTGCGCAGGGGTCAGGGCCATTTCGGCCAACCCTTGCTGCAACGCGTCCAGATGGGTCGCAGCCCCCCCCGTGCCGATCCGCTCTGCCCGCGCCTGCGCCACTTGGGCAAGGCCCGCGTCAAACACCGCCAGTTTCAACGAGGACGATCCGGCATTGACGACCAGCAGCATTCACAGCACCGATTTCAGCAGGCCAAGGGCCGCCAGCCCCGCCAAAAGCAAAATGGCAAAGCGGCGAAAATCTTGCGGTTCCGTGCGCAGAAAATGGCGGCTTCCCAGCCAGTTGGACAAAACCACCAGCGGCAAGCCGATCAGGCCGATCCACAGCGTGTCCCATGTCACCATGCCGCCCCACCAGTAAATCGGCGCGGAATACAGGTCGAGCAGCGGGAAATAGGCGACCAAAGTCGCGCGAAACACCGCAGGCGACATGGCTTGGGCGGCAAAGAACGCCGCAACCGGCAGCCCGCCCATCCCCGGCGCATTGGCCAAGCCCGACACCAGCCCCGCGCCAAGATTGGCCAAGGGGCCAACCGTGCCGCGCAGCTTCCAGCCTGCCAGCAAAATCAGGCTCATGGTAAGAACATAAGCCGAAATCACCCCCCGCGCCGCATCTTCGGAAATTGATGTCAGCGCCCAGATGCCCAGCGGCATCCCCACCATGGCACCCACCAGCAATAAGCCCACCCTGCGCCAATCCACATCCTTCCAGATGCCTGACAGGGCTTGCAGGGTCATCACCGTTTCCCACAGCACCACCACCGCCACAAAATGCAGCGGGTTGGTAACAAGCGCCGAGGAGGCAATCGTCAGTGCCGAAAAGCCAAAGCCAGAATAGCCGCGAACAAAGCCCGCCACCAAAATGGTGACGGCCATCCAGCCCAGACCGACGGGCGACAGATCAAACGGAATCACGGACGCTCGCCGCGCGCCAGCCGCCCTTCGATGTCATCCAAAACGGCATCCATATCGGCCACAGAATCAATCACATAATGCGCCCCTGTGCGGCGCAGATCTGCATAGGCCGCAGCGCGCATCTGGGCGAACTCGTCCGCTGTCAGCGCCGCCGTTTCTGCGGGGTTCAGGCCGAACGCATTGCCCGAAACGGCAACCCCGACGGTCCAGCAGCCCGCATTCAAGCCCTCGCCAATGCCCACGCCCGTGTCATCGACCTTGACGACCGTATGGGCAGGCCAAACCGCCAGATCAAGGAAGGTGCGGTACATCATCATCGCCGAAGGCCGCGCTTCGGACAGATCGCCCGCGCAAACCAGATTGTCAGGCGTGTAGCCCTGCGCCGCAGCCAAAGGCAGCACCTTGGCCATGATCGAGCGTGTATAGCCCGTGGTCGAGCCGATTTTCATGCCCCGTGCGCGCATCCGGTTGATGGCGGGGACTGCGCCTTCGATCATGGTGCAGTAATCGGTGACGGCTTCCACATTCATCGGCACAAAGACGTCGTAAACGCGGTCAATCGCGGCCTCGTCAGGGGCGGCGCCTTGCGCCTTTTGCCAAGCGGCGGCGATGCGGGGCACAGCCATGAGGGTTTTGATATGGTCACGCTTGGCCATGCCCATCGGGCCGCGCGCTTCGGCCACGGTGATATCCACGCCGAACTGCTTGAAGGTTTTGACAAAAACCCCCATCGGCGCTTGGCTGCCGTGGTCGATCACCGTGCCTGCCCAATCAAATACCGCCGCTTTCAGCATCACGCTCTCCCGTAAATCTCTGCAATGGTTTCCTCGCCGATGGCAAAGGACGTGCTGGCCCCGGTGCCGCTGGTGACGATCACCAACCGGGTTTGATGGTCAATCGTCTCGCGCATCATCGTTTCAGGCCCTGACGCATAAGTACCGTTCCAGCGTTCGGTGATCTGCGCGCCGGGCACGTTCAGCACCTGGTGCAATTCGTCCATGATCAGATCATCCACCTCGGCCCGTTGGAAGGGCGAGGGGGACCAGTCGTAATGGTGGCTGTCGCCCACGATCAGGCCACCGTCTGCCCCCTGCACGACGATCAAATGAATGCCCTCGGCCAAGGTGCGCGGCTGTTCGGCGCGCAGGCGGGCTTTGATGGGTTCAGATTCGGGAAGTTCGGCATAGCCCAGATAGCGCACCAGACTTTGGTCTGACATGATCGACCCGGGCAGCTTGATGGGCTTTGCGGGCATCACCTTCATCATATGCAAGCGGCAGCGGGTGATCTGGTGGCGGGCGATGACCTCGGGATACAGGGTCAGCATGTCATCGCCGGGGCAGACAACGACCTGTGTCGCCTCAACCACGCCCGCTGTCGTCAGCACCCGCCCCTTTTGCACCTCTTTCACCAAGGTCTTGCGCAAAAAGGTCACGCCAAGGCTTTGGGTCCAAGCAGCCAGCTTCGGGATCGCAAAGCGGCTTTCCACGCGCCGTTCATGGCTGGACCACAACGCGCCTTGGATCGGCTTGCCCGACAAAACGCCACCGTGTTCGGCCATGGTTTGCGCCGCCGTCAGGATGTGGCAGCCTTTCCCCATTTCGGTGCGGGCAAAGGCCTCGAGACACGCCATCGCCTCGGGCCGCTGAGCCACCACCAGCAAACCTTGATGTTCCACTGGAATACCAGCCTTGGGCGCCACCTCTTCCCAAACATCGCGCGAGCGCATCGCGCGGCGGTAGCAATCCCCCTGCTGTTGGCCCGTCACTGTGACAAAGCCAAAGTTGCGAACCGAGGCGCCAATCGCCTCGGCCTCGCGGTCTATAACCACGACCTTCAGGCCCCTGCGGGAAGCGGCTAAGGCATGGCCCAGCCCCAGAATCCCTGCCCCGACAATGGCCAGATCGTAGCGCATCTTACACCAGTTGCGGGCGCATATCGGCGGCAGAGATACCGGCCACTTCCACCGGCTTTTTCATCGCATCGCGGCGGAAGGGTTCACCCAGTTCTTGGTTGATCATCGCCTCGATCAAGGTGGTTTTGCCATGGTTCATCTGATCGTCAATGGCCTTGTGCAGGGCGGCGGTCAGCTCGTCTTGCGTGCGCGCCACCACACCTTGCAAGCCGCAAGCCTTGGCGATGCCCGCATAAGAGACACCCTCGTCCAATTCCGTGCCGACAAAGTTGTCATCGTACCACAGCGTCGAATTGCGCTTTTCAGCGCCCCATTGGTAGTTGCGGAAAACCACCTGTGTCACGGCAGGCCATTCGCCGCGACCAATGGCGGTCAGTTCCGTCACCGCAATGCCAAAGGCCCCGTCGCCCGAAAAGCCCACAACAGGCGTGTCAGGGCAGGCAATCTTGGCCCCCACGACAGACGGCAAACCATAGCCGCAAGGGCCAAACAGGCCAGGTGCCAGATACTTACGCCCCGCCTCGAACGTCGGGTAAGCGTTGCCAATTGCGCAGTTGTTGCCGATATCGGACGAGATGATCGCCTCTTTCGGCAAAGCGGCCTGAATGGCGCGCCACGCCATGCGCGGGCTCATCCAATCGGGCTTGGCGTCACGGGCGCGCTGGTTCCATGTGGTGCCCACATCGTCTTGCTCGTGGTCCATCGAGGACAGTTCCTGCGCCCAACGGCTTTTGGTCGCCCCGATCAGCGCCTTACGATCCGCACGGCCCGCATCGCCCGCCGATTTGGTCAGACGCGCCAAAATGCCCTCGGCCACGGCCTTGGCATCGCCCACGATGCCGACCGTGACCTTCTTGGTCAGGCCAATGCGGGCGGGATTGATATCGACCTGAATGATTTTGGCGTCTTTGGGCCAATAGTCCAACCCATAGCCCGGCAGGGTCGAGAAGGGGTTCAACCGCGTGCCCAAGGCCAGCACCACATCGGCTTGGGCGATCAACTGCATGCCCGCCTTGTTGCCGTTATAGCCCAAGGGGCCAGCGAACAGCGGGTGGCTGCCGGGGAAGGCGTCATTGTGCTGATAGCCCACGCACACCGGCGCATCCAAACGCTCGGCCAAAGCCATCGAGGCTGGAATAGCCCCCGCCAACACCACACCCGCGCCGTTCAAGATCACGGGGAACTTGGCCGAAGACAGCAAGGCTGCAGCTTCTGACAGGGCGTGATCGCCGCCGGTCGGGCGTTCGAATTCCACGATACGGGGCAGGTCAATGTCGATGACTTGGGTGAAATAATCGCGCGGCACGTTGATTTGGGCGGGGGCCGACATGCGCTTGGCGTTCAAGATCACGCGGTTCAAAACTTCGGCCATGCGGGTCGGATCGCGGACCTCTTCTTGATAGCAAACCATGTCTTTGAACAGCGCCATCTGCTCGACCTCTTGGAAGCCGCCCTGCCCGATGGTCTTGTTGGCGGCCTGCGGGGTCACCAGCAACAAGGGCGTGTGGTTCCAATAGGCGGTCTTCACCGCGGTCACGAAGTTCGTGATTCCCGGCCCGTTTTGGGCGATCATCATACACATGCGGCCAGACGCGCGGGTGAAGCCGTCGGCCATCATCCCGCCCGACCCTTCATGCGCGCAGTCCCAGAAATGGATGCCCGCTTTGGGGAAAATATCCGATATCGGCATGAAGGCCGATCCGATGATCCCGAACACATGCTCGATGCCGTGGAGTTGCAGGGTTTTGACAAAGGCTTCTTCGGTGGTCATGCGCATGGGATGCTCCTTCAAGACGATGTGGCGTTTCTAACCTTAGGGCTTGTGGGCTCTTAGGTCCAGTGAGGACACCGGCATAAGGCCAGTCGTCACAGGGCCAGACAGCCCGCCAAGGGCTGCGGCGATCTTGGCGATGCCCTCGGCAATGCGGGTGTGCGGGATCGAGCCATAGCCAAGTCGGTAATGGCGGCAGTCTTCGCGCGCAGGGTCAAAGAACGGGCGGCCCGGTTCGATCAGAACGCCGTGTGCGCGCAGGCGGGTGGCCAAATCTTCGGTGTCAACCGCCGCTTGCATCCAAAAGCTTGATCCGCCAAAGCCGCCCTGCCCCGCAACCGTCAAGCCATGCGCGTCGATGGCGTCTTGCATCACCTGACGGCGCTTGCGAAAGGCCGCGCGCATGCGGTTGATCAACGTGTCATAATGCCCAAGGCTCAGGAAATAGGCCATGGTGCGCTGGATATGGCCGGGCGGATGGCGCAGCGTCATCAGGCGCAAGGCCCGCGCCTCGCGGATAAAGCCGGGCGGGCCGATCAGATAGCCAAGGCGCATGCCGGGAAAGACCGATTTGGAAAAAGACCCCGCATAAACCACCCGCCCCTCGCCGTCCAAAGACTTCAACGCCGGCGAGACGGGTTTGAGAAACGACATCTCAAATTCGTAATCATCCTCGACAATGACAAACCCATCGCGGGCCGAGGCGTCCAGCAAAGCGCGGCGGCGCTCGACCGGCATGGTGGCATTGGTCGGGCATTGGTGGCTGGCGGTGGTAAAGACCACGTCCACCCCCTTGGGAAGGGCCTCGGGTGGCAGACCATCCGCGTCAACATCAACGGCCAGCACTTCGGTGCCCGATGCGGCCAAGATCGACCGCAGGCCCGGATAGCCCGGATTCTCGATCACGGCCCGCCGCCCGGGGCCCAAAAGGCACGCGGCCGCCAGCCACAGGGCGTTTTGTGCGCCCATGGTCAGCAACACTTCGTCCTCGCGCGCGGCGATGCCACGGCGGGGCAGAATGTGGCGCAGCAGGTGTTCGATCAGCAAAGGATCGTCGCGTTCGTAGTAATCCGCCGTCATCGCGGCAAAATCGCGCCGCCCCAGCGCCCGCAAAGCGCATTGGCGCCAGTTGTGATGATCAAACAGGCTGGGATCGGCTTGGCCGTAGATGAACGGAAAGGGATAGCGCTCCCAATCCTCGGGGCGCTCTACCCCGCGCCCGCCGGTGAAACGCCCCGCGATGCGGCCAAATTCCGCCGCCTCGACCCGAGTGGCCTGCGCGGGCAATTCGCTGGCCAAAGGCGCATTGTCGGAAATGTAATACCCCGACCGCCCCCGCGCCGCCAAATAATCCTGCGCTACGAGTTCGGCATAAGCCAAAGTCACCGTCAGCCGCGAAATTTGCAAATGCGCCGCCAAGCCCCGCGACGAGGGCATCTTGCCCCCCGGCCGAAACCGCCCCGATAAAACGCCTTCGGTCACCATCTGCCGAATGCGCTGCTGCAAACTGCCCCGCTCGGCTGCGGGCAGTACAAGGGCCTCGGGCGGGATAGTGGCCATGTCTTCCTCTGGGCGATGCCCCCAATGCAAAGGGGCCCAGCCTTCCAGCCGCGCCCCCCTTTCATATGTGCCCGAATATCCCACGGGGGTGCGGGGGTGTGAAACCCCCGCTTTTGCAGCGGGTGCGGGGGTGTGAAACCCCCGCTTTTGGGATCAGCCAAAAACCCGCGTCAGGGCATTGTCGATAGCGCCCGTGATGGCGTCAATGTCATCCGCCGTGGCAATCAGCGCGGGCGACAAGCACAGCGTGTTGTTCAACCCCGGGATCGAGCGGTTGGTCATGCCGATGATGACGCCATTGGCATTGCAATCGGCCACAACGGCGGCCACACGCTTTTCATCCATCGGCTCTTTGGTCACACGGTCAGCCACCAGTTCTGCGCCGCAGAACAGGCCAGCGCCGCGCACATCGCCAATCACCTTGTGCTTTTCCATCAGCGCTTGAAGGTTCGCAATCGTACGCGCCCCCATGCGCAGGGTGTTGTCCAACAGGTTCTCGTCTTCGATGATGCGCATGTTTTCCAAAGCCGCCGCAGGCCCCGCTGTGCAGCCGCCAAAGGTCGAGATGTCGCGGAAATAGCTTAACGGATCGGCGGCATCGTCTTTGAACATGGCAAAGACCTCTTCCGTCGTCACGGTGCACGAAATCGCCGCATAGCCGCTGGCGACCCCTTTGGCCATGGTCACAAAATCAGGCTTGATGCCGTAGTTCTGATAGCCAAACCACACGCCCGTGCGGCCCACGCCGCAGACGACTTCGTCGATGTGCAGCAGGATGTTGTATTTCTTGCAGATTTCCTGCACCCGCTCCCAATAGCCCTTTGGCGGCACAATGACACCGCCGCCGGCGGTCACCGGTTCCAGCACCAAGCAGCCGATGGTATCGGGGCCTTCGCGCAGGATCACCTCTTCAATCGCGTCGGCAGCCCGCTCGCCGTAGTTCGCCACATCCCATTGCTTGCGGTACTCAAGGCAATGCGGCACCATGACAAAGCCGTCGGGATAGGGGCCGTATTGCTTGGCACGCTCTGCCTGACCCGAGGTCGCCAAGGCCGCAATCGTTGTGCCGTGATAGTCGCGCTCGCGGTACAGGATTTTGTTCTTCATCCCGCCGTGGTGCCGGTGCGACAGCTGGCGCACCATCTTATAGACCTTCTCATTGGCCTCCGAGCCCGAGTTGGAATAGTAAACGCGGCTCATCCCCGGCATCTTGGTGATCAGCTTTTCGGCGAACAAAGCGCCGGGCACCGTGCCGTTTGATCCGGCAAAGTAGTTCATCTTCACCAGTTGGTCGGCCACGGCCTTGGCGATGCTTTCGCGGCCATAGCCCACGTTGACCGTCCATACCGCACCTGACACCGCGTCGATATATTCCTTGCCCTTGGCATCCCAGACCCGCAGGCCCTTGCCTTCCACTATCACGCGGGGGTCAACGGTTTCATATTGCTTGTGCTGGCTTAGGTGGTGCCACACATGGGCGCGGTCAGCAGCGACGACGCCGCTTAGGTCATTGGTCATCGTGTTCATCGAGATCTCCTCATAAGCGCCACGCGCAAAGCCCGAATCAGGCAGGGTCGCGGCCCCGCCTTTGTGGTTGACATGGTGTATCTTCTGCCCATCACCTGCAAGCTCTTAGGTCCAGAGCCTTTGGGGTGATAGCGCCAGAATACCCGCCCTTTCTTGCAAAAGCCGGAAGGGTTTTGGGCAAACTGGCAATTGCTCTTGGGCCTAGGAAAGCGCAAAACTGGCGGCAAATGGGGGAAGTTATGCAGGCCAGTTGGATTGCGGTAGATTGGGGCACATCAAACCTGCGGGCTTGGGCCATGGGGCAGACAGGTATTGAGGCCCATGCCACCAACGACAAGGGCATGGGGCAGCTCAAGCCCGACCAGTTCGAAGCGGCCTTGTTAGAGGTGATCGCCCCTTGGCTAACGGCGCGCACCACAGTGCTGGCCTGCGGCATGGTCGGGGCGCGCCAAGGCTGGGTCGAGGCGCGCTACCGTGCCGTGCCCTGCCCCCCCACCGATCCTGCAGCCCTTACGCGGGTCACCACAAACGACCCCCGCCTAGATGTGCGCATCGCCCCCGGCCTGTCGCAAGACCGGCCCGCCGATGTGATGCGGGGCGAGGAAACGCAGCTGGCCGGCGCGCTGGCCTTGCATCCGGGCTTTGATGGGGTGTTTTGTCTGCCCGGAACCCATTCCAAATGGGTCCATGTCAGCGCGGGCGAGGTTGTGTCGTTTCAAACCTATATGACGGGCGAGATGTTTTCGCTGCTCTCGACCCAATCGGTCCTGCGCCATTCGCTCACAGCCGAGGGCTGGGACGATGCCGCCTTTGATGACGGCCTGTCTGACGCACTCTCGCGCCCTGACCGCATCGCTGCCCGTCTGTTCTCTTTGCGCGCCGAGGGCCTGTTGCACGCCATGACAGCCCCCCAAGCCCGCGCGCGCCTGTCGGGCCTTTTGATCGGGATCGAACTGGCAGGGGCCAAGCCCTATTGGCTGGGTCAAAGCGTGAAACTGATCGGGGCACAGAACCTGTCAGCCCTTTATGCCCGCGCCCTTGGGCTGCAAGGCTTGCAGGCCGAAACTGAGGATGCCACGGCCTGCACGCTGGCGGGCCTGTCTGCGCTTTATGCCAAATTGAAAGACTAACCCATGCACCATCGCCCGATCATCGCCATCCTGCGCGGCATCACCCCGCCCGAGGCTGTCGCCGCCGCCCAAGCCCTGATCGCCGCAGGGATCACACGCATTGAAGTGCCGCTGAACTCGCCCGATCCTTTCACCTCGATCGCGGCCATGGCCAAAGCCTGCGGCCATCAGGCGCAGATCGGCGCGGGGACGGTGCTGTCGGTGCAAGATGTGCACGCCGTGCAACAGGCGGGCGGTACGCTGATCGTCTCGCCCAATTGCGACCCCGAGGTGATCGCCGCCACCAAGGCGCGGGGCATGGCCTCTTGGCCGGGGGTGATGACGCCCACCGAATGCTTTGCAGCCCTGAAAGCGGGCGCGGATGGGCTAAAAATCTTCCCCGCCAGCCTGATCGGCCCCGAAGGTGTCAAGGCCATCCGCGCCGTGCTGCCCAAGGCGACCCAAGTTTACGCCGTCGGCGGCGCGGGGGCGTCGAACTTTGCCCAATGGCTGGCGGCAGGGGCCAACGGCTTTGGCATCGGCACCGCCCTGTACACCCCCGCCCTGCCCTTGGCCGAGATCGCCACCCGCGCCGCCCAAATCGTCGCAGCCTTTGACACCGCCGCCCAAGGAGCGCAGCCATGATCTACGATTCCCGCCCCTGCACACTTGGCGAAGGCGTCTTTTGGCACCCGTTGCGGCAATCGCTCTTCTGGTTTGACATCACCGCGGGACGGCTTTTGTCAAACGACGGGGTGCGCCAACAGATGTGGCAATTGCCCCAGATGGTCTCGGCCGCAGGGGTGCTGTCGCACGACGAATTGCTGATTTGCGGCGAGGCGGGTCTGTTTCGGTTTAACTTGGAAACCCAAAGCTCAACTCACGTTGTGGCGCTGGAACCCGACAAACCCGCCAACCGCAGCAATGATGGCAAGGTTGATAGGCAAGGCGGCTTTTGGGTCAGCACCATGGGCAAAGACGGCGCAACGCGCCATGGCAAGGGGGCGATCTACCGCTGGTTCAAAGGCGAGTTGCGGCTGTTATACCCCAACCTGTCGATCCCCAATGCCATATGCTTTGCGCCGGATGGCCAATCGGCCTATTTCGCCGATACGGGCCAGCAAAAGGTCTGGCGCGTGGCGCTGGATGATGCGGGTTGGCCTGTGGGCACGCCAACTGTGTATCTGGATTTCACCGGAACCGAGATTTACCCCGATGGGGCCACGGTCGATGCCGCAGGCAACTTTTGGAACGCGCAGTGGGGCATGGGCCGTGTGGCCTGCTACGCGCCGAACGGGGCATTCTTAAGCGAGGTCAAGGTGGATGCGCCGCATTCGTCATGCCCAGCCTTTGGCGGGGCCGAGATGCGCACATTGTTTGTGACCACCGCTTTAGAAGACATGTCAGACGCCGCCAAAGCCGCCTTCCCGCACTCCGGCATGGTCTTTGCCGTGGGCGGCGTGGCCAAGGGCTTGGCCGATGCTTTGGTGGCGCTATGAAGCGGGGCTTGGGGGTTTGCTATTATCCCGAACAGTGGGACGAAAGCCTTTGGGCCAGCGACGCCGCCCGCATGGCCGAGCTGGGCCTGACATGGGTGCGCATCGGTGAATTCGCGTGGACCCGGATGGAGCCGCAACCCGGCCACTACGACTGGGCTTGGCTGGACCGCGCCATTGAAACGCTCGGCGCGCAGGGCCTGAAGGTGGTCTTGGGCACCCCCACCGCCACACCGCCGCGCTGGATGCTGGACCTATACCCCGACATGCTGGCCGTCGACGCCCAAGGCCGCCCGCGCGGCTTTGGGTCGCGCAGGCATTATGACTTTAGCCATCAGGGCTATCGCGGCGAATGCGCCAAGATCGTGGCGCAAATGGCCATTCGTTACAGCAAAACCCCTCATGTCTGCGCGTGGCAGACCGATAACGAATATGCCTGCCACAACACGGTGCTCAGCTACTCTGCCGCAGCCCGCGCCACATTTCAAAACTGGCTGGCCCAACGCTACCAGTCGGTCGATGCGCTGAACCGCGCGTGGGGCAATGTGTTCTGGTCGATGGACTATACCGCCTTTGACCAGATCGGCCTGCCCAACCTGACCGTGACCGAGGCGAACCCCGCCCATGTCATGGCCTTTCGCCGCTTTGCCAGCGACGAGGTTGTCAGCTTTAACAAGCTGCAAACCGATATCCTGCGCAAGCACACCGCTGCCCCCATCGCGCACAACTACATGGGCCAAGTCACCGACTTTGACCATTTCGCCACGGGCGCTGATCTGGATATCGCCGCTTGGGATGCTTACCCCATCGGCTTTCTGTCGGACCGCGTGGTTGCCTCGCCCGATGATAAACGCCACTTCCTGCGCCAAGGCGACCCTGATTTCCAAGCCTTCCACCACGACCTGTACCGCGCCGTCGGGCGGGGCCGCTGGTGGGTGATGGAACAGCAACCCGGCCCCGTGAACTGGGCCCCGTGGAACCCCGACCCCCTGCCCGGCATGGCCCGCCTATGGGCATGGGAGGCCTTTGCCCACGGGGCCGAAGCCGTCTGCTACTTTCGCTGGCGTCAAGCCCCCTTTGCGCAAGAGGCGATGCACGCAGGCCTTCTGCGCCCCGACAGCGCCCCCGCCCCAGCCTTTGCCGAAGCAGCGCAAGTGGCCCGCGAACTGGCGGCGATGCCCGATGTCGCCCACACTCAGGCAAAGGTTGCGCTGGTGTTTGACTATGCCTCGGACTGGGCTTGGCAAACCCAGCCGCAGGGCCGCGATTTTAGCTATTTCGGATTGGTGTTCGATATGTACCGCGGCTTGCGCCGTTTGGGGCTGGATATCGACATTCTGCCCCCTCATACCGCCGATCTTTCCGGCTATGCGCTGGTGTTGGCCCCGGGGTTGGCGACGATCACGCCTGCTTTGATGGCGGCATTGACGGCGTATCAGGGCACAGCACTGATCGGCCCCCGCGCCAATGCCAAAACGGCAGAGTTTGCGATTCCCGTCCCCCTGCCACCCAACCTGCCCGGTCTGGATTGCGTGGTGGCGCGGGTGGAAAGCCTGCCGCCGGATGTGCGCGTGCCTTTGGCAAACGGAGGGGCTTTTCACCGCTGGCGCGAAAAGCTGGAGGGGGCGGCAGAGGTGGTCGAACATACCGCTGACAGCTTGCCCGCTTTGCTTCGGGCGGGCGGGGCGCACTATCTGTGCGGCTGGCCGGATGACACCGCGCTCGACCGTGTGTTGACCCAACTTTGCCACGGCGCAGACCTGCCGATCCATCCCATGCCCAAAGGCTTGCGCCGCAGACGGGCGGGGGATGTGACGTTCTTGATCAACTACAACCCCCATCCGGTGACTTACGAGGGCCAGACGATAAACGCCGCCGATGTGGTATGGAGCCGCGCATGACCCTTGCCGATCTCGCCACCCGCGCCGCCGAGGAACTGCGCGCCGGTTGTGCTGCTGTGTCCCAAGATGAACTGTCAGCCATTGTGGAAGCCATTGCCACCGCGCGCCGCATTGTGGCCTATGGCTGCGGGCGCGAGGGTTTGATGATGCGCGCCTTGGCGATGCGGCTGTATCACCTAGGCTGCGATGTGCATATGCAAGGCGATATGTCTTGCCCGCCTTTGGGGGCGGGGGATTTGCTGCTGATATCCTCTGGCCCGGGGCGGCTTTCCACTGTTGGCGCCCTGATCGGGCAAGCGCGGGCGGGTGGGGCCAAGGTGGCGTGCATCACCGCTGAACCCTTGGGGCCAGACCCGCAGGCATCAGACCTGTGGCTTGTCATCCCCGTGCAAACCATGGCACGCGACCAATCTGCGCCCACATCGGTGCTGCCGATGGGATCTGTGTTTGAAGGCGCGATGTTCGTGATCTTTGAACTTCTGGTGCTTGCCCTGCGGCCCCGTTTGGGGGAAAGTGCCGACACGATGCGCGCCCGCCATACCAACTTGGAATAGCCTGGCCAAAATTATTCGCTTGCACAAACCCACACCGCTGGGTCAGATCAGCGAAATCATCTCGGAACCCTATGCCAAATCTAGAACACAGCCGGGCAACAGCCCCCATTGCCATCAAAGTCAGCGGACTGCGCAAGTCCTTTGGGTCGCACGAGGTTCTCAAGGGCGTGTCGATGACGGCCCGTCAAGGCGATGTCGTGGCGATCATCGGCGGTTCGGGTTCGGGCAAATCCACCTTGCTGCGCTGCATAAACTTTCTGGAAACCCCTTCGGGCGGCACCATTGAAGTGGCAGGGCAACCCATTGCCATGAAGGACGATGGTACTGCAAAAGACAAAAAGCAACTGGAACAGGCCCGCCAAAGCCTGGGCATGGTGTTTCAGAACTTTAACCTTTGGACACATATGACCGTGCTGGAAAACCTGATCGAGGTGCCGGTTCATGTGCTAAAAACCCCCAAGGCCGAAGCCATCACCCGCGCGCGTGCTTTGCTGGCCCGCGTGGGGTTGGCTGAAAAGGAAACAGCCTATCCGGCCTTTCTGTCAGGCGGCCAACAACAACGCGCCGCCATCGCGCGGGCCTTGTGCATGAACCCCAAGGCGATGCTTTTTGATGAACCCACATCGGCACTTGACCCCGAACTGGTGGGCGAGGTCTTGCAGGTGATCAAGGCGCTGGCCGACGAAGGCCGCACGATGATTTTGGTCACCCACGAGATGCGCTTTGCCCGTGAAGTGGCCAGCCATGTGATCTACCTGCACAACGGTGTGATCGAAGAAGAAGGCCCGCCCGAAGAGTTGTTCGGCGCGCCAAAATCAGACCGTTTGAAACAGTTTCTAAAAACCGTGGGCTGAAAAACGACCTGCGGACGGATACCAACCCCCTACTGAACCACAAGGAGACTATGATGAAAAAATTCGTGCTCGCGGCCTTGGCAACCCTTGCCCTTGGCACCACGGCCATGGCCGACCCGCTGAAAATCGGCGTGGCGGCAGAACCCTATCCGCCCTTCACCTCGCCCGATGCGGCAGGCAACTGGGTTGGCTGGGAAGTCGACTTTATGGTGGCGATCTGCAAGCAGGCCGAACTGGACTGCGTGATCACCCCCACCGCTTGGGATGGCATCATTCCGGCCCTGACCTCTGGCCAGATTGATGTGATCATGTCCTCGATGTCGATCACGGCAGAGCGCGCCAAGACGATCGACTTCTCGGACAAGTATTACAACACCCCCGCCATGGTTATGGTCGCGGCGGATTCGGCCATCACCCCGGATGCGGCAGGGTTGACGGGCAAGATCGTGGGCGTGCAGGTTTCGACCACGCACGAAGCTTATACCCAGAAGTACTTCGCGCCTGTGGCTTCTGAAGTGAAAGTCTATCAAACTCAAGACGAAGCCAATCAGGATCTGGCCGCGGGCCGTCTGGATGCCGTGATGGCCGACAGCATCGCGCTGCAAGCCTTCTTGGACAGCGACTCGGGCAAGGCCTGCTGCAAGTCGGCTGGCATGGTTGCCGATGATCCGGAAATTCTAGGCGCTGGTGTTGGCTTTGGTCTGCGTCAGGGCGACCCGCTGAAAGACAAGTTGAACGCCGCCATTGCCGCGATCCGTGCGGATGGCACCTATGCGGCGATCACCGCAAACTACTTCGCCTTTGACGTTTATGGTGAATAATGAGTGGAGTTGAGGCCATAGCTGCGGCCTCTGCGCTGGATCTTCTTGCCTTGTCGCCCCCCGGTTGGGGGGCGACTTTGCTTGCGGGCTTGGGCAATTCGGTCATCATCGCTTTGGGCGCTTATGGCTTGGGCTTTGCCATTGGCTTGTGTGGCGCGTTTGGCAAACTTTACGGCGGGCCGATCACCAGGGATCTTTTGGCGGTTTACACCACGATTGTGCGTGCCGTGCCCGAACTGGTGCTTATTCTCATTCTCTTTTACGCCTTCACCGGCCTTTTAAATCAAGCCCTGCTGTCTTGGGGGATGGATCGCGTGCAAATTTCGCCCATCATCACCGGCATTGTGGTCTTGGGCGTGGTGCAGGGCGCCTATCAAACCGAAGTTCTGCGCGGCGGCATTCTCGCCGTGCCTGCCGGCCAGATCGAAGCCGCGCGGGCGATGGGCATGCCAAGTGTGACCTTGGCGCGGCGCATCACCATTCCTTTGATGACAGCCAATGCCCTGCCCGGCATGGCGAACCTGTGGCTGAATGCCACCAAGGACACGGCCTTGCTGGCGGTTATCGGCTTTTCGGAACTGACCAAGGCCACCTATCAGGCCAGTGCGACGACCAAAGCGTTTTTCGTTTTCTACCCTGCGGCGATGGCGCTGTATTTGCTGATCTCGCTGACCTCGACCTTTCTGATCGGGCGGCTGGAAAAATGGGCGCGGCGCGGACAAAGGGATGTGCGGGGATAATGAAAGACTTTTTCAAACCGCATCGGATTGTGCTGATTTTGCTTGCGGTGGCATTGGTGGCTTGGTGCGCCTTGTCGCTGAATTGGACGTGGCTGGCCAATCCCAAGTATCAACTGCTGATCGTGCAGGGCATCTGGCGCACGATCTGGATCGTGGTGGTCACGATGGTGATCGGCATGATATTGGCCGTGCCCATCGGCTTGGCGCAAGCGGCGGGGCCTTGGTATCTGTCGGCCCCCGCGCGGGTCTTTTGCACCGTCATCCGCGGCACACCTTTGCTGATGCAAATCTGGCTGCTGTATTACGGGCTTGGGTCGCTGTTCCCATCGATCCCATGGATCAAGCAATCTGACCTGTGGCCCTATCTGCGCCAAGCGTGGCCCTATGCGGTGGTGGCGCTGTCCCTGTCGGTTGCAGGCTACGAGGGCGAGGTGATGCGCGGGGCCTTTAAAGGCGTTCCGCACGGCCAGCTAGAGGCCGCAAAGGCGATGGGCATGCCGCCCTTCACCCTGCTGCGCCGCATCTGGCTGCCGCAAGCCTTGCAGCGCGTGCTGCCCACTTTGGGCGGCGAGACGGTGAGCCAGTTGAAATCGACCCCCTTGGTGTCGACGATCACCATCATGGAAATCTACGCCGTCACAGGCCGCATCCGGCAGGACACCTTTATCATCTATGAACCGCTGCTGTTGCTGGCATTGGTTTACATGGGCCTGACGGGCCTGATCGTGCTGCTGTTTCGCTGGCTAGAAGGACGCACACCCACCCGCACCGCGTGAGGCGGGCGTTGCAGCCTCCGGCGGGGATATTTTACCAAGTATGAAAGCGCAAAGAAGAAGGCGGGCCCGTGGGGGCCCCCCTTTTGATTCGCAGTGCTGGGCGAGAAGTGGTTACGAGGCCACCAGCTCGGCGTCTTCGGCGCGGCGACCTTCGGCCTCGCGCGCAGCCTCGATGCGGGCTTTGCGGCGGCGGGCGATTTCGTACCAGATGGCCAAAACCAGCGTCACCATGATCAACAGCAATGCCAGCGCGTTGATCGTGGGGGTGATGCCCGAGCGGACCTTGGAAAAGACATAGACTGTCAACGTATCGGCCCCGCCACGGGTGAAGAGCGTGACGTTAAAGTTCTCGATCGACTGGAAGAACGAGATGGCAGCCCCAGCCCCCAAGGCGGGGTACAAATGCGGCAACAGGATACGGCGCATCACTTGGCCATGGCTGGCACCCAGATCAAGCGCGGCCTCTTCCAAGCCTTGGTCAAAGCTTTGCAGGCGCGCCAGAACCAGCAGCATCACAAAGGAGGCGATGTAGCTGACTTGGCCCAGCACCGACAAATGCAGGCCCGACCCGACCGAGAACTGGTGCCAGAACAGCAGCGTCGAAATACCGATCACCACGCCGGGCACCAAAATGGGCGCGACCATCATGCCATAAAGAATGGCGCGGACCTTGCCGCTGATAGAGTTGACCAGAATCGCCCCCGCAGCGCCCACAGGCACTGCGATCACCACAACGGCGATGGCCACAACAATCGTGTTGCGCACGGCAACCCAGATACGGGCATCGTTATACAGCGCGATGAACCATTGATCTGTCCAGCCTTTCCACGGAATGACCGTGGGCAGTTTGCTGGCGTTAAACGCCGCCCCTGACATCACAGCCAAGGGCACCAGCAGATAGACCAAAAAAAGCACCATATACAGATGGCCCAGAAACTTGCGGTTGAATTGCATGGATCCAGCCCCCCTTATTTCGCAATATCAGACAGGCTGACGCGGAACACTCGCATCGCCACAGAGACCGCGATGGTGCAAAACAACAGCAGCATAAAGGCAAAGGCTGCGCCTGCGTTCCAATCCTGACCTTCCAGCATGATGCCTTGGATCGTCTGGGTGAACCAGTTGCCGGTTGTCGAATTGATGATCGCTGGCACCAAAAGCGAACCAGCCGACAGCATGAACACCATCAC
The DNA here is from genome assembly GCA_903845215.1 of uncultured Rhodobacterales bacterium. GTDB lineage: Bacteria > Pseudomonadota > Alphaproteobacteria > Rhodobacterales > Rhodobacteraceae > Stagnihabitans. Next base: position 57,262 of record CAIMWI010000085.1, on the reverse strand, counting down.
AGCGCCCGACGCTATACCGGGTTTGCAATGCGGCAAGATCACCCGCCAATGCGTGCGCCACCACGGGGCGCCCAGATCATCGGCGGCCTCGATCTGGTTGCTGTCCAACGACTGCATAGCGTTATACAAAGGGAACAGCATGAACAGCACATAGGCATAGACCAAGGTCACCACCACGGGGCTGTACCCGTCGATCCAGCGGATTTCTTCGGAAATCACGCCGATCGTCATCAAGAACACGTTCAACGGGCCCTTCAGCGTCAGGATGATATACCATGCAAAAGACCGCAGCACTTCTGACACCCAAAGCGGCACAAACAGCAGCAAGAACAGCGTTGGCAGCGATTTGGGGCTGACGACCTTGGCCAGATAGAATGACAAAGGATAGGCCAGCACGAAGGTGATCAGGGTGACCACGCCAGAATAAAAAATCGTCAGCACAAACACCTTGATGCGCGCAGCCAAGGGGAAATGCAGGCCAAAAAAGTTGAAATCAACCTGATTGCCGAAGATCTGCATATAGTTGTTTAAGGAGTACACATCCTTGGGCCCGCCGATCTCATTGACCGGCAGGTAAGGCCGGAACGAGCTTTCCAGCAGTTTAAAATCGGGCAAGATCACCAGAATGATCAGCCAAAAGAAAGTCAGGCTGATGAAGGTCCAAGTCAGACCCTTGCCATAGCGGCGCAGCAGGTCGTTCATCTGTCATGCCCCCGCAGTGGCGCTGTCGGGCAAGATTGCGGCGTTGCGCGCATCAAACGCCATGTGCATTTTGGCACCGGCAGAGGGGATCGCGGCAGAGCCGTCGTTGCGCAGTTCGGCGACCATCGTCTTGCCAGCTTCAGTCACGCCGTGCACCGAGATGAAATTGCCTTCAAACGCCACTTCGGTCAGCGTCACCGCCACCGAGTTTTCTGCCCCCGGCGTGCTTTGCAAGACCATGTGTTCGGGGCGCACGTAAAGCTTGCCCGCAGCGCCGGGCAGGCGGGCGCGTAAGGTGCCAGTGGGCGAGGCAAAGCTGGCCATACCATCGGCTGCGTTTTGCACATCACCGGTGAAGATGTTGTTTTCGCCGACAAAAGACGCAACAAAGCCGTTGACGGGGTTGTTGTAAATGTCACGCGGGTTGGCGACCTGTTGCAGGCGGCCTTGGCTCATCACGCCGACACGGTCCGACATGGCCAAAGCCTCGCCCTGATCATGGGTGATGTAGATAAAGGTCACGCCGGTGCGCTTTTGGATGGCGCGCAGTTCGGCCCGCATGTGTTGGCGCAGTTTCAAATCCAACGCCGAAAGGGGTTCGTCCAGCAGCATCACGGCCGGTTCCACAGCCAATGCGCGCGCAATGGCGACGCGCTGCTTTTGGCCGCCCGACAACTGGCTAACCATTTTGTCAGCGCTGTCATGCAGATCGACCAGTGCTAGCAATTCTTCCGCCCGCGCCCGACGCTTGGCTTTATCAACGCCCCGCACTTCCAGACCAAAGGCAATATTTTCCCAGATGGGCATCAAGGGGAAGAGGGCGAGGTTTTGAAAGATCAACGCAGTGGGGCGCTGGTTGGGGCGCTGGCCGCGCACGTCCTTGCCACCAATGCGGATCACGCCCTCGGTGGGTTCGGTGAAGCCGGAAATCATCCGTAAGATCGTGGTCTTGCCACAACCAGATGGCCCAAGGAAAGAAAAGAACTCTCCGGGCTGGATGTTTACATTCACATGGTCCACCGCGCGAAATTTGCCAAAATCGCAGCATACATTATCAAGATCAATCCCAGCACTCATCGGATCGTCTGCCCCCTGTTGTCGTCTTATTGAACTTCTTAGCCTTGTTTACCACGCCCGCCGCGCACCGCAAATGGATAGCGCCAGACAGGGGGGCAAGATTGGTCCAGATCAAAGCCATTGCCCCAAAATGACACGCCGGGCCCAACAGGACCCGGCGCGCAAAGTCGTCAGCTTCGATTAGGAAGCTTTGTACTTGTCAGCATATTCGCCGCGCTTGGCGATGAACTCTGCCGACTGGTCGGGCCACCACCACAAAGCCGCCAGTTTGGCGTCATCGAAAGCAGCGTTGTAGTAAGCCGAAACTTCGGGGTCGAGCAGATCGCCTGCGCCTTTGCCAACCGGGTTCGACGAGAAGGCAGTTGCCCAAGCGGCAGCGCCTTCAGCCGACGAAACCCACTTGGCCAGTTCGTGCGCTTGGTCAACGTTGACAGCGTTCTTCATCATGACAAAGCCCTGGTGCCAAGCAAAGGCACCTTCCACCGGAGCAACATAGCCGTAGCCGTCATTGCGCAGGTTGAAGCCGGTCGAATCCCAGCACTGGCCAACAGTCGCGCCGTTTGCCACGAAACCAGCGTTGGCTTCGTTTTCGCCCGACCAGAACTGAACCACGTTGCCCTTGGCCTTAACAGCCTCGGCCAAAGCGATGTCCCAAAGCTGGACCATTTTCGCCATGTCGGTGTAGCCGTCCATCCACGGGAAGGGCAGTTTGCCCTGCGCGTCAAGGTAACGGCCCATAGCAGCCAGTGCCGAGTGCGGACGCAGCACGACTTTGTTGTCTGCCGAGAACAGATCGCCCAACGAAGCAGGCTCGCTCAACTTAGCGGCTTCTTTGTTGTAAACGATGGCTTCGGTGCCCCAGTTGGACGGCACATAGAACAATGCGCCATCGGCGTCGCGCGAACGCGTGCCAGCAGAGCCGTCTGCCAGACCCGGCAGGTAGTTGTCCATCGCCAGCTTTGCCGGATCCCAAGCGGCCAGCAGGCCGTTCGAGTTCCAACCGCCCCAACGGTCGATGGTCGGCTCGATCATGTCGATGCCACCAGCTTCGACAGCCACTTTCGCCTGAGCGAACATGGTGTCCTGGTCGGGCTGCTCGGTGAAGTTCACGGTGATGCCAGTGGCAGCCGTGAAAGCCGGGAACACTTTTTCAGCCAAAGCAGGGTAGCCTGCCCAGCCGGTGAAGTTCAGCTCGCCCGAAGAGGCCAGAGCTTTCGAAGAAATCAGCGCCGGAGCAGCCATTGCCCCCACGCCTGCTGCGGTGGTTTTCATAAAGCCACGGCGGCTGATGGATTTTGCGTTCGTCACGTCACGTCTCCCTTGGTTGCACCGCTTGCGCGGAGGTCGAGCGAAGCTGGCAGACAGCCCCGGTCACGTTGAGTGGTCCTAGACCTGCCACTTAACAGATTTGTGACAGGATCGAAAGGTTCGTGCTGAAAGCTTATCCTTTCACGCCGTCAGCCTGTCAACTGCACTGTCATAAAGCAAAACACGCCGCGCCGTGTTTATGGCGCGTTGCGTCAATTTTTGTCACAAAACGCCTAGTTGGCGCAAATGCACGACAGCAAAGCCTTTCCAAACGGCCAAAAATGACGGGAATGCGCGGGCGGGTTTTTGCCGTCCACAGGCGTAAAATAAGCCCCCTTCCCACGGAACACACATTTTCTTGAAGGGCTTGGCAACCCTGTCCCCCGATTCGTCCACGCGCGCTTTTGAATGGATGGGTGCGCGGGTTAGAATTCTTGGCCCAAGACTCGGCCAATTTGGGCGACGGATCAAAGGTGCCGCTTGATCGTTGCGGCAAAAACCCGGCCTTGTGCCAGCCTCACCAAAAGCCCATCTGCGCATTGCCCCTTTCCACCGACAGCCCCTGCCCTTAGCCTATGCGCCAAGAAGTGGAGACGAGCGATGACCCAAAAGACAGGCATTTATGTAGCGCGGGTTTGGCGACAGGGCATTGGCCCCGCCTTGGCGCATCTTCGCGGCGATGTGCTTTATGACGTCACAACCAAGGCCGCCCCCACGATGCGCGACCTTTTAGAAATTCCCGACATCAGCGCACATCTGGCGCAAGTGGCAGGCACACCGATTGCGCGACTTGATGAATTGATTGCCGCCTCAACCGAGGCTACGGGCGATGTCACCCGCCTGCTGTCGCCCGCCGATTTGCAAGCCATCAAGGCGTGCGGTGTGACCTTTGCCCGTTCTATGATTGAACGGGTGATCGAAGAACGCGCCGCGGGCGATGCTTCACGCGCCGCGGCCATTCGGGGCCGAATTGCCGATCTTTTGGGCACCAGCCTGCGCAACCTGCGCCCCGGATCGCCCGAAGCGGCCGCGGTCAAAACCCTGCTGATCGCCGAGGGCCTTTGGTCACAATATCTGGAAGTGGGTATCGGCCCCGATGCCGAGGTGTTCACCAAGGCCCCGCCGATGGCCTCGGTCGGGCAAGGGGCGACGATTGGCCTGCATCCGGTGTCAAAATGGAACAACCCCGAGCCAGAGGTGGTCTTGGCGGTGAACGCCCAAGGCGTCATTCGTGGGGTGACCTTGGGCAACGATGTGAACCTGCGTGATGTCGAAGGCCGCTCTGCCCTGCTGTTGGGCAAGGCCAAAGACAACAACGCCTCGGCCGCCATCGGGCCCATGATCCGGCTGTTTGATGATGGCTTTACACTGGACGACGTGCGCCAGATGACACTGACTTTGACGGTGACTGGCCTTGACGGCTTTCATCTCGAAGGGCGTTCCAGCATGGCCGAAATCAGCCGCGATCCGTCTGATCTGGTGGCCCAAACGATTGGGCGGCATCACCAATACCCTGACGGATTTATGCTGTACTGCGGCACGATGTTCGCCCCCGTGCAAGACCGCGATGGGCCAGGCCAAGGCTTTACCCACCATCTGGGCGATATCGTCACCGTCCAGACGCCGGCCTTGGGCAGCCTGACCAACACGGTGCGCCTGTCAACCGAGGCGCCGGAATGGACCTTTGGCACCGCCGCCTTGATGCGCAACTTGGCTGGGCGCGGGCTGATTTAAGGCCGTCGCAAAGATGCCAAAAGCCGCCCCCCGCTTCACCCGCCTTAGCGCCGCAGATCGCCGCTTGATGCTGATCGAGGCGAGTTTGGACTGTATGGCCGAAGGTGGGATGGCAAGCTTTACCGTCGACCGCGTTTGCGCGCGGGCGGGCGTGTCGCGCGGCCTTGTGGCGCATCACTTTGGCAGCATGGCGGGGCTTTTGGCTGCGACCTATGCGCATCTGTACGCCAAGTCCGTGTCGGCATCGACTCGCCCGCCGCAAGACGGGTCGCGACTCGATGGCTTGCTGGAAGCTCTGTTTGATCCGACCCAGTTCAACCGTCCGGCCTTGAACATCTGGCTGTCGATGTGGGGGGCCATTGCTAACACGCCCGAACTCATGGCTGAACACCGGCGCCAATATGCGATTTATGTCGACCTTGTCGCCGAGGTGCTGGCCGAACACACCCCCGCCTTGGGCAAAGGTCAGGCCGCCCAAACCTTGGCGCGCACCTTTATCAGCTTGGTGGACGGGTTAAGCCTGCAACATTGCATCGACCCGCCCTCGATGCCTGCAAGCGTTGCGCGAAAGGCCGCCTTGGACTTTGTGCTGCATCACATCCGCCAGACCAAAGCCGCTTAATCTGCCAAAGGCACCGCGTATTTTGGCATCAAGCCGGACTTGGGCAGAACAATTCGCAAGGCGGGGCCTGCCCAAAGCCATCGTTCAAAGTGACAAAGTTTTTGGGCTGCGTTAAAGCCCAAACGCCAAGGGCGCAGCGCGCTTATCTTTGCGCAAGGGCTGCGGGGGGCCTGCCCCCCCGCTTTCACGCAACAGGCTTAGCCCATCACCTTGGTGCCCAAACCATGGCCCTCTGCCGCCTTCTTTTTGGCCTGCACATCGCGCAGAACTGCGACCGAGCGCACATCCAACCGCGCAGCCCCCTCCCAGTCGCGGGTCTTGACCTTGGGGTCTTGCAGCCGCTTTTTGGCGTCAGGGATGGCATGGGCATATTGCGGCAGCCATTGGGCTTGGGCCACCAGCATTTCATCCACCATTTGCCAAACTTCCTCGGGCGTGCAGATAGCGCCCACCAAGGGGTCGTGCAGGACGGATTGCTTGAGCAATTCTACATCGCCCGTGATCGCGGCCTTCATGCCCATGCGCTGCACATTCACGCTGGCCATGCAGGTGGCGGCACAGGCGTCGGGCAAAGTGATGCCTTCGACCATGTTGATGCCAAACCGATCGACAAAACCGGGGCTTTCGATGATGCAATCGGCGGGTAAGTTGCGGATGATGCCGCCGTTTTTCACGTTGAAATGCCCGCGATACGTGCGCCCTGTCTCTAGCCCTTCCAGAATATGGCTGGCGTGTTCATCGGTGCGCAGATAGTCGGAAAGCTGCCCGCCCGCCTCTTCCAGAAACTTCGGGAAATCTTCTTCGAACCAATTGCGGTTCTCGGTCGAATAACGCAAATAGCCGCCGGTTTCGCCGTGGATCCATTCATCCATGCTGATCCAGTCCATGATCTGGTCAGGCCGCTTGCGGTACCACGGCAGATATTCCGACAGATGCCCGTTGCTTTCGGTCGAATAATAGCCAAAACGTTTCAGCACATCGATGCGCACCTTTTCCTGCTTGGAAAAGACGGGATGCGCCTCGAATGCCTCGGTCAGCTCTTGGCGGGTGACCTTGCGGCCATTGTGGCGGATATCGAGATACCATGTCTGATGGTTGATCCCCGAACAGACGATATCGGTTTCCTCCATCGGCACGCCCAAGGCGCGGCTGATCTGGCGGTGGCCGTTTTGCACACCGTGGCACAGGCCCACGGTGTTGACCTTGCCGTGGTCAATCGCCGCCCATGTCATCATGGCCATGGGATTGGCGTAGTTCAGCAGCAAAGCGCCGGGTTCGCAGACCTCGCGGATGTCTTGGCAGAATTCCAACATCGCATGGATGCCGCGCTGCGCGTATAAAATCCCCCCCGCGCAGATCGTATCGCCCACGCATTGATCGACACCATATTTCAACGGAATGGCGATATCGCTGGCAAAAGCCTCTAGCCCGCCGATGCGCACCACGTTCATGATATAGCGCGCACCCTCCAGCGCGCGGCGGCGGTCAGTCGTGGCGGTGACGCGGGTTTTCAGCCCGTTGACGGACACAATCCGCCGGATGATCTGGGCGATCATTTCAAGATTATGGCCGTTTATATCGGTCAGCGCGATTTCGACATCTTCGAATTCGGGCACTTTGAGAATGTCTTGGCACAGCTTTTTGGTAAAGCCGACCGACCCTGCCCCGATGATGGTAATCTTGAACGCCATGTGGTCCCCCTTGGCCATTTGCAGGCCGTTTTGTGATGGGGAAAGTCTAGCCATGGGGCGACAAACCAGATAGAGAAATCTTGTGCCTTGATGAGTAATTTTATGCTGTCTGACCTGTTGGCCCATGGCCACGACATCCGCATCTTGTCGCTGCCCAAGGCGGCGGCACCTTTGCACTGCATGGCCTCAAGTGCCGGATATGAACAGCGGCGGGGCGAGGTTTACAGCTGGGATGGCCTAAAACGCGGCACCGCGCCGTTTTTGGTGCTGCAACACACCACCTTTGGCGAGGGGCGGCTGGATTATGCAGGCCAGCTTTACCGACTGACACCGGGGCAAACCATGCTGGTGACCATGCCTCACGAACATCGCTATTGGCTGGAAAGGGGCGGGCATTGGGAATATTTCTGGGCTGTGTTGCACGGGCGCGAAGCCCTGCGTCTGGCGCGTGAAATATTAGAGGCCGCAGGACCCGTGCTGACCCTAGCCCCCGCCCTGATCGACCGGCTGGCCGCAAGTTGCCAAAGCCTGATCACGAACCCCGCCCTGACACCAGGCACAGCCTCGACCGCGGCTTATGCGGCCCTTTTGGCGCTGCATGACGGGGCCTTTGCCAGTCGCGAGGCCCCCCCTGCAAGCGCACACGCCCCGCTGCCCCCCACCCTGACCCGAGTCACCGAATTCATCGCGGCAAATCTGGCCCTGCCCCTGCCCGTCGACCGTTTGGCCGCTGTGGCCCACCTAAGCCGTGCCCATTTTGTGCGCCAGTTCACCCAAGCCTTGGGCCAGCCGCCTTCAGATTATGTTCTAAGCCGCCGCTTGGAACGGATAGAGCGTCTGTTGCTGGCAACCGAATTGAAAGTGGCCGAGATTGCCAAAGCCACAGGCTTTAACGATGCCAATTACTTGGCCAAAACCTTCCGCCGCCACCGTGGCCTTGCGCCCTTAGAGTTTCGCGCAACACGGGCCGAGGCGATTTAGCTATCCTGCACGATCAAGATCGCCCGCGCTGGCCCTGTCAATGCATAGATCGCATGGGGCCGGTCGGCGGGGTAGCGGGCGGTGTTGCCCGGGCCGATCTGGCTGTCATCCTCGCCCGAGACCACGCGCAGATGGCCTTCGATCACGGTCAAATGCTCGCGGCAGCCCGGCGAATGCGGGCCGCTGACCAGTTCACCCTTGGGGCCAAAGGTCAGCTCGTACACCTCATGCGCGCCGACCGCTTCGGCGGGGGATAGGATGCGGATCACCAGATTTTGGCCGCGTCCGGCAATAACAGGGGCGGCATCGGCGCGGATCACTTCGATCCCCGGCGCGGGGCGGCCTTCCAGCAGACCCGCAAAATCGACCTGCAACGCTTGGGTCAGGTTCCACAAGGTCGCCACCGTGGGCGAGCTTTCGCCCCGTTCAATCTGGCTGACCATTGAACGGCTGACGCCAGACAACTTGGCCACCCCGTCAAGGCTAAGCCCCCGCGCCTTGCGGGCTTGGCGCAACGAAGCGGCGAGGCGGTCGTGGATATCAGAACGCGGCATCATGGCCGCACTAAACGCCAGCCCCCTGCCCTGCGTCAACGGGCTGCGGCGGATTTGGCGGGGCGAGAGCCGAAGTATTGCGCGTTTAAGTGCCGCAGAAGGTGACATAGGGGCCAAAACTGGTCGGGGCGGGCAGCGTGAACCCCTCGCGCCCCTGTTCGGGGCCAAAGGGGTCTTGCACGGCGGCCAGCAGGGCGGTGAAGGGGCCCATGTCGCCTTGGGTGGCTGCCGTCAGGGCCTGTTCCACCATATGATTGCGCGGAATAACCGAGGGGTTAGCGGCGCGGATAAGGGCGGGGGCATTCGGGCCTAACCGCGCCTGCCAGCGGGTCAGCCATGCGCTCATTGGCACAGGGTCGGACACCTGCGCCAGCAAAGCCTCTGGCCGCCCCTGTGCCGCTGCGGCAAGGCTGCGGAAGGATAGCGTCCAATCGGCCCCTGTGATGGCGGTGCAAAAGTCATCCGCCAAGGCGCCATCGGCGGGGTCTTGGCCCGCAATCCCCAGCTTACGGCGCATCACGTCCAACCAAGCGGCGCGGAAGGCAGGGTCTATGGCATCAAGCCGTGCATTGGCAATCTCGACCGCTGTCGCCTCGTCTGCGTCGATCAAGGGCAGCAGGGCTTGGGCCAAGCGCGACAGGTTCCACGCCAGGATCAGCGGTTGATTGGCATAGGCATAGCGGCCCTGCCGGTCGATCGAGGAAAAGACAGTGGCAGGGTCATAGCCGTCTAGAAAGGCGCAGGGGCCATAGTCGATTGTCTCGCCCGACAGCGCCATGTTGTCGGTGTTCATCACCCCGTGCACAAAGCCAACGCCCATCCATTTGGCGATCAGATCGACCTGACGGGCGGTGACCGCTTCCAACAGGCCAAGTGCATCGTCGGGGGCAAGGTGGGGGTAATGGCGGGCGATGGTATAGGCGACCAGCGCTTTGATCTGCGCATCTTCTTGGCGGGCAGCGAAGAATTGAAAGGTGCCGACCCGAATATGGCTTGCCGCCAGACGCGCCACCACTGCGCCGGGCAACATGCCCGTGTCGCGCAAGATATCCTCGCCCGTGGCCACCACGGCCAAGGATCGGGTGGTGGGAATGCCCAGCGCGGCCATGGCTTCCGAAATCAGATATTCCCGCAGCATCGGCCCCAAAGCCGCTTTGCCATCGCCGCAGCGCGAAAAGGCGGTGCGGCCTGAGCCTTTCAGTTGAAGATCAAAACGCCCCTTGGGGGTGACAAGTTCGCCCAGCAAATGCGCGCGCCCATCGCCCAGTTGCGGCGAAAAGCCGCCGAATTGGTGGCCGGCATAGGCCAAAGCGATGGGCTGCGATCCGGGGGGCGGCACCGCACCCGAAAGCCAGTTGGCCAAGGTTTGATCGTCTTGGGTCAAATCAAGCCCCAAGCTTGCGGCCAAAGCGGCGTTAAACACCACCAAGCGCGGCGCAGGCGCACGGGCGGGGGTTTGGGCCAGAAAAGTTCCGGGCAGATCGCGGGCGTAGCTGTGATCGAAGGTCAGGGCCATGGCATCTCCTTGCCCATCAGATATGGCGCGCAGGGGCTTTGATGACAAGCCGGACAAGGTTCGGGGAATTTGGTCGGAGTGGAGAGATTCGAACTCCCGACATCCTGCTCCCAAAGCAGGCGCGCTACCAGACTGCGCTACACTCCGACCGTTTGCATCCTTTAGCGGGATTTTTCGGGGATGAAAAGGCGTCCTTAGTCAGTCTGCACAACTCCACACCGCTTTTGACGCATCAATCAGATCAGAGCGCAGCTCTGCCCCCGCCGCAATACCAATGCGCGCCGCCAATCCGCCATTGATTTCAATTACATACATCACCCCTTCGCCGCCATCAATCGGCGTCAGATCTTGCGGGATGGCATCAGAATGCACCACGGTGACACGGCCCGATTGATCGGCAAAGATCATATCCAGCGGGATCAGGGTGTTTTTCATCCAAAACCGCGCATGGGTGGGGGCATCATAGACAAAGATCATCCCCGCCGACGATGCCATGTGCGCGCGAAACATCAGACCCTTTTCGCGCGCGGCTTGATCGGCGGCCACTTCCACTGTGAATCGCGCCTGCCCCCCCGCCCAGCGCAGATCAACCGATCCGGGTTCACAAGCGGCCTGCACACCGCTTGCGGCGCAAAGTGCAAGCATCGTCATCGCTGCGACGTTTTTCATCGCCCCCCCCTTACGGATTAAGCCGTTCTACATGCCAAGGGGCTGCTGGATCAGACCTTGTCCAGCGGAAGCGGTCGTGCAAGCGAAATGGGCCATCGGCCCAAAACTCGATCTCGACAGGGGTGATGCGAAAGCCACCCCAAAACGGCGGGCGTGACGGGTTGGCCCCCTGTTGAAGCGTTACTTTGGCGACCTCGGCCATCAAGGCACCGCGCGATGACAGGGGTTGAGACTGCGCACTCGCCCAAGCGCCCAAGCGCGATTTCAAACTGCGCGAGGCGTAATAGGCATCGGCCTGCGCCCCCTCTTCGCGCGTCACATGGCCGCGCACGCGGATTTGGCGGCGCAAAGACTTCCAGTGCATCACGAAAGCAGCCTTGCCCGCGCCTTCAACCTCTTGGGCCTTTTTCGATGTGTAGTTGGTGTAAAACACAAAGGCCGCATCTTCGATGTCTTTGAGCAAGACCATACGCGCATTGGGCATGCCATCGGCGTCAACCGTTGACAGGGCAATGGCGTTGGGATCGTTGACCTCGACCGCCTCGGCCTCGGCCAGCCATGCGCGGGCCAGAACAAAAGGGTCGTCGCCCGCAAAAATACCCGCTCTATCCATCTGGTCACCCTTTAAATTGAAATGCGTCTCACCCACGCCCCACCCTTGATGCAGCCGAGGCTTTCGCCTACACCAAGCGGTATGGTTAAGGTGGCTGGGGAAGAGCGAATGTCAACTGGACTAATGGCAGGCAAGCGCGGCCTTATCATGGGGCTGGCCAACGACAAATCCATCGCTTGGGGCATTGCGAAGACGCTGGCCGACCACGGCGCGGAAATGGCCTTCTCCTATCAGGGCGAGGCGCTGAAAAAGCGTGTTGACCCGTTGATCTCGTCGATTGGCATGACACAGATGATCGAATGTGACGTCAGCGACGAAGCCTCGATCGACGCACTGTTCGCGCAGATTGGCGAGACGTGGGGCAAGATCGACTTTCTGGTTCATGCCATCGGCTTTTCTGACAAGAACGAGTTGCGCGGCCGCTATGTGGACACGTCTAAGGCCAACTTTGCCATGACGATGGATATTTCGGTTTATTCCTTCACTTCGGTCAGCCGCAGGGCTGCGGCCATGATGACCGAAGGCGGCAGCCTGCTGACGCTGACCTATTATGGCGCGGAAAAGGTCATGCCACATTACAACGTGATGGGCGTTGCCAAAGCGGCGCTGGAGGCTTCGGTCAAGTATATGGCGGAAGACTTGGGCAAAGACGGCATCCGCGTCAATGCCATCTCGGCAGGTCCGATCAAGACGCTGGCGGCCTCGGGCATTGGCGATTTTCGCTATATCATGAAATGGAACGAGTTGAATTCGCCCCTACGCCGCAATGTTGATCAAGAAGAGGTTGGCAAGGCTGCGCTGTTCTTGTTGTCTGACCTTGGGTCGGGCACCACGGGGGAAAATCTGCATGTCGATGCGGGCTATCATGTCGTGGGCATGAAAGCCGTCGATGCGCCTGATATCGACGCGGTGTCGGGGCGCAAAGAGGGGCAATGACCCGCATAAGTTCGCAAAGGCTTGAAGATGCGCCCCCGACGGCGCGCCTCTGTTCTCACAGCGGCCCCTTTGCCAAGCAAAAACGCTCTTTCCAACGGCCCCTTGGGGCCTGTAACGATGTCAACACACCCCTATGGCGGGCCAACAGGCCAGCATAGCCTGAAGAGCGCCGTGTTCCGAGGATAGCATGATCGACCGATTGCCGCATGAAAAAGGCTTCCACGTCAGCTGGGACCAAATCCACCGCGATGCCCGTGCCCTTGCGTGGCGCTTGGATGGCAAGGGGCCCGACGGTGGCGCATGGCGCGCCGTGGTCGGCATCACGCGGGGCGGTCTTGTGCCAGCCATGATCGTAGCACGCGAGTTGGACATTCGCGTGGTCGATACAATCAGCGTGAAAAGCTACAGCCATCAAGCCCAAGCTGCCGAGGCCATTGTCACAAAATCTCCCCAAGCGGATCTGATGGGCGATGGCACGGGGATCTTGGTGGTCGACGATCTGGTCGATACCGGCAAAACGCTTGAGTTGGTGCGCCGCCTTTATCCCAAGGCGCATTTTGCCACTGTTTACGCCAAGCCCTCGGGCAAGCCCATGGTCGACAGCTATATCACGGAAGTGTCACAAGATACGTGGATATTCTTCCCTTGGGACATGGCGCTGCAATATGTCCAGCCCTTCCGCGGGCAGGATTAAGGATGAGATTATGATCAACCCAGCCAGTCGGCTTGGCATTTGGCTGCACTGGTTGTTTGAGGCAAGCTTGATCCTAAAAGGCCTGTTTGCCGCGGCAGAAAGCCTTGGCGGATTGGGTCTGTTGCTGACGCCAAACAGGTCGATCATCTCTTTTGTGACATGGCTGACACGGCACGATCTGACACAGCAACCCACGGCCGATATGGCGCTTTGGGTGCAGCATTTGACGGATATCTTTCCCATTCAAGTGCAGCATTTTTATGCGTTTTATCTGCTGGCCCATGGGGCGGTGAAATTCACCATGGTCATCATGCTGGCCCGACGCATCCTTTGGGCCTATCCGGGGGCGATGATCTTGCTTGGGGGCTTTGTGATTTATCAAGCCACCGAGTTTATCACCCATGGCTCTTACACTTTCCTTGCCCTGTCCTTCTTGGATACGATCATGATCGTCTTGGTCTACCGCGAGTGGAATGTCTTAAAGATGCTGCGCGGCGCGGCGCATTAAGGCAGGGGCCCATAGGGGCAATTTCTGCGCGGTGGCCCTTGCCATTTGGCGGCTTTCACGTTTCTTTTGTCCCATGACATCTGCAATATTAACGCCATTGGCGCAAAGCCTGCCCTCGACCGTTCCGTTTGTTGGCCCCGAGGCGATGATACGCGCCCGTGGCCGCCCCTTTGCCGCACGGATGGGGGCGAATGAGAACCTGTTTGGCCCCTCGATGCACGCCGTGGCCGCCATGCGCCAAGCGGCGGATGAGGTGTGGATGTACGGCGACCCCGAATGTCATGACCTGAAAGCCGCCATCGCCGCCCATCACGCCGTTGCGCCCGCCCATGTGGTGGTGGGCGAGGGGATTGACGGCTTGCTGGGCTTGCTGGTGCGGCTGATGATACAGGCAGGCGACCGTGTGGTGACATCGGCGGGGGCCTATCCAACCTTTAACTTTCATGTGACGGGCTTTGGCGGCGAGATTATGCGCGTGCCTTACAAGGGCGATTACGAAGACCCCGATGCCCTATTGGCGGCAGCCCATGCCCATCGGGCCAAGCTGATCTACCTTGCCAATCCCGACAATCCGATGGGCAGCCACCACCCCGCCTCTACGATTGCAGCCCTGATCCAGGGCCTGCCCGCAGGGTGCCTTTTGGCACTGGATGAGGCCTATGTGGAATTGGCCCCCGACGGCACCGAGGCTGTGGTGGATGCAGACGACCCGCGTGTGATCCGCTTTCGCACCTTTTCGAAGGCGCACGGCATGGCGGGCCTGCGACTGGGATATGCGCTGGCCGCGCCTGAACTGGCCTTAGCCTTTGACAAGGTGCGCAACCATTTCGGCGTTGGGCGCATTGCCCAAGCTGGCGGCATAGCAGCTTTGGCAGACACAGCGCATCTGAACGCTGTGCGCCGCTGGGCCATAGAGGGGCGGCACCGATTGGGCCAGATTGCGCTGGACAACGGCTTGCGCCCATTGCCGTCGGCCACAAACTTTGTCACGATGGATTGCGGCCACGGCGGCCCCTATGCCCGCGCCCTTTTGCGGGCGCTGATCGCGCGCGGCATCTTTGTGCGTATGCCAGGCGTGGCCCCCCTAGACCGGTGCATCCGCGTCAGTCTTGGGGATGAAGCCGCCTATGCTGCCTTTGCCCAAGCCCTGCCCTTGGCCCTTGCCGACACGTCGCGGCCTTAATCGTCGGACGTTGCTGGCCCAAGCGCAGGGGCAGACCCCAAAGGTTGCACCGCCGCCCCCAAACTGGGCGCTGCGGGTGCAGAGGCTGCAAAAGCCATCGTCTGGCCAGCAGCCTTTTTGCTTTCACGCTGATCGTCCCGCTGTTCCAACGCGCGGCGAAACACCAACACATTGTGAAAGGTGGTTTTCGTGCCGGTCAGTCCGCTGCGTTCATCGCAAGGCAAGGCATCCGCGCGTTGATATTCCCAGCCCTGCGCGCCCATGTCTGTCAAAAGGGTTGTTAAAGCATAGGCAAACCGCTCTTCCGACGACTTCAGCCCACGTGCCTTTTCGCCTTTGCGCGGCGCGGGGACGACCCAGTATTCGTAAATCATCTGCTTGCCCTACTTTTTGGCCCATCCTTGGCCCTTCGTGCAGACCCTACAAAGATTCGGGGGCAAGGCAAAGTGGGCACCCGCAGTTGGGCCAAATTGCGCTGTTTTTTACCCCTGCTGGGATCCAATCAATGACGCCAGGGCCAGCGACCGTTCAAGCGGTATCTTGTCCTGCAGCATCACGTTGCGCCGAACACCTTCGTTTGCAATCGAAACGCTCGGTGCTATGCTTGGCAAAACAGCAGGATAAGCCGTGAACCCGCCCTCGGACCCTATCACTGGCCTTTCGGTCGAACCCCGCCGATTTCGGACGTTGGCATGGATCCAGAAAGCCCACTTTGGGCGTTTGCGCGGCTTTGAGGTGTCAAAGGCCAAGGTCCGACAAGATTCGCACCGCACAAGGCAGGACGGCTGGATCACGCGCGAAAATGGCGGAACCTATCTTGCAACCATTTCCGCCCGAACGTCATCACTGGTGCAGCGTCCTCAAAAGCTAAGGGAAAAAAAGCCCAAGATCGGCGCATGGGCGGCATATTTGCTGGGGCAAGGCATGCAGCATTTGATCGCGGCATGAGGGGGGCCAAGCCTGCTTTGGGGATAACCCTGTCAGATGTGGCGCAAAGGGCCGGCGTGTCGCGGGCGGCGGTGTCACGGACCTTTACGGATGGCGCTTCCGTCTCGGCCAAAATGCGCGCGCGGGTCGAGGCGGCTGCCCGCGATCTGGGCTACAGCCCCAACCTTTTGGCCCGCAGCCTGACCACGCGCAAAACGCAGCTGGTGGGGCTGGTGTCGAACAACTTTCACAATCCGGTGTTTTTGCAGATATTTGACCTGCTGACCAAGGGCTTGCAAGATCGCGGCTTGCGGCCTTTGCTGGTGAATTTATCGGACGAAACCGATCCGGTCCGCTCGGTGCAACTGCTGCGGCAGTATTCGGTCGAAGGCGTCATTGTGGCCACATCCCACCTGCCCCAAGGTTTTGCCAGCGCCTTTCGCGATGCCGGCGTGGCGGTGGTGCATGCCTTTGGCAGGCCAACAGGACAGACCGATGTGGTGGGCATCGACAATGTGGCGGCCGGCGAAATGGCCGCACAAACGCTGATGGCGCGGGGCTATCGGCATGTGGGCTTTATGGGCGGGCCAAAGCAGGCATCCACCACGCAAGACCGCTTGGCAGGGTTTGCGGCTGCAGCGCAGGCCTTGGGCGGGGTGGTCAGCCACAGCTTTGCGGGGGCCTATAGCTTCGAGGCGGGGCGGGGTGAGATGGCGCGCCTTTTATCTGGCCCAAGGGCAGAGGCTTATTTTTGCGCCGATGATGTGTTGACCATCGGCGCCTTGTCAGCGGCCCAAGCGGCGGGGCTAAGGGTGCCCGACGATCTGGGCCTGATCGGGCTGAATGACATGGCCATGGCCGCTTGGGCCAATATCAACCTGACCACCATTCACCAACCCTTTGACGCCATCGTGCGCGGTGCGATGGACCTGATGCAGGACCGCTTCGCCGATCCCGACCGCGCGCCGCAAACGCGCCTGTTCCCCTGCCATATCGTCGACAGAGGAACGCTGCGCCCCCTGCCCTAGCGGAACATCTTGGGGCGGGCGTCTACCCAAGCCCCCGCTTGCCCCGCCGAGGCCACCGCCGCATGGATCGCAGCGATAGAACGCAAGCCGTCTTCGACCCTTGGGTACAGGTCAATCGCCGGATCGGCCTTGCGCCCGTCGCGCGCGGCCATGATGCCTTCGGCCAAGTCGCGGTAGATGTTGCCAAAGGCCAAGGGCATGCCCTCGGCATGGCCCACGGTCACACGGCTGGCGCGGTCGGCTTCGGGCGACAGGTTGCCCTCGCCACGCTCGATGATCTGCAAGCGCTGGCCCAGCGGCATATAGTGCAACTGGTTGGGCTGCTCTTGCGCCCAGCGCAGCCCGCCGGTTTCGCCAAAGACCTGAATGGTCAACCCATGCTGCCGCCCGATCGCGACCGAAGATGTCCAAAGACGCCCCACGGCCCCGCCGTCCATGCGGAAATTGACCATGGCGTCATCTTCCAACACGCGTTCGGGCAGACAGGAGGCAAAGTCCGCTGACAGTTTGGCGACCTCTTGGCCCGTCACAAAGCTGGCCATATGCAGCGCATGAATGCCGCAGTCGGCAAATTGGGCCGACACACCGGCCTGTGCCGGATCATAGCGCCAGCGCACGCGCGGGTTATTGGCATCGGCGGCGTTGGCGTGGTGACCGTGGGCAAATTCGGCCACGACCAGCCGCACCTTGCCAATATCGCCCCGCGCCACCATGGCGCGCATATGCCGCACCAACGCATAGCCCGTGTAGCCATAGTTCACCGCACAAATCCGGCCCGCCGCATGGGCGGTGTTGACCAGATCGGCGGCCTCGTCCTCAGTCACGGTCAGGGGTTTTTCGCACAAGACGTGAAAGCCGCGGCGAGAAAGGCCTTGGTGATTTCGTAATGCGTGGCATTTGGCGTGGCCACGGTGACCAGATCAACGCGGTCGGGGCGGTTGCGCTCTCCCTCTAGCATCTCGCGCCAATCGCCGTAAGCGCGGTCTGCGGCCAGCCCCAAGCGCTGGCCAAAGGCGCGGCCTGCGGCGGGGTTATGATCTAAGGCCCCTGCGGCAAAGGTATAAAGCCCGTCTAACCCTGCTGCCAAGCGGTGGGCTGGCCCGATCTGGCTGCCATCGCCACCGCCGATCATGCCCCAATTCAACCGTGTCATCGCATCGCCCCCCGTTAAAACCCGTTCGCCGCCAGATAGGCCCTGTTCGCCCGCGCATCGTCAAGAGGCGAGGTGGTGCCCGCCGGATCACAGTCTTGTTCCACGGTGCACCAGCCTTCAAACTTGGCATCCAGCAGCACTTGACGCACGGCGGCGAAATCGACATCGCCTTTGCCCAGATTGCAGAAAATCCCCTGCCCCGTTGCATCATAAAACCCCATCCGGCTGGCCACGGCACGGGCCTTAACCACGGGGTCAATGTCTTTGAAATGCATATAGGAAATCCGCCCGATATGGCGGCGCATAAAGGCCACGGGGTCAAAACCTGCATAGGAATGATGGCCTGTATCAAAGCAGATTTTCAGCAAGTCTTCGTCGGTTTCGTCCAACAGCCGTTCCAGTTCGGGTTCAAAGTCGATGAACCCCGCCGCATGGGCGTGGATGGACACCGTCAGCCCGTGATCGACGCCCAGCTTGGCCACCGTTCGGATGCGGTCGCCAAAGGCGTTCCATTCGGGGGTCTCCATCTGCTCGGCCTCACCGGCGCGGCCAGCGGTGGGGGCGCGGCGGGGCGAGATGGAATCGATCAGCACCAGATGTTTGGCCCCATGTGCCACCAGCGCCTTGCAGGTGCGCGTGGCACCGTCCCAGACATCGTCCCACTTGGCCGCATCGTGAAACGGGCGAAAGACCACACCGCCGATCAGCGTCAGATCGTTTTCGGCCAAGCCATCAGCCAGAATGGCGGGATCTTCGGGCATAAAGCCCACGGGGCCCAGTTCGATGCCCTTATACCCCGCCGCCGCACAGTCTGACAGCACCTTGCGCCAGCTGGGGTTGCGGGGGTCGTCTGCGAATTCCACGCCCCAAGAACAGGGCGCATTGCCGATGCGGATCATGTTGCCTCCAAGTTGACCCAAGCGCCGGAAGCCGCGGAATGGCGGGCTGCGGCGATGATGCGCGACACTTCCAACCCGTCGGCAAAGGTCGGCCAGACGGGGGTTGCGGTTTCAATCGCGCGCAGAAAATCGCGCGCTTCGATGATGATCTGGTCTTGATAGCCCGTGCCATGCCCCGGCCCTTGGCAAAAGGGCAGGTAATCGGGGTGCAGCGGGCCGGTCAGGATTTTGATAAAGCCGCGTTGCGCGGCATCGCCTTGGGCTTGGTACAGCCACAGAGCGTTTTGATCTTCTTGGTCAAAGCGGATCGCGCCCTTTGTGCCTGTGATTTCATAGGCATAGCCCATTTTGCGCCCCGATGCCACGCGCGAAAAGCTTAAATGCCCCATCGCCCCATTGGCAAAGCGGCACAAAAACTGGCCGATGTCGTCATTAACCTCCCGCCCCTCGGCCCCCGGTCTGTTGGGGTAGACGGTGCCGATGTCGGCCGTCAGCTTGGCAATCGGCCCGACCAAGGCAAGGGCTGCATTGATCATATGCGGGGCCAGATCGCCCATCGTGCCATTGGCCACACCGAAGTTGCGCCATTTGGCGGGGCTGGTGCCGTCGGCGTCAAAATCCTCGGTATGCTCGCCGCGAAACCAGATCACTTCGCCGATTGCGCCGGATTGCACCAATTGGCGCGCATAGGCCGAGGCGGGGGTGCGGATGTAGTTAAAGCCGACCATATTGGCCACCCCTGCGGCTTGGGCGGCGGCCACCATCGCCACAGCATCCTCAAGGCTTGCGCCCAGTGGCTTTTCGCACAGCACCGGCTTGCCCAAGGCAAAGGCGCGCTCGGCAATGGCGCGGTGGGTGTCTTGGGGTGAGGCGATCACCACTGCTTGAACCCGTGGGTCATCGACCAGCACCCGCCAATCACCCGTGGCGCGGGCAAAGCCATATGCGGCGCGGTAGGCTTGCGCACTGGCATCCGATGTGGCGCAGATCATTTCCAGCTTTGGCCGCAGGGTGGTGTTGAACACAGCCCCCACCGCTGCCATGGCCACCGCATGCGCCTTGCCCATATAGCCGCCGCCCACAATGCCAATTCCGATGTCGCGCATGGGGGCTGTCCTTGAAGGTGTTTGCAACCGGTTGCAAAATGGCTATCCTAAAGCCCAAGATAAGGTCAATCCGCTTTCGATGACAGGGGAACAGGCGTGCAACGGATTTGGAAACGTATGGCGCTGAACCGCTTTGTCGTGCTGGGCCGTGTGGGGATGGACCTCTACGCCGACCCGCCCGGCACCAAGATCGAAGAGGCGTTGCGTTATGTCGTGGCGATTGGCGGATCGGCGGGCAATATCGCGGTGGCCCTGGCCAAGCAAGGGGCCCAAGCCGGGCTGTTGACCTGCGTGTCCGACGATGCCGTAGGCCGCTATTGCGTGGCAGAGTTGCACCGGTATGGGGTCGACACCGCCCATATCCGCCCCGTGGCGGGAGAGGCGCGCACCTCACTGGCCGTGGTGGAAACTGTGCCTGTCCAGACGCAATCGGTGCTGTACCGCAACGGCGCTGCCGATTTCGCGCTCAGCGACTCTGATGTGGCGGCGGTGGATTATGCGGGCATCGCGGCCTTGGTGGTAACGGGCACGGCTCTGGCCTGCGAGCCGTCACGCAGTGCCACCCTTGCTGCAATCTCTGCCGCGCAAGCGGCGGGGGCCTTGGTTGTGATGGATATCGACCACCGCGCTTATTCTTGGCCCTCGGTTGCACAAGCTGCAGGTTTTTATCAAAAAGCTGCAGATTTGGCCGACATCGTGATTGGCAATGACGACGAATTCGGCCTGATGGCAGGCGGGTATGACGCGGGCCAGTCTTTTGCCCGCGCCTTGGCGCAGGGTTCAGGCAAAATCGCCATCTACAAACGCGGCGCTTTGGGGTCTGTGACCTTCACCCCCGATTTCAGCTTTGACACCGGCATCTTCGCAGTCACTGCCCTTAAACCCATGGGCGCGGGGGATGGTTTTATGGGCGGGCTTTTGGCCGCCCTTGGGCGCGGCCACACGCTGGAAACCGCCGTGCGGCGCGGTTCGGCCACCGCCGCGATCATCGTGGCGGGCATCGGCTGCGCCCCCGCCAGCCCCGACACCGCAACCCTTGACGCTTTTCTGGCCAAAGTTGGAGAGACCCATGCACATCGCCCCACATGACAACCACAATCAGGCTATCATCGGGGCCAACCACGCTTTGGTGCCCTTGGTTTATCTGAACATCGTCACGCTGAACGCGGGCGAAAGCTTTACCTCGCAGGTCGCGGGGTATGAAACCTGCATCGTGCCCGCAACGGGCACAGTGACAGTGAACACCGATGGCCAAAGCTTTACGGGGATAGGCCAGCGCCATGCGCATGTCTGGGATGGCGAGCCGGAGGGGATCTATGTCCCCTCAGGCGCACCTGCAACGATCACCTGCACCGCCAAGGCCGAGGTGTTTATCGCCGGCGCCCAATTTGCCGACTACCGCCCCGCTTTTGCCGTGCGCGCCGCCGATATCGACCCCGTGCAATATGGATCGGATGAGACGAAAACCCACCGCAAGATCAAGCATATTCTGGGCCAGAAATACCATTCCGCCGTCGGCCGTTTGCTGGTGTCAGAACTTTACACGGTGGGCACAGGGGGCTGGTCGGGCTTTCCCAGCCACAAGCACGACACCGAACGCCTGCCCCTAGAAACCCGCCATGACGAGGTTTACAACTTTCGCTTCAATCCCCCCCACGGCTCTGGCCTGCAAATGCTGCAACGCGAGGCGGGCAAATCGGGCGATGCCTATCATTTGATGGACCGTTCAACCGTGGCGATTGATAAGGGCTATCATCCGTGCTGCGTGCTGCCGGGCTATGAGATGTATTACTTTACCGTCTTGGGCGGGCTGACCCAACGCCCCTTGGTGCAGTATTTCCAGCCCGAACATGCCGACCAGATCGAAACGATCCCCGGTATCAAGGACATGATTGCCAAGTTCAAATAGGGGGCGGGGATGGCGCTGGTATCGCTTAGCCAAGTTCTGTCGGCCTGCCTGACCCAGCGCCGCGCTGTGGCGGGGTTGGTGGTGTTGGGTTGGGAAGACGCTGTCGCCTATGTGCAAGCGGCCGAGGCCGAGGGCTGCCCCGTGATCTTGCAAGCCGGCCCCGGTGCGCGCGCCCATACGCCCTTGCCCGTCTTGGGGGCGATGTTTCGCGCCTTGGGCGAACGCGCCCGCGTGCCCGTCGTGGCCCATCTTGACCACGGCGAAACGCTGGCGGTTTGTGCCGAGGCCATCGCCTGCGGCTTCACTTCGGTCATGTATGACGGGTCGGCCCTGCCCTTGGCCGAGAACATCGCCCGAACAGCAGAGGTTGTGGCCATGGCCCATGCCAAGGGCGTGGGGGTTGAGGCTGAGTTGGGCTTTGTGGGCTATGCCGAAGGGGCGGGACGCAATGCCACGCCCTCGCTGGGCACAGATCCGGCGGAAGTGGCGCAGTTTGCCGCCCAAACCGGTGTCGATGCTTTGGCGGTTTCGGTCGGCAACAGCCATCTTATGACGGAGACCAGCGCGCAGATTGACTGGCACCGCCTGCGTGCGGTGCAAGCGGCGACCCCCACACTGCCCCTTGTGCTGCATGGCGGGTCGGGGCTTGACCACGCTTTGCGGTCACAGTTGGCCGCTGACACCAATGTCTGCAAATTCAACATCGGCACCGAACTGCGCCAAGCCTTCGGGGCGGCGTTGCGGGTCAGTCTGGCCAGCGACCCCACCCGCTTTGACCGCATTGCGCTTTTGCGCGATACGATTGAGCCGGTCGCCCAAGCCACAAGTTATGCGCTGCGCTCGTTGGGGCCGCCGCCCGTGATTGGCGGATAAGCCCGCCATTAAAGGGTTTTTCCCGCCCCGCCGATGGTCTAGCCTGCGGTTCAAATCAGGGAGACAACCATGGCCCAAGCGGCGCGATTAGGGGTGGATATCGGCGGCACCTTTACCGATGTGGTGCTGGATGTCGCAGGCCAGCGCCATTCCACCAAGGTCTTGACCACCTATGCCGCCCCCGAAGATGCCATTGTGCAGGGCCTGCACCGTGTGTGTGAAAAGGCGGAAATTGCGGCGTCTGACCTGACCCAGATCATCCACGGCACAACCCTTGCCACCAACGCCCTGATCGAACGGCGCGGGGCCAAGACGGCGCTGATCACCACGCAGGGCTTTCGCGATGTGATCGAAATGCGCTCGGAAAGCCGGTTTGAACAGTATGATCTGAACCTTTCGCTGCCAGACCCGCTTTTGCCGCGCAACCGGCGCTATACCGTGACCGAACGGATCGGCGCGCGCGGCGATGTGCTGATCGCTTTGGACCGTGCCGAGGTCGAGGCGCTGACCGACACTTTGCGCGAGGCGGGCTATCAAAGCATCGCGGTGGGATTGTTGCATTCCTACGCCAACCCCGCCCATGAACGGCTGATCCGCTCGGTTCTGGAAAAGCATTTGCCCGGCGTGATGATTTCGCTGTCCAGCGAGGTGTCGCCCCAGATGCGCGAATATGAACGCTTCACCACCACGGTCGCCAATGCCTACATCAAGCCCTTGATGACCTCGTATCTGGACCGTCTGGCCCAACGCCTGTCGGTCGAGGGCGCGACTTGCCCGATCTTTTTGATGCATTCCGGCGGGGGGATCATCTCGTTGCAAAGTGCAGCAGAGTTTCCGGTGCGGCTGGTGGAATCCGGCCCCGCTGGTGGGGCCGTTTTTGCGGCGGGCATTGCGGCACGCCATGGGCTGGACAAAGTGCTGTCGTTTGACATGGGCGGGACCACGGCGAAGATCTGCCTGATCCGCGGGCACAAACCCAAAACCGCGCGGGTCTTTGAAGTGGCGCGCAGTTATCGGTTCAAAAAGGGCTCTGGCATGCCGATTTCCATTCCCGTGATCGACATGGTGGAAATCGGTGCGGGTGGCGGGTCTTTGGCGCGGGTGGATGGGATGAACCAGATCCGCGTGGGGCCGCACAGTGCTGGGTCGGAACCGGGGCCTGCGTGTTATGGGCGGGGCGGGGTGCACCCTGCCGTCACCGATGCCGATCTGATCTTGGGCAAGCTGGATCCTGACAATTTCGCAGGCGGCAGCATCCCCTTGGACACTGCCGCCGCAGCGCATGCCTTGGACCAAGCCCTTGGCCAGCCCCTATCCATGCCCACGGTCGAGGCGGCATGGGGCCTTGCCGAAGTGGTGGATGAAAACATGGCCAACGCCGCCCGCGTGCATGCGGTGGAAAATGGCGAGGATTTGTCGACCTATACCATGATCGCCTTTGGTGGGGCCGCCCCCCTGCACGCGGGGCGGTTGTGCGAAAAACTGGGGGTGGCGCGCTGTTTGATCCCGCGGGGGGCGGGTGTTGGTTCTGCCATCGGGTTCTTGCGGGCCCCGTTCAGCTTTGAATCCAACCGCACGCAGGTTATGCCTCTGGCCCAATTCGACCCCGCCGCCGTGCGCGCCCTTTTTGCCGAGATGGAAGTCGAGGCCACGCGTTTTGTGCGCACCTGCGCGCCCACAGCGCCGATCCATGCTGCGTTCAAGGTTTATATGCGCTACAAGGGCCAAGGATGGGAAATCCCCGTCACCCTCACCCCCGCCCAAGCGTTAAACGCCGACCCCGCCGTGTTCTTGCAGCGGTTCGAGCAGGATTACACCACGCTTTTCGGCCGCCCTGTTGCGGGGATGGCGGTGGAGATCACGCTGTGGTCGGTCAATGCCGCAACCCTTGCTGCGCCGGTCGAGGATTTGGCGAACGTGGCGGCGCAACCTTCGCCCGCCCCCTTGGGACAGCGGGCGCTTTTTGACGCAGCTTTAGGCACCGCCCACCCTGCGGCGATTTATGACCGTGCAGCCTTGCCTTTGGGCGCGCGGGTTCAAGGCCCCGCGCTGATCACGGAAGAAGAAACCACAACCGTGCTGCCCTTATCACGCCAAGCGCGGATTTTGGGCGATGGCTGTATCGACATCACGGTTCAGGGGGTCTGACATGGCACGCTCGCAAGTGGTTTACCAAGTGATGTGGAACCGCCTGATTTCCATTGTCGAGGAACAGGCCCAAGCGCTGGTGCGCACGGCCTTTTCCACCTCGGTGCGCGAAGCGGGGGATTTGTCGGCGGGGGTCTATAATGCGGCAGGCCAGATGCTGGCCCAAGCGGTCACGGGCACACCGGGCCATGTGAACGCGATGGCCGATGCCGTGGCCCATTTCATCCGCCGCATCGGGCGTGACAATCTGGCGGAAGGGGATGTTTATATCACCAACGACCCGTGGGAAGGCACGGGGCATCTGCACGACATCACCCTATGCACGCCGTCCTTCCACAAAGGCCGCCATGTGGGCTTTTTTGCCTGCACCGCGCATATCGTCGACATCGGCGGGCGCGGCTTTGGGGCTGATGGCAATTCAGTCTATGAAGAGGGGCTGTTTATCCCCGCCCTAAAGCTGATCGACAAAGGCCACTTGGATGCCACCCTGATCGCCCTGATCCGCGCCAATGTGCGCGAGCCTGACCAGGTGGTGGGCGATGTTTACGCACTGACCACCTGTAACGAGATCGGCCACCGCCGCCTGATCGAAACCATGCTGGAATTTGATCTGGACAATCTGGACGGGATTTCCGAGTTCATCCTGACCAACTCACATCAAGCCACCGTGGCGCGGATTGCGGCTTTGCCGCAAGTTGCGGCCGAAGGGGCGATGACGATTGATGGCTATGACACCCCGATTGACCTGAAAGTGAAAGTCTCTTTCCACGGCGATCATGTGCTGTGCGATTGGGCGGGCACCTCGGGGTTGGACAAAAAGGGCATCAACGTGCCCTTGGTCTATACCAAGGCCTATGCCTGCTACGCGCTGAAATGCGCCATTGCGCCCGAGATTCCCAACAACGCCGCCTCGCTGGCGCCGTTCCAGATTACAGCGCCGGTCAATTCCATCGTCAACGCCCTGCACCCTGCCCCCGTGGCCCTGCGCCATGTGATCGGGCATATGGTGCCCGATACGATCTATGACGCCTTGGATAAGATCCTGCCTCGCACCGTGCCCGCCGAAGGGGCGGGATGTTTGTGCAACTTCCAAGTCAGCCTGCGCCCGCGCACCGATCAGCCAGCCCCATCTGATGCCATGCGATCCGAGGTGCTGACGTTCAACTCTGGCGGTTCCGGTGCGCGGCCCACACTGGACGGGATGAGCGCCACCGCCTTCCCCTCTGGCGTTATGACGATGCCGGTTGAAGCCACCGAACATGCAGGCCCCGTCATCATCTGGCGCAAAGAATTGCGCCCTGATTCCGGCGGGGCGGGGCAATATCGCGGCGGTTTGGGGCAGTTTATGGAAGTGGGCGCGCGCGAGGGGCACGAGTTTGACTTTTCGGCCATGTTCGACCGCCTGCGCCACCCTGCGCGCGGCAGGCGGGGCGGGATGGACGGTGCCCCCACCACTTTGGCGCAAGACGATGG
Organism: uncultured Rhodobacterales bacterium; assembly: GCA_903845215.1. Lineage (GTDB taxonomy): Bacteria > Pseudomonadota > Alphaproteobacteria > Rhodobacterales > Rhodobacteraceae > Stagnihabitans. Next base: position 30,958 of record CAIMWI010000085.1, on the reverse strand, counting down.
CGGTGCGATGAAAGGCAAGGGCAAGCAATTTGTGCCCCATGGCCGCAAGGTGGTGATGGCCTTTCCCGGTGGTGCTGGCTACGGTGCGCTGGCGGATCGCGACGTGGCTGCCATCCGCCGCGATCTGGCGCTAGGGTATATTTCAACAGGGGCTGCCCTCAGCATCTATGGCCTGCCCGAGGCAGAGATTGCCCAAGTTATCGCGCAGGCGCGCTTAGGGGAGACGGAGTGAATGACGACGAAAGACGCACCAAAACGCCTGTCTTATGACGTGATCATCATCGGCGGGGCGGCGACAGGCTCTGCCACGGCGTGGTTTCTAATGCAAAACCCCGATTTTAACGGCACCGTTTTGGTGGTGGAACGCGACCCGTCTTATGAATTCGCCGCCACCTCGCTGTCCAATTCTTGCATACGCCAGCAGTTTTCGACCGAGCTGAACATCCGCATCTCGCAATTCGGGGCCGAGTTCAGCCAGAACCTGCCCCGTTATCTGGGCGAGGACGCGCCCAAACTGAAGATCCGCAATTTCGGCTATATGTATATGGCGGCGGATGACGCCTTTGCCCAAGTGCTGCGCGCACAGGCCAAGGTGCAGGTGACTTTGGGGGCACAGACGCGCCTGATGACGCCGGAAGAGATCAAGGCCGAATATCCGTTTTATGCCGTCGACGATCTGGTCTTGGGCAGCATCAACTGCAAGGATGAAGGCTATTTTGACGGCTACACCATGTTTGACTGGCTGCGCCGCAAGGCCCGCGCAGGCGGGGCAGAGTATATCCGCAACGAGGTGGTGGCGATCACCCGTAAGGGGGCCAAGATCGAAAGCGTAACCCTCGCCAGTGGCGAGGTTGTGGCCTGCGGGCATCTTGTCAACGCCTCGGGCACGCGCGGGGCCAAGACGGCGGCCATGGCGGGGATCACGATCCCGATCGAACCGCGCAAGCGCTATTCATGGATCATCGCCGCAGAACAACCGCTGAGCCGCGATCTGCCGCTGACGATTGACCCGACAGGCGTGCATTTTCGCACCGACAGCGATACGACCTATCTGGTCGGCGCGCATACCGACCATGACCCCGCCGTTGCCTTTGACGACTTTGCCATGGACCAAAGCCTTTGGCTGGACCATGTCTGGCCGATCCTTGCGACCCGTATTCCGCAGTTTGAGGCGGTTAAGGTCTTGCGCGAATGGGCGGGGCAGTATGATTACAACACGCTCGACCAGAACGCCATCGCAGGCCCACATCCTGAGGTCAGCAACTTCTTGTTCCTCAACGGCTTTTCCGGCCACGGCTTGCAGCAATCCCCCGCCATGGGGCGCGGCACCGCCGAATGGCTGACCTACGGCGCATTTCGCACGCTGGACCTGACCCCCTTTAGCTTTGAACGCATCACCGCCAACCGCCCCCTGATCGAAGGTGCCATTATATGAACGTGCAGCCCAACAAGTTTCTGGCAAACCTGCGCGCAGGAAAACCGCAGATCGGGGTTTGGGTCGGCCTGTCCTCGCCCTTCGCCGCCGAGATCATTGCGGGGGCTGGCTTCGACTGGGCCATGGTCGATATGGAACATTCACCCAACGATCTGACCTCGGTGCTTGGCCAGCTTCAGGCCTTTGCGGGCTATGACACCACAGCCATGGTGCGGCCGGAATGGAACGATCCGGTGCTGGTGAAACGCTTGCTGGATATCGGGGCCTCGGGCCTGTTATTCCCCATGGTGCAATCGGTGGCCGAGGCGCAAAAGGCTGTCGCTGCAACCCGCTATCCACCGCATGGCATTCGGGGGGTATCGACCAGCACAAGGGCCAACAAGTTTGGCCGTGTGGGTGATTACTTTAGCAAATCTGAACCGGAATTGGCGGTTCTGTTGCAGGTGGAAACCCAAGCGGCGGTGCTTTTGGCCGAAAAGATTGGGGCTGTGCAGGGCTGTGACGGGGTGTTTTTCGGGCCGGCAGACATCGGGGCCGATATGGGCATTCTGGGCCAACCGGGCGATCCGCGCATTTGGGATTTTATCTTGCCCGTGGCGCGCAAGTTGATGGCGCAGGGCATTCGGGTGGGCACTTTGGTGGGCGACACCGCATTGGCTCGGCGCCTGTTGGACGAAGGCTTTAGCTTTGTCGCCTGCGGGGTGGATACGGTGATCCTGTCCAAAGGTGTGGATGCGATTGTGGCGACGATGAAGGGCTAAGCCTATTCCGCCCTTCGGGGCCTTTGCAAAGGACTGACCATGACACTCAAACGCCTTGTGCTGACAGGGGCCGCTGGCCGCCTTGGGTCTTACCTGCGCGAACCGCTTTCAAAACTGGCGGATGAATTGGTGTCGTCTGACATGGTGGAAAGCTTGGGGCCGCTTTATGCGGGCGAGCGGTATCAACGCGCCGATCTGGCCAACAAGGGTGATATTCATGATCTGCTGGCGGGGGCCGATATGGTGGTGCATTTCGGTGCCATCAGCGATGAGGCCAGTTTTGAAGACATCCTAGGCCCCAATATCATCGGCGCTTACAATGTGTGGGAGGCGGCGCACCAACACGGCCTGCGGCGGGTCATCTACGCCTCGTCCATACATGCGGTGGGGATGTATCCCAAGGCCGAATTTATCGGCACCGATGTGCCACACCGCCCCGATACGTTCTATGGTCTGGCCAAGTGCTTTGCCGAGGATCTGGGCCGGATGTATTGGGACAAGCGCGGGCTGGAATCGGTGCATCTGCGCATTTTGTCTTGCGCGCAGGTGACATCGGCGCGCGCCTTGGGCACGTGGCTGTCGTATGACGACCTGATCCGCCTTGTCACCCGCGCGGTGGATACGCCCACAACCGGCTTTAGCGTGGTCTACGGTGTATCGAACAACGACCGCGCGCCGGTGGACAATGCCAAGGCCAGCCATCTGGGCTTTCGCCCGCAAGACAATGCCGAGGTCTTTGCCGCCCAAATTCTGGCCGACGCCCCGCGCCCTGACCTCACCGACCCTGCCCAAACCTGCCACGGCGGGGCCTTTGCCGCCGTGGGCTTGGGTCAAAGCGGCAAAGCGCAGATGAACATCGTCGACGATACCAAAACGGCTTAAGCCGACGCCGCCCCCAACAGGGCCAAATCCTGCGCCGTCAGCGCCAAGGTCGCCGCCGCCACCAGATCGCGCACTTGTGCGGCACTGGTGGCCGAAGCGATGGGCCCCGTCAGCCCCGGTTGGGCTGCCACCCAAGCCAAAGCCACCTGCGCACAGGTTGCGCTGTGCTGGGCTGCTACATTGTCCAGCGCATCCAAAATCGCCAAGCCGCGCGGGGTGCGGTAGCCGTCAAGGCTGCCCTTGCGCGCCTTCCCCTCGGTTGCGGCGGCGGTGCGGTACAGGCCCGACAGAAAGCCTGAGGCAAGGCCATAATAGGGGATCACGCCCAAGCCCTGCGCCATACACAGCGCCAGCATCGGGCCTTCCAGCGCGGCGCGGTCGTACAGGTTGTATTCCGGCTGGATCGAGGTGTAGCGCGGCAAATCGTCTTGGTCGGCGGTGCTCAACGCCGCTTGCAGCTGCGCCACGCTGAAATTCGACGCCCCAATCGAGCGCACCTTGCCGGCCTTGATCAAGCGGTCATAGGCGGCCAAGGTTTCGGCATGGGGCACTGTGTCATCGGGGCGATGGGAAAAGTAGTGGTCGATCACCTCCACCCCCAGCCGCTTCAAACTGCCCTCGACCGCCTGTTCGATCCAGCGCGCCGACAGGCCCTTGGCGGGGTGGCCCGCAGCGTCCCACCCCATGTCACTGCCTACTTTGGTGATCAGCACGATCTTATCCCGCTTGCCCGGACGCGCCTTAAGCCAACGGCCAATCACGCTTTCACTTTCCCCGCCCTTATGGCCGGGCACCCAAGCGGAATAGACATCGGCCGTGTCGATTGCGTTCAGGCCTGCGTCGGTTGCACCGTCCAGCACGGCAAAAGAGGCGGCTTCATCCGCCGTCCAGCCAAAGACATTGGCTCCTAAAACCACGGGGGCGACAGACAGGCCAGATTGGCCAAGGGGGCGGTATTGCATGGGGGATCCTATCAAAAAGGGGGCGCGGTCAAACTAGCACAAAGCGCCCTATAGCCCCAGCGCCGATGAAACGCGGGATTGGAAATATTGCACACCTTTTTCATGCCGCCCCGACAAGGGGCCGGGGCTATAGCCGCCCGCTTGGTAGTTGCGGTGGGTCGAGACGCACACCTCGTAATCCTCGCGCACCACGGCCAAAGTGCCATTGACCGAACGCGCCCTTGCGGTGGCTGCCGCCTCAGATGTGTCAGCAAAAAAGAAGGTATAATGCTGATCCGTCCGGTCGACCGACACCGGATCAATCCGGCTTACATTCATGCCGCCGTCAAACAGAGACAGGGTCCAGTTGGGCCACATCCACAGCCACTTGCCACGATAAAACAGCCCCTCTTTCGGCGGGGCCGTCATGCGAACAAAACCGCTATGGGCGGTGGTTTCAAAGGATTCAAAGTCGATGGCGGCATAGAACGAGGGATGCGTGCCGGGGATATGGTAGCCTTCGACGAAATTGTCGGTGTAAACTTTCCAATTGGCATCAAAGCTGACAGTGGCTTGGTCGGTGGGCAGGTAGGTTTCCAAAGGCTCGTCGGCCAGTTCAGCGGGCAGGTCGCCGAGTTGTTCGATCAGTGAGGTTTGCGGATCGACAGCCGCAAACAAAAGCCCGCGCCATTCGGCCAGATGAACCGGCTCTAGCGGCCAATCTTCGGGGATGATGGCGGGATCGCGGCCAAACCACGGGGCTTGTACCAAGCGGCCGGTGTCAGCAAAGCTCCATTTGTGATAAGGGCATACGATCAAGCCGCATTCCCCCGCGCCGTTCAAAAGCCGCGCAAGACCCCGTCTTTGCCTCGAATCGCAAAGACACCGAAGCCCGCGATATCCAGCGTCAGATATTGGCCCAGATTGGCAACCGCGCTGGCGGGGCCCATGAACTGCCAGGTGCGCAGAAAGATCATGGCACGCTCGTCGTGCCAGACAGCGGGGCTGGTATAAAGGGTGGAAGCGAGATTCAGCGATTGCGCTGGGGCGGTTTGTTGCATGTCTTGGGCTTTCACAGGGCTTGGGCCCAATGCTGCGCTAATGACTGGTGTAGGTCAATCACTCTGCGCCATATAGGGCATGTGCATCGGGTCGATGGCATGGTCAGGCACAGAAACCCCACATCGCCCCCTAATTTTTTCCCCGCTTGCGTCCGCCGATTCCCAAAGCAGCGTATGGATAAGATTTTCAGATCTTCGGGCGCGTGGTCTTTGATGCAATCGAAAGCCGCTTCCCGTGACTGGGCCAATTGGATCGCGCCTAATTGACCGGTGAAAACTTCTAGCGAAAAGCCAGACCTTTACCACTTTGTCACCTTAGCCGTCAGATGGCAGCACCGATTCTGCCTGGGCGATCAACCCGGCGCATGCTGCGATTGCAGCATAAAGTCCAGACCCGCCTGTTGCCTTGGCGCAATGGCACACATCCCTTGGGGGGGGCAGCCTAACCCAGAGCAAGCCGTTGTGTGCAATTTGCGGCTAACTGTCACATCGCCGTTGCAGAAACGCTGTAGCTGATCGCCCTAAAGAGCGGCGAGGCGGCGTCAAAACCACACAGCCCGCCATTGGGAAAGCAAGGCCCAAACGGGCGCATCGCAAGGGGACGATCATATGAGAATGCACCCTGCCGATTTCTTGCCTGCCGGTGCCTTGGTCACCCCAACACCCAATCTGCATCCCGCGCGGCACTTTCCGGTGCTGTTTCTGTCTGACCTGCATCTTGGATCCCGCGCTTGCCGCGATGACTTGTTATTGTCCTTTTTGCAGGCCCATACGGCGGATGTGATCTATCTTGTGGGCGATATCATCGACACATGGTTGCCCTTGGGCGCCCATTGGTCAGCGGCCCAGCAGCAAATTCTGGCGATCTTGTTTGACCGTGCCAAGCGCGGCGCGCGGTTGGTCTTTACCCCAGGCAACCACGATGCCTTTTTCCGCCGCTTTATCGGCCATTCGATGCTAGGCATCGAAATTCACGACCGCGTCGTGCACAAGGCCGCCGATGGCCGCCGCTATCTGGTGGTGCACGGCGACGAGACGGATCTGTTTGATGCACGTTTTCCTAAGCTTTCGCGCCTGTCGACACGGTTAGATAATGCGCTGCGCGGGCTGATTGGCTGGATAAACACCGGTCGGCAACGCCGCGGACTGCCCAAATCTAACTTGGCCGAACGTGTGGTGAAACATTTTAACGATATGATCCGCGCCTGTGACGCCTTTGAAGAACGTCTGTCGAATGTGGCGCGCAAACATCAAGCTGATGGCATCATTTGCGGCCATTTTCACAAACCCGCCCTGCACGCGGACCACGGCGTGGAATATGCCAATTGCGGCGATTGGGTCGAAAACGCCACGGCCTTGGTGGAAACAGCCGGCGGACGCCTGCTGCTGATCGATTGGGCCGCGCACGGAACGGAAAATGCCACAGCGCCGCGGCTTTCTATGGAATTGGCAGGCCAGCCAGTGCATATGGGCTATGCACAAACCGCCGCTCGGTAAGACGGCAGACAACCCACGCAGCAAAGGCATCAAGATGGGCTTGACCCTTTTTCTGACAGGTTTCGTAGCGATTTGCGGGATTATACAATGGGTAGGCGTGGGGTTGGCGCTTTCGGCCCTAGGGCGGAAGCCTGCGGGCGGGCCTTTGGTTTTGCCGCCTGTTAGCGTGCTTCGGCCAATCTGCGGGATTGAAAATTTCCTCGCCGAAACGCTCGATTCCACCTTTCATGCGGATTACCCGACCTATGAGGTGATCTTTTGCGCGGCGCAAGCCGACGACCCTGCCGTGGCCTTGGTGCAAAGCCTGATGGCGCGCTATCCCAATGTGCCGGCGCGGGTGCTGACGGGGGATGACAAGATCTCGGGCAATCCCAAGCTGAACAATCTGGTCAAAGGGTGGAATGCCGCGCGGTTTGACTATGTTTTGATGTCTGACAGCAATGTGATCTTGCCGCCCGACGCGCTGCGCCGCTGTATTGCGGAATTCACCCCGCAGACCGGGCTTGTATCCTCTCCGCCAATTGGCATTCGGCCAGATGGGTTCTGGGCGCGGGTGGAGTGCGCATTTTTGAACAGTTTTCAGGCACGCTGGCAAATGGCGGCCTCGCGGCTTGGGCAGGGCTATGCGCAAGGCAAGATGCTGTTTTGGGATCGCAGGGTTCTAGAGACGGCAGGCGGGATTGCTGTTTTGGGGCGTGAGATGGCCGAAGATGTCGCCTCGACAAAAACGGTGCGGGCGCAGGGCAAAGTGGTACGTCTGCCCGGACGGTTCTTTGCGCAACCCATCGGTGCAAGAAACCGCCGTGGTGTGTGGGGCCGTCAGGTTCGCTGGGCCAAGGTGCGACGCTTGGGGTTTTTGACCCTGTTTTTACCAGAACTGCTGGCAGGCGCGGCCCTGCCGTTTGCGGCGATGCTGGCGCTGGTGGCTATGGGCGCGCCGATTTGGGCGCTGCCGGTTTTTTTAGCACTCTGGTATGCACCGGAATATCTTCTTGCCACGGCTGGCGACTGGCCCCGCGCACCGGCTGATCTGGCCGCTTGGATCACCCGTGACGCTTTGCTGCCTGCCCTGTGGATCGCCGCTTGGGGTGGCAATTCTTTTGAATGGCGCGGCAATGCCATGACCGCTGCCGAAGTGGCCGCCCACAAGGACAAGCCTTGATGACCCAAGACGCCGTCTTGACCCTGATGCAGGGCCACGGGCTTTGGCTGGTGGGCCCCATGGCCGTGATCGAAGGCCCGATCGTAACGGTGATTGCCGCCTATCTGGCCAAGCTTGGCTATATGAACATCTGGGCCGTTTACGCCGTCTGCGTGCTGGGCGATCTGATCGGTGATGCCATGTATTACTGGATCGGCCGTCTTGGCCCGGCGCTTTTGCCCGAGCCTTGGCTGACCCGTCTGGGCATGACACAGGCGCGCAAGCTTTCGCTGGAGGGGCATTTTGCCACCAAGGGCGGATGGACCATTTTGCTGGGCAAATGGACGCATTCTGCCGGCTTGGCTGTCATGCTGGCCTCGGGGGCGGCGCGGATGAACTTTTCGGCCTATATGGCATATAATGTGGTCGGCACCTTGCCCAAGACTGCGGTTTTCACCCTGATCGGGTGGTTTATCGGGTCAGCCTATGCGGCGGTGGATACGTGGATCTGGCGCATCTCGCTAGGCTTGGTGGTGACGCTGGCGCTGGTGCTTTTGGCGATGTGGCAGCGCCAACGCCCATGAGACTGACCTGTGTCATCCCCGCCTATAACGAAGAGGCCCGCATCGGGGCCGTGCTGCAGGCCGTGCTGGGCCACCCGTTGATCGACGAGGTTTTGGTGGTGGATGACGGGTCGCGCGATGGCACCTCGGCGGTGGTGCGCAGTTACCCTCAGGCGCGGCTGATCACCTTGGCGCAAAACGGCGGTAAGACAGCGGCCCTAGCGCGGGGCTTTGCCGAGACGCAGTCCGAGGTGATCTTGCTGATTGATGCCGATCTTTTGGGCCTGTCGCCCGCCCATCTGACAGCATTGATCACGCCTGTTCTTCAAGGGCGCGCCGCCATGTCAATCTCGCTGCGCGACAATGCGCCGGGTCTGTGGCGGTGGATCGGGTTGGACTATATCTCGGGCGAGCGGGCCTTGCGGCGTGACTTGCTGGCGGGGCAGGAAAAGGCTTTACAGCGTCTGCCGAAGTTTGGCTTTGAGGTGTTCTTGAATGCGCTGATCCTCAAAACTCACGCGCCTTTGGCCGTGGTGCGGCTGCCCGGTGTGAAAAGCCCGCTGAAATCGGCCAAATACGGGCTATGGGCAGGCATTTGGGGCGATATTCTGATGCTGCGCGACCTGATGCGCGCCGTGCCACCCTTTGGGCTGATCGGCCAAGTGGTGCAGATGCGCCGTTTGCGGGTGTGAGCGGCGCGCTTTAATACTTGAGCTGGGCCATCGTGGTGTCTTGATAGCCAAAGGCCTGCACATCAGCGGCATAGATCTCGCCCACTTTGCGAAAAACCTCCTCGGTAAAGGCTGACTTTGCCAAAGGCGCAGTGGTACCAGCACGTTCGTGGCCCAGTTGAAAATCAGGCATTCCAAGGAATTGACGCAGGGGGCCAAGGTTGTCTTTTTCTTCTAGCTTTTGGATGAAATAAGGGATGTCGCACTGGGCGGGGTCAAAGAAGGAAACGGCAGGGCGGAGCCATAGAATTTCAATAAATCTTTGAGAATTCTTGCAGAACTCAGGCAAGAACTTGATCAAATCATCTTCAAATTCCGTCAAATGATCGCGCGCCATGACTGCATCTTCGTGATCATGTTTCATAGCTTCCGCAGACGCCCAATGAAAGGCCGAGGCCAAACGGTCCCATGGATTGCGAACAAGCGTTAGAAGACGAAACTGAGAAATATTTGAACCAAGGATTTTCTTGAAATATAGAAATTTTGGATGCCCATGCCGATGTATGCCGCCTTCAAAGATATCTGATCTGTCAATTGAGGTTCCGCCACATTTCGGAATGTGCACAAAAATGACTTTACGCTCGTAACTAATAGCAAGAGTTTTTCGTATTTTTGACCAGTTTACGTTCTTAAGACTTTCCTGAAAGTCTGCGCGAATACCCTCGCCGTCAAACATCAACTCCAATCGGGTTTTGTAGATTTCTCGCGAAACATCCTTATAGGTTTGCTTCGACACATAGGAATCACGGAATACATTTATAGCGCATGTATGCTGGGCATATTTGTTGCTTAAATTTTCAAGATAGGCATATTCTTTCGGATGGTTGTCAAAGACCGTTTTAAAAACATAAAACATCCAAAAATATGAGGTTTTATTTTTAAGATTTTCACACTTTTTCAAGGCGTCAATTCCACGTCGTTCCCCAGGGGCTATGCCAAGAGCGCGCAAGAAATTAGCAGAACTCATAATCGTCAAATTTTGATCGCGTCTCTTGAAAAGAAAGTCCTGACTGCGAACCAAACTTCGCACCGTCAAAGTGTGCCCCGGGATGGATGCCAAAAACCAACTGATCATGTCACGATCAGAAAGCTTTGACGCCCATCTGAAGCAAAAGAACCCATTAACAAAAATCTCGTCATGCAACCATTCTGACAAGGGCTTCAAGCAAAACGTCGTTGCATCGGCCCAGACGCCACCAAATTTCGCCAAAAGCATCATTCGGATCAGGTCAGATTTGCCTGCCCAGCCCAAATCAACTGTTAGCCTTTCAAACAAAGCCTGCAAATCCACCCCCAGTACCGCTTCCGCTTCGGCCAAGTCTAAAAACCGCACCTCGTGGTCGGGGTTGAAATGTTGCCATGTGGTCAGGCTGCGGCGCACCACCTCTGGCGCGTCTTTTAGACCGGAATGCCAGAACAACCAGATAATCTTGGGCAGCGGCCTGTTTCCCCAAGGGGCGGGTTCAGGCAAAGCGTTGATGAAATCGGTCAAAGGCAGGGCGTCATCAGCCTGTTCGCTTAAAGTCATGTCACAAACCTGTTCGTCAAAAAATCTGATATCAAATCGTCTGTTAACGGGTGCAGCGCGGTCAAATCCGGCCTGCACCCGCATTCAAAACCTACCCCGCCCGCCCCCTTATGGCAAGGCGCTGCATCGCAGGCCTAGCGCCGTTAGGCCTTAACCCGCGCCCCTGTGGGATCATAAAGCGGCTCGAACGTCGCGGTGCAGGGCACGCGCTCGGCGGCCACCTCAAGCTCCCAAATCCCGCTCGCCAGATAGGCGGCGTCCACCCCCGCGCGGCGCACATAGCCCATCCCGACGGGGTGCCCCAGCGTATGGCCAAACCCGCCCGAAGACAGCCAGCCCACTCGCTCGCCGTTGCGATAGATCGTCTCGCGGCCCAGTAAGATCACCTCTGGGTCGGCCACAGCAAACGTCGCCAAACGCTTTTTCACGCCGCCCGCGATCTGGGCTGCAATCGCCTCGCGCCCACGAAAATTCAGGCCGGATTTCATCTTGACCGCCCAAAGCAGCCCCGCCTCCACCGGCGTATGGTCGGGCCCAATGTCAGACCCCCAAGCACGGTAGCCCTTTTCCAACCGCAGCGTTTCAATGGCACGGTAGCCGGCATTGACCAACCCCAGATCGTGGCCCGCCGCCATCAGCGCTTCATAAACCGTCACGGCCATCTCGCTGGGCAGATGCAACTCCCACCCCAATTCCCCCACATAAGTCACCCGCAGCGCCAGAACGGGGCAGCGCGCGACTGAGATGCGTTGGGCGCGGCCAAAGGGGAAGCCTGCGTTGGACAGGTCATCATCGCAGACCCGTTCCAACACCGCCCGCGCCTGCGGCCCCATCAAGCTGAGCACCGAAAAGGCCGAGGTGACATCGACCAATTGCACATCACCGCATAGGTTTTTGCCGATCCAATGCGCGTCATGCGTGGCAAAGCCGGTGCCGGTGGTGATGTAGAATTCGTCCCCCGCCACACGCGCCACGGTCACATCCGCCTCAATCCCGCCACGGTCGTTCAGCATCTGGGTGTAGGTCAGGCTGCCCACGGGCCGATCGACATTGCCCGCAGCGATCCAATTTAACGCCTTGGCCGCATCAGGGCCTTTGAGGGTGAATTTGGCGAAAGACGATTGGTCGATCAGCACCGCAGCCCCGCGCGCGGCCTGATGCTCGCGCTTGACCGCGTCAAACCAGCCGGGGCGTTGATAGGAATAGCGGTCTTTGGGCTCCTCACCCTGCGCTGCAAACCAATTCGGCCGTTCCCATCCCAGCTTTTCGCCAAAACACGCCCCTGCCGCCTTAAGATGCGCATAAAGCGGCGAGCGGCGGATGGGGCGGGCCGAGGTCATCTCTTCCGACGGCCAAGCGATGGTGTAGTGTTTGCCGTAAGCTTCCACGGTGCGGTCGCGCACATAGTCAAGCGAGCGGTGCACCCCGCCAAACCGGCGGATGTCGACGGGCCACAGGTCATAGGGGGCTTCACCCTTGGCGACCCATTCCGCCAAAGCCATCCCCGCCCCCCCGCCCGAGGCGATTCCAAAGGCATTGAACCCCGCGCCGATAAAGCAATTGGCCAATTCCGGCGCTTCGCCCAAGATAAAGTTGCCATCCGGCGTAAAGCTTTCCGGTCCGTTGAGCAGTTGTTTGACCCCCGCCTTGGCCAAGGCGGGCACGCGGGCAATGGCGTTGTCCATGAACTGTTCGTAATGGTCCCAGTCGGGGGTAAGGGTTTCAAAGTGAAAGCCTGCGGGAATCCCGCCCTTGGCCCATAGCTTGGGATTGGGCTCGTACCCGCCCCAGACCAGCCCGCCGACCTCTTCCTTCCAATAGGTCAGCCGATCTGGATCGCGTAAGGTGGGCAGCGTGCTGGTGACACCCGCGATCGCCTCGGTGATCATATACTGGTGTTCGACCGACACCAGCGGCACGTTGACCCCCACGGTGGCCGCCAAGTCGCGCGTCCATTGGCCGGCGCAGATCACGACCTTTTCGCACTGGATCGTCCCGAAGGGAGTCTCCACCCCCGTAATCCGCCCATCTTCCACCACGATCCGGGTGACAGGCGTGTCTTCGAATATCTTCACCCCCGCCATCCGCGCACCGCGTGCAAGGCTTTGGGTGATATCGGACGGGTTGGCCTGCCCGTCGGTGGGCAAATAGGCCGCGCCCACCAGATCGTCGATGGTCATCAAGGGCCACAGATCTTGGGCCTCTTTCGGGGTTAAAAGGTGCATCTCCAGGCCAAAGGAATGGGCGGTGGTGGCTTGGCGTTTCACTTCGGTCCACCGTTCGGCATTGCAGGCCAACCGCAAGCCGCCGTTCATCTTCCAGCCGGTTTGCAGGCCCGTCTCGGCCTCTAGCCGTTTGTACAGATCGACGGAATAACCCAGCAACTGGGTGATATTGGCACTGGTGCGTAACTGGCCGACCAAGCCTGCGGCATGAAACGTGGTGCCCGAAGTCAGCTTTTTGCGTTCCAGCAGGACCGTGTCGGTCCACCCCAGCTGGCCCAAGTGGTACGCGGTTGAACAGCCAACGATGCCCCCGCCAATGATGACGGCTTTGGCGGTGGTGGGTAGGTCCATGATATCCTCAAACGTGGCGCAGGGCGTCTTGCGCCAAGCGGTAGGTGGACAGGGTCGTGGCGGTATAGGCCGCGTAATCAAAGTCTAGCGTGGAATGCAGTTCCGACACCATGGACCAAAGCGCCTCACGCAGGGCTGCGGCGGCTTTCATCGCCAGATAGCGCCGCCAAAGGCTGGCATCCAGCGCGCCGAAATAGGTTTTCAGCATCCGCTCTTCATGGCGCGGGCTCAAAGCACAGTTGGCCGCCAACCCGCCCAGATCAAACAACGGTGATCCCCAGCCGGCATAGTCCCAATCCACCAGCCACATCCGGTGGCCATCGTGCAAGAAATTCGCGGGCAACAGGTCGTTATGGCCAAAAACCATGTCAATCGGCCCAACCGCGCGTTCCAGCGCCGCCGCCTCGGCCAGCAGGTCGGGCAGACGTGCAGCGTGTGCGCTGCCCTGAGCCTGCAAGGTGCGCGCATAATCGCGGATGACGTGAAACACCCAAAACGTCAGGCTTGGCCCTTGCAGATAGCGGGGCATGTCACGGTGCACGCGGGCGACAAGATCCAAAGCCTGATCCAACAGATCCTCCTGCCGCAGATCGCCCGCCGCCATCGTGCGCCCGTCGATATAGTCGATCACCAAGGCCCCCGCCTCGTGATGCAAAACCGCAGGCGAGATCCCCGCCGCAAAGGCCGCTTGGCTGGCGGCCAGTTCGTTAAAGCGCAAGATGTGATGCACTCCAATGTCATCGCCCACCCGCACCACGGCGCGCTTGGCCCCGTCTTGCACCAGAAAATTGTGATTGGTGATGCCACCGCCCAAAGGCGCGGCGCTGATCGGCCCGCGCCAGCACGATAGGGATTTGACCTTTTCCAGCGGTGTCATGGTGGCCCCTTTTTGAGGCATTTGGGCGTGGGTTAGGGGCGAAGTCAACGCCCCGCCTCTTCATCTTGGCACAAATACTCTAGGGGGGTCCGGGGGCCTACAGCCCCCGGCTTGGGCGTAAAGCTTAACGTTCCAAAATGAGACCCGCTGCCGAGAAATGCCGCGGAAAGAAGGCGGCGGCACAGGCGTGCACGGTGGCTTGCCCCTCTTCAATCGTATAATCTGGCGTGGTGGTGATCATATCCAGCCACACCCCTTGGATCGTCACCCGCAACACCCGCGCCACGCGAGCCGGATCGCCGGTATAGCCGCCTTGCCCCAATAGCTGGCCGCAAATCTGCGCGATGCGCGCGTTATAGGCCGCATCATTGGCGCCGCATTGCGCCTGATACAGCGGGCGGCTTTGCGCCTCGCCCCAAAAGCTGCACCACGCGGACAGGCGGGTTTGGGTGCAAATGGCGGGGTCAAAATCGGCCAGAAGCAAGGCTGACAGTTGGGCGGCAGGATCGGGGCCTGCGCGGTGCAGATAGGCTTGCCAGTTTGCGCGATATTCTTCGGCCAAGAGCGCCAATGTTTCCGACAGCAGTTTTTCTTTGGTGTCAAAGTGGAAATTGACCAAACCGTGGCTAAGGCCGGCGGTATGGGCGACTTCCGTCAGGGTGGTGCGGGCATAGCCGCGCAGTGCCAAGGTTTCAATCGTCGCCTCGATCAGTTGCGCACGGCGGGTGTCGCGGCTCATCTTGCGGGGGATCGGGTCTTGCAAAGTCTGGGTCATTTCGCCTCCGGTTGAGGGGCACAGTACTGCAAAGGGCGGCACAGAAAACAGGAAAGTGATCTCTTTCTCGGGCTGCGGCGGTTTTTGATTGACAGGCCAGTCAAAATGTTGCGACCTCATGCCAAAGTGATTTCAGGGGGCCCCATGAACGACTTGCCTTTCAAAACCTTGCCTGTGCCCAACCAATGGGATCGCCGTGGCCTTCCGGCTTGGACGTACCACAGCCCCGAACTGTTCGAGATGGAAAAGCACCACGTCTTTTTGAACCACTGGCAGTTGGCGGGCCATGTTTGCGACATTCCCGCCCCGGGCGACTGGCTGGCCTTTGACATGCTGGGCGAGCGCGGCTTGGTGATGCGCGGGCAAGATGGGGTGGTGCGGGCTTTTCACAACCTGTGCCGCCATCGCGGTGCGCGGGTGGTGGACGGGGCGCAGGGCCATTGCAAGGGGGCGATGGTGTGCCCCTTTCACGGCTGGGTCTATAACACCGACGGCACGCTGCGCGGCGCTGCCGCCCCGACCAGTTTCGGCGCGATGGACCGCGGCGACTTTGGCCTAAAACCCATCGAGCTTGAAATTTTCCACGGCTTTTTGTTCTTACGCTTCCACCCCGGCCCGCAGCCTGCCGTGGCCACCCTGCTGGCCTTGGTAGACCGCGACTTTGCGGCCTATGATCTGGAAAACCTGCTGCCCGTCCCCGTGCCCGATTGGTCAACCGACCTGCCCGTCAACTGGAAATCGGTGCGTGATGTCGACAACGAAGGTTACCATGTGCCGATGGCCCATCCTGGCTTGCAAGACTTGTACGGCCGCACCTACCGTGATCTGACATTGCAAGATGGCACCAGCCTGTCGCTCGGCTATTTTGGCGATGTGCCGGGGAGGCTTTGGTCGGTGAAAAATTACGCCAAGATCGCCCCCCCTGCCCCGCATCTGCCCCCCCATCTGCAAAAGGCATGGACCTATTATGGCCTGTGGCCCAATGCCGTCTTTTCCTTTACGCCCGAGGTCTTCCAGTTCTATCAAGAAATCCCGATCGGCCCGGGCCAAACTCGCGTGACGGGGCGTATTTATCGGCGACCGAACGAAACCCGCGCCCAGCGGGCGGCGCGCTATCTGGCCTATCGGATTGACCGCGAAACCTCGGCCGAGGATCAGCAACTGTCGATCTGGTCGAATGAGTCGATGCAGTCTTCAGCTTTTGAAGGCTTTCATCTGTCAGACTTCGAATATGGCCTGCGCCGCCATCATGATGGATTGCGCGGCCTTTTGCCCGTCATGACACTGGACCAAGCCCCCGCCGAAGGACAAATTGCGCGGATCAATCAGGAAATGCTTGGCGAACGGCAAGGTGCTGTGCAAGCTTGACCAAATCAGGCCAAAGGCCATCCATCGGGAGAGCAAGATGCATCTGACACGCCGCCGTTTATTGTCTGGCCTAGGCTTGGGCCTTGCAGCCCCTTGGGTGCGCCCGTCCTATGCTGATGCGGGCAGCCTGAATGTCTACAATTGGGCCGATTACATCGGCGAGACGACGATTGAGGATTTTCAGTCTGAAACCGGCATCAGCGTGATCTATGACCTTTACGCCAGCACCGAAGAGATGCAGGCCAAGATGCTGGCGGGGTCCAGCGGTTATGACGTGGTGCTGCAAGCCGGTCTGCAACTGCCGCAATTCTTGAAGGCGGGCCTTTACCAAAAGCTCGACCATGCGCGTTTGACGAACTGGGCCAATCTGGATCTGGCGATCTTGAAAATCAACGAGGGGTTTGACCCCGGCAACGAACACGGCGTTCCTTACACTTGGGGCACAGTCGGCATCACCTATAACATGGATATGGTGAACGAACGCTTGCCGGGGGTTGATCTGTCCAGCCTTGATGTGCTGTTCAAACCCGAAAACGCCGCCAAACTGGCCGATTGCGGAATTAGCCTGTTGGATAGCCCGACCGACATTGGCTTTATGGTTCTGTCATGGCTGGGCATTGCGCCCGAAACCGCAGGCCCTGCCGATTATGACAAGATGGTCGCAGCCTTTGCGCAGATCCGCCAATATGTCACGACCTTTGACAACACCAACTTCCTGACCGCCCTGCCCAACAAAGAAATCTGCGTGGCCAACACATGGTCGGGCGATTACGGCGTGGCCAAGGCCCGCGCGGCAGAGGCGGGGGTGGAACTGAACCTGAAATACTTCGTCCCCAAAACCGGCGTGCCGGCTTGGTTTGACATCTGGTGCATGCCGTCTGACGCGCAAAACACCGACAATGCTTATGCGTTTCTTGACTATATGCTGCGCCCCGAAGTCGTGGCCAAATGCACCGACTACACGGGCTATGCCAATGCCAACAAGGCGGCGACAGCGCTGGTCGATCCGGCGATCTCGTCTGATCCGGCCATCTATCCGGACGCTGAAACGCTGGCGCGGATGTATACGCCCAAGCCCCTAAGCGAAGAGCAAGAGCGCCTGCTGACCCGCGCTTGGGCGCAGATCAAGGCGGGTTAAGATGACCGAACCGCTTGTGCGCATCGAAGGTGTGTCGAAATCTTTTGGCAGCTTTCAAGCCGTCAAAAACGTCAGCTTGCAGATCGAAAAGGGCGAGATTTTCTCGCTTTTGGGCGGATCGGGCTGCGGGAAGACCACTTTGTTGCGGATGCTGGCGGGGTTTGAAACGCCGACCCAAGGGCGCATCTTCATCGACGGGGTGGATATGGCCGCCGTTCCCCCGTGGGAGCGGCCCGTGCATATGATGTTTCAAAGCTACGCACTTTTCCCGCATATGACAGTGGAAAAGAACGTGGGCTACGGGCTGAAGCATGAAGCGATGTCTGACGCCGACCGCAAGGCACGGGTGCGCGAGATGCTGGAACTGGTGCAACTGACCCCATTTGCCACGCGCAAACCGCATCAAATCTCGGGCGGGCAACGCCAGCGCGTGGCTTTGGCGCGGGCCTTGGCGCGTCAGCCCAAGCTTTTGCTGCTGGATGAACCCTTGGCCGCTTTGGACAAGAAATTGCGCGAACATACGCAGTTCGAACTGATGTCGATTCAGGAACGCACGGGCGTGACCTTTATCGTGGTGACCCACGACCAAGAAGAGGCGATGACACTGTCGCATCGCATCGCCGTGATGGATCAAGGCGTTGTGCGCCAAGTCGGGCGGCCTGGGGCGGTGTATGAATTTCCCAATTCGAAATTTGTGGCGAACTTTCTAGGCTCCATCAACGCCTTTGAGGCCCGTGTGACGGCGCTTGGCGATCAGATCAGCGTTGATGTGCCCGCCTTGGGTCAGTCTGTGCAGGCCCGTGCCATAGGTGGCCTAAGCGTTGGACAAAATGTCACCATGGCGCTGCGGCCAGAGAAAATCACCATTCACCGCGCACCGATTGAAGGGGCCAATGTGCTGGCGGGCGGAGTCAAGGACTTGGCCTATTTCGGCAAGGATAGTCTTTACCGCGTGGCGCTACCGTCGGGGGCTTTGGTGTCGGTGCATGCGGTTAATGCAGCGCGGGCCAGCGATGATGAACGCTTGGCCGATTGGGATGATAAAGTCTGGCTCAGTTTCGATGCCGCCTCTGTCTTGCTTTTGACGGACTAGCCCATGATCGCGCGCTGGTTTCACCGCAGAGGTTGGTCGGATCTGGTCATTGGCCTGCCCTATGTGTGGCTGTTGATCTTTTTCTTGCTTCCCTTCCTGATCGTGGTGGGGATGAGTTTTGCCACCCGCACCTCAACCGCGCCACCATTCGGCTTTGGCGGCGAGAACCCGCTGGTCAACCTTGCAGGCTATGCGCGGTTGTTCAGTGATACGCTGTACATTCGCGCCTTTGTCACCTCGCTGACCAATGCGGCGGGGGCGATGGTGTTGTGTTTGCTGATCGGCTATCCGATGGCGCTGGGGCTGACGCGGGTGGATCGCGGGTGGCGCAACATTTTGCTGATGCTGGTGATTTTGCCGTTTTGGACATCTTTCCTGCTGCGCGTTTATGCGTGGATGGGGTTGATGGGGTCGAATTCTTGGTTCAACAAGGTCTTGACCGGCGCATGGAACTGGCTGGTGCCGCAGGCGTGGGATGTGGCCAATGTGCCTTTGATGCACAGCAATTTTGCCGTCGTTCTGGTGATGGTGTACACCTACCTACCCTTTATGATCTTACCGCTTTACGCCAATCTGGAACGGCTGGACCCGACCTTGGACGAGGCCGCGATGGACCTTGGCGCGCGCCCCTTTGCGGTGTTTCGCGATGTTACCCTGCCGCAGTCTATTCCGGGCATCATCGCGGGGGGGATGCTGGTGTTTATTCCGGCAGCGGGAGAGTTGGTGATCCCCACACTGGTGGGCGATTCCTCGGCCCCCATGATCGGGCGGGTGATTTCGGACGAGTTCTCCTCGGCCCGCGATTGGCCCATGGCGGCTGCCGTGGCGGTTGCGTTGTTGATTTTGATGGTCGGGCCGATGATGATCTATTCGCGCTTTGAAGCACGCGCCCAAGCACGGGAGCGATCAGAGTGAAACGATCAAACACCTTTCTTTTGACGATGCTGGGCTTTGGCTTTGCCTTCTTTTATGTGCCCATTCTGTCAATGATCGTCTATTCCTTCAACGGATCACGCCTTGCCACGGTTTGGGGCGGGTTTTCGACCAAATGGTACGGAACGCTGCTGTCCAACGCCCAAATTGGCAAGGCTTTGTGGCTGTCATTGGAAATTGCGCTGCTGTCTTCGACCATCGCCACGATCTTGGGCACGATGGCGGGGATCGCCTTGGCGCGATTTACCAAGTTTCGGGGGCGAACGTTGTTTTCCGGTCTGGTCACAGCGCCCTTGATCATGCCCGAGGTGATTACGGGTATCTCGTCATTGATCTTCTTTATTCTGTTGGGGCAATATCTGGGCTGGCCTGCGGCGCGCGGCTTTACCACGGTGACGCTGGCACATATCACCTTTTCGATGGTCTTTGTCACCACGATCGTGCAATCGCGGATGCTGTCAGCCGACCGTTCAATCGAAGAGGCGGCGATGGATCTTGGTGCGCGCCCTTGGCAGGTGCTGCGCGATGTCACGCTGCCGGTGATCTCTCCTGCCATTTTGTCTGGCTGGCTGCTGGCCTTTACGATCTCGATGGACGATGTGGTAATCACGAATTTTACCACCGGGCCGGGCACGACCACCCTGCCGATCTTGATCTGGTCCAAGGTTAAGCTGGGGGTGACGCCCGATATCAACGCCTTGGCCACGCTGATCGTGCTGACGGTGGGGCTTTGCGTGCTGGCGGCCGGGGTCATGATGAACCGCGCCGAACGGCGGGCCGAGCGCGACCGCCGCTTGGCCTATCGGGCCAACGAATGAGCAACCTGTCCTTGCCACTGGGGGCTAAAGGGTCAGGCCGTGCCCGCTATGCAGCGGCGATGGACATGTATCAACAGGGTCTGATAAGCCCCGCCGCGTTAGAGGTGTACCGCATCGCCTCGGCCCGCGATGGGCAGGATCCGGCGCCAATGCTGGCCGAGATTGGGATGAAACCTATTGTGACACCTGCATATGCCGCCGACCATATCGCCCGCTTGATCGACGAAGCAGATCGCTACATCGCCACCTTGCCCGGCCGTGGCGTGGCCGAGGTGCGGGCGGGGCTGAATCAGGCACGCGCCGGCCTAGTGCAGGTCACACCGCAGACCAACACCGTGGTCGACCAGCATCTAGACGCAGCTTTGGCCCCCTTGCGCGCCACCCATTTGGCGCTGGCCCAAGCCATAGAAGCCGCAGCACCGCATCTGACGTGGATCACCTATGACCGCTACCCGCCCGACGAAATCGGGGCAGATTTTGCGCAAGGCCATGCCTATGCCAGTTTGATCGGCGAGGCGGGCAATCTTGTTGCGCGCGATTACGACCTAGGCATCTTTCTGATCGCCCCGCATGTGCTGTACCGCGACCACCACCACGCCGCCCCCGAGCTTTACGCGCCCCTGACCGGCCCGCACGGCTGGCGCTTTGGCCCACAAACCCCGCTGATCATTAAGCCCGCGCATCACCCCGTCTGGAACGACGCGCACCGCCCCCATATGACAAAAGTCGGCCCCACACCCTTTCTGGCCCTGTTCGGCTGGACCTGCGATGTGACACAAGCGGCCGAAGTCATCCCAGCCTTCGACTGGCCCGCGCTGGAAGCGCTGCGCCTTGACCCCTTAACTTAGGAACCGCCCATGCGCCCCATCAACGACGCTGACCGCAAAGTCGCCAATATCCATACCGATGCCTTTGAACCCTTCGTCTACCCTGATGGCCTCGCTCTGGGCGACGGCGTACTGCAACTTGACAGCGACATACCCCTTGGCACCGGATTTCACGTCTACAAAATGCCCCCAGGCATGACGACCCGCGGCCACCGCCACAACGGCCACGAGCAGTTCTTGATCCTTGAGGGCGAGTTGCATGAAAGCGATGGACGCATCTTGAAGGCCGGCGATCTGGTGTTTTACCGCGACGGATCCGAGCATAACTCTTTCACGCCCAACGGTTGCCTGTTGGCAGTGCATATCGCAGGACCAGAGTTTAGCGTCGAATAACCCATAACACAGCAGGGGTTAGCCACGACGACCCACTATGGGGTGGTTTGACCGCAAGGAAGAAAGGCGTATTGCGGCTTTCCCCCTTGCACGGCTTGTGGTGTTGGATTAGGAACTCAACACCACTTTGGCGGGTGGGCAGGCAGGCTATGCGCTGGATTGCAAATCCATGTAGATCGGTTCGATTCCGATACCCGCCTCCAATTTCACGATTTTGAAAATTGACGATTTCTGGTTAGGAAGACCGCTTCACCGAAATCCTTTTGCGGGTTAATCTTAGCTTGCACCACGTCCTCGATGCGAGCCCCTCATGAAACCTGCTTGGATCTTTGGTCTAGCCCTGCTGCTCTCATCGCCGACTTGGGCGCAAGAGCCCAGTTTTGATTGCTTGTTGGCGAATTCGCCTGATGAGGTAGCGATTTGCGGTAGTCAAACGCTTGCAACTCTTGAATACGCAGGCGCGCAGGCCTTTGTGCAGGTTGCGCAAGATCAAGGAACGGTGGTTGCCAAGGATATCGCGCGCCCAGCGTTGCAGGCCCGGCGCGATTGTGCGGATGATGTGGCTTGTATCGAAGATGTGTTGATGCAGGCGCTGTACAGCTATTGGGCGGCAGGGGCGCGATCGGATCAGGCGCAAGGTATGGAATGGCTGATTGCTGATTGGACACAGGCCAACGAGACGTGCCGCGGATCAACCGACCCCGTGGCAGGGCCAGAGGCCTGCAGCGCTAGAAATCTTTTAACAGTGCAATTGCATGACATCGGATTGTGCGAAGGGGCCTATGCGCTGGACCTTCCCGATTTCGCTGCAGCGACCATGCTGCGAGATCATTGGGTGCCGTGCTTTTATCCCGACCTGCAAAACTAGCCGATCGCCCCGCCCTTTTGCGCCAAAAGTGGTAGGCCCGGAGGGACTCGAACCCCCAACCAAGGCGTTATGAGCGCCCTGCTCTAACCATTGAGCTACAGGCCCGCCTTTGGCGATGCCACCTTAGGTCTGATTAGGCCAAGGTGGGGTCTGGGGTCAAGCAGTTGCGGGGGGGGACGGGATGCTTTAAGCGGGCGGCAAATCCGAACCTCGGGGGATAAAATGGCATCTGGGCACAACGGCTTGACCTATGCGGACACGGGCGTGGATATTGACGCGGGCAATGCCTTGGTTGACCGCATCAAACCCGCAGCCAAACGCACGCAACGTGCAGGCAGCATGGGGGGCTTGGGCGGGTTTGGGGCTTTGTTCGATCTTAAGGCCGCGGGCTACAATGACCCTATTTTGGTTGCGGCCACTGATGGCGTCGGCACCAAGCTGCGCATTGCGATTGATACGGGCAATGTATCGACCATCGGCATCGACCTTGTGGCCATGTGTGTCAACGATCTGGTCTGCCAAGGGGCAGAGCCGCTGTTGTTTTTGGATTACTTTGCCACGGGCAAGCTAGAGGTGGATCAAGCCACCTCGATCATCGAGGGCATCGCATTGGGCTGCGAACGATCGGGCTGCGCGCTGGTCGGCGGCGAGACGGCGGAGATGCCCGGGATGTACCACGGCGGCGACTTTGATCTGGCCGGCTTTGCCGTGGGGGCGATGGAGCGCGGCTTTGATCTGCCGCGTGGGGTGGCTGAGGGCGATGTGCTGTTGGGTCTGGCGTCAGACGGGGTGCATTCCAACGGCTATTCCTTTGTGCGCAAGGTGGTGGATTTATCGGGTCTGGCTTGGGAATCCCCCTGCCCCTTTGGCGATGGCACCTTGGGCGGCGCATTGCTAACGCCAACGCGGCTTTATGTGAAACAAGCGCTGGCGGCGATCAGGGCTGGCGGGGTGCATGGGCTGGCCCATATCACGGGGGGCGGGTTGACCGAGAACCCACCCCGCGTTCTGCCCAAGGGCCTTGCCTGCCAGATCGACCTTGGGGCTTGGACCCTGCCGCCCGTCTTTCGCTGGCTGGCCACCACCGCCCATATGGCCGAGGACGAGCTGTTGAAGACCTTTAACTGTGGCATCGGGATGATTTTGGTGGTTGAATCGGCTCGGGCAGAAGCGATCAGTGCGCTTTTGGCCGATTTGGGCGAAACCGTGATCCCTTTGGGCCAGATCGTGGCAGGGGAAGGCGTGATCTACCAAGGCAAACTCTTGTGATCCGCGTGGCCATCCTGATTTCGGGGGGTGGCTCGAACATGCGGGCTTTGGTCGAGGATATGACGGGCGATCATCCCTGCCGGCCGGTGCTGGTTGCCTCGAACGATCCTGCCGCCGCAGGCTTGGCTTGGGCTGCAAGACAGGGCATTGCAACATGCGCCGTCGATCATCGCGCCTATGGGGGTAACCGCGCGGGGTTTGAAGCGGCCCTTTTGGAACCGATTTTGGCGGCAAAACCTGACATAATTTGCCTTGCTGGTTTCATGCGCATCTTATCGGCGGATTTCATCGGTCACTTTGCGGGGCGCATGTTGAACATCCACCCCTCGCTTTTGCCCAAATACACCGGCCTGCACACCCATCAGCGCGCATTGGCGGCGGGGGATGCGCAAGCAGGGTGTTCGGTGCATGAGGTGATACCCGAACTGGACGCAGGCCCGATCCTTGGCCAAGCCCGCGTGGCCGTGTTGCAAGGCGATACGGCAGAGACCTTGTCTGCGCGGGTCTTGGCGCAAGAGCATCGGCTTTACCCGCAGGTCTTGCGCCGCTTTGCCCAAGGTCACCGCACCCGCCTAGACCTACCCTAACCCCCGCCTTTCTTAAGTGCCCCAATATCCCCGCCGCAGGCTTGAACCCCGCAGCACTGGCCCGATCAGCGCAGCCGCGCCCTTTCGCGTTGCAGCCATAGCGCTGTCAGGATCAGCGGAGCATTCGCTACCTCTCCACTGGCCACAAGGGCCATCAGTTGGTCAAAGCTGATCAAGTGGCCGCGAATATCCTCGGCCTCTTCGGCCAAGCCGAAAACACCGGCGCAAGCGTCGGGCAAAGAGGTCAGGGCCACATAAGAATACAAAAATTCCGTCTTAGCCCCCGGGCTAGGGTAATATTGCGCGACAGAGATCAGGTCGGTAAGGGTTAGGCCAGCTTCTTCAAGTGCCTCGCGCCGCGCGGCGGCTTGCGGCGTCTCAAACGGATCGACACGGCCTGCAATCGCCTCGATCTGCCAGCATTGCCCATCGCCGCGCGCCATAGGCCCGGCGCGGATTTGTTCGACCACCAGCACAAGATCGCGTTCGGGGTCATAGGGCAGCACCGTCACCGCATCGCCCGAGACAAAGGCCGCGCGGGTGACTGGCGCGCTGACGTTGCCATCAAACTTGCGCCACGCAAGGTCATACTCTTCCACGGCAAAGAACTGGGCATAGGGCAAACGGCGCGCGTGTTGCACAATATCACCCGCAGCGGTGGCGCGCCGCAAGGCCGTCGGGGCCACAGCGCGCGCCCTCAGCCGTGAGGCGGCACGCACCAAGCTTGGGGAAAGACGGCGGGCCAGATGGGCGGGCGCTACCTGGCCTTCCAAGGCCAAGATATCTTCAAAATAGGCCAAGACCACGCCCAAAACATCCGCCGAAGTGCCTGTCACGGCCCCGCGCCCCTGCCCCAGATAGGTCGCAGTCTGCCCATCGGGCAGAAAAGCCGGTGTCATCGCCAAGGCACGCAGGGCAAAATCAAGGCGGTTGTGCTGCGCTGCCGACAAGGAAAGTCTCACGCCGTCGACCCCTGCGCCCTGCTGCAGGGTGGCAATCGGCCAAGGCCCCGCTTCCGCACCAACCAGCATCAGCCCCAAAGCTTGCGCCGGTTCTGCGATATGATCCCCCAAAATCGCCTGCAAAATGGCGTGCTCTGCCGCAAGCCCCGCTAAAAACACTTGGCCCGCCATTCTATCCCCAACCTGCGGATGAAACCGCCTTAAATCGCCGCTGGCCGCGCGATGGTGATCTGCGTCACATCACAATTGGCCCCTTCAAAAGCCCCAGCACAAGAGGTCAGATAAAAGTTCCACATCCGCCGGAACCGTTCATCGAACCCCATTTTCGCCACATCCGCCCAGCGTGCGTTAAATGTCTTATGCCAGCGGCGCAGGGTCTGGCTGTAGCTTTTGCCAAACTCAACCGATCCCAAGACCTTCATCCCCGCCCGCTCCACCTCGCGGCGCAAAGCCGAGGGCGAGGGCAGCATACCGCCGGGGAAAATATATTTTTGGATGAAATCCACCGATTTTCGATAGGTCTCCCAACGGTGATCGGCAATGGTGATGATCTGTAACGTGGCCTTCTTGCCCGGGCGCAGACGGTTCAGTACCGTATCGAAATAGATCGGCCAGAACTTTTCGCCCACAGCCTCGAACATCTCAATCGAGGCGATGCCATCGTAAACCCCCGTCTCGTCACGGTAATCTTGCAGCTTGATCTCAACCTTGTCCGAAAGGCCCAAGCGCGCCATGCGGTCAACCGCGTATTTGTGCTGCTCGGCGCTGATGGTCAGACATGTCACTTTCAACCCGCGCTGAGAGGCGGCGTATTCCGCAAAACCGCCCCAACCGCAGCCAATTTCCAAAACATGATCGCCGGGTTGCACCCCCATCTTATCGACCATAGAGGCATATTTCTGCTCTTGCGCCTTTTCGAGGCTTTCCTGCCCGTTTTCAAAAAGCGCCGAGGAATAGGTCATGCTTTCATCCAGCCAAAGGCTGTAAAAATCATTGCCCAAATCGTAATGATAGCTGATGTTTTTCAGCGCCTGCTTTTTGGTATTTGATTGCAACCAAAAGCGGAACCGCTCATAGGCGCGCACCAGCGCCATGCCGGGAAAGCCATCATAGACGGCTTCATTGTCCATTTGGATCAGGTCCATGAACCCCATCAAGTCCGGGGTCGACCACCAGCCATCCAGATAAGCATCGCAAAACCCCAGATCACCATCCCTGATCAAGCGTGCGAAAAGATCAGTGTTATGCACCTCGACCATCACGGCGGGCCCAGGCTTTTTTCCCTCGGCGCGGAAGATTCGGCCGTCGGGAAGCCGAAAATCCAAACGTCCGCGCTGCATTTGCGAAATGGTCGCGAAGGCAGGGCCAAAATAGCGCGGCAGACCCTTTTGGCCCGCGGTAGAGGTTAGCACCGTCATAGTTCCCCCGTCGAAGTCTTTTTTGTATGTTTCCAGAAGATCGCCAGACACTCAAGCCTTTCGTTGCGCATAGGCCGCCAAGGCGCGCGCGCGGCCGTCTGGAAGGCTGATCAGGGGTGGCGGATAGCGCCGGTTGGTGTCCAAGCGCCAGGATATCGGGGCTGCAGCAAAGAAATCCAGCGCCGCTTTGGGCGGTGTGGCGGACAGTTCTGCAACATAGCGGCGGCGATAGGTCTGATCGGGATCGAAATTCTCTGCTTGGGTGGCGGGGTTGAACACGCGAAAATAAGGGGCGGCATCGGGGCCGGATCCGGCGACCCATTGCCAGCCCATAGCATTGGCCGCAGGGTCCCAATCGGTCAGGCATTGGGCGAACCACGCTTGGCCCACCCGCCAATCGGTCAGCAAATGCTTGGTCAGGTAGGACGCCACAATCATCCGCGCGCGGTTGTGCATGGTGCCGGTGACAAACATCTGGCGCATCGCGGCATCGACCACGGGTTCGCCCGTCTGGCCGCGCCGCCAGTATTCGGCATCTGAGTTATCCGCCCGCCATCCAAAGCCCTCCCATTCGGGCCGCCAGTTGGTATGGGCGATATGCGGGGTATGTGTCATCAAGGCCCAAGCGAATTCGCGCCACACCAGTTCCTTCAGGAAATGCTCGGCCCCCGCCGCCCCCTCGTGCATGGCGCGCTGGCCGGCGTGCCAAATCTGGCGCGGGCTGATCTCGCCATATGTCAGGTTTTCCGACAGGCCGGAACTGGCATCTTCGGCCATGAAATCGCGGCGCAGTTTATAGGCTGCCACTTTGTCTGATATAAAAGCACCCAGGCGCGCCTGCGCCGCTTGCTCTCCAACCTGCTGATACGGGCGCACCACCGCCGCCCCCCGCCCCATGGCAGCGCCCAGATCCCATGCGGCCAAATCGTCACTTGCGGGCCAAACCTCTGGCCCGGGCAGGGTCTTGGGCGCGGGCAGGCAGGCATCCACGGGCAGGCCACGTACCGCGTTCCAAAAGGGCGTATAGACGCGGTAAAAACCGCCCGCCCCCGTCATCACGGCCGCAGGTTCATGCAGCAAGAACCCCGGCCGCGATCCGGCCAACAAACCGCGCCCCTTCACCATCGCCTTCACCGACGCGTCGCGCATCATTGTGTCAGGGTCATAACTGCGGCTCCACAGCACGCCCGCGGCCTGCGTCTCATCCAGCAAAGCTGACAAAACCTGCGCGGCAGGTCCGTGCCGCAGGATCAGGCGACTGCCCATCGACTGTAAGCGCAGCGCAAAGGCCTCAACCGCCAAACCCCAGCGCCACAAAGCCGCAGGCCCCATGGATTGAGTTTCGCGATCCAGCACCACCAAGGGCAAAACCGGGTGCCCCAAAGCCAAAGCCTCGTGCAAGGCCGGATGATCGGCCAACCGAAAATCCCGCCGGAACCAGATAATGATCGGTCGCTTGGCCATAACATCTCCACTGTGTCAAAGACTTACGCCCCGAGCGCCCGCACAGATCACTTTGCCCTTCATCTTGGCACAAATACTCTCGGGGGGTGCGGGGGGCAGAAGGCCCCCCGCCCTACAGAACGCGCTCCAAAGCCGCAATCAAGCGCGAGACGTCGTCTGCACTGGTGTAATGTACCGCCGACAGGCGCAACACACCGCGATTGCGGTCGATCCCCATCGCCTCGATTGGGCGGACGGCGTAAAAATCCCCTGCCCAACACGCGATGCCATGGGTAGACAGCGCCTCTGATACGGGTTCGGCGTCACGGTCCAGCGCCACGGCGACGGTGGGCGCACGTTGTTCTGCGGCGCGCGGGCCGATCAGGCGCAGATCGTTGCGCGTGCCGAGAAAATCCAGAAGCGGTTGGATCACGGCCACCTCTTGTGCGCGCATCAAATCATGCACGGCGCGGTTGCGTGTGGCGGGGTCTGCCGATTGGCCGGCGCAATGATGGGCATAGACCGCGTCGATGTAATCGGCCATGCCCGCACAGGCTGCGATCTGGGCATGGTCGGGCCCTGCGGGGGTAAAGCGTTTGTACAGGCTGCCCGCGTTGAACCAATGGCCCTGCGCGGGCAATTCTGCGCCAAAATCCGACCGGATCAGCATCAGGCCTTGATGCGGGCCGTAGGTCTTATAGGCCGAAAACAGATAGACATCACAGCCAAGGGCGGGAAAATCCGGCAAGCCATGCGGTGCATAGCTGACCCCGTCCACCACCGTGCGCACGCCCGCCGCCCGCGCCATGGCGCAAATCTCGGCCACGGGGTTGATCTCGGCCACGACATTCGAGCAATGGGGAAAGCACAAAAGCCGCACCTTGCCATCGGCCAGCAACGGCACCAAAGCCGCAGGGTCCAGATGGCCCGTGTCAGGTTCAATCTGCCATTCGCGCACCTCGATCCCTTCATGGGCCAAGCGCCGCCACACGCCCGAATTCGCCTCGTGGTCTTGATTGGTCACGACAATCGCGGCTTTTTGACCGCGCAGCCAGATGCGAACCGCATTGGCCAGCACAAAGGTATTGGCGCTGGTCGAGGGGCCAAAGGACAGTTCCTCTGCCGCACAGCCCATCAGGGCCGACAGACGCGCGCGCGCCTCGTCCATCTCGGCCCCGCCTTCGGTGGCACCCGGATAGGGCGCATAGGGCTGCACTTTGCGGTCGGTGTAAAAGCGGTGCAACCGGTCCACCACTTGGACGCAGGGAAACGATCCACCGGCATTTTCAAAAAAGGCATGGCCAGACAGAACCGGGCTTTGAAAGGCCGGGAACTGGGCACGCACGAAGGTCATATCAAGCGCAGACATGGCTGGCCGCTCCATCATTAGGGGTGCCTCAAAGGGCGGGGGTGGCAGGTCTTCCAGCCAAGCCGCGCAGTTTACGCGGCAGAGGCCGTCAAAGACGACCTCATCCCAAGTCGTAACAACCACGCCCCCATCGTGCAAGCGGCCCTGACAGCAGGTTTGCGCATCAAACGCCTATTTGGGGGCAACAATCCAGCCAGTTGCAATCGGCCCTTGCTTGCCTGCGGCTTTGGGGTAAATTCTTACCCGAACTTACTTAGCAACGGGATGTTTTGGCGCGGTTTTAGCGAGATTGCGCCGCATCAGATAGGAGAGACGATGTCACACTTCACAAGGTTCTTCACCGGTACGGCCCTGGCACTGACCCTAGGCTTTGGCGGAACGGTGGCGCAGGCTGGCGATCCTGACCTGACCGCCTTTGACTGGTCCAGCTTTCAATTGCCCGATCTTTTGGCGACTTACGTCAGCCAACACGGCGATATGCCCACCTTTTCGATCTTCGCGGATGACGACGAGGCGTTTCAAAAGCTGTCGTCCGGTTTCAAAGCCGATGTCGCACATCCGTGCAGCCAGATGATCCAGAAATACCGCGATGCCGGGTTGATCGAACCTTGGGACACCGCCAAGATTCCGAACTTTGGTGAGATTTCTCCAGCTTTCTTGAACTCCAAGATTTTCCAAGATGACACGGGCGTTTGGTTCATTCCGACCGACTTTGCCTATACGGCCGTGGGATATAACACGACCGAGGTTCCGGCCGAGGACGTGACGAGTTTGGATGTCTTTACCAATCCAAAATATGCTGGCCGCATTTCGCTGCCCGACAATGCGGATGACATATGGGCCTTGGCCCTTTTGGCGACAGGCGTCAGCGATTGGACCAATGTTTCCGACGACCAGTTCAAAGCAGCCGCAGATTGGATGCGCGCGGTACATCCCAACGTTTTGGCCTATTGGGCCGACCCTGCACAGCTCAGCCAGCTGATGGCCTCGGGTGAGGTGCTGGTATCTTGGACTTGGAACGACACCATCGCCCTGCTGCGGGCCGAAAACTTCCCCGTAGGCTTCCAGCGCCAAGCCAAAGAGGGGGCCTCAAGCTGGTTTTGCGGTTGGGTGAACCTAAAAGACGGGCCGGGTAAAGAAGACAAGGCCTATGATTTCATCAACGCTTGGCTGGATCACGGCGCTGCCAAACCCTTGTTGGACAATGTGGGCTATGCCTCGACCAATGCGGTGTCGATGCAAAGCATTGATCTAGAAGCTTTGAAGGCTGCAGACGTTGATCCTTTGACCTCGACCCTTCTGGCGCAAACCCCGATTGATCCGGCTCTGCGCGACCGGATGGTCAAAGAGTTTGAAGATATCAAAGCCGGCTTCTGATCACCCCAAACGTCTTTTAAAACGCCCGAAGCCTGCGTGCTTTGGGCGTTTTGCTTTGGCGGCCCTTGCGCCCTGCCGTGCCAAGCCCTATGTTGGTGGGGCCTGAAGCAATTCAGACTATGGCGATAAACGCACCCATAATAGACGGATCGGACCCGGGGGCGGTACCCGGCGGCTCCACCAAAACCCTGTTCATTGCAGGTTCTGGGGCCGAAATAGGATCGACGGACGTTCAAAGGGGCCAGCTTTTGCTCGGTGAGGTACCACCGTTATCGGTCCAAGATCACAGTTGCCAATGACAACAGTGCTCCGGCTTATGCTCTGGCT
>CAIMWI010000084.1 GCA_903845215.1 uncultured Rhodobacterales bacterium | reverse complement strand
GGGGGCGGGCAATAATGGCCAGCGCAACACCCAAGGGACATAAGACCTCTGGCGGGCAGGGGGCCCGCCAGAGGAAAGTTCTTAGTTGGCCGCGATCGGGCCGGCTGATCCGGGCGCGCCCGGCAGCGTGTCGGGGTGCAGTTCAGCGTCGATCTGCTTGTCGGCCGGAACAAAGACACGCTCACGGAGGATGTTGTCTTCGGCCCAGTTGTACATGAAGATCGGGGCCCCCGCCGGAATGTTGGCAAAGCGCTTGTTGACGATCAAAGCACCCGGATAGGCTGTCAGGCCGATACCGTCCAGATTGGCGGTGTAGACATTCTGGTAGTGCTTCATCAGCGCGCCGCGTTCAGCCGCATCGCGGGTGGCGATGAACTTGTTGACCGTATCGACCATGTCTTTTTCATAGTCGAGCAGATCCAACTCGCCCGTGCCATTGGCCTTGTGGTGGTTCGACGTGGTCGCACCGGTCGGGGCCAATTGCGCGGTGTTTTGCACCACGGTGATCAGCTCGGTTCCGTTGCGAATGATGATCCAGTCGAACTTGCCGCTGTCACGCGCATTGTCAAAGTCTTTGCCGCCCAAGGCGTTGAGCGTGACTTTCACGCCGATGTCGCCCATCATGGCAACAACACCTTCGGCCAAGTTCTTGTCGGTGGCATAGTCAGACTGGGTCAGCAAGGTGACGTTCAGGTCAGCCCCACCGGCCACGTTGACAAAGCCGTTGCCATCGCTGTCAGTCAGGCCCGCCGTTTCCAGCTGTGCTTTGGCCGAGGCGGTGTCGAACGGATAGTAAACCGTCGATGCCTTGTCATAGTAAGACGTGCCGTCATACAGGCCACCCGGATAAATCGCGGTGAACGGGCCTTTCACAAGGCTGTCGCCCAAACGCTGCCGGTCAAGGCCGTAGGAAATCGCCTTGCGGAAGTCGAGGTTGCGGTTCAGCTCGCGGATCGCTTGTTGGTTGGCATCAGGTTCGCCCCAGCCATTGCCCGACAGGTTCGGGAACAGCGAATAGCCAATGGTGCGCGGCCCAAAAGCCAGCTTGGCGGGTGATGCCGGATCGGCGGCCTTTTTCAGGCTTTCGACGAAGTTTTCCGGCTGTTCAAGGTTGGAAAAGTCGCCCGTACCGGCCACGGCCTGCACGTCACGATCGCCCCAAGTCGAAAGACGGTACTGCATTTCATCCAGATAGGGCAGTTGATTGCCGGCTTCGTCAACCTTCCAGTAATAGGGATTGCGGCGCAGCACGACCACGTCATCGGGGCGGTGTTCAACCACAGTCCAAGCGCCCATGACGGGGAAGTTCATATAGTCAGCCGGGAAGGCTTTTTGGAACGACTCGTAATCTTTGCCGCCATATTTGGGATGCTGGGGTTTGAGCATATGCGCCGGGCCGGGGCAGAAGTTGCCATATGCCATATTATACAGAACGGATTCTGGGAAAGCGGTGGGGAAGGTCAGCGTAAAGGTGTAATCATCCACATTGGCATAAACCCCGTCGGCATAGGTCGCCGCTGACGCGCCCATAAGCGGCGTGACATCAGGATCCATCACAACATCGTTGAAATAGAATTCCGTGTCGGCGGTGGTAAAGGGTTCGCCATCTGACCATTTCGCC
>CAIMWI010000083.1 GCA_903845215.1 uncultured Rhodobacterales bacterium | reverse complement strand
GAAATGGTGATGCCGGGCGACAACTTGAAGTTCAACGTGACCTTGATCGCCCCCATCGCCATGGAAGAAAAACTGCGCTTCGCCATCCGCGAAGGCGGCCGCACCGTCGGCGCAGGCGTGGTTTCCAAGATCATCGCTTGAGCTTTGGTTTGATCTGATGGCTGGGGCCAATCGCCCCTGTGCCAAAGAAGGCCCCAGCTGATCGCTGGGGCCTTTTTCTTGACCTAAGCTACTGAACTGCGAGATAATTGCGGTCGCGATAGATGGGGGGAAAGCATGGCTCAGAAATTGACGGGTGGTTGCCTGTGTGGCCACATTCGGTTTACGGCCACGGGTGTGCCGGATGATCCGCACAGCTGTTCGTGCCATATGTGCCAAAGACATTCCGGCGCACCCACGCTTGTCTGGGTCAGTTATCCAAATGCTGCTGTGCACTGGGATGGGCCGGGCGGTGCGCCAGCCCTTTGGCGGTCGTCTGATATATCGCAGCGGGCCTTTTGCCCGCGGTGCGGATCAACTTTGGGGGCAATAGATGATGGGCCCACGATTGGCTTGGTATCGGGCTGTTTTGACCGCCCCAATTTGCGGGTTCTGGCGCCCATCAAACACAGTTACACCGCGTCGCGCCCAAAGTGGTGGCGCTTTGGCCCCCTAACTCAAGGCTAGGTCTGCGTAGGGTGGGCATTTAGCCCACCATGGGCTAAGGAGTGCGGGCTAATTGCTTGGTGCTCCCTGTCCTGACCCAGAAAGTCCCCCATGATCTGCGTTTTGTGCGCTGCCCCCGATGCCAGCCTTGTAAGCTTGCCCCCCGCCGAAGATGTCGCCGCCTGCTGTTCCATCTGTGCCGCGGCCCTCTCGGGCACCATCACCCCCGGCCCCCGCTGGCGTTGCTTGGATGATGCGATCTGGGCAACTGAAGCAGCGACACAGATCGCAGCTTACCGCTTGCTGCAAGCCCTCAAACAGGAAGCCTGGGCAGCTGACGTGCTGGACAGCGTTTATCTTGAGCCTGAGGTTTTGGCCCGTGCCGAGGCGGGTTTGGCCGCCCCAGATGCCGCAATCATCCACCGCGACAGCAACGGCGCGGTTCTGGCGGCAGGCGACAGCGTCGTGCTGATCAAAGACCTTCCCGTCAAAGGCAGTTCCATGATCGCCAAGCGCGGCACAGCGGTGCGTGCCATCCGGCTTGTGCGTGACAATGCAGAACAAATCGAGGGCAGGGTCAATGACCAGACCATCGTAATTCTGACCCAGTTTGTGAAGAAGTCCTGAACGCTAGCCCTTGGTCACCAACCGCGCCACGATGCGGCGGGTGATTGGGGCCACCACCAGCACTACTGGGAAGGCTGTTGCCCAACTGATGGCCCAATTGCCCATCCACGCTTGGGCAAAGTTTGAACCCATGCCCAAGGCGCGCAAGGTTGATAGGCCAGAGACAAGAAAAGACATCATGCCAGACAACAAAAAACCAAACAGGATCGGGGCAAATCGGGCGGGGATCATGGGGGCTCCTTTAAGGTCTCTCACCTGTGACGCGATCCAGCGCAAATCTCAATCGCAGATTTCCCAAAGCGCCTCTTGATTTCCCGCCCCACCTGCCGTAACCCGTCGTCAGGCCTAGGAGTTTAGCTCAGTTGGTAGAGCATCGGTCTCCAAAACCGAGGGTCGTGGGTTCGAGTCCCCCAACTCCTGCCAGTATTACTGCGATATCGTTGGGCGCATGACGCAGGCTTTGGCCTTGAATTTGTGCGGCCTGTCGCGTATCTGCCCCTAAACTCATTCAGGCGGACCCTCACATGGCCATGACCAACCCGATCCAATTCATCCAGCAGGTCCGCTCGGAAGCCGCCAAGGTTGTTTGGCCTGGGCGGCGCGAAGTTGTTTTGACGACGGTGATGGTGCTGATCTTGGCTGGTTTGACCGCGACGTTCTTCAGCCTGACGGATGTGCTGATCAAAATCGGCCTGACTTATGTGCTAAGCGCCTTCCACTAATCAGGGCCTTAAAGCCTAACGCTGGGCCGATTTTCCTTGAATTCTTAACGGCGGGGGGCTATTCCGCCGCAGGTTATAGGAACATTTGGCGCGCAGCGATTCGGCGGCGCGCTGTTTTTTGTTCCTTCGCGCGTTAACTTCGCGCACAACGCAGACGCTTTCGGTACGGCCGGGGCAAGAACAAGGTGGACGTGGGATGGCCAAGCGCTGGTATTCGGTTTCTGTTCTCTCGAACTTCGAGAAGAAAGTGGCCGAGCAGATCAAGACCGCGGTGGCTGAAGCCGGTCTGCAAGAAGAAATTGACGAAGTTTTGGTGCCAACCGAAGAAGTGATCGAAGTGCGCCGTGGCAAGAAAGTCACGTCGGAACGTCGATTCATGCCGGGCTATGTGCTGGTGCGCATGGAAATGTCGAGCCGTGGCTACCACCTGATTTCGCAGATCAACCGCGTGACGGGCTTTTTGGGCCCGCAGGGCAAGCCAATGCCCATGCGCGATGCCGAAGTGAACGGTATCTTGAACCGTGTCGAGGAAGGCGAGGCTGCACCGCGCAACCTGATCCGCTTCGACATCGGCGAAAAGGTCAAAGTCACCGATGGCCCGTTTGAAGGCTTTGATGGCATGGTCGAGGATGTGGACGAGGCGCACAGCCGCCTGAAAGTTTCTGTCTCGATCTTTGGACGGGCGACGCCTGTCGAATTGGAATTCACTCAGGTGTCGAAAGGCATCTAAGTGCATCGCGTGGGAGGCGCGCGTGCCAGACCTGTTCTGGCATGACAGACCGGACCACTAAACCGCGCAAAGGCCCAATGAGGGGCGGCGCCGTGACAAAGGAGAGGCCAAATGGCCAAAAAGATTATCGGCAGCTTGAAGCTGCAAGTGAAGGCGGGTCAAGCAAACCCGTCCCCGCCCGTCGGCCCCGCTTTGGGTCAGCGCGGATTGAACATCATGATGTTCGTGAAAGAATTCAACGCCAAGACCGCTGATGTGCCGCCCGGTACGCCGACGCCGGTGATCATCACCTACTACCAAGACAAGTCGTTCAGCCTTGAGTTCAAGACAGCGCCCGCAGCCTACCTTCTTAAGCAAGCCGCTGGCCTGCCGCTGGTTGGCAAGCGCAACCGCGCCAAGGGCTCGGTCAAGCCGGGTCACACCGTTGCAGGCTCGGTCACCGTGGCACAGATTCGTGCCATCGCGGAAACCAAGATGAAAGATCTGAACGCCAACTCGATCGAAGCGGCGATGAATATCATCTTGGGCTCTGCAAAGTCTTGCGGCCTTGAGATCAAGGGGTAAATCATGGCAAAATTCGGTAAACGTACCACCGCCGCCCGCGCCGCATTTGTTGGCAAAAGCGCATTGGCTGTTGAGGCTGCCCTTACTTTGATCAAATCTTCGGCTTCGGCCAAGTTTGACGAAACACTTGAAATTGCGATGAACTTGGGCGTTGACCCGCGCCATGCCGACCAAATGGTCCGCGGCGTGGTGCAGTTGCCCAACGGCACCGGCAAAACCGTGCGGGTTGCCGTGTTCGCCCGCGGCGCTAAGGCTGACGAAGCCAAGGCGGCTGGCGCAGACATCGTGGGCGCAGAAGACCTGATGGAAATCATCCAGTCCGGCAAGATCGAGTTTGACCGTTGCATCGCAACGCCCGACCTGATGCCGTTGGTAGGCCGTTTGGGCAAGATCCTTGGGCCGCGCAACCTGATGCCCAACCCCAAAGTGGGCACTGTGACGATGGATGTGAAAACCGCCGTCACCGCTGCTAAGGGTGGCGAAGTGCAGTTCAAGGTCGAAAAGGCTGGCGTGATCCATGCCGGCATCGGCAAGATCTCGTTCACCGACGAGATGCTGGCACAAAACGTCCGCGCCTTTGTCGAGGCTGTGTCGCGTGCCCGCCCTGCGGGTGCCAAAGGCACTTATCTGAAGAAAGTATCGCTCTCCTCAACCATGGGCCCGGGCGTTTCGCTTGATCTGGCCTCGGCCACGGCGCGCTGATCTTTCTGGGTTAAGACATAAAACCACTGGTGGCTCTGCCATCGGTGGTTTTTTGTTGGTGGGATTTGGGACGTCTTATCCTTCGCAATGGGGGGTCAGGGCGGGTTGCGCCGATCGTGACGGTCCTGTAACACCGCCTTCTGTTCAGACTGCGTGATTCGTCGCGCCGTTTGGACTTGCTTTGTCCGAGACGGTGGGTGCCTTCTTCCGAAGGCTTAATTTCCCTCCTGAGATGGAGTTCGAACCGATTTCACCGGGGCTAGCCTTGGTCGTCTGCAGGCTCGGAAGACATCATGGACCCGACGTCCCCGGCAACGGGGGCTTACATGAGCCGGGGGGAAACCCCCAACTTTGGAGTAAAACTGTGGATAGAGCCCAGAAAGAGCAAGTGGTCGACGAACTCGGCCAAATCTTCGCAAGCTCTGGCGTTGTAGTGGTCGCCCATTACGCCGGTATGACAGTTGCCCAGATGCAGACCCTGCGCGCCAAAATGCGTGAAGTGAACGGGTCGTTGCGCGTCGCCAAAAACAAGCTCGCCATGATTGCCCTAGAGGGTAAGCCCGGTCACAAGATGGGCAAACTTCTCTCTGGCATGACCGTTATGGCCTTCTCGGAAGACCCCGTCGCTGCGGCGAAGGTCTGCGAGGCCTATGCCAAGACCAACGACAAGTTCGTTATTCTTGGCGGGGCAATGGGCGATGCGGTTCTGGACCAGGCCGGTGTGAAAGCCGTGGCCGCTATGCCGTCGCGTGAGGAAGTTATCGCTTCCATCGTGGCGTGTCTTGGTGCGCCCGCGTCGAGCATCGCAGGGGCCATTGGCGCGCCGGCAACCGCGATCGCAAGCATCCTCTCGACCATCGAGGAGCGGCTTGCCGCCTGAAGCAACGGAAATACTGGGTGTGGAGTGTCCTCGCCTCGTTAGAACCCATCTCTCAATCAAACGGAACATAAAATGGCCGATCTGAACAAACTCGCAGAAGACATCGTTGGTCTGACCCTGCTGCAGGCAGTGGAACTGAAGACCATTCTTAAAGACAAGTACGGCATCGAGCCGGCAGCCGGTGGCGCCGTCATGATGGCTGCTGGTCCCGCCGCTGTCGCTGAAGTGGTGGAAGAAAAGACTGAATTTGACGTTGTCCTGACCGAAGCTGGTCCGAACAAAATCAACGTCATTAAAGAAGTCCGCACCATCACAGGCCTTGGCCTGAAAGAAGCCAAAGACCTCGTTGAGGCCGGCGGCAAAGTCAAAGAGGGTGCCACCAAGGCTGACGCCGAAGCGCTGAAGAAGAAGCTTGAAGAAGCTGGCGCTAAGGTAGAGTTGAAGTAAGCCCATATCGGGGTCCGCCTCGGTATCTAAAAAACGGGCAGGGTCGGAAGTTTTCCGGCCCTGTCATGCGCGTCTTGGCAGGGGCTTTTGCGAAAGCCCCTTCTCAGGCGCGGTAATGGTTCGGGAGCGGCCCTAAGGGATGGGCTGCATGAATAGAACCACTGCCCCCTATCGCCCGAGTGGCGCGTCCGTGGCCCGACGGAAGCGCGCACTTTGATGATGAAAGGTTACGACGAGCATGGCGCAAGCTTACGTTGGTCAAAACCGTGTCCGCCGATATTACGGCAAAATCCGTGAAGTCCTAGAGATGCCGAACCTGATCGAGGTGCAAAAAAGCTCCTACGATCTGTTCCTGCGCTCGGGCGAAGGCGACAAGCCG
>CAIMWI010000082.1 GCA_903845215.1 uncultured Rhodobacterales bacterium | reverse complement strand
GGCGCGCCGTCGATCTGGTCGTAGGCGCGGAATTCGCCGAAATACTTGGTGATCGCCGCGGTCAGCGTGGTCTTGCCATGGTCAACGTGGCCGATCGTGCCAATGTTAACGTGCGGTTTGTTGCGTTCAAACTTTGCCTTAGCCATTTGGGTCACTCTCGGTTCAGGGGGGTCACGCGGACCCAGATTTCCTCGCGCGGCGGATTAAGCCGGACGAGCGGGAAAATCAAGCGGGTTTGGTGCAAAGCGATGACTTTGGCTGAACATGTTCGTGCCGTACGTTTAGTTTAACTTTGGGCTCTGACCAGCTTTGGCATCAGCCGCGCCGGAATTGGGCGTTTCTGCAATGGGCAAGCCCAGCCATTCGGGGTGATCAAGCATATAATCTTGCACCGCTTTGGCCGCATTTCTGGCAAGTTTTTTCATCTGGGCTTGCTTGGTTTGCGTCCATCCCGACCCGATGACGCTGTCTTTTGACATGCCTTCCAAAATGGTCATGCGTTTGCCGCCCTCCACCAGAAACTGTTTTTTCACGGTGTCATAGACATGTACTCTGATAATCAGGGCTGAGCGGGGGCTGGCCACCAAGGGAACGCCCGGCGGGGCAAGGATATAGCCGTCGATAGAAATGCCAAACTCAAACGGATTGTCGCCTTGATAGGGGCCAAAGCGTTCTTGTAGCGCCTCTTTCAAAGCCGCACTCCACGCCTCGGGCGTTGCCGTGCGGGACAGGGGGATAGTCTGGGCCTTTGCCGCATCCACAAAGTTCGCCCGCATTGCAAAGCTGCCCATCGGGTGCGGCGGCTCAGCCATATCCTTGGCATCACAGGCGACCAAGACGCCCAGGACAGCCACGGCACAAAAGGCACGAATCAAGCGGGATAGGACCATGGAACAAAACCTTCGCCACCGAAACGGGACAGCTTTGGGATAACGAGGCAAGGGGGCCTTGGCAACCGGACAAGGCTGGCCTTGGCTGTCATTGGCCCTATATTTCCCACAACTTGGGCAAGGGGCGGGACGACATGGACAAGGTCAGGTCAGAATTTCCCGTACGCGTGCCGCTGGCCACCGTGCCCTTGGGCATTTGGGGCTCGCTTCAAGCCGGACGGCGCAATGTGTTGGAACTGATCCCTGAAATCGCCACGCGCCAGCCGATCCTGTCGGGCACAACGGGAAAACGCTGGCATATGGTGATGGCGCCAGAGGCCCTTCGCCACATCCTGCGCGACGGGGTCGAGGATTACCCCAAATCTTTGGTCACCAAGCTGATCTTGGAACCCGCGATCGGCAATTCGATGTTTGTGGCCGAAGGGGCCGATTGGCATTGGCAGCGCCGCACCGCCGCCCCCGTTTTTTCCCATCGCAATATCGCAGCCCTTGCACCGGTGATGACCGCCGCCGCCGAACGCGCCGCGACCCGCTTTGCCGCAGCCACGGGCCGCGCCATTGATGCCTTTGACGAAATGGTCGCTGCCACCTTTGAAGTCATCTCGGACGTCACATTTTCCGGTGGCGAGGGGTTTGACCGTGCGGGCGTGCACCGCGCGATCGAAACGTACATCAGCCAAACCGCCAAACTGTCGGTGCTGGATATTCTGGGCGCACCGGGCTGGGTGCCGCGCCCGGGGCGGATGTTTTCCGGCCCCGCCCTGCGGCAGATGAAACAAATGGCCAACGGCGCGATTGATCAGGCCCGTCATCGCCCGAAAACCGGTATCCCCGATTTGTTAGACCTGCTTTTGGCCGGATCAGACCCCAATTCCGGCCGCCAGATGAACCCTGACGAGTTGCGCGATAACCTTCTTACCTTCATCGTCGCGGGGCATGAAACAACGGCGCTGACCCTGGCTTGGGCGCTGTATTTGTGCGCTTTTGACCCAAAGGTCCAAGATGCCGCCCGCGAGGAGGCGCAAGCCGCCCTTGGCCAGCGCGCGGCCACCGTCGCCGATCTGCCCGCCCTGCCCCTGATCCGCCGCATCGTGGATGAGGCGCTGCGCCTGTATCCCCCCGCCGCCTTTCTGGCCCGCACCGCCCGCAAACCCGACACGCTGTGCGGGCGCGAGG
This sequence comes from uncultured Rhodobacterales bacterium, assembly GCA_903845215.1. GTDB lineage: Bacteria > Pseudomonadota > Alphaproteobacteria > Rhodobacterales > Rhodobacteraceae > Stagnihabitans. The sequence goes on along the minus strand of CAIMWI010000082.1, from coordinate 13,330 downwards.
TGCGGCCCGGTGACACGGTGATCTTGCCAATCTACGCTCTGCACCGCCACCATGACCTGTGGCAAAACCCCGATGCCTTTGACCCGAACCGCTTTGCTGACCCCAAAGCCACGCCGCGCTTTGCCTATCTGCCCTTTGGCGATGGCCCGCGCATTTGCATCGGGGCGTCATTTGCCCTGCAAGAGGCGGTGATCATTCTGGCCACCCTGCTGGCCCGCTTTCGCTTTAGCCAAATCCCCGGCAAGGCCCCCAAACCCGTGATGATCCTAACCCTGCGGCCCGAGGGCGGGGTTTGGCTAAAGGTCGACCCCGCCTAATTCCGACTAAAACACTTGGGAAATCTTGACCTTCGGCAAAGACCCACTTATAGCTGACTAAAATAGTCAGCTATAAGGTATATCATGACCAAATCCCCCCGCCCCATCCAGCCTCGCGTCTGGACAAGTCTTGCCTTGGCCTCTGTCACGCTGGCGACATCGCCTGCACTGGCGAACATGACGCCTGCGCCCATCACGCTGGCCATGCCCCAAGCGCGGATCTGGCTGGCGCAGGCCGAAGGCGGCGAGGCGGGGGAAGCGGGTGCCATCGCCGATGCGTCGCCTGAACTGGCATACTTGGGTCAATTGTATATCGTTCAAGGCCATATGGTCGCCGCCTTGGACCTATACAAAAAAGGTATGGTCGATGAAGCTATTGGCCTGTCCTACCACCCCGAGGCAGAAATGATGGATGCGGTGCGCAAAGGCCTGGCAGACCATGGTGCCGCCGACATTAGCCCCACAATGGCGGCCTTCTCGTTGGCCATGGAAGAAGGTGCCGACATGGCGCAAGCCCAAGCGGCCCTGAACGCTGTTCAAGACGCGATAGCTCAGGCCGCAGCGCCGCAGGCCACTGATTTGCGTTTGCGCTTTGATGCCCTAGCGCTGATCGTGCGCGCTGCGGCCAATGAATATGCGCAAAGCACCGAAGGTGGCACGGTGGGGGATGTTTTCGCCTATCACGAATCCCATGCCTTTATCGCAGTTGCCCAAGGGCTTGCCCAAGATCTGACCCAGATTGATCAAGCCAATCAGCCAGCAGAACGGGTTCTTGCCGCTTTAAAGAGCGGCGAAGATGCGTTTGGCGACATGCGTTTACCCACGCTGGAGGCGCACGATCCGGCTATTCTGCTTGCGGTTGCAGCCAAAGTGGAACTTATCGTGTCTTCGGTGCGCTAAGCGATGCTGGTCATTGGCCCCCTACTTGTGCCCGCCGATCTTGCCGCGGTGCAAGAGATGGCAGCGTCCCTGCCCTTTGGCGATGGCCGCGCCACAGCGGGGCGTCATGCGGTGGGGGTCAAAGCCAACGACCAAGCCTTGCCAAGCGCTCAGCTTGATGCGGTGCTGGCCAAGGTCGAGGCGGCGTTGATCGCAAACCCCCTGTTCCAATCAGCCGCACGGCCAAAGGCGCTGACCAAGCTGATCTTGTCGCGCTACCGCACGGGGCAAACCTATGGGCTGCATGTTGACAATGCGCTGATGCAGGGGCTGCGGACGGATTTATCGTTCACGTTTTTCCTGTCCGACCCTGACACCTACGACGGCGGCGCGTTGGTGATCGAAGACCATTTCGAAGCGCGCGCCATCAAACTGGCCGCGGGCGAGGTGATTTTGTACCCCTCCACCACGCTGCACCGCGTGGAACCCGTCACAAGCGGCACACGGTTGGCGGTTGTAGGTTGGGTGCAAAGCCTGATCCGCGATCAGGGCCAGCGCGAGATCTTGTTCGATCTTGACCAAGCGGTCGAAGCCTGCTTTGCCGCCGGAGGCAAATCATCCCAGTTTGACCGATTGTCCAAAACCCGATCAAACCTGCTGCGGATGTGGGTGGACGCGTAACGCCGCTTAGCGCGCGTCCTCGTCAAAGCGGTTGTCACGGGGGAACCCGCGCGGGGCCATGCGCCCCATGGTGCCGCGTGCGCCCTGCCATTCGGCCAAGTCAGTTTCGGTGCGGGTGCGCCCTGCAGGGTCTTTCCACGACAGACCCTTGGCCAGCACAAAGGTGATGGCATCGCTAAGCCCGCCGTCTTTGTACTTTTGCAAGCGCACGCCCTTGCCCCGCGCCATTTCGGGCAGATCAGACAGGGGGAAGACCAGAACCTTGCGGTTCTCGCCCACGGCGGCGACATGATCGCCTTGCACGCGGCGGCAAACAGCGGTCTTTGCCCCCTCGCCCAGCGTCAACACCTGCTTACCCGCCTTGGTTTGGGCCAAGACCTCGTCCGATACCACCACAAACCCATCGCCCGCGCTGGAGCAGACAAGCAGCTTTTCCGCGGGGCGGAAGATCATCAGATCAACAATTGCCGTGTCGTTGGGCAGATCAACCATCAGGCGCACGGGTTCACCCATGCCGCGCCCACCGGGCAGGTTGGCACCGATGACGGTGTAAAAGCGCCCGTTGGCCCCGATGATAAGGATCTTGTCGGTCGTCTCGGCATGAAAAGCAAACCGCGCCGCATCGCCGTCTTTGAACTTTTGCTCTAGCGCCAGATCGACATGGCCCTTCATCGCGCGAATCCAGCCCATTTGCGAGCAGATCACCGTGATCGGTTCACGTTCGATCATCGCCTCTGCGGTGATCTCGATCGTCTCGCCGGCATCGGCAAAGGTTGTGCGCCGTGCGCCAAGCTTGGTGGTTTTGCCAAAGGCCTTGCGAATCTCTTCCAGCTCTACCCCGATGCGCTGCCACTGTGCGGCATCAGAGGCTAAAAGCCCTGCAAGCCCTGCCCGTTCGGCAACCAAGGCATCACGCTCGGCGATCAGCTCTATCTCTTCCAAACGCCGCAGAGAGCGCAGGCGCATGTTCAAGATCGCCTCGGCCTGCACCTCGTTCAACTCGCCCACACCTTCAGACGGCGGGACATAGTCTTTTTCCGAACTGGCGCGCTTGTGCTTTTTCTTCCAGTTTTCCGCCATCAACGCGCGCTTGGGGTCATCATCGTAGCGGATGATGTCAATCACGCGGTCAAGGTTCAGGAAGGTGATCAAGAACCCCGCTAAAATCTCTAGCCGCGCGTCGATCTTATCCACACGGTGCTGGCTGCGGCGGTTAAGCACATCGCGGCGGTGATCGAGAAAGGCGCGCAACACCTCTTTCAGGCTGCAAACCTTGGGCACTTTGCCGTCGATCAGCACGTTCATGTTCAAGCTAAAGCGGCTTTCCAGTTCCGAATTGCGAAACAGCGCGGCCATCAGCTGGTCAGGGTCCACTGTGCGCGAGCGCGGTTCTAGAACGATGCGAATGTCATCAGCGGATTCGTCGCGCACATCGGCCAGAAGAGGGACCTTCTTAAGGTTCACAAGTTCGGCCAAACGTTCGATCAGCTTGGATTTGGCGACCTGATAGGGAATTTCGGTGACAACGATTTGCCACATCCCCCGGCCCATATCTTCGATCACCCAGCGTGCGCGGGTGCGAAAACTGCCGCGTCCGGTACGGTAGCTTTCCAAGATCGTCGCACTGTCTTCGATGATCACGCCGCCGGTGGGAAAATCGGGGCCGGGGATAAGATCGACCAGCGCATCAATGCCAAGGTCGGGATTGGCCAAAAGTGCGTGGCAGCCTTGGATCAACTCGTCCAGATTATGCGGCGGGATGTTCGTGGCCATGCCCACGGCAATGCCCGACGACCCGTTGGCCAAAAGGTTCGGGAAAGCGCCAGGCATCACGACAGGCTCTTCCAGCGTGCCATCGTAGTTTGCGCGGTAGTCGACCGCGTTTTCGGCCAAGCCTTCCATCAGCGCCTCGGCCACCGCCGTCAGGCGGGCTTCGGTGTAGCGGGCGGCGGCGGGGTTGTCGCCGTCGATGTTGCCAAAGTTGCCTTGGCCGTCGACCAGGGGGTAGCGCACGTTGAAATCTTGCGCCAAGCGGGCCATGGCGTCATAGATCGCGGCATCGCCGTGCGGGTGATAGTTGCCCATCACATCGCCGGAAATCTTGGCCGATTTGCGAAACCCACCGGTCGAGGCCAAGCGGAGTTCGCGCATCGCAAACAAAATGCGGCGGTGGACGGGCTTTAGCCCGTCCCGCGCATCTGGCAGGGCGCGGTGCATGATGGTTGACAAGGCATAGGTCAGATACCGCTCGCCAATGGCACGGGCCAAAGGCTCGCTGCGCAAGGTCGGCTGGGCTGGCAGGTCTGCGGCCTGCGGGATATCGTCGGGTGTATCGGACATAGAGGGTGTGTAGTGCGGCCTTGACCTTGGGTCCAGTGGGTTTTGCAAGGGGGGTTTGCGCGGCGCCGGGTTCTGGTAGCTTTGGGGCCAATAAGGGGAGTTGTGCTGTGAAAACCATCCTGATCACCGGCTGTTCGTCAGGCATTGGCTATGATGCCGCCCATGCGCTGGCCGCACGGGGCTGGCGGGTTTTGGCAACCTGCCGCCAAGCCAAGGATTGCGCGCGGCTGAAAGCCGAAGGCCTGGACAGCTTTGTGCTGGATTATGCCGATGAGGCGTCCATCGCGTCAGCGGTCGACGAGATCAAGGCGCGTGGCGGGCGTTTGGATGCGCTGTTCAACAACGGGGCCTTCGCCAGCCCCGGCTTGGTCGAAGACCTGCCGCGCGACGCATTGCGGGCTATCTTTGAAGTGAATCTTTTTGGCTACCACGATCTGACCCGGCGGGTTTTGCCCTTTATGCGGGCGCAGGGCGGCGGGCGGATCGTCAACTGCTCGTCCGTTTTGGGGATCGTGGGGGCCGAATGGCGCGGGGCCTATGTGGCGACGAAATTCGCACTGGAAGGGTTAAGCGATGTGCTGCGCCTAGAGATGCGCGGCACGGGGGTTGAGGTGATCTTGATCGAACCAGGGCCGATTGGCACCAAGATCAGGGTCAATGCCCAAGCCCATTTCGAACGCTGGATTGATTGGCAAAACTCGGCCCGCGCTGCCGATTACGCCCGCTTTCGCGCCCGTCTATACGACACCTCGGGCCAAAAAGATCGGTTCGAGTTGACCTGCACCGCCGTGACCAAAGCGTTGATCCACGCAGTGGAAGCCCGCCGCCCAAGGGCGCGCTACTACGTCACCCTGCCAACCTATATCGCAGGCCTTGCGCGGCGCATCCTGCCCACCCGCGCTTTGGATTGGCTGGTGCGGTAAGCCAAAAGGCGGCCCTTTCGGACCGCCCTTTAAGACTAAACGTGCAAGAAGCGCCTTACAGCTTTTCGATCAGTTCCGGCACAGCGGTGAACAGGTCAGACACCAAGCCATAATCAGCCACTTGGAAAATCGGGGCCTCTTCATCCTTGTTGATGGCGACGATGATCTTGGAATCCTTCATCCCCGCAAGGTGCTGGATGGCGCCTGAAATCCCGACCGCCACATACAGGTTCGGGGCCACAACCTTGCCCGTCTGCCCGACCTGCCAATCGTTCGGCGCATAGCCCGAATCAACAGCAGCGCGCGAAGCCCCGACAGCGCCGTTCAACTTGTCAGCCAGAGTTTCGATCAGATCAAAGCTTTCCTTCGACCCGACACCGCGCCCGCCTGACACTACGATGCCAGCCGAGGTCAGTTCCGGACGATCCGAGGTCGCCACACGGTCTTCAACCCAAGCCGACAGGCTATTGGCCCCCGGCCCGCCGATTTTCTCGACAGCGGCAGAACCACCTGTGCCCACGGCGGTAAAGCCTGCGGTGCGCACCGAGAAAACCTTTTTACCGTCGGAAGATTTGACGGTTTGCACCGCGTTTCCGGCATAGATCGGGCGTTCGAACGTGTCGGCGTCGATCACGGCGGTCACGTCAGATAAGACCATCACATCCAGCAAAGCTGCCACACGGGGCAGCACGTTTTTGTTGGCAGCGGTCGCAGCCCCGCAGATGTGGCTATAGCTACCCGCCAGCCCAACCACCAAAGCGGCGGTGGATTCGGCCATGCCGTGGCAATAGGCGTGGTCGTCGGCGAACAGCACCTTCGAGACACCTGCAAGCGTCGCAGCTTCGGCCGCAGCGGCATCGCCGCCCGTGCCTGCAACCAGCACATGCACCTCGCCCAAAGTGGTCAAAGCGGCCAGCGCCTTGGCAACCTGATCGGTGGCCAAAGCGCCGTCATTCACGTCTGCTATCAGAAGAACGGCCATCTTAGATCACCCCTGCTTCGTCTTTAAGTTTCGCAATCAATTCCGCAACCGAGCCTACCTTGACGCCCGCCTTGCGGCCAGCGGGTTCGACGGTTTTCAGCACGCTCAAACGCGGCGAGACATCAACCCCGTAATCCGCCGGTGTTTTCAACGCCAAGGGCTTGGCCTTGGCCTTCATGATATTGGGCAGGCTGGCATAGCGCGGGTCGTTCAGGCGCAGGTCAACTGTCAGAACGGCAGGCAGTGTCACAGCAATGCTTTGCAGACCCCCATCGACTTCGCGCGTCACGGTGGCTTTGCCATCTGCGACAGACAGTTCGGAAATGAACGTCCCCTGCGACCACCCCAGCAGCGCAGACAGCATCTGGCCCGTGGCGTTCATATCATTGTCAATCGCTTGTTTGCCACACAGCACCAAGCCCGGGGCTTCTTCAGCCACGACGGCGGCCAGCAGTTTGGCCACAGCCAAGGGTTCGATATCGGTTTGAACATCGGCTGTCGCTTCGATCAGGATCGCGCGGTCCGCGCCCATCGCCAAAGCGGTGCGCAGGGTTTCTTGCGCTTGCTTCACACCGATCGAAACAACGATCACCTCGGTCGCGATGCCTTTTTCTTTCAGGCGGATCGCCTCTTCGACGGCGATTTCGTCAAAGGGGTTCATCGACATCTTTACGTTCGCCAGATCGACACCGGACCCGTCCGCCTTGACGCGAACTTTCACGTTGTAGTCGATCACACGTTTGACAGGCACAAGGACCTTCATCGCGCATCTCTCCGATAGGGGGCCAGTTGGCCAGGGCAAGCTCTCACGGCGGTCTTTAAACGGTCTTGGCTTGGGGCAAAAGGCCAAAATCGACAGGCTTTGTCGCGCAGACGCCATGGGGGCGGCGCTTGCGCAGAATCAGAGGCGGCAGAGCCGTAAGCCTGCCACCCGCGCAGATTTACCCCCGCGTCAGGCCCGGAACCCACAGCACATCTTGCGCGCCGTTGTCGTTGGCGATGCGGCCCGCCACAAAGAACCAGTCCGACAGACGGTTGAGGTATTTGATCGCCTCGGGGTTGACGGGTTCATGGGCGGCAAGCTCAACCGTCAACCGCTCGGCCCGACGGCAGGTGGTGCGGCACAGGTGCAGGTGGGCGGCAAGAGGGGTGCCACCGGGCAGGATGAAACTGCGCAGGGGGGTGAGGTGTGTGTTCATCGCGTCAATCTCGGCCTCTAGCCGATCAACCTGGGCAGCGATGATGCGCAGGCGGGGATAGGGGGCGGTGGCGTCATTTTCGATGTCGGGCGTGCACAGGTCTGCGCCCAGATCGAAAAGATCATTCGAGATCCGCGCCAAACTGTCATCCAGCGCGCCGCCATGCAGCCGCGCCATGCCCAAGGTGGCATTGGTTTCATCGACCGTGCCGTAAGCCGCCACACGCAGATCGAATTTGGGCACGCGGTCGCCATTGCCCAGCGCCGTCTGCCCCGTGTCACCGGTGCGGGTGTATATCTTGGACAAAACCACCATCACGGCATTCCTTTCGAGCGCGCCCAAGCAAAGAGCACAATCGCCACCACCGCCAAGCCTTGGGCGAGGATGCGCAACTGCATCAATTTATTGGCATATTTACGGTTAAACTCGCCACCTTTGCCAAAAGTGCCGATGCCGATCAACAAGATGACCAGAACGACAAGGCAGACAGCGGTGGCAAGCAGGAAGAGCGGATCGTGCAAAAGCATGGGTTTGGTTCCTTTGATTGGCAAAACACATAGTGCGCGCAAAACAAAAAGCGAAGGGCAGAAGCGGGGCCAGCCCCGCACCCCGGGATATTTGGGCAAGTCTGAAAGCAAATCGCTGCGGTGCGGCGGCCTTGCTGAGGGGGCGCGGCGGGGATAGGGTGACCCAGAGCTATAAGGGGGCGTCAGATGGCCATTCAAACAGTCGGGATCGTGGGCGCGGGGCAGATGGGCAATGGGATTGCGCATGTCTTTGCCCTTTCAGGCTATGATGTGCTGATGAATGACGTGAGTGCGGAAAGTTTGAGCAAAGCTTTGGCCACGATTGACCGCAACATCGAACGCCAAGTGTCGCGCGGCAAAGTGACGTCCGAGGCCAAGGCTGCCGCCATGGCGCGGATCAAAACCTCGCTGACGATTGCCGATCTGGGGTCTTGCGATTTGATCATCGAGGCTGCGACCGAAAAGGAAAGTGTGAAAGACGCGATCTTTAAAGCCTTGGTGCCGCATCTGGCAGCGGGGACGATTTTGACGTCGAACACCTCGTCCATTTCCATCACGCGGTTGGCCAGCCGGACGGATCGGCCAGAAAAGTTCATGGGCTTTCACTTCATGAACCCCGTGCCCGTGATGCAACTGGTGGAACTGATCCGCGGGATTGCCACCGATCAGGCCACATGGGACAGTCTGCACGAGGTCGTCGCCCGCCTTGGCAAAACCGCTGCAAGTGCCGAGGATTTCCCCGCCTTCATCGTCAACCGCATCTTGATGCCGATGATCAACGAGGCGGTTTATACGCTGTACGAGGGCGTGGGGTCGGTTAAATCCATCGACGAAAGCCTGAAGCTGGGGGCCAACCATCCGATGGGGCCGTTAGAACTGGCCGATTTCATCGGGCTAGACACCTGCCTAGCCATCATGAACGTGCTGCACGAGGGCTTGGCCGATACCAAATACCGCCCCTGCCCCCTTTTGACCAAATATGTCGAGGCGGGCTGGCTGGGACGCAAAACTCAACGTGGGTTTTACGATTACCGCGGCGATGTGCCGGTGCCGACGCGCTAAACGCGGGGGTTTCAAACCCACGCACCCGCCGTAAAAGCGGGGGTTTCACACCCCCGCACCCGCCGTAAAAGTGGGGGTTTCACACCCCCGCACCCGCCGTAAAAGCGGGGGTTTCACACCCCCGCACCCCCGTGGGATATTTGGGCACATATGAAAGAACTGGCGGGGTCTGCAGATTTTCGGGCTGTGTGCCTTACAAGAGTTCCAATAGCGCGGGTGTGGGCCAACTGTCGGCGGGCAGGCCCAAGCGCTTTTGTTCGGCCTGAACGGCGGCACGGGTGGCAGCGCCCAACACGCCATCCGCCTTGCCCATCTTATAGCCGCGCGTGGCCAGCTTCTTTTGCAAGGCAATCATCTGATCGGTGGTAAGGCCGATTTCCGGAGTGCCTGAATCATAGGGGGCTGCGCCTTCGATTCTTGCTGCAAAATGGGCAGCGGTGGTCACATAGGTGAAGCTTTTGTTCCATTCGAACAGCACCTTGAAGTTAGGATAGACCAAAAACGCCGGCCCCTTTCGCCCCTGCGGCAGGATGAGCGAGGCAGGCAAGGGGGCGAGTTGCCCGACCTTGGGGGCGACCCCCATGGCTTGCCACGCAACACTGGGCCGTTCCGTTTCTAGGCCAGACTGCGACCAATCCATCGTCTGGGGCACGCTGACCTCTTGCATCCATGGTTCGCCCGCCCGCCAGCCATAAAACTGAAGCATATGCGCCGCCGAGACAATGGCATCGGGGGCAGAGGTGGCCAGCGTGATCGCCCCATCATTGTCGCCGTCCTCTCCACGTTCCAGGATGTCGCGGGGCAGCATTTGAACCATGCCAATCTCACCCGCCCAAGCGCCTTTTGTTTGGCCGGGAAGAAAACCCCCTTTATCGGTTAAGGCGATGGCGGCCATCACTTGCGGCTGAAAGATTTCGGGGCGGCGGCAATCATGGGCAAGGGTAATCAAGGCATTGCGCGTGTCAAAGTTGCCCTGCACCTGCCCAAAGTCAGTTTCAAAGGCCCAAAAGGCCAGAATAACCCCACGCGATACACCAAACTTCTGCTCGGCCGCTGCAAAGGCCACATCATATTTGCGCCCATAAAGCGCGGCATTTTCAATCCGGTTTTTCGAAATGAGGGCAGTGGAGAAGTCTATAAATGTCTTGCGGAAGATGCCTTGCGCGCGGTCAGCTTTGATCACAGCCGGGTCAATCTGCGCGTCGTCTAAAACGGCGTTTATGGCAGCTTCGGGCAGGCCAAGCGCCGAGGCCTCTGCTTTCATCGCTTGCAAGAATGTCGAAACGTCGCCGCCACAGGGCGCAGCTGAGGCGGGAGCGGCCAAAGCCAATACGGCAAGAAAGGGGAAACAGCGCATCGGGCTTTTGATCCTTTGGGCTACCATCTCGCCATCCTAACGCAACGAGGGGTCGTTAGGAAAGCGTCTTGGGTGTGGCAACAAAGCCACGGCAAAAAGACAAAAGAGCAACAGTCGCTAGTTTTCTTGTTTTTTAATCTCATGCCGCCATGATGATGTCGTGGAGGGGGCGCCGATGCTGGAATTTCTGTCGAAAGAAGTGCGGGACGGGCTAGACTTGGCCCGAAAAGCCAAAGATCGCCGAAAGTCAAAGTTGCGTGTTCAAGTTGGCGACGCGGTCTTTCCGGTGTTGCGCTTTTGGCACGATGGCTTTGTATTGGATGGGGCGCTGACACCCCATCTGCGTGGCTTGGTGGATTTGTACGATGGCAGTCGGCATGTTTTTCAATGCCTGATCGTAGCCACCACGGCAGAAGCTGGCGAAATCACTTGTGAGTTCAAGCGCTTAACCCATGTGGCCGACAAGGCCCCTTTGGATTTCTGGCTGGACCCTACCCTGCCCGTGGGTCTTTTGACCAAAGCGTGAACCTTATTGCAGGTCTTTGAATGCCGCCGTCAGGCGCAAGGCGGCCTCGACGATCTGGGAATGGGGCATGGCTATGTTAAAGCGCAGATAGGTTTCTCCGCCGCGTCCAAAGGCAGAACCTTGGTTCGTAGCGATTCGCGCAACTTTGGCGACGCGGGCGGTGAACTCGGCCTCGGTCATGCCCGTTCCGGTGAAATCGACCCATGACAGGTAAGTGGCCTGCAAAGGCATCGACCTGACCCCCGGAATGGAATTGACCGCCGCGTCAAAGGTTTGGCGGTTGCGGTCAAGATACAGGTTCAGCGCATCAACCCAAGCCGCCCCTTCGGGCGAATAGGCGGCTGTGGCCATATGCATGCCAAAGGAATTGGGCGAAATGCCCATTTTGTTTATCGTATCGGAAAAGCGCTGGCGCAGGGCGGGGTCGGCGATGATGACATTGCCGATATGTGCCCCTGCGATGTTGAACGTCTTGGTCGAGGCCGTCATCATCACCAAACGGTCCTGCACCCCCGCAAGGTTTGCCATAACGTGGTGCTTATGGGCAGGCATCACCAGATCGTGGTGGATCTCGTCCGATACCAGCACCAGATCGTGCCTTTGGCAAAAATCAGCCACGCCTTGCAACTCTTCCTGCGTCCAGACACGCCCACCGGGATTATGGGGCGAGCAAAGGATGAACATCTTCTCAGACCCTGTCATTTGCGCGTCCCAAGCGTCAAAATCCATCACATATTGGCCTGCAACCGTCGCAAGCGGGCATTCCACAACATTGCGACCGGCTGCTTTGATCACGCGGGCGAAGGCGTGATAGACTGGCGTCGTCAAGATCACGCCGTCACCGGCTTGGGTAAAGGCATCCACACATAGCGCGGTGCCGTTGACCAAACCGTGGGTGGTGAAGATATGCTTGGGGTCCACACTCCACCCATGGCGGGTTTGCATCCACCATGTGATCGCATGCAGATAGGCGCTATCGTCGCCGAAATAGCCATAGATGCCATGATTCAGCATCGTTTCAAGGGCTGCCTGCACGCAGGCGGGGGGGCGAAAATCCATGTCAGCGACCCACATGGCCAAGCCGCCTTGGGCGGGCACGCCGAACATCGGCTCCATCGCGTCCCACTTGACAGAATGGGTGCCGAGGCGGTTGATCACGGTGTCAAAGCTCATGACATGGTCCTTTTGGGGTGTTTGTTCCGGATACTACATATGTATTGGGATTGTATCCCAAATATATTTCTTAATTTGGAAATATGTTCTGTATTTGCGAAAATCGCAGAACGTCATTCCAGCCCACTGCGCCTCTTGCGCGAAACCCTGCCAAACCGTAAATCCATGACATGATCCGCCCTATATTGCTCCACCCCGATCCGCGCCTCAAGAAGCTTTGCGACCCCGTGGCGCAAGTGACAGAGGATTTGGTGAAACTGGCCCGCGACATGCTGGACACGATGTATGACGCGCCGGGTATCGGACTGGCGGCACCGCAGGTTGGCGTGAACAAACGCTTGATCGTGATGGATTGCCACAAGGCCCCCACACCTGGCCGCCCGCTGATCATGTTCAACCCTGAAGTGGTGTGGCAGTCAGAAGACAAGTCGACCTACGAAGAGGGGTGCCTGTCTATCCCCGAGCACTATGCCGATGTCGAGCGACCCGAATCCGTCACCGTGCGCTGGCAGGACGAAACAGGCAGCGCACAGCAGGAAACCTTTAGCGGCCTTTGGGCCACCTGCGTGCAGCACGAGATTGACCACCTGAACGGTCGGCTGTTCATCGACTACCTTGGCTTGATGAAGCGGCAGATGATCACGCGCAAGATGGAAAAACACAAGCGCGAGATGGCCCGAGGCGGGCGATGATCCGTCCTATTGTGCGCTGGCCAAACCCTGTGCTGACCCAAGTGGCCACGAAAGCCTGTGTGGATGACGCAACCCTGACCCTGGCGCGCGATATGCTGGACACGATGTATCACGCCAATGGCCGTGGACTTGCAGCCCCGCAAATCGGCGTGCTGACACGCGTTTTTGTGATGGATGCGGCTTGGAAGACCACTGATCCGGCGCCAGAGGTGTTTATAAACCCTGAAATCCTATGGCGCGCGCCCCAGATGGGTTTGGGGCCGGAAGGCTGCTTGTCGATCCCGGGCGTGGTGGCCGATGTGATGCGCCACAGTTCGCTGATTTTGCAGTGGCAGATGACAGACGGCTCGACCCAGGCGGAAAAACTCACAGGCTTTCGCGCGATATGCGCCCAGCATGAGATTGACCATTTGAACGGGATTGTCACGCTGGATCACCTGTCGCCTGATGCACGGACGGCGGCCCTGGTGGTGTTGGGATGATCCGGCCCTGTCTGCCTTGGCCCCACAAAATTCTGCGCAATCCGGCCGCGGAAGTCGCTGAAATTACACCCGAAATCCATGCCATCTTGGCCGATATGGTCGACACGATGGAGGCGATGCCGGGCTATGGTTTGGCCGCCGTGCAAATAGGTGTGCCGTTGCGCTTGGCCGTTGTCGATTGCTCTGCAGG
>CAIMWI010000081.1 GCA_903845215.1 uncultured Rhodobacterales bacterium | reverse complement strand
TCGTTGCCCTGAACAAAGGACTTGTGCCATGCAAATCATCGTCGAAACCCTTGTTAATGCGCCGCTTTCCAAAGTCTGGATGGCCTATATAACGCCTGAAGACATCGTTCATTGGAATGCGGCGTCTGATGATTGGCATACTACCAAAGCAACGGTTGATTTGCGGGTGGGTGGCGAATTCTCGTCGCGGATGGAGGCGAAGGACGGCAGCTTTGGCTTTGATTTCGCGGGTGTTTACACCAAAGTAATCCCTGAAGCTTTGATCGAATATGCTTTTGGCGATCGCAACTGCACGGTCGAGTTCACACCCAGTGGCGAGGCGGTGAGGGTGCGTGTGTCCTTCGATCCAGAGACCCAAAATCCCGTTGAGCTTCAGCGCCAAGGATGGACAGCGATCTTGGCCAATTTCGCCAAATATGTCGAGGCGACCAAATAACTTGAGATGGGCTTGGAAGATGGCCCGAGCAGGGTTTAACTTTTCAGCGGTTGCAATGTGTATAGGCACCGCAAAAAGGCCTCATGGCTGATCTGTGGAATTTATTGCACGTCGAAGTCTATCGCCTGATCGGCAAACCCATGCCAAAAGACTGGCGGGGCAATGTCGTCGTCGAAGCGTTTGTTGTTGCTCACCTTTTGAATCAATTCTGCCCGCGAAAGGGCAAATCGCCGCGATCGTTCTATAGGCTGGCGGCCGCAGGGGGCATGGTTTTCCGTTCGTGTGATGTCGTTTAAACACAATATAAATGGCAAAAAGGTGCTGAATTCCGCTCCTAAATGTTGTAAATGGTGAGGAAAAAAGTATGAGCAGATCAAGGCGCGGATAAGGTATCGTGGCAGTCTTTCAGCGCAGTTTCTCTGCGCCTTACCCCGCGCGCCTACAACGCGCCAAACGTATATGAAGATCCGCAGCCCGTCGGCTGCTGATGCGCTTTTGGGGCCAACAAACTGTGCGACGCTGCCCGTTTGGTTTGACTTCCGGCGAACAGGATCTGTTAGGTTCTGATCACAAATCCCCGCGCAAGTTGGTTGCGAACTAAGAAAATCATCAAAACGCCCGGTATCAAAGAAAACACCGTCATAGCCATGACAAGGCCCCAATCGGTGCGAAAGGTGAATAAGGCTGTGATCGCTTGGGTGATGGGTTTTCCGGCTGTCACAGTTAAGATGCGGGCAAAAACCACCTCGACCCACGAGAATATAAAACAGAAAAAAGCTGCCACCGCGATGCCAGGTGCAACGGCAGGGATCAAAAAGCGCACAAAAAAACCTGTGCGACTGTGGCCGTCTAAGAAAGCCATCTCGTCAAAGGATCTTGGTATGGCCGCGATAAAGCTTTCTAAAATCCATATGGCAATTGGAAGGTTGAAGACACAATGCACCAGCGCGATGCCGATGGGCGAGTTGACCAGCCCTGCGCGGGCGAACAAAATAAAAATCGGCAGCGAAAGCACGACGGGGGGGGTAACGCGAAACGCCAGAAGAAACATCAAGAAATGCCTGTCACCGATAAAACTATACCGCGCCAAGGCGTAAGCGGCCGGAAGACCCGCAATCAGGCAAAAGGCGACGTTTAACAGCACATAGGTTATGGAATTCCCAACGGATGCCCGCAATTCGGGCGTCTGCAGGATCTTAAGGTAATTATGGAAGCCAATCGTCCCGATCGGTCGTCCGTCGGCTTCAAGTGTGGCCGTAAAGCTTAGAAATATGGCTTGTCCCAAAGGCAAAAGCACGAAACTCGCCAAGACGATGCAGGCAAAAAGCCGCAGAATACCACCCCGGGTCATTTTGCTTTTCCCACTTCGGGATCATCCGTTTGGCGCAGTTTGACAAAAACCCACACCAGCGTCAGCACAAAGACGAAATCCACCATCGCGCGCGCGGCGGCAGTGCCGTAGCTGTAGGCTTTGATATCCTCGCCGAGTTCCAACGACAAAAAAGTGGTCGCGTCATTCGGGCCACCGGCGTTGATTGTCATCACCTCTGTGTAGATCATGAAACTGTCGACCAACCGCAGCAGCAACACGATCCAAAGCGCGCCCGAGATTTGCGGCAACTCGATCCAACGAAACACCGCCCAACGTGAAGCGCTGTCGACCGCTGCGGCCTGATAATAGGCTGGCTGAATGGAAGACAGGCCAGCATAGGCCAAAACCACGACAAGCCCCAGCCAATGCCAGGTATCCACCACCAAAATCAGCGCCCAAGTGTGCAGGGGGTTGAATTTATAATCCAGCGTCAGATGCAAGGCGCGCATCACTTGGCCGCCCAACCCCTCGGGGCGAATGAGGGCCAGCCATAGACCGGCGATCATATTGGTCGGCACGACCAAGGGAATGGCCAAACACATCAGCATAAGAACCGCGCCGCGCGGCCCGATTTTGCGCAGCATCAAGGCAATGGCGATGCCCAAGGGCAATTGGATGCCAAGTGCTAAGGTTGAAAACAGCGCACTGCGGCCAAGACTGGCCCAAAAGCGCGGGGTCACAACGATCATTTCGTACCAATCGGTGCCGACCCAAAACACCTTATCCAGGCTAAAGATGTCGTGAAACGAATAGTTTAGCACCGCCAGCAGCGGTAAGACGGCAACAAAGATCATAACCAATGCGGCGGGTAACATCAGCCCCCAAGCGGCATTGCTGTGCGGTTTCATGCCGCGCCCGCCACGTTCAAGGGTTGGCCATGGGCTGTCATGGCAGGTTAATCTTGGTTTGCCATTCGCGGCACCGTTGGGCCAGATCGTCTGGCAAGGGCAGGTCGGTAAACATCTCGGATATCTCGCGCAGCGAGGCGAGGCGAACCGGGGCCGAGCGCGTTAGTTTGGAGTGATCGCACACCAGAAAGGTGCGCCGCGCTTGGCGGATGATGGCTTTGGCCACCCGCACTTCGGCAAGGTCGTAATCCAGCAGTTCGCCCTCGGCATCCAAGGCCGAAGCGCCGATGATGGCAACATCTACCTTGAACTGCTCAAAAAAATGCGTCGTCAACTCGCCCACCAACCCGCCATCAGAGCGGCGCAGCGCCCCGCCCGCCACCATAACATCGCAGCCCGGGTTGGCGGCCAGAATGTTGGCCACGTTCATGTTGTTGGTGATCACGGTCAGGTTGCGGTGGTGCAGCAATTCGCGCGCCACAGCCTCGGTCGATGTGCCAAGGTTGATGATGATCGACGAATTGTCCGGAATGGCAGCCGCGCAGGCCCGCGCGATGGCGGCCTTGGCGCCTTCGTTCAGGCGGCGGCGTTCGTCATAGCCCAGATTGGCAACCCCCGTGCGCGGCACCGCCCCGCCATGCACCCTGTCCAGATAGCCGGTGTCAGCCAGTTCGGTCAGGTCGCGGCGGATGGTTTGCAAAGTCACGTCAAAGCGTTGGGCCAGATCTTCGACAACCACCCGCCCTTGGGTTTTGGCGATATCCAGAATTTCGCTTTGTCGAAAGCTAAGCGCCATGACCTGTTCCTTTTGCGCCTTAATCGCTAATCGAATGTTCCATCAGGTTGCGTCTTTGATCAAGCCCTTATGCGGCAGCAGGGTGAAATCGCTAATTTTCTGCGCCGCAGCACCATTTTTTCACGTCTTTGCAAGACCTTCACCGCTTAAGCGCACCTATGCTGCGCATGCGCTAAAATGTTCGTTTTGCGCGTTTTGGCGCTAAACCGAAAAAAATAGTTGACACAGGGGGTTCAATTGGTGCCCCCTGCGACTCGTTCGGGGGGACTGCGCATGGCCAGCTTAGACCAGCCCATAGTGGCTGATCTGTTCATCATCGGCGGCGGCATCAACGGCTGCGGTATCGCGCGCGATGCTGTTGGGCGTGGGTTGTCGGTGGTGCTGGCCGAGCAGGGCGATTTGGCGCAGGCGACCTCTTCTGCGTCGACCAAGTTGTTTCACGGCGGGTTGCGCTATTTAGAGTATTTCGAGTTTCGCTTGGTGCGCGAGGCCTTGGAAGAGCGCGAAACTTTGCTGGTTGCCATGCCCCATATCTCATGGCCGATGCGTTTTGTGCTGCCCTATCACCGCGACATGCGCTTTGAAGGCGACACCCCCACGGGGCGGCTGATTGCCACCTTTATGCCCTGGATGAAGGGGCGCAGGCCGGCTTGGCTGATCCGCCTGGGGTTGTTTTTGTATGACACTATGGGGGGGCGCAAGATATTGCCCGCCACGCGCACCCTTGATCTGAAGGCCGATGCGGCCGGACAGCCGCTGCAAACGCGCTTTGAAAGGGCCTACGAATATTCCGACTGCTGGATCGAGGATTCCAAGCTTGTCTCGCTCAACGCCCGCGATGCGGCGGAAAAGGGCGCGGTTATTTTGACGCGCACGCGGGTTGTCAGTGCGGAACGGCGCGGCGATTTGTGGCAGATTGTCACGCAAGGCGCAGATGGCGCGCAAACCCATCACGCGCGGGCCTTGGTGAATGTCGGCGGGCCGTGGGTCGAGGATATCATCCGCAACGTGGCGCGGATCAACTCGTCTGAAGGGGTGCGGTTGGTGCGCGGGTCGCATATCGTCACCAAAAAGCTGTACGATCACGACCGATGCTATTTCTTTCAAGGGCAAGATGGCCGGATTATCTTTGCCATTCCCTATGAGCAAGATTTCACCTTGATCGGCACCACCGACAAAGACCATCAAGGCCCCCCCGGTGACCCGCAGTGCAGCGATGAAGAGCGTGATTACCTGTGCGCCTTTGCCAGCGAATATTTCGCCAAGCCCGTCACCGCCGCCGATGTGGTTTGGTCCTATTCCGGCGTGCGCCCGCTGTACAACGACGGGGCCAAATCGGCCACAGCTGCCACGCGCGACTATGTCTTAAGCGTGGATGACAACGGCCCGCCCTTGCTGAACGTGTTCGGCGGCAAGATCACCACCTATCGGCGCTTGGCCGAAGGGGCGCTTGCCAAGCTATCCCCCTATTTCCCCGCCGCCAAACCCGCATGGACAGCGCGCGTGCCCCTGCCGGGCGGTGATTTTCCCGTGGGTGACGTCGGCCGCTTGACGGCACAGTTGCAGGCGAAGCATCCCTACCTCACACCCAATTGGGCCGCCCGCCTGATCCGCGCCTATGGGGTTGAGGCCGCTGTCATGCTGCAAGGGGCGCGTTCTGTCGCGGATCTGGGGCGTGATTTTGGCGCGACCTTGACCGAGGTCGAGGTGCGCTGGCTGATGGACCACGAATTCGCCCGCGCGGCGGATGATATCGTTTGGCGGCGCACGAAACTGGGGCTTCGCATGACACAAGCGCAAATCGCGGCGCTGCAGGACTTTATGGCGCAGGATGCGGCCCTGCAAAGGGGCGCGTCTTTGTCTGAAAAGAGGGTATCGCATGGCGCTTGAGTTGAAAGCCGCAAGCCGGAGTGTCAAAGGGCAGGTCTATATCCAGCCCACCGATCTGGTGCTGGAAAAAGGCACGATGAACGTGCTGCTGGGGCCGACCTTGGCGGGCAAGACATCGTTGATGCGGTTGATGGCGGGGCTTGATGTGCCCAGTTCAGGGTCGATCCACTGGCACGGGGCCGATGTGACAGGCCAGCGCGTGCAAGATCGCAAAGTGGCGATGGTTTATCAGCAGTTCATCAATTATCCCGCCATGTCGGTTTATGACAACATCGCCTCGCCGATGCGCTTGATGGGCAAATCCAAAGCAGAGGTTGACAAGGCCGTTCGCTCTACCGCCGAGATGCTGAAACTGACCCCCTTGTTGCAACGCAACCCCCTAGAGCTTTCGGGCGGCCAGCAACAACGCTGCGCCTTGGCGCGGGCTTTGGTCAAGGGGGCGGGACTGGTTCTGCTCGACGAACCCTTGGCCAATCTGGACTATAAACTGCGCGAGGAATTGCGCGCCGAAATCCCGCGCATCTTTGAAGAGTCGGGTGCGATTTTCGTCTATGCCACCACCGAACCCGAAGAGGCCCTGCTACTGGGGGGAAACACCGCCACGATGTGGGAAGGGCGGATCACCCAATTCGGCCCGACCCCACAGGTCTACCGCCAGCCGGCAGATGCCATCACCGCGCGCTTGTTCAGCGAACCGCCGATGAACTTTGTCTCTTGCGTGAAGCAAGGCCACCAGATCAGCTTTGGCGCAGACACCCACGCCCCCGCCGACGGGCTGTTGGCGACCCTTCCCGATGGCCCCTATCGGGCGGGCTTTCGGGCGAACCATTTGCACCTGAACGCCCATTCTGGCCAGTCGATGTCATTTGCCTGCGATGTCACGGCGACCGAGATCACCGGTTCGGAAACCTTCCTGCACGCCAGCCACGGCGACAACCGCTGGGTTGGGCTGGTGCACGGGGTGCATGCGCTGTCATCGGGGCAAAGTGTAAAGCTTTGGCTTGACCCGACCCATGTGTATTTCTTTGACCCTGCGGGCCGGCTTGCGGCCCCTGCGGCTTATGCGGTGGGGGCTTAAGCTATGGCACAGATCACGCTGAAAAACCTTGCCCACAGCTACCTGCCCAACCCGCAGGCAGAGGCGGATTTTGCCCTAAAGGAAATGGACCATGTCTGGCAAGACGGCGGGGCCTATGCGCTGCTTGGATCGTCAGGCTGTGGGAAAACAACGCTTCTCAACATCATCTCGGGCATTGTGCGCCCCAGCCATGGGCGCGTGTTGTTTGGCGCGCGTGATGTGACCGATGAGGAAACCGCCGCGCGCAACATCGCCCAAGTCTTCCAGTTTCCCGTGGTCTACGACACCATGACCGTGCGTGAGAATTTGGCCTTTCCCTTGCGCAACCGCGGCATGGATGCGGCCTATATCGCAGCCCGTGTCGCCCATATTGCCCAGATGATCGGCATGGAAGATCGCCTGAACCGCAAGGCGCGCGGCCTTACGGCGGATGCCAAGCAAAAGATCAGCCTTGGGCGCGGCATGGTGCGCGAGGACGTTAACGCCATCTTGTTTGATGAACCGCTGACTGTGATCGACCCCCATATGAAATGGGAATTGCGCACCCAGCTAAAGCAACTGCACCGCCAGCTTGGCCATACGATGATCTACGTCACCCATGACCAGACCGAGGCGCTGACCTTTGCCGACAAGGTCGTGGTGATGTATGACGGCCGTGTGGTGCAAATTGGTACGCCTGAAGAACTGTTCGAAACCCCCGCCCATACCTTTGTCGGCTATTTCATCGGCTCACCCGGCATGAACCTGATGGAGGCCAAGATCACCGGCAACCGCGCCCATCTGAATGGCTGCGAAGTGCCGTTAGGGACCAGCTATGCGCCCGTGGCTGGGCGCAGCCAGATCGGCATTCGCCCGGAATATTGCAGCCTCACCAGCGGGGCGGGCCTGCCCGTCACCCTGCGCCGTGTCGAAGACGTGGGCCGCCACCGGATCATCCGCGCTGACCTTTTCGGCCAAGCTTTCAATTTGATTGCCCCCGAAGGCATGGCGATCGACGCCGATATGACCCGCGTGGTCTTTGCGCCTGACAAAATCAACGTCTTTGCCGACGACTGGCGGGTTGCGGCCCAAGCCGGGGGGGCCGTGTGATGGATAAGACGCAAAACAACAAAGCGTGGTTCCTGGTGCTGCCTGTCTTGGTGATCGTGGCCTTTTCTGCCGTGATCCCCCTGATGACGGTGGTGAACTATTCGGTCAACGACACCTTTGGCGAGAACGAGTTTTTCTGGAACGGCCTTGGCTGGTTTGAAGACATGATCGCCTCTGACCGGATGCACAGCGCCTTGGGGCGGCAGGTGCTGTTTTCAGCCATCATTCTGGCAATAGAGGTGCCCTTGGGCATCTTTATTGCGCTGCACATGCCCAAAAAGGGGTTTTGGGCCAGTTTCTGTCTGGTTCTGATGGCCTTGCCGCTGCTGATCCCGTTCAACGTGGTGGGCACGATCTGGCAGATTTTTGGCCGTGTCGACATTGGCCTTTTGGGCCATGGCTTGGCAAGCATCGGGGTTGATTACAACTACACCAACGACGCGCTGGATGCGTGGATCACCATTATCGTCATGGATGTCTGGCACTGGACCTCGCTTGTGGCTTTGCTGTGCTATGCGGGATTGCAATCAATCCCGCAGGCCTATTACCAAGCCGCACGGATTGACCAAGCTAGCCGGTGGAGCGTGTTTCGCTTTATTGAACTGCCCAAGATGTCAGGCGTCTTGCTGATTGCGGTGCTGTTGCGCTTTATGGACAGCTTCATGATCTACACCGAACCTTTTGTCGTCACTGGCGGTGGCCCGGGCAATTCGACCACCTTCTTGTCGATTGATCTGGTGAAAATGGCCGTAGGGCAGTTTGACCTTGGGCCGGCGGCGGCCTTCTCGATCATGTATTTCTTGGTGATCTTGCTGGTGTCTTGGGTGTTTTACACCGTCATGACCACTCTTGATAACGCGGAGACGAAATGATGCGCGCCCGCTCTTCTGCCATCGTCATGACCGTTTATCTGCTGTTCTTGCTGATCCCGATCTATTGGCTGATCAACATGAGCCTCAAGACGAACACCGAGATCACATCCACCTTTACCTTGATCCCCGCCACCCTGACCTTCGCCAATTATGTCACGATCTTGACCGATCCGTCGTGGTATATGGGCTATGTCAACTCGCTGATCTATGTGGTGCTGAACACGCTGATTTCGATCACCGTGGCGCTGCCTGCGGCCTATGCCTTTTCGCGCTATAGCTTCATGGGCGACAAGCATCTGTTCTTTTGGCTGCTGACCAACCGCATGTCACCCCCAGCGGTTTTTGCGCTGCCCTTCTTTCAGCTGTATTCCTCTGTTGGCCTGTTTGACACGCATATCGCCGTGGCTTTGGCGCATTGCCTGTTCAACGTGCCTTTGGCGGTGTGGATCTTAGAAGGCTTCATGCGCGGTGTGCCAAAGGAAATCGACGAGACAGCCTATATCGACGGCTACGGGTTCGGGCGCTTCTTTGTGCGCATCTTTATGCCGCTGATCGCCAGCGGCATCGGGGTTGCGGCGTTCTTTTGCTTTATGTTCTCGTGGGTGGAACTGCTTTTGTCGCGCACGCTGACCTCAGTTTACGCCAAATCCATCGCCTCGACGATGACACGCACCGTGTCGGCCAGCGGGATGGATTGGGGCGTTCTGGCGGCTGCGGGGGTGTTAACGATCATCCCGGGGGCTTTGGTGATCTATTTTGTGCGCAACTACATAGCCAAGGGCTTTGCCCTGGGGAGGGTGTGATGACCGCTGCCCGTTGGAACAGCCTGTACCTTGGCCTTGGCGTTCTTATGGCCGCCATTTTGGGCTTTCTTTTCTGGTCCGTGCCGCACGATGACAGCGGGATGCTGTGGTATGACCCGATGATCCCCGGCGGCTGGATGGCTTGGACCTTTCCGGTCGCCTTGTTCTTTTTCCTGATCGCCAGCTTGCTGATCATTTTCACGCTGCTGGCCATCCGCTTTCCCGAAACACCCCGCCGCGGCATCTTGCGCATTGAAACCACGCGCGGGGATCGGTTGTTTATCACACTCTTGGGCTCGGCCTATATCAATCTGGTCTGGCTCTTTTTCTTCGGCGCGCCGCTGACATGGCCGCTGATCCTAAGCCTGGTTTATGCCACAGCGGTGTTTCGCTGGGTGTGAAGCAGGACAAACGGCGCTGGACGGGCGGGCTGTGCCTGCCCCAAGGCAAGACGAAAAGACTCATCAACCTTCTGGGAGGAAAAAAGTGAGACTAAGACATACCACCACCGCGATGGCGCTTGCGCTGATCGCCTGCGGCATGCCGGCTTTTGCCGACATGGATGCAGCCAAGGCCTTCTTGGATACCGAAATCGGCGACCTGTCCACGCTGAGCCGTGCGGATCAAGAAGCCGAAATGCAATGGTTCGTCGACGCCGCCAAGCCCTTTGCGGGCATGGAAATCAAGGTCGTCTCCGAAACCATCGGCACGCATGAATACGAATCCAAAGTGCTGGCGCCTGCTTTCACCGCCATCACCGGCATCAAGATCACCCACGATCTGATCGGCGAAGGCGACGTTGTTGAAAAGCTGCAAACGCAAATGCAGTCGGGCGAAAACATCTATGACGCCTATATCAACGACTCTGACCTGATCGGCACCCACTGGCGCTATCAGCAGGCCCGCAACCTGAC
>CAIMWI010000080.1 GCA_903845215.1 uncultured Rhodobacterales bacterium | reverse complement strand
TGCTCTTCGATTTTCCATTCGATCGGCAGGCCGTGGCAATCCCAACCGGGCACATAGCGCGCATCTTTGCCCATCATTTGCTGGCTGCGCACCACCATGTCTTTAAGCACTTTGTTCAGCGCATGGCCGATGTGCAAATGGCCGTTGGCATAGGGCGGGCCATCGTGCAGCGTGAAATCGGCACGCCCCGCCTTACCGCGCAGGCGGTTATAGACGCCAATCCGTTCCCACCGCGCCAGCCAATCGGGTTCGCGCTGGGGCAGGCCCGCGCGCATCGGAAAGTCGGTTTCGGGCAGGAAAACACTGTCGCGGTAGTCGGGGGTCGGCGTGTCAGCGCACATCGGGGCAGTCCTTGCAGGAGAATTGGGCAGAGGAATTAAGGGCGGCGGCCAAGCGCCAATGTCCCGGCGTCTGGTCTCAGAACGCCGGGCCGATAATTCGGGCGATGATCACGAATATCAAACTCATGGCCGCCTTATAGAAAAGGGCGCGGCTTGGGTAAAGGGGAAGTGATCAGGCTTGCGTCAAAAGACCAAGCTGATCCAGCACCCAAATGCCCAAGGCCTGCACCATATCATCGCGCCCCGACAGCGGGCCGGGGCGATACAGGGCCGAAGCCAGCGCCTTTTGCTGCTTTTCCAAAATGCCCACATCCTCGCGGCCCACCCGTTCCCAGCGGTCGTAATAGGGCGCGGCGCGGGTGGCAAAATCGGGCTGGGCTAGGCGCGCGACAGGAAAGCATCCGCCAATTTCCAGCCGCGATTTGCCAGCGGCAATGGGGGTGACGTTCAGCCACCACAGGCAATCTTGCGCCACGGCGAATTGCATCGTGGGCAGGGCCACGGTGAAATAGGTGCCCATTCGCGCATCGGCGTCTAGCCCGCCTATCTTATCAAAGGGCGGGATCGTATCTGACAATGTGGCAACCGAGCGGCCCGAGATCACCTGAATGCAAATCCAATTCCCCTTCGTCGCCAAAGTGCGCGAGGTTTGCGCCCCCACCGTATCGCGGTGGACAATACCGGTGTGATAGGTCTCCATCGCGTTTTCCAAGATCAGTTTCCAGTTGCACGCAGGCTCTAGCGTCACACTCCACGTGCAGCGCATGTCTTGGGGCTTGTGCGAGGCGAGACGGTCGGGCAGGTCGCCCAAATGTTCGGCCAAGCTTGGGCCATCGGTTGCAAAGCGGGCAAAGACAAAGCCAGCCCATGTTTCGCAATCCAATGCGACCATACCGTTTTCGCGCCGATCAAAACCTTCGGCGTCTTTCATATCGGGGCAACCATACAGGCGGCCATCGTTCAGATAGCTCCACCCGTGATAGGGGCACATGACCTTACCGCCGGTGTTGCCCTGCCCTTCCAGCAGGATCGACCCGCGATGGCGGCAGTAATTGGCAAAGACCCGCAAGATCCCATCCGCCCCGCGCAGGGCGACCAGCGGGCCACCGGGGCTGTCAAAGGCGCGGTAATCGCCCGCGTTCGGCAGCATGTCGTCGCGGCACACAAAGAACCAATGGCGCAGGAACAGGCCCTCGCGTTCCAGTGCGAAATGGGCGGGGTCGGTGTAAAAACCCGCAGGCATGGCGCGGGCTTGATGGATGGGGCGGGTCGCTTGGGACAAGTCAGTGCTTTTCAGGGCCACGGCATCCTCCTGTGCTTTGGGCCAAGCATCCGCAACACACAGCCGCAGGTCAAGCGCCCGCGACCGCCCGTTGACCTTTGCCGCAACAAAAGCGCAAACTGGCCCCGAACTGCCCTAGTGATCCGGAGTGCGCGATGCCTGAACCGTCTTTCAACGTGCTGGGGGGCGCGTTGCAGCCCTGCTCAACCGAACCGATGACCGGCTTTTTCCGCAACGGATGCTGCGACACGGGGCCGCAAGATCGCGGCCAACACACCGTCTGCGCCGTCATGACGGCCGAGTTTCTGGCGCTTTCGAAATACCTTGGCAATGATCTGTCCACCCCGCGTCCGGAATACGGATTTGTCGGGCTAAAACCCGGCGACCGCTGGTGCCTGTGCGCCAGTCGGTTCCTGCAAGCGCATGAGGAAGGCGCGGCCCCGCAAGTGAACCTTGCCGCAACCCACCGCCGCGCGTTGGACATCGTGCCTTTAGAGGTGTTGCAGACCAACAGCGCCGACTAGCCGCTACCACGGCACGACTTTGCCCTGCCAATCATAAAAACCGCCCGATTGGGCCGGAGTCAAACCCTCCAACACGGCCACCAAATGCGCCGCGGCCTCGGCGGGGGGCATGGCGGGATGGGCGCCGCGATGGGCGCGGGTGAGATCGGTGTCGACCGTGCCAGGGTGTAGGCTTACGATGACAGACTGCGGATGACTGCGCGCCACCTCGATGGCTGCGGTGTGGATCAACTGGTTCAACGCCGCCTTGGCGGCGCGGTAAGCATACCAACCGCCCAAATGGTTGTCGCCGATAGATCCAACCCGCGCTGACAGGGCCGCAAAACGGACAGGCACATCGCGGGGCATCAGGCGTTGGGCGTGCTTTAGCACCAACAACGGCCCCGCAGCATTCAGCGCAAACTGGGCCGCAAAAGCCGCAGGGTCCACCGCGCGCAGCGATTTTTCGGGGCGATAGGGGCCAAGCTCTAACGCGCCTGTGGCGACGAAGACCGTGGTAAAGGTACCCTCCAGCCTGTCAAGGCAGCCTTGCACGCTGGCCTCATCGGTCACATCCAGCCCGTCCACGCTGCGCGACAGGCGGGTGACGGCGTAGCCATGCCCTTCCAAGGCCAAGGCCACCGCCGCCCCGATGCCACCTGATGCGCCAATCACCAATGCCTGTTGCATCATTCCCCCCGCTTTGACCAAACCTAGCGCCCTGCCGATCCCTGCCAAGCCCTGCAAATTCCCTGCAGCCCCCCTTTTCTTTCGCGCAATCCTGCTTATAGTCTCATTTCATGACCAAGGATCCGATCACGGCTGGCATTTTCCGCGGGGCTCACCCTGTGATGATGCCTGTCCTGCCCTTGGGTCTGCTACGTCTTAGCCGCCTCTGAGCGTGCCCCAAGGGTGCGACCGCTCAGAGGTGATCAGCGCCCGACACACCCGGCACGCATGCTAAGACATTCCAAGGATAGATCCAGATGACCCAAAAAACCGCCCAACCCCGTGTGTTGATATTCGACACCACCCTGCGCGACGGGGAACAATCCCCCGGGGCGACCATGACCCACGACGAAAAGCTGGAAATCGCGGGCCTGCTTGACGAAATGGGCGTCGATATCATCGAGGCGGGCTTTCCCATCGCCTCGGAAGGGGATTTTGCCGCTGTCAGCGCAATTGCCAAGCGGTCAAGAAATTCCACCATCTGTGGCCTTGCCCGCGCCAATTTCAAAGACATCGACCGCTGCTGGGAGGCGGTGAAACACGCCCGCTCGCCGCGCATCCATACCTTTATCGGCACTTCGCCCCTACACCGCGCCATTCCCAATCTGGACATGGACCAGATGGCCGAACGCATCCACGAAACCGTCACTCATGCGCGCAATCTGTGCGACAATGTGCAATGGTCGCCGATGGATGCCACACGGACCGAGCATGACTATCTGTGCCGCACGGTCGAAATCGCCATCAAGGCCGGCGCCACCACGATCAACATCCCCGATACGGTGGGCTACACCTACCCATTCGAGTCCGCCAAACTGATCGCGATGCTGCTGGAACGTGTGCCCAACGCTGATAAGGTGACTTTCGCCACCCATTGCCACAATGACCTTGGCATGGCGACAGCCAACGCATTGGCTGCGGTGGAAGCAGGCGCGCGGCAGATTGAATGCACGATCAACGGCTTGGGCGAACGCGCTGGCAACACCGCCCTTGAAGAGGTCGTCATGGCGATGCGCGTGCGCAATGACATTCTGCCCTATCAAACCGGCATCGACACATCCAAGATCATGAACCTGTCGCGGCGCGTGTCGTCTGTGTCGGGCTTTGCGGTGCAGTTTAACAAGGCGATTGTCGGCAAGAACGCCTTTTTGCACGAAAGCGGCATTCACCAAGACGGTGTGCTAAAGAACGTGCAAACCTTTGAAATCATGCGCCCCGAAGATATTGGCCTGACGGCCACCAACATCGCCATGGGCAAGCATTCGGGCCGCGCAGCACTGCGGTCTAAGCTGAAAGAGCTGGGGTTTGAGCTGGCCGATAACCAGCTGAACGACGTATTTGTGCGCTTTAAGGCCTTGGCCGACCGCAAGAAAGAGGTTTACGACGAAGACCTGATCGCCCTTGTTGCGGATGAAGCCACCAGCGACGACAACAACCACCTGCAGGTCAAACGCCTGCGCGTCGTCTGCGGCACCGAAGGCCCACGCGAGGCCGAGTTGACCTTGGTGATCGGCGGCGTTGACTCCTCAACCGATGCGACGGGCGATGGGCCGGTGGATGCGGCGTTTAACGCAGTCAATATGCTGTATGCCCACAACGCAAAGTTGCAGTTGTATCAGGTGCATGCCGTGACCGAAGGCACCGATGCGCAGGCGACGGTTTCGGTGCGGCTAGAGGAAGACGGGCGGATTGCAACAGGCACTTCGGCCGATACCGATACCGTGGTGGCCAGTGTGAAGGCCTATGTCCATGCCCTGAACCGTCTGATCCAGCGCCGGATGAAATCGGCACCGGATTCGGATGTAAAGACGGTAAGCTACAAACAGTAAGTTCGGGCGCTAAGTGACTGTGCAGAAAGGCCAAAGCCGCGCTTTGGCCTTTCGTCAATTTTGCCGCCGCAGGGTGTTAGAACCCATCCGCGCCCTTCATTTCGACCAGCGTATTGCCCCCATCCACAACCAACATCGCCCCGTTGACGTAACTCGCCCCCTGCGAGGCTAAAAACACCGCGCAGGCCGCCACTTCCTCTGGCGTGCCGGGTCGGCCGACGGGGCTCTCGCGGCCAGCGCGGATTTCTTTGGCGCTGGAAGAATCTGTCTGGATCCATCCTGGCAGTACGGCGTTGCAGGTAATGCCATCACGGCCATATTCCAAGGCCACCGATCGTGTCATGCCGCCAATCGCAGCTTTGGCCGTGGCATAGCCTGACGATCCTTCGATCGTCACCATCGGTCCGGTAACCGAGCCGATGTTGACAATCCGCCCGTAGCCCGCCGCCTGCATCGCGGGCAAAGCGGCGCGGATGCAATGGAACGTCACCCCTATGTTCAACGCCATATGATGCGCCCAATTGGCATCAGACAGACCGCCCAACTTGGCGTCTGTGACCGATTTGCCAGTTTGCGCCATGCCCGCATTATTGACCAATACCGCGACCGGGCCCAATTCAGCGTTGATCGAAGCGAAAAGCCCCTCCACTTGGTCAGGATCTGTCAGGTCGGCTTTTAGCCCTAAACACCCCAGGTCGGCCCCACGATCGAAAACTCGGTCGGTGGTGGCGGTGACACACAGTTTAGCACCCGCTTTTTGAAAGGCACGCGCTATGGCAAAGCCAATTCCCGCCGAACTGCCATTGCCTGTGACCAAAGCCACGCGATCGGTAAAGTCGGCCATAATCTTCCCAGTGCTGCTTCGTTTATCTGGCCAAAACCATAGCCTTGGTCGCGCGATTGGCGAAACAGGAACATGGGGCCTTGGCATTTTGTATGAAAAAGGCAATTTATTTGGAAATTATATCCCATATAAGACACGATAAAATTGCTATTTGAAAACTTTGATCCGACCGGCATAAACCCGCACGCCCCATGCCATTGCCCTTTCGCAGGCCGCTAGGGCGGCTTATACCAATGGTTCCGCCTCTTGACTGAGTCGCGGCGGCAATTCCCTTTCCGGACCACAGTGGGGCGCGCACCATGTCGATCTTTTCCAATATCTTTTCGGGTATCTTTTCGTCAGACATGGCGATCGACCTTGGAACAGCCAACACGCTGGTCTACGTCAAAGGGCGCGGGATCATTTTGAATGAACCCTCGGTGGTGGCCTATCACGTCAAGGACGGCAAAAAGCAGGTTCTGGCCGTGGGCGAAGACGCAAAACTGATGCTGGGCCGCACCCCGGGCAGTATTGAAGCCATCCGCCCGATGCGCGACGGCGTGATTGCAGACTTCGATACCGCCGAAGAAATGATCAAGCACTTCATTCGAAAAGTGCACAAACGTTCGACCTTTTCGAAGCCCAAGATCATTGTCTGCGTACCTTACGGGGCGACGCCCGTGGAAAAGCGCGCGATTCGCCAGTCGGTTCTATCCGCAGGGGCACGCCGCGCCGGATTGATCGCCGAGCCGATTGCGGCGGCGATTGGTGCGGGGATGCCCATCACTGACCCGACCGGCAGCATGGTGGTCGACATCGGCGGCGGTACGACCGAAGTGGCGGTGCTGTCCTTGGGTGATATTGTGTATGCCCGTTCGGTGCGCGTGGGCGGCGACAGGATGGACGAGGCAATCATCAGTTATCTGCGCCGCCACCAAAACCTTCTGATCGGCGAAGCCACGGCTGAACGCATCAAAACCACCATCGGCACGGCGCGGATGCCCGACGATGGGCGCGGGGCCTCTATCTTGATCAGGGGCCGAGATTTACTGAACGGCGTCCCCAAAGAGACCGAAATAAACCAAGCCCAAGTGGCCGAAGCCTTGTCTGAACCTGTGCAGGCCATCTGCGATGCGGTGATGCAAGCTTTGGAAACCACCCCACCCGATCTGGCAGCAGATATCGTTGACCGCGGTGTGATGCTAACGGGAGGAGGTGCGCTTTTGGGGGATCTGGATCTGTCTTTGCGCGAACAGACGGGCCTGCCGATATCGGTTGCCAACGAACCACTCAACTGCGTGGCTTTGGGCACAGGCAAGGCACTGGAATATGAAAAGCAACTCCGCCATGTGATTGATTACGACAGCTAATCCCTTTCGCAAAGGGGGGGGCGATGGCCAAGCCAAGAACATATGACAGCGAAGACTTCTCACGCCCCCTGCGACGGGTTTTGGTGGGTCTTATTGTTGTGGTGTTTCTGGGCATCTTTGTCCTGTGGCGGATTGACAGCCCAAGGGTCGAGCGGTTCCGCACGGCTTTGATTGACAAAGTTGTTCCCTCTTTTTCTTGGGCCATGGCGCCCGTGACCAAGGTGTCGACCATCATCGACAATTTTCAGTCCTATGGCCGCCTTTATGAGCAAAACCAGCAACTGCGCGAAGAGTTGCAACAGATGAAATCATGGAAAGAGGCCGCCCTACAACTTGAACAAAAGAATGCGCGCCTTTTGGATTTGAACAATGTTCGGCTCGACCCGATGTTGACCCATGTCACGGGCGTGGTGTTGGCTGACAGTGGCAGCCCATTTCGGCAATCTGTTTTGTTGAATGTGGGCCGGCGCGATGGGATCCAAGATGGATGGGCCACGATGGATGGGATTGGGCTTGTGGGCCGGATATCCGGGGTCGGCACGCGCACAAGCCGTGTGATCCTTTTGACCGACAGTTCCAGCAGCATCCCCGTGACCGTGCAACCCTTGGGCCAAAATGCCGTGATGTCGGGCGACAATTCGATGCTGCCAACCCTGGATTTTTTGGAACACCCCGACCAGATCCAACCGGGTGACCGGGTGATCAGCACAGGCGATGGCAATGTCTTTCCGGCGGGCTTGTTGGTGGGACAGGTCGCCATGGGGGCCGACAAACGTTTGCGCGTGGTCTTGGCCGCCGATTACGAGCGGCTAGAGTTTTTGCGGGTTTTGCGCAGTTACGCCAGCATCCCAATCACCGACACCGGCGCGCTTTTGGTGCCTTTGCCACCACGCGCCTTGCCAACAGGTGTTCAAGGGCCTTTGATGCCCGCCGCCGGTTTGCCCCCGGTCAGTCCCCCGGAAAGCGCGGCCAATGGGGCCGAGGGTGCAGACACGCAATCGGTTCCAGACGGAACCACGGGGGCGCGCAGTGATTAGTGCGATGATCGGCCCCCTCTGGCTGCACCGGCTGATCTTTTTGGCGGTGGCGTTTTTGTTAACCTTTGTGCGGCTTTTGCCCTTGCAAACCACGGCAGGGCATTTGCCTGGCCCAGATATTTTGTTGTGCCTGATCTTTGCATGGATGGTGCGGCGACCAGAGTATTTGTCGGCCTTGACGATCGGCTTGGTGGTCTTGACTGAAGATTTGCTGCTGATGCGCCCACCTGGGCTTTGGGCGGCTTTGGTTTTGATTGGGGCGGAATTCATTCGCGCCCGCAGTGCCTTGACGCGCGAGTTGGCCTTTGGTGTGGAATGGTTGTTGGTGGCGGGCGTGATTTTCGGCGTGTTTTTCGCCAATAGGCTGCTGTTGGGTCTGGCCTTTGTCGATCAACCCTCGTTGGGATTTTCACTGATGCAGATCATCTGGTCGGTCGTGGCCTATCCCGCCGTTGTTGCCGCATCGCGCTATGGATTGGATTTGTACAAGCCTGCCATGGGTCAGGTTGACGCCTTTGGGAGACGGATGTGAGACGCCCTGTTCGCGACACCGAGGACAGTGCTCGCCGGATCAACCGCCGCGCTTTGTTCATGGGCGGCTGCATGACAGCCACAATTGCCGTTCTGGCCGGACGGATGCGGTATCTTGGGATTGAACAGTCTGACACTTTCGCGCTTTTGGCTGAACAAAACCGCGTCAACATTCAGTTGCTGCCGCCCGCGCGAGGCCTGATCTTGGATCGCAACGGCAAGTTGATCGCCGGCAACGAACAAAACTACCGCGTGGTGATCACGCGCGAAGGCGCGGGCGATGTGGATTTGGTGCTGAACCGCCTTAGCCATCTTATCCCGCTGACCCAAGCCGACCTGACGCGGGTTTTAAAGGATGTTGCCCGCAACGCCCCTTTCGTGCCCATTCCTGTTGCAGACAGGCTAAGTTGGGAAGAGTTCAGCCGCATTTCTGTCAACGCGCCCGCTTTGCCGGGGGTAACGCCTGACGTCGGCCTGTCGCGTATTTATCCGCGCGACACTGATTTCGCCCATGTGGTGGGCTATGTCGGGCCAGTCTCTGAAAAAGATCTTGAATCGATCGAAACACCCGACCCTTTGCTGCATATCCCCAAGTTCCAGATCGGCAAGATCGGCGTGGAAAAGTGGCAAGAAGATGTGCTGCGCGGATCAGCCGGCAACAGAAAGATCGAAGTGAACCATGTTGGTCGCGTCATGCGCGAACTCGAGCGGACCGAGGGCAAATCAGGTGCTGACCTGACGCTAACGCTAGACGCCGATG
This sequence comes from uncultured Rhodobacterales bacterium, assembly GCA_903845215.1. Lineage (GTDB taxonomy): Bacteria > Pseudomonadota > Alphaproteobacteria > Rhodobacterales > Rhodobacteraceae > Stagnihabitans. Next base: position 28,139 of record CAIMWI010000080.1, on the reverse strand, counting down.
TGCAAAATTTTCTGCAAGTGCGTCTGGGCGAAGAGGCGGCCGCCTGTATCGTCATGGATGCGCAAAACGGCGATATCATCGGGGCGGTGTCGGCCCCCAGCTTCAACCCTAACCTTTTTGTGCGCGGCATTTCTAACACCAATTACCGCGCATTGATGGAAAACGACCATCGCCCCTTGGCCAATAAGGTGGTGCAAGGGGCCTATCCTCCGGGGTCAACCTTCAAGATCGTCACGGCCTTGGCGGCCTTGGCCGATGCCCAGATTGACGTTGATACGACGGTCTATTGCCCGGGCTATCTGGATTTCGGCGGGCGCAAGTTCCATTGTTGGAAAGCAGGAGGCCACGGCAAAGTTGATTTGGCCCGGGCCTTGGCCGAAAGCTGCGACGTGTTCTTTTACGATGTGGCCCAAAAGGTTGGCATCGACAAGATTGCCCAAATGGGCAAGACTATGGGGCTTGGGCAGCGCCACGATCTTCCCATGTCCGCCATCACCGAAGGCATCATGCCCGACAAAGCGTGGAAGCAGCAGCGTTATCAGCAAGATTGGCGGATTGGCGATACGATCAACGCCTCTATCGGGCAGGGCTATGTCTTGGCTTCGCCTTTGCAACTCGCGGTTATGACAGCACGGGTGGCCACGGGCCGTCGTGTGGTGCCCCGCTTGGTAAAGGCTGTGAACGGCGCAGAAGTTCCCGTGGACGAGGCTTTGCCGCTCGGGCTGGAAAGCGCGCATCTTGGATCGGTCCGCGCTGGCATGATGGGCGTGGTCAATGATCAGCACGGCACCTCTTTTGCCGCGCGCATCACAAACGACGCGATGCGCATGGCGGGCAAGTCGGGCACATCTCAGGTGCGCAATATCTCGGCTGCAGAGCGTGAGACAGGCGTTGTCAACAACGTTGATCTGCCATGGGAAGACCGTGACCACGCCTTGTTTGTGGCCTATGCACCAGCGGATGCGCCGCGCTATGTCGTGGCTGTGGTGGTCGAACATGGCGGCGGCGGGTCGTCTGTGGCCGCGCCAATTGCGCGCGATGCCCTTTTGCGGGTGATGACAGGGGCCTTGCCTGACCCTGCGGATTATCCTGAAAGCCAGCGCGCACGCATCGGTGCGATGCTCAAAGAATTGCGCCTGCGCCGCCCCGATGGCAGCCAACCCCCAGAGAAAAAGGCCTAAAGCCCATGAGTTTTCTGGAATACCGCCTGAAATTTGCGCCGACAGGCTTTGCCAAGGTGCTTTATGTCAATTGGAGCCTGTATCTTCTGATCTGCGCCTGCGCCACGATCGGTTGGCTGATGCTATATTCGATATCAGGCGGGAATATGCAGCAATGGGCAGAACCGCAGATGAAACGCTTTGGCGTGGGGATGGTCTTGTCATTGGCCATTTGCTTCACGCCGATCTGGTTTTGGCGCAGTATGTCGGCCGCAGCTTACATCGTGACCTTCGCTTTGCTGGTTGTGGTTCATTTCTTTGGCGCAGTTGGCATGGGCGCTCAGCGCTGGATTGATCTGGGATTCATCCGCCTGCAACCCTCAGAATTCATGAAAGTAAGCCTGATCATGATGCTGGCGACCTACTATGACTGGCTAGAAGATCGTAAAGTCTCGCGATTGGGTTGGGTGCTGGTACCGGTGATGTTGATTATGGCCCCCGCCACCTTGGTCTTGATGGAGCCGAACTTGGGCACGACCTTGATGTTGGTCGTCGCGGGGGCGTCGGTTATGTTCGCCGCCGGCGTGTCGCTGTGGTATTTTGGCGCGGTTCTTGGGCTGATCGGCGCGACGGTTGCAGGGGTTTTCTTGCTGCGCGGCACCCCGTGGCAGTTCCTGCATAATTATCAATACAAACGGATTGATACATTCCTTGACCCATCCGTTGATCCTTTGGGGGCGGGATACAACATCTTGCAGGCCAAGATCGCCTTGGGGTCGGGGGGGATGGCGGGCAAGGGCTTTATGCAAGGCACGCAAAGCCGGTTAAACTTTTTGCCTGAAAAGCACACCGACTTCATTTTTACCACGCTGGGCGAAGAGTTCGGTTTTGTTGGCGAGATTTCATTGCTTCTGGTTTACAGTGCCATATTGATCTTTCTTTTCTGGGCCGCGATGCAAAACAAAGACCGCTTTTCCGCGCTGTTGCTGATTGGGCTTGCGGTGAATTTCTTTTTGTATCTGGCGGTGAACCTGTCCATGGTGATGGGTATGGCCCCTGTTGTTGGGGTTCCCTTGCCGTTTTTGAGTTATGGTGGCTCGGCCACGCTGGTTTTGCTTTTGGCCTTTGGTCTGGCGCAAAGCGCCATTGTTCATAGGCTGCGCTGATGTTGAGACAGGCCTACCAGCGTCACAAGCGGTTTTTGGCAGCTTTGGTCTTTGGCGGCATGGTCTGGGCCGTCAGCCACCTGATGCCCCTTGATGCAGTGATGAGCGGGCTGATCAGCGCCAATGCCTTTTTCCTTAGTTACCTGACGCTGATGCTGGCGATGATCTTGCGCACCCTGCCGCAAGACCTGCGCCGTCATGCCGAAGCGGACGACGAAGGGGCGGTATTGATCTTGGCCATTGCCCTTATGGCCGTGGTGATCAGCCTGTCATCGATCTTTCTGGTGCTGAACCGCGCGAGTTCCAGCCTGATGGAAGCCTTCTTTGCCTTGGCATCTGCCCCTTTGGGATGGGCCACTTTGCAAGTGTTGGCGGCCTTTCGCTATGCCCATCTGTATCATGCGCCCGAACCGGACGGCGGACTTAGTTTTCCCGGCGCCCACAAGCCGGGGATTTGGGATTTCTTGTATTTCTCCTTTGTCATCGGCATGACAGCCCAAACAGCAGACGTGTCACTCACCTCAACCAAAATGCGCCAAGTTGTGTTGGTGCATTCCGTTGGGGCATTTTTCTTTAACACGGTGATCCTTGCCATGGCCGTCAACGCCGCAATTGCCTTGTCAAAATGACCGAAGGAACCCCGATGCTGATCTTGTTCGCCGCCCCTGCCCTTTGGGCCGACTATGCTACGATTTTGCCAGAGGCCTTGGCCGAGGCGGGGCTTTCGGCCCAGATCGTGACCGCGGCAGCGGACCCGGCGCTGGTCGACTACATCATCTATGCGCCTTCGGCCCCCTTGCAAGATTTCACCCCCTTCACCCGCTGCAAAGCTGTTCTGAGCCTTTGGGCCGGGGTAGAGCGGATCGTGGGCAACGCCACGCTGACCCAACCTTTGACGCGGATGGTCGACCCAAGTCTGGCCGAAGGCATGGTGGAATGGGTTGTGGGACATGCGCTGCGCCATCATTTGGGGATGGACCGGCATATTTTGAACCCAACCCAAATCTGGGACCCGACCTGCCCCCCCTTGGCGCGCCAACGCCCCGTGGCGATGCTGGGCATGGGCGCGCTTGGGCTGGCCTGCGCGCGCGCCCTGCAGGCGCTGAACTTTCCCGTCACGGGGTGGAGCCGTGCGCCCAAATCCATCGCGGGTCTGACCTGCCTGTCAGGCCCTGACGGATTGGCCCAAGCCCTGTCAACGGCGGCCATCGTGGTCACGTTGCTGCCGCGCACACCGCAGACGGAAAACCTGCTCAACGCGCAGACCCTGTCGTATCTGCCCAAAGGGGCCTTTATCTTAAACCCCGGGCGTGGGCCGTTGATTGACGATGACGCGTTGCTGGCGGCACTCGCCAGCGGTCAGGTGGCCCATGCTACGCTGGATGTGTTTCGCACCGAACCCCTGCCGCAAGACCATCCGTTTTGGGCGCATCCGCAGATCACCGTCACCCCCCATATCGCCGCCGACACAAGACCGCACAGCGCGGCACGCGTCTTGGTGGAAAACATCCGCCGCGCGGAAGGGGGCGAGCCGTTGCTGCATCTGGTAGACCGTGTGCTTGGCTACTGAGGGTTGATGGATATTTGGGCAAGTATGAAAGGGACAAGGTCGTGCCCTTTGGCCGACGTGACCTGTCGGTTCTGGAACACAAAGCCGTGTCCCAAGCCCCTAGCCTAAGCCCTGATGCACAAGCCAAGGGGCGGCCATGCGATATCTGACGGGCGCGGGGCTGATCTTGTTGGCAGGGGCGGTTTGGTCGATACAGGGCGTCTTGATCCGCCAATTGCACGAAGCAGGCAGTTGGGCCGTGCTGTTCTGGCGCTCTTTTGGCATGATCCCGGTGCTGGTTTTATGGATCGGCCCTAGCCGTGTGCTGCCCGCGCTGCGCGGCGTGGGGGCGGCTGGCGTTGTGGGCGGGCTTGGGCTGGTCTTGGCCTTTGGCGGGGCCATCGTCGCGCTGCAATCGACCACAGTGGCCAATGCGATGCTGCTGTTTTCCGCCTCGCCCTTCTTTGCAGCGGTGTTTGGGCGGGTTTTGCTGAAAGAGCCGGTTTCCTTGCCCACTTGGGGGGCCATTTTGTTGGCCTTGGTGGGGATTTTGGTGATGGTGGGGGGCATTGGGCAGATCGGCGGCGGGCAGGTTCTAGGTACAGTCGCCGCTTTGATCTCGGCTGCGGGGTTTGCGGGGTTTACCGTCACCATCCGCTGGGGCCAAGTGGCCGATAGCCTGCCCGTTGTGCTGCTGGGCGGGATGTTTTCCACCCTTGCAGGGGCTGCGGCGGCGCTTTTGTCAGGGCAGACCTTGGCCGTTCCGCCTTTCGAGGCGGGCTTGGCCTTTGGCATGGGCGTGGTGACCCTGACGGGGGGCATGTATCTTTATACCAAGGGCAGCCAAGCGGTGCCGGCCGCCCAGGCCACATTGCTGTCTTTGGTCGAGGTGCTTTTGGCGCCCATGTGGGCTTGGGTGTTTTTGCGCGAAACGCTGTCGCCCAACACCGCCCTTGGCGGCGCAATTTTGCTGGCGGCAGTGGCCTTGAACGCGGCCTTTGGCCTGCGCGCAGCAAAGCCGCGCTCAGAACTGCCTTGACAGTTGTCTGCCCAAACGCCAGCCTTTGCGCAAATAAGGATCACGTGTTCATGGCGCGCCCAATGCCCTTGCCCCTCTGCCGCCCCATCACCGCCCTTGCGGGCCATGGTGTCACAGCGCGGCCCTTAGCCTTGGTGGTGAACATGGGCATGGTGGAAATTCAGCGCCAGGCCAAGGCCGGCTAGGGGCGCATCCCTTGGCCCCAAGGGCCAAAACCTGTGCCAAGCCCCCATCAAAAGGAGACCGGACATGCCCGGCAATATGACATTTGACCAATTGAAAACCGCCGTCGACAGCGGCACGATCGACACCGTTCTGGTGGCTGCCGTGGATATGTGGGGCCGCCTGATGGGCAAGCGCTTTCACGCCGCGTTTTTCGTAAAAAGCGGCTGGCAAGAAACGCATTGCTGCGACTATCTGCTGACGGTCGACCAAGATATGAATACAGTGCAGGGCTACAAAAGCTCGTCTTGGTCAACCGGTTACGGCGATTATGTGATGAAGCCCGACATGGCCACGCTGCGCCTGATCCCGTGGCTGCCCGGCACAGCCCTTGTGCTGGCCGATCTGGTCGACCATCACACAGGCCAAGAAGTCACCGTCAGCCCCCGTGCCATTTTGAAAAAACAGGTCGCGCGCGCCCGTGCCATGGGCTTTGAACCCATGATGGCATCCGAGCTGGAATTCTACCTGTTCGAAAACTCGTACGAAAACCTGCGCGATGGCGGGCTGCGATCGCTGCAACCGGTGTCGTCTTACAACGAAGATTACCACATCTTCCAAACCACCAAGGAAGAAGAGGTCATGCGCGCCGTGCGCAACGGCCTGTATGGCGCTGGCATTCCCGTTGAGAATTCGAAGGGAGAGGCGGATGCAGGGCAAGAAGAGCTGAATTACAAGTATTCTGACGCGCTGGATACGGCCGACAACCACACGATCGTCAAGAACGGCATCAAGGAAATCGCCTGGACCAAGGGCCGCTCGGTGACGTTTATGGCCAAGTATGACCATAAAAAGGCAGGCTCCTCGGCCCATATCCACCAAAGCCTGTGGAGCTTGGACGGCAAGCCCAGCTTTGAAGATCATGACGATGCCCATGGCATGTCGGCGGTGATGAAACACTATATTGCGGGCCAGTTGGCCCATGCCCGCGACATCACCGCCTTTCTGGCGCCTTACGTGAACAGCTACAAACGCTTCACCGTGGGCATGTTTGCCCCCACCAAAGCGGTGTGGAGTGCTGATAACCGCACTGCAGGCTTTCGCGTCTGCGGCGAGCATACCAAGGCCGTGCGCGTCGAATGCCGCATTCCGGGCAGCGATGTGAATCCCTATCTGGCCTGCGCTGCCCTGCTTGCGGCGGGCTTGGACGGGATTGAACAGAAAATGCCGCTAGAGCCAGAGATGCGCGGCGATATGTACAGCGCGGCGGGCATCCGCGAAATTCCCAAAAACCTGCGCGATGCAGCAACACTGTTGCACAGCTCTGCCATGCTGCGCGCGGCTTTTGGGGATGAGGTGGTTGAGCATTACCACCACGCATGTCAATGGGAAATCGCAGAAACAGATCGCGTTGTCACCGACTTTGAACTGCAACGGCTGCTAGAGCGGGCATAAACACACACAAACATGTTTGACTTATTGGGGATCAGTGTGTATGTTGTGCACATTGATCCTTGGAGCATAGCATGAGCAAATATTCCCCCTTAACCCACCATTTGCAAACCTGCCCTCAGGCCGAAGTACCCATGAACTTTGCCGAGATCGAGGCGATCTTGGGCTTTGCCCTGCCCCCGTCCTCGCGGCAGCATCGGGGGTGGTGGAGCAATAATCCGGTGAACAACGTCATGACCAAGGCTTGGCTGGCGGCGGGCTATACCACGCGGGCGGTTGATCTGGCGGGCGGGCATTTGGTCTTTGCCAAAAGCGCGCCCACCCCAAAGCCCCCCATGGGATTTTCCGAATCGCCAGCCCCACTGATGTGGGCAGATCATGCGCCCAAAGGGCTTTTGGGCGATCATCCGCTGTTTGGCTGCATGGCGGGCACGGTGCGGATAGAGCCGGGCATTGATCTGACAGCGCCGCTTTTTGCTGACAGTGAGGTGGAGGGCTGGATGGACCAAAAAGCCGCCCACCTGCGGGGCGCTGCGCTATGAAGGCCGCCCCGCTTTTGTTGGACACTTGCGCGCTGATCTGGTCGGCCATGGGCGGTGATCAGCCCAAATTGCGCCAGCATTTGCGCGCGGCCTATGAAGGGGCAAGCCAGATCTGGATATCCCCTATCTCGGCTTGGGAAATTGGCCAGCTTGTCGCCCTGCGCCGCATCACACTGGCGCGCCCTGCCCTGTCGTGGTTTGAACAGGTCGTGGCCCAATCGGGCGGGCGACTGGCGGAACTGGGGCCTAAGGTGCTGATGGCGGCCTCTGATCTGCCAGATGAATTGCACCGCGATCCGGCGGATCGTATCTTGATTGCCACGGCCCGCGAATATGGGCTGCGCTTGGTGACGCGGGATCGTAAGATCCTGGACTATGCCGACAAAGGCCATGTGATGGCTTTGGAATGTTGAACGCTTTTGGGCCCTATGCCCATGCTACGAGGTAACGCGATGTCTGCCATCCAACTGATCTCTCCGGTCGACGGCTCGGTCTATGCCGAGCGTGTGCCGCTGTCGCCCGATGCCGCCCGCGCTGTGGCCGCACGGGCCAAGGCCGCGCAAAAGGGCTGGGCCGCGCGCCCCTTGGCCGAGCGGATTGCCCTTGTGCGCCAAGGTGTGGCGCATCTGAACGCCATGAAAGACCGCGTGGTCGACGAATTGGCATGGCAAATGGGCCGCCCCACCCGCTTTGGCGGCGAGTTTGGCGGCGTGAATGCCCGCACCGATTACATGGCCGAGATTGCCGCCCAAACCCTTGCCCCCGTGATGATCGAAGACAGCGCCACCTTCCGCCGCTACATAGCGCGCGAGGCCCTTGGCGTGGTCTTTGTCGTCGCCCCGTGGAACTATCCGTATCTGACGGCCATCAACACCTTGGTGCCCGCCCTGATTGCGGGCAACACGGTGATCTTGAAACACGCCAGCCAAACCCTGCTGGTCGGCGAACGCTTGGCCGAGGCCTTTCACGCCGCAGGGGTGCCCGAAGATGTGTTCCAAAACGTCGTGCTGGATCATGCCACGACGGAAAGCCTGATTGCGTCACGCGCCTTTGACTTTGTGAACTTCACAGGCTCGGTCGCAGGTGGTCAGGCGATGGAGCGGGCGGCGGCAGGCACCTTTACCCCCATGGGGCTGGAACTGGGCGGCAAAGACCCGGGCTATGTGCGCGCCGATGCCAATCTGGAAGCGGCAGTTGACACGCTGATGGACGGGGCCATGTTCAACGCTGGCCAGTGCTGCTGCGGGATTGAACGGATTTATGTGCATGAAAGCCTGTATGACGCCTTTGTCGAAAAATCGGTGGCCTGGGTGAATGCGCTGAAACTGGGCAACCCGTTTGATGCGGCTTCGACCCTTGGGCCAATGGCCAACAAACGCTTTGCCAAAGTCGTGCGGGATCAAGTGGCCGAGGCTGTGGCCCAAGGGGCCAAGCCCCTGATCGACCCCGCCCACTTCCCCGCCGATGACGGCGGCGCCTATCTTGCGCCGCAGATTTTGGTCAACGTCACCCATGACATGCGTGTGATGATAGAGGAATCCTTCGGCCCCGTGGTCGGCATCATGAAGGTCAGCTCTGACGAAGAAGCGCTGCGCTTGATGAACGACAGCCCCTATGGGCTGACAGCCTCGATCTGGACGCAGGATTATGACACGGCGGCCGCCCTTGGGGCGCAGATTCAAACCGGCACCGTGTTTATGAACCGCGCCGATTATCTTGACCCGGCCCTGTGCTGGACCGGGTGTAAAGACACCGGTCGCGGCGGGTCGCTGTCCTTCCTTGGGTTCCACTCTGTGACCCGCCCGAAATCTTACCATCTGAAGAAAGTGTGACGCCATGTCCCATAACGTGCCGAACCGGAACTGGAACTACCCCACCGCAATCAAATTCGGCGTGGGCCGCATTGCTGAATTGGGCGATCATGTCAAAGCTGCGGGCCTGAAAAAGCCGTTGTTGGTGACAGACAAGGCGCTGGCCGCTTTGCCCATCACGACCCAAGCGCTGGATGTGCTGCAGGCCGCAGGCCTTGGCCGTGCGGTGTTTTCCGAAGTGGATCCGAACCCCAACGAAAAAAACATGGCCGACGGCATCGCCGTCTATCTGGCGGGCGGGCATGACGGCGTGGTGGCCTTTGGCGGCGGATCGGGCTTGGATTTGGGCAAGATGATCGCGCTTATGGCGCATCAGCGCAAAGACCTGTCAGTCTGGGATCTGGAAGATGTCGACGATTGGTACACCCGTGCCGATGCAGACAAGATCGCCCCGATCGTGGCCGTGCCCACTACGGCGGGCACAGGGTCTGAAGTGGGGCGCGCCGGCGTTTTGACCAACGCGCTGACCCATAAGAAGAAGATCATCTTCCATCCCAAACTGATGCCCGTGGTCACGCTGTGCGACCCCGCGCTAACGGTTGGGATGCCGCGTTTTATCACCGCAGGCACCGGCATGGATGCTTTGGCCCACTGCCTAGAGGCCTATTCCAGCCCCTTCTACCACCCAATGTCGCAAGGCATCGCTTTGGAAGGGATGCGGTTGGTGTTTGAAAACCTGCCCAAAGTTTACGACAATCCGAACGACCTAGACGCCCGCGCCCATATGATGAGTGCGGCGGCCATGGGGGCTGTGGCCTTCCAAAAGGGTCTGGGGGCGATCCACTCGCTGTCGCATCCGATTGGCGCTGTTTACAACACCCACCACGGCACGACCAACGCCGTGGTCATGCCCATGGTGCTCGATTTCAACCGCGCGGTGATTGAAGACCGAATCACCGCCGCCGCCGCCTATCTGGGCTTCAAGGGCTTTGACGGCTTCAAAACCGCCGTGATGGACCTGCGCGCCAAGCTTGGCATTCCGGCCAACCTGACCACCTTGGGCGTGAAAGCCGCCGATCTGGACATGTTGACCGATATGGCGCTGGAAGACCCGTCTTGCGGGGGCAATCCCGTGGTCATGACGCGCGAAAACACCCGTGCGCTGTTTGCCGGCTGTATGTAAGCTGCCAAACGATGGCAAAGGGCGCCGGACCTGCCGGTTGGGGGCCTTGTCAGGCTTTGGCTTGATCGGGCACCCAAGCGTGGGCACAAAGCCGCGCATGACCAAGAATAAGGGCTAAGATTTGCGATGATTCATCACGTTTCCACTGAAATCGCGATCATTGGGGCGGGGGTTGTTGGCCTTGCCGTGGCCGAAGCTTTGGTGTCCCAAGGGCATGAAGTGGTGCTTATTGATCCAGAGCCGCCCGGATCAGGCGCAAGCTACGGCAATGCCGGCACGATTGCCGATTACGCCGTGCTGCCCGTGGGCACGCCGGATGTGCTCAAGAACCTGCCCTCTTTGTTGTTTGATCGCAACTCTCCCCTCGCCATCCGGCCGGGGGCCTTGCTGACGCTGGCCCCCTGGCTGACACGATTTGCCCTGCAATCGCGCCGCAAAGTGGCCGAGCGCAATGCGCGGGCTTTGGCAAACCTTCTGTCCGGCGCGCGTGGGCTGTGGCAAGATCTGGCGCTTCGGTCGGGCGGGGCAGATTTGCTGCAACAAGACGGATGCCTTTATCTGTATGAAACTGAAGATGCCTTTCGCGCCGCACGGGCGGATATGGCGTTTCGGCGTGGCTTGGGGGTCGAAGTTGACCTGATCGAGGCGCATGAATTGGCCCATTTAGAACCCAATTTACCGCATATGGCGGGGGCTGCCTATTTTTCGGGGGCGGCTTTTGTGTCAGATCCGGGCGCTATGATGCAATGTCTGACCGATCGGGCGCTGCAACACGCTGGGCTTTTGAAGGGAAAGGTCGAGCGGCTGACGCGCCAGTTTGACGGGATCATGTTGGAAGGCCCCGGGTGCCGGGTGCGCGCCAAAAAGGTTATCGTGTCGGCTGGTGCCCATTCTCGCAAATTGGCCGCCATGGCGGGCGACAAAGTGCCCTTGGATACCGAACGCGGCTATCATCTGGAATGGGATATGCCAGCCCCCCTGTTGAACCGACCAGCCTGCCCGAGTGCGCGGGGGTTTTATCTGTGTCCAATGACAGGGCGGCTGCGGGTGGCGGGCACGGTAGAGTTGGGCGGCCTAACAGCGCCCCCCTCGCAGCACCGATTGGAGCGTCTGCTGCACGGCGCACGCCAAATTTTCCCCGAATTGCCTGATCCTACGATGAGCTGGATGGGCTTTCGCCCCTCGCTGCCCGACAGCCTGCCCGTGATTGGGCCATCAGCGGGCGGTTCGGATGTGATCCATGCCTTTGGTCATGGGCATATCGGCCTGACGCTGGCCCCAATCACGGGCAGGATCGTGGCCGATCTGGTGCGCGGCCAAGAGCCAGAGGTGGATATCACCCCCTATCTGCCCACGCGGTTCTAGGCTTGCCGCCTAAAGCATGCCCGGCACGACCTGATCGGGCGGCCGATGGCCATCAGCGAAGGTCTTGATGTTGATGATCACTTTCTCGCCCATCTCGATGCGCCCCTCGATCGTGGCCGATCCCATATGGGGCAGCAAGACGACATTGGGCAGATCCTTTAGACGCGGGTTCACGCGACCATTTTCATAAACATCCAACCCTGCCCCAGCCAACTCTCCGGCGCGCAAACCACGAGTTAAGGCGTTTTCATCGATCACCTCTCCGCGCGAGGTGTTCACGATCACAGCCGAGGGTTTCATCAATTTCAGCCGCCGCGCGTTCATCAGGTGAAAGGTTGACGGGGTATGCGGGCAGTTGATCGATAATATGTCCATCCGTGCCACCATCTGGTCAAGGCTTTCCCAATAGGTGGCCTCAAGCTCGGCCTCCACCTCGGGGCGCAGACGGCGGCGGTTGTGATAGTGGATCTGGCAGCCAAAAGCCCGTGCGCGGCGGGCAACGGCTTGGCCGATGCGGCCCATGCCCAAAATGCCCAACCTGCGTCCCGCCAGTCGCCCCCCCAGAAAGGCCATGGGCGACCACCCCTGCCACTCCCCCGCTTGCATGGCGGCCAAGCCTTCGGGAATGCGGCGTGTCAGCCCCAAAATCAGCGCTATCGTCATATCGGCGGTGTCTTCGGTGGTCACGCCGGGCGTGTTGGACACCAAGATCCCCCGCGCCCGCGCCGTGGCCACATCAATATGGTCAACCCCCGCGCCATAATTGGCGATCAACTTTAGCCGAGCGCCCGCCTGACCGATCAGCCCAGCATCAATCCGGTCGCAGATCGTGGGCACCAGCACATCGCAGCGCGCCATGGCATCTGCCATCTCGTCGCGGCTCATCACGGTGTCGGGGTCACGCAACTCGACATCAAACAATTCCTTCAGACGCGTTTCCACCACGGGCGGCAAATGGCGCGTCACCACGACCAGCAAACGTCCTTGGCCCATGCTTGTTCCTTCTCTTTCCAAATCGCCACTTTGATGCCAAAGTGACGCCAAGTGTCACAAGGCACAAGTGCACAAAGGCCCAAGGCCTTGCGCACACCCAACAAGACGCAGGCGCATCGGGCAGAACAGCAATGAACGCATGGATTGGTGCAATAGGGCTTTTGGCATGGTCCTTGGGGGCCATGAGCCCGGCTTTCGCGCAAGACGGCAGTGCAGCGCTTGAAGAAAAGGTCGAATCTGCCCCTGCCCCAAATGCGGCGGGGGGAAACAAAACTGCCCCGCCGCGCGATCCCAACATCGGGGCTGTCACCAGTCTGCCCATTCCGCGCTTTGTCAGCCTGAAGGGCTCTGAGGGAAACGCGCGGCGCGGACCGGGCCTTACACATATGATCGACTGGGTTTTCACCCGCTCGGGCATGCCTTTGAAGGTGACCGCCGAATACGAACACTGGCGGCGTGTCGAAGACGTAGATGGCGCAGGCGGCTGGATTCACTATTCCCTTTTGTCGGGGGTGCGGTCTGTTTTGGTCGTGCAAGACATGGCGCAGGCCTATGCCATGCCCGATCCGTCATCTGCGGTGCTTTATCAGTCTGAAGCGGGCGTTGTGGGCAAGTTGGTGGAATGTATCCCCGATTGGTGCCGCGTTTCGATCGAAGGTGAAAAGGGCTGGATGCCGCAAACGGCGCTGTGGGGCGTGAAAGCAGGCGAGGTTTATCCCTAAACGCAACTTTCCCTGTGCGGCAGTCAGGCGTGCTATTTGCCAGATTTGATCCGGTTCACATGGCCCATCTTTCGCCCGGGCCTGGCCACAAGCTTGCCGTAAAGGTGCAAAGCAGCCCCCGCTTCTTGGGCAATTTTGGGGACGCGCAGGATGTCGTCGCCAATCAGGTTTTCCATCACCACATCCGAATGGCGGCTGCCATCGCCCAAGGGCCAACCCGTGATGGCGCGGATGTGCTGTTCGAACTGGTCCACCGCACAGCCATTTTGTGTCCAATGACCCGAGTTGTGAACCCGCGGCGCAATTTCATTGGCGATCAGGCCTTGCGGCGTCACGAAAAGCTCAAGGCCTAGAACCCCGACATAGTCCAATGCGGTCAAGATGCGGGCGGCCATCAAAACGGCATCGGTGCGCTGGCTGCCTGTTAGCCGCGCAGGCACAGTGGTGGTGCGCAAAATCCCGTCAACGTGGACATTCTCGCCCGGATCATAACACGCGACCGATCCGTCCAGACCGCGCGCCGCGATGACCGAGACTTCGTGGCTAAAGTCGACGAACCCCTCCAAGACGCTTTCCTGCCGCAACGCCGCTTTGGCGGCCGGGGCATCGGCGGGCGACATCAGGCGCATCTGGCCCTTGCCGTCATAGCCCAGACGCGTGGTCTTCAAGATGGAGGGCGTGCCAATGGCTACAATCGCCCGGTCCAGATCCTGAGCTTTGGCCACGGCGGCATAGGGGGCGCATGCGATGCCAAGGCCAGTCAGAAAGGTCTTCTCCAGCAAGCGGTCCTGTGCTGTGGCTAGGGCCTGCCGGCTTGGGCGAATGGGCTTAAGGGTCTCTAGCAGGTCTAGGGCGGCGGTTGGGATATTCTCGAATTCATAGGTGATCACATCGACGGCCATGGCAAAAGCGCGCAACGCCGCCAAGTCGTCATAAGGCGCTGTGCTAACCGCATGGGCAACATCGGCGGCAGGCGGGTTGGCCATGGGTTCGTAGATATGAGTGCGAAAGCCCAAACGCGCCGCAGCCATGGCCAGCATACGGCCCAACTGACCGCCGCCCAAAATACCGATCGTTGCGCCAGAGGGAAGCTCACTCATCACGGGGCTCCTCTGGGATCGAGTCAGATAGCGCCGCCCGCCACGCCTCTAACCTTTGGGCCAAGGCCGCATCTTGCAATGCCAAGATCCCGGCCGCCAGCAAACCCGCATTGGCGGCCCCCGCCGCACCAATGGCCATCGTGGCCACCGGATAGCCTTTTGGCATCTGCACGATGGAATACAGGCTGTCCACACCCGCCAATGCCTTGGTTTGGATCGGCACCCCAATCACGGGAACCCGCGTCTTTGATGCCATCATCCCGGGCAAATGCGCAGCCCCGCCCGCCCCAGCCACAATCACCTGCAACCCACGGCTGACAGCACTTGTGCCATAAGCCCACAAACGATCCGGCGTGCGGTGGGCCGAGACGATCTTGACCTCATAGGCAATGCCAAGTTCGTCCAGAACCAAGGCTGCTTCTTGCATGGTCGGCCAATCCGACTGACTGCCCATGATGATCCCGACCAGAACGCCCATGGGCACCTCCGCTGTTCAAAGCGTGGGTTACACCGAGCCACGCAAGGGGGCAAGCCACCCCTGCCGCTTTCCTGCGGGCCCAAACATTCCCGCCAAGGGCATCACCCATGCAACGCAAAAGGGTCGGTCAACCAAATATCAAGCAATGATATCGGGGATCAAATCATCTTCGATCTTCACGATCTGATCTTTAAGCGCCAGCTTTTGCTTTTTAAGCCGCCGCAAGCCCAGTTGATCGGGGCGACCCGACATTTCTAAGGCCTCGACAGCGGCGTCCAAATCGCGATGCGCACGCCTTAGAACATCCAGCTTGATGCGCAGCAAGTCCTTCAAATTCAGTTCGTTGGAGGCATTCATATCGGGGTCACGCAAGAAGGTGTTCATAAATCTCTTTACAACGATTCGCGCCCCATCGGAGAAAATTCCACCAAAACCGCGAAAAATTTTGCGCCAACAGCCAAGCCTGAAGTGTGCTGTCACATCTCGGCCCCTTGCAGCCCTGAACGGACCACCCCATATTTGGTTAAGGGAACGGTGCCTTTGGGGCCGAACCTGCAAATGTCGCTTCCCATAAGGACATGACCATGACGAAACTGACTTTTGGCGCCCATCCCTATCTTTTGGGTTTTGAACAACTGGAACGCTTGGTCGAACGCACCGCCAAGACCGCAAGCGAGGGCTACCCGCCCTTCAACATTGAAGCCACTTCTGAAACCACGTACCGGATTACCTTGGCCGTAGCCGGGTTTCGCGATCAAGACCTGCAGATTACCGTGGAAGACCGCCAACTGGTCGTGCGGGGCCGACAGGCCGAAGATACAGGCGAGCGGGTCTATCTGCATCGGGGCATCGCTGGTCGCGCCTTTCAACGCAGCTTTGTTCTAGCTGACGGGGTCGAGGTCGGCGGCGCCGATCTGGACCACGGCCTATTGCACATAGACCTGCGCAGGCAAGCACCCGAAACTGTGGTTCAAACCATTCGCATAGGAAGGCCATAACATGCGCCCGAATTCAAAGCCGCTGGAACCAGCCCCCCTGCCGGACGTGACCGCAGCCGCCGGTGCTGAGGCGTGGTCTTCTATGGTCTACATCCGCCCGGTTCTGGTGGCCGACCTTCCCCTTGATCTGCAGCGAGAGGCAGAGGGCATCGAAACCTTGTATTCCATGCACCGCCCAGACGGCGCGCGCGTGGCTTTGGTGGCAGATCGCGGGCTGGCTTTTGCCTTGGCGCGTGAACATGACATGGCGCCGGTCTTTGTCCACTAAGCGAAGGGCTTTGACCCTGACGTCCTAGCCGGGCCTAATCCTGAAACCATTGGGGCCGCAGCCTTTAATCACATCCCCGTTCGGCCCTTTGCTGCAATTCTGCTATCTTTGGGGATATACTGCCAAGGTTGATCTTTAAACCTTTGGCTTTCAACACGCGGACGTCATGGTGGCATCCAAGACGTCTTTCAGCGTGCTTCAAATTGGATTGCGTTGGGCAACCGCCGGTCTGATCGCTGCCAATTCTTTTTTCTCTGAAGGCATGTGGGGTGCTTGACGCCCATCTTGCGGGAGAGCCTGTCATTGGTCTTGTACCTGTTTGGCAAATCTGGGCGGGAACTTTGTTGCTTGTGTTGGTCGTGGCGCGCTTGACCGTGCGCTTTGTGACCGGTGCACCCAAGACGACAGAACAGCCAACCTTGGCCCAACGTGCGGCCGACATCGGGCATTGGGTGCTTTGTGCGGTGATGTTGGCTGTGCCGGCTTTGGGGGCCATCACATGGTCTGGCATGACCAACAGCACAGGCGGTCTGCAAGTGCTGGTGATGAATGGACTGATGCTCTTGATCTTGGGCCATGCTGGCATGGCTATTTTTCACCATTATGTTTTGGGCGACAAAGTGCTGTCCAAGATCAGCCCTCTGCGCTAACGGCACCGCCAAAAGCACCAACGCCGCCCCCTATTTGGGGCGGCGTTGGTATTTTGAAGGTAGAGGGCCGGGTCTTAGGCCTTCAGCAGGCCCAAGCTTTCCAGTTTCAAGATCACTTGGTGGGCGCAATGATCCACCTCGACACCTTCCGTATCCAGCACAAGTTCGGCCTTGGTCGGGGCCTCGTATGGGTCAGAAATGCCGGTGAACTCTTTGATCTTGCCTTCGCGCGCCAGTTTATACAGGCCCTTGCGGTCGCGCCGTTCGCATTCCTCGAGTGAGGTCGCCACATGCACCTCGATAAAGGCCCCGTAGCTTTCGATCATCTCGCGCACGGCGCGGCGGGTGGCGGTATAGGGGGCAATGGGCGCACAGATGGCGATGCCGCCGTTCTTGGTGATTTCAGAGGCGACGTAGCCGATCCGTTTGATGTTGATATCGCGGTGCTCTTTGGAAAATCCAAGTTCGCTGGACAGGTGCT
The DNA here is from genome assembly GCA_903845215.1 of uncultured Rhodobacterales bacterium. GTDB lineage: Bacteria > Pseudomonadota > Alphaproteobacteria > Rhodobacterales > Rhodobacteraceae > Stagnihabitans. The sequence goes on along the minus strand of CAIMWI010000080.1, from coordinate 11,020 downwards.
TGCGCACCACGTCGCCATCCAGCAGGGTGACAGGGCGTCCGCCCATCTCCATCAGTTTGACCATCAGCGCATTGGCCACGGTGGATTTGCCTGAACCGGACAGGCCGGTGAAAAACACTGTAAATCCCTGTTTATCCCGCGCCGGAGAGGTCTTGCGCAATTGCGTCACCACTTCAGGGAACGAAAACCATTCGGGAATATCCAAGCCCTCGCGCAGGCGGCGGCGCAGTTCGGTGCCCGAAATGTCCAAGGTGGTGCAGCCTTCGGGCACCTCGTTGGCGGGGAAATAGCTGGCGCGTTCTTGCACATAGACCATATGCTTGAAGTCGACCATTTTCACGCCGATTTCGGATTCATATTGGGTGAACAGGGTTTGGGCATCGTAGGGGCCGTAAAAATCCTGACCCGCGCTGTTTTTGCCAGGGCCTGCATGATCGCGGCCGACGATAAAGTGTGTCACGCCGTGATTGCGCCGGATCAGGCCGTGCCAGACAGCCTCACGCGGGCCAGCCATGCGCATGGCAAGGTTCAACAGGCTCATCGCTGTGGTTGATTGCGGGTATTTGTCCAACACCGCTTCATAGCAGCGCACGCGGGTGAAATGATCAACATCGCCCGGTTTGGTCATGCCCACCACGGGATGGATCAGCAGATTAGCCTGCGCTTCGCGCGCGGCGCGGAAGGTCAGTTCTTGATGGGCGCGGTGCAGGGGGTTGCGGGTTTGAAAGGCCACCACCTTTTCCCAGCCCAGCTTTTTGAAATAGGCCTGCAACTCGTTGGGCGTGTCGCGGCGGCCTTTGAAATCGTAGTGGACTGGGGCTTGCAAGCCTTCAATGGGCCCACCCAGATAGACGGGGCCAGCTATATTGTGCAGGTAATGCACCGCCGGATGGGCCTGATCATCCGCGCCAAACACTTTGGCGGCTTCACGGGCTTTGTCTGGCACCCATTTGTCCGTCACGGTCATGATGGCCAAGATCACACCTTCCGCATCGCGCAGCGCAATGCGGGTGCCAATGGCCAAACCTTCAGAGAATTTTTCAGACACATCCAGCGTGATGGGCATCGGCCACAACGTGCCATCAGCCAATCGCATCCCATCAACCACACCGTCATAATCGGCTTGCGAGTTGAACCCTTGCAGCGGGAAAAATCCGCCATTCATCAAAAGCTCTAGATCGCAGGCCTGCCGTGGCGTCAAATCCCAAGACGGCATCAACCCCGCCTCAGACTTCAGGCGCTGGCGTTGATCGGCCGCGACAAACAACTCGGGAATAGGGGCGTGGTTTGAAATGGACATCGTTCTCTCACTTATAAGGTCAGGGGCCGCTTGGGGCTTGGACAGGGTGGCTTGTCGCGCCGAGCGGCGGTTAAATCAAGAGAATGCAGGCAATTTTCAGGAAAAAGGTCCAATTTGCCCGCCTAAAGCCGCAAAAGCGGTCGTCTTTTCTGCCAAAGCCGTGACTTGCGAAAGCAGTTCCCAACCCGCACGATTGGGCGCGATACCGTCCTTTGCTTAATGGCCCGACAACCAGCGCTCAGCGTCTAAGGCCGCCATACAGCCCATGCCAGCGCTGGTGACAGCTTGCCGATAGATATGGTCGGTCAAATCACCCGCTGCAAAGACGCCGGCAATGGCTGTGCGGGTGCTGCCCGCTTCGACTTGCACATAGCCGCCGTTGTGCAGGGGCAACTGATCTTTCACCAACTCAGAAGCCGGGGCATGGCCAATGGCCACAAAAAAGCCATGGCAGGGGATATCGGCCATCTCTCCCGTCACAAGGTTACGGGTCCGCACCGCGGTGACCGATGTGGGGGCTTCGGTGCCCAAAACCTCGGTCACTTCGGAATTCCAAACCAGCTGGATCTTGGGATGTTTGAACAGCCTGTCTTGCATGATCTTTTCGGCGCGCAGACTGTCACGGCGGTGGATAAGCGTGACTTTGGTGGCGAAATTGGTCAAGAACAGCGCCTCTTCTACGGCAGTATTGCCGCCGCCAATCACGACGACCTCTTTGCCGCGGTAAAAGAACCCATCGCAGGTGGCACAGGCCGAAACACCAAAGCCCTTGAACTTTTCCTCAGAGGGCAAGCCCAGCCATTTGGCTTGCGCACCCGTCGCCAAGATCACGGCATCGGCGGTATACGTGACGCCACTGTCCGACAGCGCGGTAAAGGGGCGGTTTTGCAGATCAAGCTGGGTTATATAGTCCGAGATCACTTCGGCCCCCATCGCGCGGGCGTGCTCTTCCATGCGCACCATCAGATCAGGGCCTTGGACATGGCTGTCACCGGGCCAATTTTCCACCTCTGTGGTAATGGTCAACTGGCCGCCCGGGGTCAGGCCCTGCACCAAAATCGGGTTTAGCATGGCGCGCGCGGCATAAACCGCCGCCGTATACCCTGCCGGGCCAGAGCCGATGATCAAAACCTTGCTGTGCCGCTTTTCGCCCATGACAAAACCGCCCTTTCTGGATGCAGTGCAGATATATGCGCAGGGACAGGGATAGAAAAGGGTCGACGAAGTGCGACTTTTTCTTGCGCGGCGGTGAAATATTATTGCGCAAAGTCCCCCGTGGGCGTACAGATCCCGCAAACGAGGAGCGTCCCATGCCGGTTTCCAAGCTTGACCCGATTGACCGCAAGATTCTGGCAGAATTGCAGGCCGATGGGCGCATGACCAATGTGGAATTGGCCAGTCGGGTCGGCATATCAGCCCCGCCTTGCTTGCGCCGTGTGCGCACGCTGGAAGAGGCAGGCTATATCAAGGGCTACCACGCCGATATCGACGCACGCGAGATGGGCTTTGAGGTGCAGGTTTTTGCCATGGTGCGGCTGAACAGCCAAGCTGAAGCCGACCTGTCGACCTTTGAGGGCCGCTGCCGCGCGTGGCCCTTGGTGCGCGAATGCCATATGTTGAACGGCGAGATCGATTTTATTCTGAAATGCGTGGCGCCTGATCTGTCGACTTTTCAGAACTTTCTGACCGAGCAACTCTTGAAGGCCGAGAATGTGGCGAATGTGAAAACCTCGTTGGTTATTCGCTGTGCCAAGGACCAACCCGGACTGCCGTTTGAGGTTTTGGAAGCCCGGCTTGCCAAATTGGCGTGAGTTGATTTTTCGCCGAAAAATCGTGGCCTCGGCATAAAACGCGGGAATAGGACGATTTTTCTGCGAAAAATCGGGCCTCCGGCGGGGATATTTGGGCAAATATGAAAGTTAAAGGGTGACGCGCACCTCGATCAGGCGGGGGCCTGTGCAGGGGGTGGACAGCGCCCGATGCAACTCTTGCGGGTCTTGCGGGATCGAGACAAAGGGCAGATCGCAAGCGGCGGCGAAATGGTTCATGCGCAGGGGTGACGGGTGGCAGCCGATGATTTCGGTATTGGCCCCGCGCATCGCATCGGCGATTTCGCGGAAGGCGGCGTTGTTCCAAACCAAGAAGGTGATGGGCAGATTTTCATCCAAAGCCGTGCGCAACTCGCCCGGCGAGAATTGCAAACCACCGTCGCCGATCAGGCAGACAACCTGTGTGCCCGGGGCGGCTATAGCTGCGCCTACGGCAGCCCCTGGCCCAAATCCCAGCGCCCCAAAGCCGGTGGCGGCGTTGAACCAGCCGCCGGCGCGGTCATGGTCATAGTAAAGGTTGCCGGCATAGACCGGCTGGGTGCTGTCGCCCACGATCAAGGCTTGGGGAAGGGCAGAGCGGATCGCCTCGACCATTTCCAACTGGGCGGGCATGGTGGCCGACAGGTCAGTCAAGGCAGCGCGGGCGGCGGTGCGGGTGTCATGGGCCGCTTGGGTGCTGTGGGCGGGTTTTTGGGTCAGCTGCGGCAAAAGCGCCGTCATGGTGGCCCCTGAATCGCCTTGCAAGGTTAGAGCTGCGGGGTGGCGGGCCAATTGGTCGGCGTCGATGTCGATGCGGATCATTTCGGCCAAAGACGGGACTGCGTCATCGGCGTACATATCATAGTCGGTCTGGCCGATTTCGGTGCCAATGGCGAGGATTTGGTCCGATGCGGCGATCAGGGCACGCACCGGCAAAAGGCTGGGCGAAGCGGGAATGCACAACGGGTGGCCGTGCATCATGCCGCGCGCGTTGGTGGTTTGGATAACAGGCGCGTTCAACCGCTGAGCGAGGGCAGTCAGATGGGCCTCTTGGCCCCGCACGCCGCCGCCTGCCAAGATCACGGGGCGCTTTGCGGCGTTAAGCAAGGCTGCGGCTGTCGCCAAGGCTTGGGCATCTGGCAGGGCCTTGGCCTTTGGGGGTGCCGGTGCGGGCAGGGCGTCACAGGGCAAGGGCATCACGTCGGTGGGCACTTCGATATGCACTGGACCGGGGCGGCCTGTGGTCAAAAGCGCAAAGGCCCAGTCTAGGGTGGGCCCCACATCCTGCGGCCCAGTGATCTGACGCGAGGGGCACAGCGCGCGCACCAGCGCCCCTTGGTCGGGCAATTCGTGCAACCGGCCCAAGCCACGCCCCAGACTGTCGCGCCGGTTGACGCCCGAGATCACCAGCACCGGCACCGAATCCTCGCGGCTTTGCGCCATGGCGGTCAGCGCATTGGTCAATCCTGGGCCAGTGATGACAAAGGCCACCCCGGGCTGGCCGCTCACGCGGGCATAGCCATCGGCCATAAAGGCGCAGCCTTGTTCATGGCGTGCCGTGACATGGCGAATGGGCGAGCCGGACAGGCCACGGTACAGTTCGACCGTATGCACCCCCGGAATGCCAAAAACCACGCGCACCCCGCGCGCGGCGAGGCCTTCGACCAGACGTTCGCCAACGGTTTTCATTTGGCACCTGTCAGCTGGCGTGCGGCAAAGGCTGCGATGCGGTGGCAGGCCTCGGTCAGTTCGTCGTCTGACCGCGTCAGGCTTAGGCGCAGCCAGCCGTTCAGCGCGGGGCCAAAGCTTTCGCCGGGCATGACGGCGACTTTTTCCTCGTCCAGCAGGCGGTGGGCAAAGGCTTCACCGCTCAGGCCCGTGGCGCGAATATCGACCACAGAGAACATCCCCGCCTCTGGTTGGTGCACATGCAGCGCGTTTTGGCCATGCAGGGCTTGTTTGATCAGGCGGGCGCGGCGGGCAAAGCGTTCGGCCATGCCGCGCGCAACCTCTGACGGTTTGGCCACGGCTTGGGCGGTCATATCGGCGATGAAGGGTTGGTTGCCAAACAGCATCGTCTCGGCCACAGGCAGCAGGGCTGCGACAAACTCTTCCGGCCCAACAGCCCAGCCAGAACGAAAGCCCGGTGCGGCGTGGGATTTAGAGATGGAAGACACGGCGACCGAGCGTTCGGCCAGATCGGCCATATCCAGCGGCGAGGCGAATTTGCCATCGGCGAAGATCAGTTCTTCATAAACCTCATCGCAGACAATCCACAAATCATGCGCTTTGGCGACACGGCCCAGCGCCACAATATCTTCCGCGCTTAACACTGCCCCTGTAGGGTTGTGCGGGGTGTTCAGCATCAACACACGGCTGGCGGGGGTGATACGGGCCGCAACATCGGCGGCTTGCATGCGAAAGCCGTGTTCGGGGCGCAGCGGCACGGGGACCACTTTGGCCCCCGGCGCCATGATGACACCTTCGTAGGTGGCATACATCGGATCGCCCACCAGCACTTCGTCACCCGGACTGACAAGCCCTGTCAGCACAGCGAAAAGGGCGGTTTGGGTGCCAGGGAAGGCCATGAATTGCTGGGTGCTGATCGGGCGACCCCTGCGGGCGGTGTAGCGGGCAGACAAGGCTGCAAGCAGGGCCGGTTCGCCACGCCCGTTGGAATAGGCATAGCGGCCTGCATCCATCGCCGCTTTGGCGGTGGCGAGCAGCGCGGGTGGGGGGGGGACATCAGGTTCGCCGATGGTCAGCAAAAGCACGTCTTGGCCTGCGGCGATCATCGCCTTAGCTTTGGCGTGAACCTCCCATTTTGCCCCGCCAAGACCTGCCAGACGGTCGGTAACTGCCGCATATTTCATGTCTTCACTTTCTTGTTTGCGTCTGTCGTTTGGGCAAGGTCGCGCATCCCTTGCCCTGAAAGGTCAGTCCCCAAGATAGCCCCCACTGCGCGCAGGCCAATTTCTACAAGTTCGCCCAAAGCAAAGGCTTCTGGCAAGGCGCAGCCTTCCATCCACAAGCCGTCAATCACGGCGTTGCAGGCGATGGCAAGGCGGCGGGGGTCTTGCGCGCCTTTCAGCGCGGGCAGGTCGGCGATCAGGCTTTGCAACTGGTCGCGAAAGGCAAGGTAGGTTTGCGCATGGGTCTGGCGCATGGCCGGATCGCGGTGGGTTTCTTGCAAAAAGGTCGCCCAAAGGATCAACGCTTGCCCATCGACCACTGGCGGGCTGAGTGCTGCGGCGACAAAGGCCGCCAGCCGGGCCGTTGGATCATGGGGGGCTTTGCTGAGGTCAGCGGCACTGTCTGCCGTCATGCGGGTCATCAGATGGCCATAGGCGGCGGCGATCAACTGGTCTTTGCCTTGGAAATAATGCCGGATCAATCCCGCCGTTACACCGGCCTTTTGGGCGATGGCGCGCACCGTGGCCGCCTGCGCCCCGCCTTCGGCCACCAGCGCCAAGGTGGCGGTGATCAGCGCCTGACGGCGGGTATCCTCGGTCTCGCGGTGATAGGGTTTGCGGTCGGCAGACACGGGATGCGGGCCTTATTATGCATTTGGATAATTGATAGCCTGCGGCTTGTGCCTTGGCAAGCGGCACGCAGGCATAAGACGACGGCCCCGCCCCTACGCACAGATGCGGCGCACCCGCGCACCTTGTCGGCCTTGCTGCATCATGATATGTCCACCCCGCCGGGGCCGTTCCCGGTATTCTCAGGGCGGGGTGCAATTCCCCACCGGCGGTATAGCCCGCGAGCGCCTTTGGCAACAAAGGGTCAGCAGATCCGGTGTCACTCCGGAGCCGACGGTATAGTCCGGATGAAAGAGAATGCGCAAAGTGACCGCCCGATCGGGCGGGCCTATTCGCATATCCCCCTGATTTATGTGGTCGTAAGGAGACACTCATGAATCAGACCAACCTTCTGAAAGGCGCAGGCTTTATGGTGCTAGCGGGCGTATGTTTTGCCGCAGCCAATGCCATTACTTTTGTGATCACCGCCCAATTGGGCTTTAAGCCGCAATCCGATACCTTCTGGCAATATGCCATCGCCACCGCCTTTTCACTGCCCTTTGTGCTGCGCGAGGGGTTGGGCAAACTGCGCACAAAACGCCCCGTTTTGCATGTGATCCGGGTGATCCTGTCGGCCCTAGGGGTGCAGGCCTTTGTGATAAGCCTCGCCTCGGGGACGCCGATCTGGCAGGTGATTGCCTTGGTGATGACCTCGCCGATTTTCGTGCTGATCGGGGCCAAGGTGTTTTTGGGCGAAACCGTCACCCCGCCACGCTGGATTGCGGCGGCTGTGGGGTTGGGCGGGGCCAGCATTGTGGCCAACTTGTGGACCACGGGGCTGACGGCGACGATGGTCTATCCGGTGGCCGCCGCAATTTTATGGGCGGCCTCATCGCTGATGACCAAGGTGCTGACGCGCACCGAACAGGCCCCCACCGTGACACTGTGGCTGCTGGTTTTGCTGACGCCGATCAACGCGGGCCTGTCGCTGCAGGCGGGGTTTGAACTGCCCAGCCTGCAAATCTTGGCTTGGTTGCTGGCGGGCGGCATCATCATGATGGCGGCGCAGCATCTGCTGACATGGGCCTATGCCGCCAGCGATGCGGCCTTTGTGCAGCCCTTCGACGATCTTAAGCTGATCAGCAACATTTTGATCTATGGTCTGGCCTTTGGCTATTGGCCCGAGGGCAATATCTGGGCGGGTGTTGCCCTTATACTGATGGGATCGCTGTATCTGCTGTGGTCGGGGCGCAACCTGCCGGGCACGGCCGTTCCCGCCTAAGGGCTGGACATTCATGCGCCAAGCTTTAGCCTTGGCGCATGAAACCAAAAACCCCTCGCTTGGCTGCCCGCGCCCTGATTTTGCAGGACAGTGCTTTGTTGCTGGTCAATGCCTTTGCCGACGCGCGCTCTGATCTGTGGTGCGCGCCGGGTGGCGGGGTCGAGGCGGGTTCGTCTTTACCAGACAACCTGATGCGCGAAGTCTTTGAGGAAACCGGCCTGCGGGTCAGCGTCGGGGCCCCTGCCCTGATCAACGAATTTCACGATCCCGCCAGCGGCTTTCATCAAGTCGAAATTTTCTTTCACTGCACTGTCACCAGCGGCGATCTGGTCGCCGATTGGCGCGATCCGGCGGGGGTGGTGACAGAGCGGCGCTTTTTCACGCAAAGTGATCTGCAAACTCGCAAGATCCGCTTCAAGCCTGACAGCCTTGCCACTATGGCGTGGTCGCAGGGCCTGACCTATGATCCGCTAGAGCGTTTGATCCGATGAGCCGCGCTTTTGTCAAAGAGGGCGACGGCGCCCTTGACCCGTTGCCCGACCTGCCGTTGTCGGCCCATCCGAACTATGTCACCCGGCGCGGGCTGGCCGATTTGCAAGACAGATTGCGCCAAGCCCAGGGGCGTTTGGCCGATTTGAAAGCGCGGGCCGAGCGGTTGGACAAGTTTCCCGAAGCCGCCGCCGAACGCGACATCCGCTATCTTGAGGCGCGGTTGCGCAGCGCCATTCCGGTAGACCCAGCCCAACACGATCTGTCGTGCGTGGCCTTTGGCCTGTGCGTGCAGGTCTGTGATGCCCAAGGGCGCACACATACTTACGAAATCACCGGCGAAGATGAGGCCGACCCCGCCTTGGGTCGCATCAGCGCTCACGCGCCACTGGCCCGCGCTTTGCTGGGGGGCGAACCTGGCGACAGCGTGACATGGACAAAACCCAGCGGCACAACCGACCTAACCATAAGCGCCATCCTATGCCCCAAAGACTGATCCGCCCACTTCACCCCGTGCAAGACCGCGCCGCGGTAGCCGCCCTGCTGTTACAGGCCGCAGATTACTACCAGCTTTGGCTGGGCCACGACCCCGACGACGCGCAGGTGGACGAGTTTTTCACCGCCTGCCCGCCCAACTGCGATCCGGCACGCTCGCACCGTTTGGGGCTGTTCTTGGATGGCCACCTGTCTGGCGTGGCCGAACTGTCTTTTGGCTTTCCCCAGCCCGAAGACGCCTATCTTGGCCTGATGATCCTTGCGCCCTTAGCGCGCGGCCAAGGGCACGGCGCGGCCTTTACATCGCATCTTGAAACCCTCGCCCGGCCCAGCCCGCGCCTGTATCTGGGGGTGTTGCAGGCCAATACGCGGGGCCATGAATTTTGGGCACAGCAGGGCTTTGCCCCAACCGGCGTGACGCGCTTTGATGACGAGACAGGTCACACGCTGTTCCGGCTGGTAAAAAGCCTCTAAGAAAACCCCTGCAGTTTTCAGTCCCAGCCTAGCCGCGCAACAAAAAGGGCGCCCAAACGGGCGCCCTTTTCGATCTGCCTTTGGGGCAGATTACATCATGCCGTCCATGCCGCCCATGCCGCCCATGCCGCCGCCAGCGCCACCGCCGTTGCCCTTGGGCTCCGGACGATCAGCGATCATGGCTTCGGTCGTGATCAGCAAGGAGGCGATCGAGGCTGCGTCTTCCAGCGCGGTCCGCGTCACTTTGGCCGGATCAATGACGCCGAAGGCGAACATGTCACCATATTCTTCGGTCTGGGCATTGAAGCCAAAGGTCGGGTCGTTGCTTTCGCGCACTTTGCCTGCGACGACAGCGCCGTCAACACCGGCATTTTCGGCGATCTGACGCAGCGGCGCTTCCAGCGCGCGGCGTACGATAGCGATGCCGTTTTGCTGGTCAGAGTTGGCACCCTTCAGGTCGTGCAGCACTTTGGCAGCTTGGATCAGCGCCACACCACCGCCGACAACGATGCCTTCTTGCACAGCCGCACGGGTCGCGTTCAAAGCGTCGTCAACGCGGTCTTTGCGCTCTTTCACTTCGATCTCGGTCATGCCGCCGACGCGGATCACCGCAACACCGCCAGCCAGCTTGGCCACGCGCTCTTGCAGTTTTTCCTTGTCGTAATCCGACGTGGTTTCTTCGATCTGGGTGCGGATCTGGCCAACGCGGGCTTCGATTTCAGCCTTGGCACCAGCGCCGTCAACGACGGTGGTGTTGTCCTTGGTGATCGAAACTTTCTTGGCGCGGCCCAGCATGTCGATGGTCACCGACTCTAGTTTCATGCCCAGATCTTCCGAGATAACCTGACCACCGGTCAGGATCGCGATGTCTTGCAGCATGGCTTTGCGACGGTCACCAAAGCCCGGCGCTTTGACAGCGGCAATCTTCAGCCCACCGCGCAGCTTGTTGACGACCAGCGTGGCCAGAGCCTCGCCTTCAACATCTTCCGAGATGATCAGCAGCGGGCGCTGCGATTGGATCACGGCTTCCAGCAACGGCACCATCGGCTGCAGCGACGACAGTTTCTTTTCGTGCAGCAGGATGAACACGTCTTCCAGCTCGACAGTCATTTTGTCAGAGTTGGTGACGAAGTAAGGCGACAGGTAGCCGCGGTCGAACTGCATGCCTTCGACGACTTCAACTTCGGTCTCAAGACCTTTGTTTTCTTCGACGGTGATCACGCCTTCGTTGCCAACGCGCTGCATGGCGTCAGCAATAAAGCGGCCGATCTGCGCTTCGCCATTGGCCGAGATTGTGCCGACTTGGGCGACTTCGTCCGAATCCTTGACCGGACGCGAGGCCGCTTTGATCGCAGCCACAACCTTGGTGGTGGCCATGTCGATGCCGCGCTTCAGATCCATCGGGTTCATGCCGGCGGCGACGGCTTTCATGCCTTCGCGAACGATGGCTTGGGCCAGAACGGTGGCGGTGGTTGTGCCGTCACCGGCTTCGTCGTTGGTGCGGGAAGCGACTTCCTTCACCATTTGCGCGCCCATGTTTTCGAACTTGTCAGCCAGTTCGATTTCCTTGGCAACCGTCACACCGTCTTTGGTGATGCGCGGTGCGCCAAAGGACTTGTCGATCACGACATTGCGGCCTTTGGGGCCCAAG
>CAIMWI010000079.1 GCA_903845215.1 uncultured Rhodobacterales bacterium | reverse complement strand
GTCCATCACGGCGCGTACATCGGCAAAATCTAGGTTAATCAAGCCAGGGCGAACCATCAGGTCGGTCACACCTTTCACGCCTTGATACAAAACGTCGTCCGCCATCGCGAAGGCTTCGGTAAAGGTGGTGCGTTCGTTGGCAAGACGGAAGAGGTTCTGGTTGGGGATGACGATCAATGTGTCGACAACCTGTTGCAGCGCCTCGATGCCTTCTTCGGCTTGACGCATCCGCTTATTGCCTTCGAACTGGAAGGGCTTGGTCACAACGCCCACCGTCAACACGCCCAATTCGCGGGCCGCTTGCGCGATGATGGGGGCAGCGCCTGTACCTGTTCCCCCACCCATGCCTGCGGTGATAAAGCACATATGTGCACCAGCCAGATGGTCTACGATCTGCTCGATAGATTCCTCGGCGGCGGCGGATCCGACGGAGGGGCGCGCACCGGCACCCAACCCTTCGGTGACTTTCAGACCCATCTGGATTTTATGGGTCGAGCGGCTTTGCTGCAAGGCTTGCGCATCGGTGTTGGCCACAACAAACTCGACACCTTCGAGTTTCTTGTCGATCATATTATTGACCGCATTGCCCCCGGCGCCGCCGACGCCAAACACCGTGATGCGCGGCTTCAAGTCTTCGCGCTCTGCATTGACTGTAAGGTTCAAAGCCATGTCACGTCCCGCCGTTTTTTGTTGTGTCGCAGCGGCCCCGCGCTGCCTTTTTCTTTTTCGTCTTTTAGCCCAACTTGTCCGCTTTTGCCGCTGAACAAGCCGGTGTACCGCTGATCTTAGACATAATGCGGCGAAACGTCACTAAAAAACCGCATGTTCACCACAAAATATGGTGAATTTATTTCAGCAACCCCCGTCATGTCGCTTAAAGCGCAGGATATTGGGGGTTACCAGTTGTCTTTAAACCATTTTAGCGCTCTTTTGATCGACCGCGCCGGATAGCGTTCGGCGGGAATCTCGAAATCCCACCATTCATCTTGGGGATGGGCCGCAAACAGGCACAGCCCCACGGTCGAGGCAAAAGACGGGCCCGTCGCGGCTTGCGGCAGGCCTTGCACACGCAAGGGCCGCCCCATGCGGACGCGTTGGCCAAGAATGCGGCTGGCCAAACCGTCTAGTCCGGGGATCTGGCTTGCCCCACCTGTCAGCACGATCTGCTGGCTGGGCAAATGCGAAAATCCTGCGGCTTCCAACCGTTCGGCGGCTTGTTCTAGGATCTCTTCCACACGCGGGCGGATGATTCCGATCAGTTCGGTGCGGCTGACTTGGCGGCGGTCTTTTTCCCAATCGCCGCTGTCGCCGCCGATCTCGATCATCTCGCGGTCGTCCATACCAGTGGCATGAACCCCGCCGTGTTTGGTTTTGATACGCTCGGCCACGGCGAAGGGCACGTGCAAGCACTGCGCGATGTCAGAGGTGACATGATCGCCGCCAAGGCGCACAGAATCCGAAAAGATCATGTGCTTTTTCATAAAGATCGACAGGCCCGTCGACCCACCGCCCATGTCGATACAGGCAGCCCCCAGTTCCCGCTCGTCCTCTACCAGGGCGGCGATCCCCGAGACATAGGCCGACGAAGCGATGCCTGCCAGATCCAGATCACACCGTTTTATGCAGTATAAAAGGTTTTGCACGACGGCCGCATCTACCGTCAAAAGGTGCATATCGCAGGCCAAGCGGTTGCCGCTTTGCTCGCGCGGATCGGCCAATCCAGAACGGTGATCCAGCGCGAAGTTCACTGGCTGCGCATGGATCACCTCACGCCCTTCGCCGATGTCAGGCGCATTGCAGGCGGCCAAGACACGCGACACATCGTTTTCGTGAACCAAGGAATCGTGCAGTTCAATTTCGCCGGCAAGGCCATAGCTGCGCGGTTCGCCGCCCGAAAAGCAGGCGATCACATGATCCACCCGCACATTGGCCATTTTCTGAGCCGCCTGCACGGCGGTGCGAATGGCGCGTTCGGTTTCGTTCATGGCGCTGATTTCGCCAAAGCGCACCCCGCGCGAGCGTGTCGTTGCAGCGCCGATGACGCGGAAGTTCGATTGTCCTGCCATCGACCCCACACCATCGCCTTCGCTCGCGTCCTCTAGCCCGTCGAATCGCAAGATCAGGCAGGCGATCTTTGACGTGCCCACATCCAAGATCGCGATCATCCCCCTTTGCAGGGCAGCCTTTCGCAGATTTCGCATGGCACGTTGGGATTGGTACAGGTCGGTCATGATTTTGACTCCGTGGGAACGGTGATGCCATGCGCTGCGCGCAGCGCATCAAGGGCGGGCGGGGCAAGGCGAAGAACAGGGCGTTGGGGATTGCGCATATCAACCGCGGTCAAATCGCGCGCAAGAATGTTTTCGGCGGCGTCCAAGGCGATCAAAGCTTCAAGGGCGGCGACGGGATTGTCGGCGGGAAGAAGAATGCTTTGCGCGCGGTCCAACACCAGATCCCAGCGGCGGGTGCTGATGCGCACCAAGCCACGGATACGGCTTTCAAAGGGCTGTGCCGCTTGCAGAAGGGCCATGGCCTCGGGGATGGCCAAATTGGCCCCCTGCCCCGCGATCAGGGGCAAATCGGCACGGTCGGCGCGTTCGGCCAAGCCTGCGATGCGGTGGCCGGTGTTATCCAGTAAGATCAGGCCAGACTCGGTGCGCCAAACCCAAGCGGGTTTGCGTTCTGTGATGGTGATTTGCAGCACATTGCCGACCCCAAGGCGCACCACAGCGCGCGCAACGGCATCCAGATTTTCTGCCGCAACCCGAACGGCATCCAAATCCAACTCCAGTGCCGATTGTGGCAAGCGCAGCGGCAATTTCGCGCGCACGGCATCTGCCAATTCGGGCGAGGCGCCGTCGATGGCCACCAAGTTCACCATAAACATCGGCCGTTCCGTCACTTGTTCTTTGGCCGAGGTCATCAAGCCCCAAACACTGTCGCGCCGCGCTTGGCTGGCCATAAAGATGGCCACGACCAAGGCCACCACCAGCACGGGCAAGCCAAAGCGCATAAAGATGCGAAACGCCGGTGTCAGCCACAGGCGTTGCATCTTATAGGCCCACCGCGAGGGGGCAGGATCGCGGCGCGTGGGCTGTGTGCGGCCTAGCGATTGCATGACGCGTCCTTTACGATCCAGTCGCACAGGTCAGGAAAAGAAATTCCGCAATAAGCCGCCTGCTCTGGGGCAAGCGAGGTGGGGGTCATACCGGGTTGGGTGTTGGTTTCCAGCAAGATCAACCCCGCCAAGCCCCGGCTTTCATCCCAGCGAAAGTCGGTGCGGCTAAGGCCACGGCAGCCCAAGGTGCGGTGGGCGCGCAGGGCAAAGTCAAGGCAGGCCGCAGAAATCTCGTCGGGCAGTCGGGCGGGCACCTCATGGGTGCTGCCGCCGGGTTTGTATTTGGCATCAAAGTCATACCAGCCATCGGTCAGAATATCGGTGACCGCCAAGGCGCGCGCGCCCATCACCGCCACCGTCATTTCACGCCCAGGCGCATAGGCCTCTACCATAACGGTTTCGGGCATGCTTTGTGCCAATCGCGGCGCATTTTCGCCCGGACGCACCATATACACCCCAACCGAGGAGCCTTCGTTGTTCGGCTTGACCACATAGGGCGGGGCCATCACATGGCCCTGTGCCACTTCATCGCGCGAGGCCAGAACAGAGGCCACAATCGGCAACCCCGCGGCGGCATAGGCGGCTTTGCTGGCGGTTTTGTCCATTGCCAAGGCGGAAGCCAGAACGCCCGAATGGGTATAGGGAATTTCCAGCCATTCCAGCAGGCCCTGCACGCAGCCATCTTCGCCAAATCGGCCATGCAAGGCGTTAAATACGCAGTCGGGCTTGATCTCTTGCAAACGTGCAGCCAGATCGCGGCCAGCGTCCAGCGCCACCACGTCATATCCTGCCACCCGCAAGGCTTTGGCACATTCGTGCCCCGATGACAGCGACACTTCCCGTTCTGCGGAAAGCCCCCCCATCAGTACCGCCACGCGGGGGCCTGCGCCTGCAAGCCTGCCCACCATCACTGCCTCATCCGGGCTTTGCCGGTTTTTATTTTTGCTCTGCCGCCGGTTCGCCGACGCGCATGATTTCCCACTCTAACCTGATACTTGAGTTTTGCAAAACCCTCTTTCGCACATGCTCGCCAAGATTTTCCAAATCCGCGGCGGTTGCTTGGCCAAGATTGATCAGAAAGTTGGAATGTTTGGGCGACATTTGCGCGCCACCCAGCGTGGCACCGCGCAAGCCAGCGTCGTCGATCACCTTCCACGCCTTCAGCTCGTGGCTGTCATCGGCCTGACCGGTCGAAGAATGGCCAACTGGATTGCGAAACGTTGACCCGGCAGAGCGGTCTTTGGTCGGCTGGCTGGCATCGCGCTTGGCGATTTGGTCGGCCATCTTCACCTCTAGCGCAGCCGGATCGGCCAGAGAGGCGGCAAAGGTGGCCTGCACAATCACCCAGCCCTCAGCCAAGGTCGATTGGCGGTAGGCAAGGTGCAAATCGGCGGCTTTGATCGTCACCGCCTGCCCCTGCCGCGAGATGGCGCGCACCTCAATCAGGTGATCTTTGACATAAGACCCATAGCAGCCCGCATTCATCCGCACAGCCCCGCCAATAGTGCCAGGGATGGTGCGCAAAAAGGTCAGGTCCAACCCGCCCTCTGCCGCGCGACGCGCAACATGGGCATCCAGCGCGGCTGCCCCTGCCACCACGCGGTCACGATGGACGGCGATGTCATTAAACCCTCGCCCCAGCCGGATCACCACCGCCCGGATCCCGCCATCGCGCACGATCAGATTCGAGCCAACCCCCATCGGAAAGACTGCAACCGAGGGGTCAAGATCGCGCAGAAACTGCGCCAGATCATCCTCATCCGTCGGTTGAAACAACCAATCCGCCGGCCCGCCCACGCGCAGCCAAGTAAGGTCCGCCAAGGGGCGTTGCGGTGTGAGTATGCCGCGGGGGGTGGGAAGTTTGATCATGGCGCTTTGCTACAAGTGGCGTGCAGGGGGCGCAAGATGCGCTTACGCCAATTTCCCCGGCAACGCGTTGGCCCAAGTCGAGATCGACCCCGCCCCCAAGCACACCACCATATCCCCCGGACGGGCGTTTTGGCGCACCAAGCGGGGCAAATCGGCCTCTCCCATCAAGGGTTCGGCGTGGCGGTGGCCGTGGGCGATCAGGCCTGCGACAAGGTCGTCGCGCGACGCGCCTTGGATCGGGTCTTCGCCAGCGGCATAGACATCGGCGATGGCGACCACGTCGGCCTCGTTAAAACAGGTGCAGAAGTCTTCGAACAGGCTGGCCAATCGGGTGTAGCGGTGGGGTTGGTGGATGGCGATCACGCGCGCACCGGGCACTTTGGCAACCGACTGGCGGGCGGCTTTCAGCACCGCTGCGATTTCAACCGGATGATGGCCATAATCGTCAATAATCGTCACCCCGCCCACCGTGCCCACCGTGGTAAAGCGGCGGTTGACGCCGGCAAAACTGGCCAAAGCCTCGCGGATTTCGGCGCGTTTCATGCCCAAATGGCGGGCCACAGCGATGGCGGACAAAGCGTTGGACACGTTGTGATCGCCCGGCATCGGAAGAGTGCAGTTTTCGATCACAGGCGCCCCCTCTTCGCCTTGCAGCACCACGTCAAAGGTCGTGCGCCCTGCGTCATGGCGCAGGTTGACCGCGCGCACATCGGCTTGGGCGTTAAAGCCAAAGGTCACGATACGGCGGTCGGTGACGCGGCCCACCAAGGCCTGCACCTCGGGGTGGTCGGTGCAGCAGACGGCCAGACCATAAAACGGCACGTTAGACACAAAGTCAAAGAAGCCTTTGCGCAGCGCATCAAAGGTGTGCCAATGCTCCATATGTTCGGGGTCGATGTTGGTGACGATGGCAATCGTGGCGGGCAGGCGGTTGAACGATCCGTCAGATTCGTCCGCCTCGACCACCATCCATTCCCCCGCCCCGGCCCGCGCGTTGGACCCATAAGCGTGGATCACCCCACCGTTGATCACGGTCGGATCAAACCCACCCTTGTCCAGCAAGGTTGCCACCATCGTGGTCGTTGTGGTCTTGCCATGCGTACCGGCAATGGCGATGTTGGATTTCAGCCGCATCAGTTCGGCCAGCATCTCGGCGCGGCGTACCACGGGCAGTTTGCGGCGGCGGGCCTCTTCCAGTTCGGGATTGCCCTTTTTGATGGCGGAAGAAATCACAACCACCGCCGCAGCCCCGATATTGGCCGCAGCCTGACCTTCAAAAAAGCTCACCCCCAGTGCCACCAAACGATCAGTGATTTTGGACGCGCGGGCATCGGATCCCTGCACGCTGTAACCCAAGGTCATCAACACCTCGGCAATGCCCGACATCCCGATGCCGCCAATGCCAACAAAGTGGATCGGCCCCAATTCCATCGGCAGTTTGGTCGCGGCAGCGTTCATGATTTCGGTCCGGCAAGAGCCTCGACCATGGCGGCAAGGCGGATGGTGGCGTCAGGACGGCCTTGGGCGCGGGCCAAGGCCGCCATGTGTTCGGCACGTTCTGGATTTGAAAGGATGGATGCAATCTCTGCTGAAAGGCCGGCGGCATCAAGGCCGGATTCGGGGCACAAAACAGCAGCTTGCGCGTCAACCAAACCGCGCGCGTTGGCGGTTTGATGATCGCCGGTGGCTGCGCCAAAAGGAATGAGGATGGTCGGGCGGCCTATGACAGAAATATCAGCAACAGAAGAGGCCCCCGCGCGCGATATCACCAACTGCGCCTCGGCCAAACGGCGGGGGATGTCGGTGAAAAAGGGGGCGACTTCGGCCGACAATTGGGCCGCCTCATAGGCTGCGACCACGCGGTCGTGATCCTCTGCTCGGGCTTGGTGGGCAATGCGCAGAAATGATTTCAAGGTGGCAGGCAGTGCCGCTAGGGCTGCGGGCACGACATCCGAAAGCACCCGCGCGCCCTGGCTGCCACCGATCACAACCACGCTCATCGGGTAGTCTCCGGGGGGCATATAGGGGGCCGCGGCGCGGTCTAGCACCGTTTGGCGCACGGGGTTGCCCACGGCTTGGCCCTCGACACCGGGGGGAAGTTGGGTGGGCCATGTGCCGCAGGCCACTTGGGCCACACGGCGGGCAAAGATCTGATTGACCCGTCCTAAGACGCCGTTTTGTTCATGGATCATCCGTGGCACTTGCAGCAGCCATGCCGCCGAAAGGGCGGGGATGGACGGATAACCGCCAAAGCCCACCACAACCGAGGGCCGATCCCAGACACATCGCGCCAGCGCTGACAAAACACCGCCCGCAATCTGAAACGGCACCAAAAGGCGCGCCACAGCGCCCCCCCGCGCGAAAGTGCCCGACGAGACAACCAAACGCTCTACATCGGGCGGAAAGCCACCGGCATAGCGCGCGCCGCGCTGATCGGTCGACAGGCGCACCCGCCAGCCTTTTGCCACCATTGCCTCGGCCAAGGCTTGGGCGGGAAACATATGGCCGCCGGTGCCACCGGCTGCGATCAAAAGATAGGGTCGTTTTGCCATGTCAACGACCGCCGCGCTTGAAGAGATCGCTGATCTCTCCTTGCGGGCGGTTGCGGGTCAGCGCCAAAAGCATACCCATCGTGATGCCCGCAGCGATAACCGAAGATCCGCCATAAGATACGAATGGCAGCGTCATTCCCTTGGCCGGCAAAAGGCGCACGGCAACAGCGATGTTGATCATGGCTTGCACACCAAAGATGCAGGCAAGCCCCGTACCCGCCAAGCGCACAAAAGGATCTCGCTCTTTGGTCAGCCGCAACAAAGACCGCACGACCACGGTGCCGTAAAGGCCAAGGATGACCAGCACCAAGATCAGGCCATATTCTTCGGCTGCCACGGCAATGATGAAATCGGTATGGGCGTCAGGCAAGGTCCATTTCACTTGGCCATTGCCAACACCCACCCCAAAGAAGCCACCCTCTTGAATGGCGTTGGTGGCATAGCCGATTTGGCTGCGCGGATCGATATCCGCATTCAGGTAGCCATCGATGCGGCGGGCGAAATGGTCGGAATTATGATAGGCGAAATTGCCCGCAATGCCGATAACAGTTAAGAACAAGGTGATCCAAATGATGCGTGCACCGGCGACAAAATAAATCACCCCCCAGCCAAAAATCATCAGCATGGTTTGGCCAAAGTCAGGCTGCAGCGCCAAAAAGCCCACGATCACCAAAAGCAGCCCAAACGAGATCACCTTGCCGGGCGGCCCCGCCACTTCGGCAGAGGCGGCCATCAGCCAAGCGGCCATGATCATAAAGCCGGGCTTAAGAAACTCGGACGGCTGAAAGGATACAAAGCCCAAGGAATACCAGCGGATCGCCCCTTTGCCAAAGTCGGTGCCCAAAAGGGGCAAACAAACAAGCGCCAAAAAGGCGATGGCAAACCCCATCACCCCCACACGGCGGATCGCACTGGGCGACAGCAGCGAAAAGCCAAACATCGTGCCCAAGGCCACAACCCCAAAGGCCGCCTCGCGCTGCACATAATAGAACTGCGGCAAGCCGTTGCGCGAGGCCAGCGGCACAGATGCCGCAAGCCCCAACAGCATCCCGATGCCAAAAAGGATCAAGATCGAGGTGAGCGTCCACTTATCAATGGTGCGCCACCAACGCGGAAGGACCGGCTCTTGCACCCGTGCGGGCATGGAGCCGTAAACCATTTCTGTCATAGATCGCCTGCTTGCCTGACTGCCGATATGCCCGAGTTGTTCCCGGATCAAAGACAATCCTAGCCCAAATGCCGGGGTCTGGCTAGACAGATTTGCGCTTTGGGCCCAAACAGATGGGCCGCACGCTGGGATGGCCCTTCGTCCCAAGCCAGCCTTCAACTTTGGCTGGTTTTTTTGGGCAAAAGGCAGATGTTATTTGGGATGCCGCGCCAAAAGCGCCAGACGGCGATCCAAGCTAGATTGCGGCCAATAGGCTTTGCGATCGTAAGACAAGGGCAGGATGGGCACAGTCGTATCCAAAACCACCCATGGCAGTTTGGTCGAGGTGTAGATGTGGATATCGGGCGGGCACGTGCTTGGCGCGCGCAGTGTTCCCACGCGCACAAAGGCCATCGATCGGCCTGCGCCTGCATAGTGGCTGTAAATCGCCACTTTGCAGGCGGGGCAGCGGGCGATGATCTGGCCCTTGCCTGACTGCGAGGGGGTGACGATCTCTTCCACCGCCCCATACACCTGCAGATATTCGGTTTCGATCATGGCATTCAGCGCAAAGGCGCTGCCCGTTTCACGTTGGCACCATGTGCAGTGGCAGCAATGGGTAAAAAGCGGGCTTTGGGTCATGCGGTAGGTGACCGCGCCGCAGGTGCATTCGCCGTCCATGTCAGCCTCCGATCAGGGCTTGGACGAGGGCTGTAAAATCCTCGCCGCGTTTTTCGAAATTGGGATATTGGTCGAACGAGGCGGCGGCGGGTGACAGCAGCACCACCTCGCCCTCTTGTGCCTCGGCGGCGGCTTGGGCCACGGCGCGGGCCATCGTTTCGCAGATGTCATAGGGCAGATCGCCCAGATCTTGGGCAAAGTCTTGGGCGGATTGGCCGATCAGATAGGCCTTTTGCACCGACCCTAGATAGGGGATCAGCCCTTTGATCCCGCCCTCTTTGCCCAGACCGCCCGCGATCCAGCGGATCTTGGCATAAGATTGCAGCGCCTTGGCGGCGCTGTCGGCATTGGTGGCTTTGCTGTCGTTGACAAAGCGCACCCCGCCTCGCTGGCCTATCACTTGGGCGCGGTGGGCCAACCCTGCAAAACTGTGCAACGCCGCCTCAACCTGCTTGGGCGCAAAGCCCAGCGTGCGGCAGGCGGCATAGGCACAACACGCGTTTTGATGGTTATGCGCGCCTAGCAGGCCCGCAACCTCGCGCAGGTCAATCGAGGCCGCTTGTTTGCCCCGCCGCCATTCTGACAAAAACCCCTTGCGGGCAAAGACTGTCCAGCCAAAGCCATCCAGCTTTTGCCCCGAGGATATGCGGATCACCCGATCATCCCCCGCCCCTTCGGCCAACTGGTTGGCCAGATAACGCCCCTCGGCCTCGTCAACGCCGATGATGGCGCGGTCAGGGCCACCTTCGGCAAACAGGCGGCGTTTGGCGGCGAAATAGCCGCCCATGCCATTGTGCCGATCCAGATGATCCGCCGACAGGTTGGTGAAAATGGCCACATCCGGCGTCAGGCAGCGGGCAAGGTCGGTTTGATACGACGACAGTTCTAGGACCACGACCTCGCCGTCACAGGCAGGGTCCAGATCCAAAACGCCGCGCCCGATATTGCCGCCCATCTGGGTGGGGCGGCCACATTCTTGCAAAATATGGTGGATCAGGGCCGTGGTGGTGGATTTCCCGTTTGATCCCGTCACACAGATCACCCGCGGGGCGGTTTCGAAATTGTCCCAATCGGCTGTGGCATAGCTGCGGAAAAACAGGCCGATGTCGTTATCAACCGGAATGCCCAGCGCCATCGCCCGCGCGATGATCGGGTGTGGCGCGGGGTACAGATGCGGGATGCCGGGGCTGGTGATCAGCGCGGCCACACCCTCAAAGGCGGTCGCACGCGACAGATCGGTCAGGGCAAAGCCCTCGGCCTCGGCCTTGGCGCGCGCTTCGGCGGACTCGTCCCACAAAAGCGGCTCTGCCCCACCCGCCGTCAGGGCGGCAGCGGTGGCAAGGCCCGAACGGCCAAGGCCCAACACGGCCACCTTGTGCCCCTTATAGCCAATGACTGGAATCATCCCCGCCCCCATCTGTGCAGCCCTGACCATGCCTGAAGGCAGCAACCATCCGCAAGCGCTTGACGCCATGCCCTGCGGGCGCGAGGGTTGCGCGAAATTGGAGAGAACCATGCCCATCGACATCCGCCCCCTGCAAACCTCTGACCGCGCCGTTTGGGAAGAGTTGTTTGACGCCTACGCTGCCTTTTACAAAACCACCACGACGCCTGAGGGCAAGCAAGCCACCTGGAACTGGATTTTCGGTGCCGAAGATTTCTGGGCCGACCTTGCCCTGCAAGACGGGCAAGTGGTGGGCCTGTGCCAATACCAGCTGATGCACCGCTCGCTTTCGGGCGCCAAGGTTGTTTACCTGTCAGACCTGTACGTGCGCCCCGACCAGCGCGGCGCGGGCATTGGGCGGGCGATGATTGACCATGTGATGGGCTTTGCCAAAGCGCAGGGCTTCACCAACGTGCGCTGGCTGACGCAAGAGTTCAACTATGCGGGCCGCAGGCTGTACGACACCTATCGCCCGAAATCGGATTTCATCCTCTATTCTGTTCCCGTCGAACACTAACCCTTTCCCTTCACCGAGGCGCAAATACTCCGGGGGGTGCGGGGGGCTGGCCCCCCGCTCTTTGGCACACATGGGGGGCTGGCCCCGATGCTTACCAGGCCGCCACCTCGCGCTAGCGGAAAAAGCCGCCCGTCGGGCCATCGTCGGGCAATAGCGCCAGCCACAGCGGGGTGTCGGCCCCCTGCTTTACAGTCACGGGCGCGGTCGGCCCGCCCATGCGGGTGGCGACCCAACCCGGATCGCAGCAGTTGATCTTGACCCCCGCCGGCAGATCGCGCACCAAAACCCGTGTCAGCGCGTTCAGCGAGGCTTTGGCCACCGAATAAGCCCCCGGCCCCTGAAGGCCACGCTCATGCGCGCCCAAACTGGACGACAGATTCACAATCCGCCCCCAGCCCGTACGCTGCCAATGCGGTGTATTCAGGCGGATCAGGTCCAGCGGGGCGGCCACCATCACCTCCATCGCCTCGTCAAAGTCTGACCCTTTGGCGAGCAGCGAAACATCTTTCAGTATCCCCGCATTGTTGACCAAAATATCCCAGCCGCCCGATTTGGCGTAAGAGTCAAAATAGCTGTCGGGGTTCAGAAGGTCGATCTTGGCAAAGCGGCAGCCCAAAGCCGCAGCGGCCGTGCGCCCCTCGTCTTCGGATCTTGCACCGACGGTGACGGCGACACCTTGGGCCATCAGCCCACGCGCGATTTCAAAACCAATGCCGCGATTGCCGCCGGTGACCAAGGCTGTGGGGTGGGACGGGCGGGGCATCAGATCTCTTTCAAATGGGCTGCGATGATGGCATCGAAGCTGGTTTCTGCCACAAAGCCCAAAGCAGTGGCACGGGCGGTGTCAAAGTCGAGTGGCCATGTCGCCACGATGCGGGCGATGGTTTCATCGGGCGCAAGGGTGATCAGATCGACCGCCTTTTGCCCCGCCACACGGCGCAGGGCTTCGATCTCTTCAGCGACGGTCGCTGACAGGCCGGGCATCGACAGCGCGCGGCGGTCACCCAAAAGGGCCAAATCCAGCGTCAGCGCATGGCGAAAAAAGCCCACAGCCGCACCGGGGCTGGCGAACCAATGGCGCACCGTATCAGACACCGGCAGGATCGCAGGCTTGCCAACCAAAGGCTCGCGGATGATGTTTGAAAAAAAGCCCGAGGCGGCTTTGTTGGGCAGCCCCGGGCGCACGCAGATCGTGGGCAGGCGGATCGAGATGCCGTCGATGAAGCCGCGCCGTGTGTAGTCAGACATCAACAGCTCGGTTATGGCCTTTTGCGTGCCATAAGACGTGCGCGGCGTGGTGAAGAAGTCATCCGGGATCTTGGCGGGAAAGGGCGCACCAAACACCGCGATGGAGGAGGCAAAGATCACCTTGGGCACATAGCCCGGCGTGGCGCGGATGGCTTCCAGCAGGGCACGGGTGGAATCGAGGTTGGTGGCATAGCCCTTGTCAAAATCCGCCTCGGCCTCTCCGGACACAATCGCCGCAAGGTGGATGATCGCATCGGGCCGCCCTGCAATCAGGCTGGGGGCGGCGGCGGCGGTCAAATCCAATGTCAGGCCCGTGGCATTGGGCAAAGCGGGGGGCGGAACCACGTCGGCCAGTGTCAGGCGGTGGCCGTCTTCTGACAAAGACTGCGCCAGTTTGCGGCCAATCATGCCAGCGGCACCTAGGATAAGAATATGCATGACGCCCCCCCGTTTCGGCAACGATGGCGCAACAAGGCCAGCAGAACAAGGGGTATGACGGCTTAAATGGACCTGCGCTGCCACACGGTTTCGACATCGTGTCCCAAGGCACGCATCGACAGGCGCTGCCATCTGCTGGCGTCGGACAGTTGGGCCAAATGCAAAGGCCCCAAGACAGGCGCGCCCTCGGCCCCGATCAACGCGCCGGCGGTGTGCAAGACCACGCGGTCCACCAGGTCGTCTGCCACCAAAAGAGCGGCCAGCGTGGCCCCGCCTTCGCACAAGAGGCGGGTGATCCCCTCTGCCACCAGCGCCTGCAAAGCGGCACGGACAGAGATATGGGGGGCGGCGGGCAGTGCGATCAGCCGCGCGCCCGTGGCAGCCCAAGCTTGGCGGGCCGCTTCGGGGGCCGCAGGGCCGTGCAGCAGCCATACCGGCGAAAGCCGCGCACTTCGGCCAAGTTTGCTGTCAGCGGCATGGGAAAGCGTCGCGTCGATCACGATGCGCACAGGTTGGCGCGTGGCCCCCATATCGCGCACGCTCAGATCAGGATCATCCGCCCGCGCCGTGCCTGCCCCGACCAGCACAGCGTCATGACACAGGCGCAGCGCATGAACCCCACGGCGCGCCTCTGCTCCGGTGATCCAGCGGCTTTCCCCTTGGGCGGTGGCGGTGCGGCCATCCAAGGTGGCGGCCATTTTGAGCGTGACAAGCGGCAAGCCTTGGGTGACGCGCTTAAGGAAGCCCGCATTTGCCTCCCGTGCGGCTGGTTCCAGAACGCCCTCGGTCACAGCGATGCCAGCCGCCCGCAGCATGGCATGGCCACGCCCTGCGACGCGCGGGTCAGGATCGGTTAGCGCGGTGACAACGCGCGCCACGCCCGCCGCAATCAAAGCTTCGGCACAGGGCGGGGTCTTGCCGTGATGCGCACAGGGTTCCAGCGTGACATAGGCCGTGGCGCCCCGCGCCGCATCGCCTGCTTGGGCTAAGGCCATCGTCTCTGCATGGGGCCGACCACCCGGTTGGGTCCAGCCGCGCCCGACGACAGCACCGTTTACGATCACACAGCCAACTGCCGGGTTGGGCCACACACCCCCCAAGCCCCGCGCGCCAAGGCGCAGGGCATGGGCCATGTGATCCGCGTCAGTCATCCGTGCTGGGCATGGGCCGCAGTTCAGACACAAAGCGGTCAAAATCATCCGCCGCTTGGAAATTTTTGTAAACGCTGGCAAAACGCACATAAGCCACGGTGTCGATCCGCGCCAAACTTTCCATCACAATCTCGCCGATCGTCTTGGAGGGAATGTCGGTATCGCCCAAGCTTTCCAAGCGCCGCACGATGCCAGAAATCATCTGGTCGATCCGGTCCGGATCAATCGGGCGTTTTTGCATCGCGATGCGGATCGAGCGTTCCAGTTTGGAACGGTCAAAATCCTCGCGCTTGCCCGAGGATTTTACGACCACCAGATCGCGCAGTTGCACGCGTTCATAAGTGGTAAAGCGACCGCCGCAAGCCTGACAAAAGCGCCGGCGCCGGATCGAGACGTGATCTTCGGCGGGACGAGAGTCTTTCACTTGCGTGTCAATATTGCCGCAGAACGGGCAGCGCATGGGCTTGCACCTTTTTGTTGTTACCTGCCAAAACTTTTCGCAGCGGTTACCCCGCCCCTTGTGGATAAGTATAGGGGCAGAGCATAGCTTTAGGCTAGGGGGAATATGCACCCGCTAGATATAGGGCAAACCTGTGGCGGAAAGGACTCAGTCACGACCCCAGACGCGTCAAGGCAGCGGCCCAATCCACCGCCCGCAGACGGGCCTGTTCGGCGGGCACATCATCGCGGGCAAGGCCGGTTTTGGTGAAAAAGAGGGTTGATAACGCGCTTTGCGCCGGCATCGGTTCGCCCGCAGCCAAACTGTCTTGCGACACCACCAAAACGCCAATGTTGGGCAGGCCCTGTTCGGCGCAAATCGCTGCGGCTTCGATCAAATAGGCATTCAACCCCTGCCCGTTGACCTTTGACATGCCCAAGCGGCGGGCCAGTTCTGAATAGGTCACAGCCAATTCACCCGCTTGCAAGGCCTGCCCCACGATGTGGATGGTCGCGCGCGCGCGCAGTGCAGTCAGCGGGGTGACGATGGTTTCGCGATCGGTCATGGCAGGCTCCGGCATGGGGGGCATGGCAAGGCCTTAGGCCAAGCGGCCGCCCGCGTCCATGGGCTTAGGCAAAGAGCGCATCGCCCAACTGGTCGATCGCTTGGCGGGATTTGGCGATGGAAAGCTCGGTGGCCTCTTGCAGCGAGCTGCAGGTATCGGCGCGCTGCAAAAGATGGGCCTTGGTCTGGCCCGCGATGTCTTTTTCAATGAGCGCGGTAACGCGGTAGCCGCCCGATGCCGCCACAGGCTGCGCAAAGATACGGTAGTCTTTGTGCAGGATGGGATCGGGGGCTTTGGGTGTGGATTTGCCAAAGAGGCGGGAGAGGAGGGACATGGTATGGCCTTAACCTTGGTAATGGTAACGACACTGGGCGATTTCCAGCATATTGTCGGTGACACGATAGACCAACCGATGCTTTCGGTCGATCCGGCGCGACCCCCACCCAGAATAATCGCCCCTAAGCGGTTCGGGCTTACCCGTACCCTCAAAGGGGTGGCGCTGGCATTCGGCGATCAAGCGGTTGATCTTGGTAAGACGCGTGCGATCAAGCCTTTGCCATTCGACATATTGGTCAAAGGCGCGGGCGTGAAAGACGATGTTCAATCCCGCGCCATCGCTTCCAACTCTTCCATTGTCTTAACGATGGTCGGCGCGCCCGCGTTCAAGCCGCGGATTGCCTCGTCAAGCGCCGCTTTGTTTGCGGGCGAAGAGGTAAGATAGGTCGTCTCATCCATGCTGGCCCAGTCTTCCAGACTGACCATGACCACAGGCTTGCCCTTGGCGCGGTGGACGATGACGGGTTCATGATCGTCATTCACGCGGTCCATGACAGCGGAAAGATTGGCGCGGAGTTCGGTGGAGGAGAGAGTTTTCATGGGGTGGAGGGTACGTGATTGCGTACATATAGTCAAGGGAGGGCAGGAGTACCTACCACCCCTTCAAGTTAGTTGAGCGATCCAATCTTTCGCGGACGTCGTCCACAAATCTAGTGGGTAGGATGCGTGATTTCACGCACCCATGGCGCGGGGTGGTGCGTGCAAGCACGCACATTAGTTATTGATCCAAGAAACTCCGCAACTTCCTGCTGCGGCTTGGGTGCTTTAGCTTGCGCAGTGCTTTGGCCTCGATCTGGCGGATGCGTTCGCGGGTGACGCTGAACTGTTGGCCCACTTCTTCCAGCGTATGGTCGGTGTTCATGCCGATGCCAAAGCGCATGCGCAGCACGCGTTCTTCGCGCGGGGTCAGGCTGGCCAGAACGCGGGTTGTGGTTTCTTTCAGGTTTTCCTGAATAGCCGAATCCAGTGGAAGGATTGCGTTTTTGTCTTCGATGAAATCGCCAAGTTGGCTGTCTTCTTCATCACCAATCGGGGTTTCCAATGAAATCGGCTCTTTGGCGATTTTCATCACCTTGCGCACTTTTTCCAAGGGCATCTGCAGCTTGGTGGCCAATTCTTCCGGCGTCGGTTCGCGCCCGATTTCGTGCAGCATTTGCCGGCCCGTGCGCACCAGTTTGTTGATCGTTTCGATCATATGCACCGGAATGCGGATGGTGCGGGCCTGATCGGCGATAGAGCGCGTGATAGCCTGACGGATCCACCATGTCGCATAGGTGGAAAACTTGTAGCCGCGGCGGTATTCGAATTTGTCGACGGCTTTCATCAGGCCGATATTGCCCTCTTGGATAAGATCCAAGAATTGCAAGCCGCGGTTGGTGTATTTCTTGGCAATCGAGATCACCAGACGCAGGTTGGCTTCCACCATTTCCTTTTTGGCCTGACGCGCCTCTTTCTCGCCCTTTTGCACTTGGTTCACAATGCGGCGGAATTCCGAGATGTCGACGCCGACATATTTGCCGACCTCTGCCATCTCGCTGCGCAGATCGTCGATGGCAGCGCGGCTTTTCTCGATCAAGACTTGCCAGCCACGGCCGGCTTTTGCTGCCATGCGGTCCACCCAAGTTGGGTCCAACTCATAGCCTTGGTATTCATCGATAAACTCGCGCCGGTTGATGCGGGCGGCGTCGGCAAGTTTGACCATGCCGGAATTGATCACCATGATCTTGCGGTTGATGCCGTAAAGCTGGTCGATCAGCGCTTCGATCCGGTTGTTGTGCAGGTGCAACTCGTTGACCAGCTTGACGATTTCCGAGCGCAGCTGTTGATAGGCGGCCTCATCCCCAGCCGAAAACTGGGTTTTCACAGTCAAGGCGGCGTCCATGCGCAGGTTTTGCATTTCTTCCAGCTTGCCGTAGTCATCCGCGATCTTGTCAAGCGTTTCCAAAACCTGCGGCTTTAGTGCGGCCTCCATCGCGGCCAGCGACATGGCAACGCCGTCTTCGTCCTCTTCGTCGTCTTCCACAGCCCCCATCAGCGGGTTGCCGTCGGCATCAAGTTCGGGTTCGCCGCCCGCCGTCCGGCGCGGGGCAGCAGAGACGCCTTCAATGTCCAACCCATCAATTTCGGCGCCAACGATGCCTTCTTCGCCTTCGAGGCTGCGGCCAAAGGTCGCTTCTAGGTCGATCACATCGCGTAAAAGAATGTCTTCGTTCAAAAGTTCGTCACGCCAGATGATGATGGCCTGAAAGGTCAGCGGGCTTTCACACAGCCCCGCAATCATCGTGTTGCGGCCGGCCTCGATCCGCTTGGCGATGGCAATTTCGCCTTCGCGCGACAAAAGTTCCACCGATCCCATTTCGCGCAGATACATGCGCACAGGATCATCGGTGCGATCCAAGGCCTCGCCCGTGGCGCCCACAACTGCCACTTCGCGCGAGGTGGCAGAGGTTTCGACCAATTCGCCGCCCTCAACCTCGGCCTCTTCGCCGTCTTCGTTTTCGATGATGTTGATGCCCATTTCCGACAGCATCGACATGACATCTTCAATCTGCTCGGACGACACCTGTTCCGGCGGCATGACAGAGTTCAACTGATCATAGGTGATATAGCCGCGCTCTTTGGCGTCGGCGATCATACGTTTGACGGCGGCTTGGCTTAGATCAAGCGAGACATCCTGCTCTTCGGCTTCGGGCTTCACGTCGTCATTGTCTTTGAGGGCCATGGGGACTCCGATGAGGGATGCGAATCAGGGGGCGAATCAGGGACGAATCAGTCGCAGGTGGGAACTGATACTCCGAATCGCGGGGGAGTTGCAGGGTATTAGGGACGTTTCTTTTCCCAGACTTTTGAATCAATCAAGCTTTGCAGGTGGTTTGACAGGGCGTTGCGGTCTTCGCCCAGATCGGCGGTGTCGTCGCGGTTGGGGTGATCGGCGCGGTGGCGGGCCAAGGCTGCTTGGGCCAACCGCCATGTAAGCCCTTCATCTGCAACGCCTGTAAGATCCTCAACCGCGTCCTCCACTTCACGCCGCGCGCCGCGACGGGCGTCAAGTTTGGCAAATTCCTCGGCCAAGCACATCAGGGCCAAATCCGTGTCCTTATGATTGCGCACGGGGGGTGCGATCTTCACATGGGGGCGCGCCATCAGATCGTCAAGGGCGGCGAGGCCCTGTAGGTTTGCGCGCAGGTCATCGGGCGATGAGGTCAGCAGGGCAGCGCGCAGGGTGCGGTGGCCCTCGCTTGTCAGATCCAAGCGTTCGAGATCCGATTCAAAACGGCGGATCAGGGCC
This sequence comes from uncultured Rhodobacterales bacterium, assembly GCA_903845215.1. Lineage (GTDB taxonomy): Bacteria > Pseudomonadota > Alphaproteobacteria > Rhodobacterales > Rhodobacteraceae > Stagnihabitans. The sequence goes on along the minus strand of CAIMWI010000079.1, from coordinate 8,450 downwards.
GGATGTGCGATCAGGATGGCAAGGATAACCGCTTCGCGCAGCGCCTCATCCGTGGTCTCATCACCGCGCACAAGCGACGAGGCACGGGTTGAGGAGAGGGGCTTGGGATCAACCTCGGCCCTTTGGCCCTTTGCGCGCGGCGTCCAGGGGCGAAAAGGCTTGACGGCGGGGCCAAAGAGTGTGGCACGCAGCCGGCGGATTTCTTCGGTGTAGTGGCTGCGGATCGACGGGTCGACGATGCGTGCGATCAGGGCGCGCAGGGTTTTATCAAGCGATGCCTTGCGTTCAGGGGAATCGAAGATCTTCCCTTCGGTCTCACGCTGCCAAAGCAGGTTCACCATGGGTTGGGCCGCATCCAAAAGCGCCTTCATCGCGCCTGCGCCTTGAGATTTGATCAGATCATCAGGATCTTGCCCGCCGGGCAAAAGGACAAAGCGCAGACCCTTGCCCGCCTCTAAAAGCGGCAGGGCAAGATCGACCAGCCGCAAGGCCGCACGGATGCCCGCCGTGTCACCATCAAGCGCGATAAGGGGTTCATCCGCCACGCGCCACATCAGGCGCAGTTGGTCTTCGGTGATCGCCGTGCCCAAGGGGGCGACGGCGGCAGTAAAGCCCGCCTCGGACAGGGCGATGACATCCATATAGCCTTCGGCCACGATCAAGGGCTGGCCCTTGCCCGCAGCCTCGCGCGCGGGGCCAAGGTTGAACAGGTTGCGGCCCTTGTCGAACAACGCTGTTTCGGGGCCGTTCAGGTACTTGGCCCGCGCGTTCGCATCCATCGCCCGCCCGCCAAGGGAAATCGCCCTGCCCCGCCCGTCACGGATGGGAAAGATGATCCGGCCGCGAAAGCGGTCATAGGGGGCGGTGCCATCTTCGGGCTGGATGCAAAGACCCGCCTCGACAATCTTGTGGGCGGCGATGCCCTTTTGCGTCAGGGCTTGCAACAGGCCCGTGCGTGCATCGGGCGCAAAGCCAAGGTGCCAGCGGTCTTGCGCCGCCTCGCTAAGGCCGCGCTTGGCCAGATAGGACCGCGCTTCGGCGGCGGCAGAGGTTTTCAGCTGCAGGCGGAACCATTTGACCGCCTCTTCCATGACATCGCTAAGCTGGTTGCGGGTGTCAGCGCGCTGCGCGTCTTGCGGATCACGCTCTGGCATGACCATGCCAGCTTCGCGGGCCAAAAGGGCCACCGCTTCGATGAAGGGCAGGTTTTCGGTTTCCTTCACAAAGGTCAGCGCATCGCCTTTGGCGTGGCAGCCAAAGCAATAGTAAAAGCCCTTGCGATCATCGACGTGGAAGGAGGGCGACTTTTCTTGATGAAAGGGGCAAGGTGCCCAATAGTCGCCCTTGGCCATGTTGGACTTGCGCGCATCCCATGTGACTTTGCGCCCGACAACCTGAGACAGGGTCAGACGGCTGCGCAGTTCATCCAAGAAACCATTCGGTAAAGCCATAGGGCTTATATCGGGTGTCAGGGCCGATCTGTCCAGCGCCGCGCTTGGGGCCAGCGCAGGAGTTTCACACCGCCCAGCGCGGCCACGGGCCGGGCGTTCTTCGCGTAAACCCTCCACTGGAGGATTTATGATCGCTCGTCACCCCGTGGGATATTTGAGCAAGTATGAAAGGGGGGCGGATTAAAGGGCTGCTGCGGTGCGGGCCGTCAAAGCTTGCAGGGCGGTTTCGATCTCGTGCCAAGCGGTGCGGGCCATAGAGCGGAAGATCAGGATCAAAAAGCCTGCCTCTTCGGCAATCAGGATGGATTGCATATGGCCCAAGGGGGCGCGGGCACAGGTGTCTTTGGGGAAGTGGGCGGCGCGCAGATCAAGCGGATAAAGGCGCATCAAGACATCAGCGGCCTTTGGACCTGATAGGCGCAGCGCAGCCCAGCCGCCGCTTTGGTCGGTCACGGCGGCGAGGCCTGTCAGATCAGGAACAGAACCCAGAACAAAGACTTGTTCAGGGCCGGTCCAGATCAGATTGCCCGCCACGCTATTGGGGGCCGGAAAGACCCCGAGGGTTTTCTTGACCTTGGTCAATTTGCCAGGAAAGACCGCGACAGAGGTGATCGTACCCACCTGCGCCTCGGCCAGCGTGGTGCCGGACAAGGTAAGGGGCGTGCGGGCGAAGAGGGCGGATTTGGCGATGAGGTTAGGCACGCAGTTTCGCTCCTTCCGGATCGAGGAAGACCGGATCGGTCACCTCGCACAGCACATCGGTTTTGCGCATATGATCAACAAGCCTAACCCGCTGGCCATGCCGCGCGCGGCCATCTTTTAGAAACGCCAGACCCAGATAGCTTTCCAACACCGGTGACCAGCAGACCGAAGTGACATAGCCCTGATCGTTGACGCGTTCGGCCTTATCGCCGGGGTTAAACAGGTGGGCACCTGCCCCGATCTCGGTTTGGGTTATGGGGCGCAGGCCGACGAGTTGTTCGCGATCTGGCCCCATCAGGCCCGGGCGCTGGCTGGCAGCCTTGCCGATGCAGTCTTTCTTGGACGCCACCATCTTGGCCATGCCGATGTCAAAGGCCGTGATGCGCCCATGGATTTCGGCATGGGTGATAAAGCCCTTTTCGATGCGCATAACATTCAGCGCCTCCATCCCGTAGGCACAGCCGCCCAAAGTTTCGGCCTTGGCCAGAAGGTCGCGGAAAAGCGCCTCACCGTAGACGGTGGGCACGGCGATCTCGTAGCCCTCTTCACCCGAGAACGAGATGCGAAACAGTCGCGCCTTGACCCCTTCAACCGAGACTTCGCCATAGGTCATAAAGGGGAAGTCGTCGATGCGCTGATCGAGCAGTGCGTTGAGCAACATCTTGGCCATGGGGCCCGCCACAGCAAACTGCGCCCAGCTTTCGGTGACCGAGATGAAGCGCACCTGCCACTTGGGGCAATAGGCTTGATGGACAAAATCCAGATGCCGCATCACTTGGCCTGCGGCGGCGGTGGTGGTGGTCATCAGATAATGGGTGTCGCCCAAGCGGGCCGTCGTGCCGTCGTCCAGCACAAAGCCGTCTTCGCGCAGCATCAATCCATAGCGCACGCGGCCCACGGGCAGGGTGGAAAAGGTGTTGGTATAAACGAAATCTAAAAACTGCGCAGCATCGGGGCCTTGAATGTCAATCTTGCCCAAGGTTGACACATCGGCCACCCCCACGGCAGAGCGCACCATCAACACCTCGCGGTCGCAAGACTGCCGCCATGTGGTTTCGCCAGGTTTTGGGAAATATGACGGGCGGTACCAAAGCCCCGCCTCGATCATCGGCGCACCGCGATCGCGCGACGCTTGATCAGAGGTCATATAGCGTTGCGGTGCAAAGCCTGCCCCCTGCCCGCCCGCCCCCATGGCCCCGATCGACACGGGGGTAAAGGGTGCACGAAACGTGGTGGTGCCGGTTTCTGCAATGCCGCGGCCTGTGGCATCGGCCAGCACGGCAAGGGCCGAGACGTTGGAATTTTTGCCCTGATCGGGCGCCATGCCTTGGGTCGTGTAGCGCTTCATATGCTCGACCGAGGTATAACCCTCTTGGGCGGCGAGTTTCACATCCTTGACTGTGACGTCATTGGCAAAATCCAGCCAAGCGCGGCCCTTGCCGGGCACGGCCCAAAGTGGTTGCAACCGGTAGGGCGCATCTTCGGCTTGTGGCAGATCGGGCGCGGTCGCAGTGCGGCCAAGGTCTGTCAGCGCAGCAATGGCGGCATCGGCGCCCTCGCGCAGCGCGGCATGGGTGGAAAAGGCCCCGTTGGCAGCGCCTGCCGCCGTAAGGCCCGGCACCATGCCGGGATGGGGGACAAAGGCCGCGATATCCTCGCGCCAGATCGGTCTGGCGTTTTGGTGGCAGGCCATGTTGACCAAGGGGTTCCACCCGCCCGACATCAGCAAACAATCGGTCGCAATCTTGAAGGCGCCACCCGCATGCGTGCCCGATATTTCCGTCAGACCATGGCGGCCTTGGGTGTCGGTGACAGCGGCATTTAGGTAAACGGGGCATTCTTCCACGGTTGAGGCATCAGCACGGCTGTCCAAGATCACCGCCACCTGCACGCCTGCGGCCATCAACTGGCGCACGGCTTGGCGGGCGTGGTCGTTGTTGGCAAAAAGCGTGACCTTTTGGCCGGGCACCACACCAAAGCGGTTGAGGTACGTCAGCGCGGCCGAGGCCAGCATGATGCCAGGGCGATCGTTGTTGTCAAAGGCGATGGGGCGTTCCAAAGCGCCGGTGGCAAGGATGGCTTGTCCCGCCACGATGCGCCAGAAAGATTCGCGCGGCAGATGCGGGGCGGCGGGCAGGTGCAGGCCCACGCGTTCTAGGGCGGCGTAGGTGCCTTGGTCATAGGCGCCAACCACAGTGGTGCGCGCCATCAGGCGCACGTTAGGCAGGGCGCGCAGCTCGGCCAAGGTGGCGTCGACCCAAGGCATTCCAAGCGTGCCGCCGTCAGACAGCAAACGGCCCCCCATCACGCTGTCTTGCTCGGCCAGGATCACATCCGCCCCCGCGCGCGCGGCAGTCAGGGCGGCCATCAGGCCCGCAGGGCCAGAGCCGATCACCAAAAGATCGCAAAAGGCAAAGGCCTTTTCGTAAGTCGCGGTTTCATTTTGCGGCTTCAACCTGCCAAGCCCTGCGGCGCGGCGGATCAAGGGTTCGTAAAGCCCTTCCCAAAACGCCCGCGGCCACATGAAGGTTTTGTAGTAAAAGCCTGCACTTAAGAAGGGTGCCGCCAGATCGTTGACCGACAGAAGATCGTAACGCAGCGAGGGCCAGCGGTTCTGGCTTTGCGCGGCGAGCCCATCGTAAATCTCTTGCACGGTGGCGCGGGTGTTGGGCGATTGGCTGGCCCCATCCAACACCTCGACCATGGCGTTGGGCTCTTCGGGGCCAGCGGTCAGAATGCCGCGCGGGCGGTGGTATTTAAAACTGCGCCCGACCAGACGCAGGCCATTGGCCATCAGGGCCGAGGCCAGCGTGTCGCCCGCAAAACCGGAATAGCGTTTGCCGTCAAAGGTGAACGAAACGGGCTTGGTGCGGTCGATCAGACCCTTGCCTGCGATCCTCATGCCGCACCGCCTTTGCGCGCGGCGACCAGTTCGGTGGCCAGCACCGCATGCGTGACGGTGTTGCGCGTCACAAGCAGCCACGACCCGCAACCGGTTTCGTGATACCACAAATCCTTGGTCACGCCCGCCGGATTGGTGCGCAGGTGCAGCATATCATCCCAAGCCTCGATCGGCGCGCCTTCTGCGGGGCGGTTGAGATAATCTTCAGTGCCCGAGTAATAAAACTCGCGCCGGTCACGGGTACCGCACAGCGGGCAGGTCAGGCGCATGGGAATGCCCTTTCAAAGGAAGAAAGCAGGGGCGCTGCCCCTCGGCCTGCGGCCTCACCCCGGGATATTTGGGCACATATGAAATCCCCTTTCATATGTGTAAAAATATCCCCGCCGGAGGCTGCTAGGTGTCGCATGGGGTGCAGGTGTGACAGGATCATCGCGGCCCCTTAGTGCAAATTATGTTGGCTGCCGGTGCCTTCTTCGTCCATCACATGGCCGGTGCGGAACCGGTCAAGGCGGAAGCGGCGGGCGACCTCGTGGCTTTGGCCGGTGGCCATCAGATGTGCCATGCACCAGCCAGAGGCGGGGGCGGCCTTGAAGCCGCCGTAGTTCCAGCCCGCATCCACGAACAGCCCCTCAATATGGGTTTTGTCGATGATGGGCGAGCCGTCCGGCGTCATATCCATAATACCCCCCCAAGACCGCAGCACGCGGGCGCGGGCCAGCATGGGCATCAGGGTCATGCCCGCCTCCATCACATGTTCCACCATGGGCAGGTTGCCGCGCGACGCATAGCTGGAATACATGTCGATATCGCCACCAAAAACCAAACCGCCCTTGTCGGACTGGCTGATGTAGAAGTGGCCCATGCCGTAGCTGACGACATGGTCGATCACGGGCTTCAGCCCTTCGGTGACAAAGGCTTGCAGCACATGGCTTTCGATGGGCAAGCGCATGCCCGCCATGGCGGCGACTTGGCTTGAGCGGCCTGCCACCACCATACCGACCTTTTTGGCACGGATCGCACCGCGCGTGGTTTGCACGCCGATCACCTTGCCATCCACCGTATCAATGCCCGTCACTTCGCAATTCTGGATCAGATCCACCCCCAACCTATCCGCCGCCCGCGCATAGCCCCAAGCCACGGCATCGTGGCGTGCTGTGCCTGCGCGGCGCTGGATCAGGCCGCCGTAGATGGGAAAGCGGGTTTGATTATAGTCTAGGTAAGGGAGCATCTCTTTGAGCTGCGCAACAGACAGCAACTCGGCATCGTCGCCTTGGTTCACAATCGCATTGCCGCGCCGCACGGCGGCATCTCTTTGACCATCGGAATGGAACAGGATGATATGGCCGCGCTGGGAATGCATAACGTTATAGTTCAGCTCACCCTCCAGCTTTTCCCACAGCTTGAGCGAATGGGAGTAAAACTCGGAATTGCCCGGCAAAAAGTAGTTGGCCCGCACGATCGTGGTGTTGCGCCCGATATTGCCCGACCCAAGGTAGCCCTTTTCCAGCACCGCGATATTCGTCAGACCGTGGTTTTTGGCCAGATAATAGGCCGTGGCCAACCCATGCCCACCGCCGCCAATCACGATGGCGTCGTATTCAGCCTTGGGGGCCGGATCACGCCATGCGCGGCCCCAGCCTGTGTTGCCCAAAAGCCCCTCGGTGATGACCTTCCAGCCCGAATAGCGCATCGCGCACTCCCCTTACCCCGCGTGAAGTGTTGCGGGTTTTTCATCCTTATTCAAGAGCTTCGCGCGAAGAACTGGCCTTTGGGCGACAAGGCGTGTCGGGCTTGGACAAAGTTTGGGTCAAAGGCGGGGGCTTTGTGCGCGAATGCGCAACATTTGTCGCGTGGCAGCACCTTTGCACATCTGGCGCAAAGCCGCTTGCCGCACTAGGTTAAGGGCCAAAGCGAGAAGGAGCCTGCCCCATGTCGATCCGCCCCGTCAAAAGCGCCATGCTTGCCCGCCCCACGATGGAAGGGGCTGGCGTGCATCTGCACCGCGGCTTTGGCTTTGGCCAGACCAGCGAAACCGACCCTTTCTTGCTGTTTGACGATTTTCGCGGCGAAGCCCCGCGCGATTACATGGCGGGCTTTCCGTGGCACCCCCATCGCGGGATCGAGACGATCACTTATGTTCTGGCTGGCACGGTTGAGCATGGCGACAGTCTGGGCAACCGCGGTTCGCTGAAGGGCGGCGATGTGCAGTGGATGACGGCGGGGTCAGGGATTTTGCATCAAGAGATGCCCTTTGGGAATGCCAAGGGCCAGATGCACGGCTTTCAGCTTTGGGCCAACCTGCCGAGTGCCTTAAAGATGACCGCCCCGCGCTATCAAGACGTGAAGGGCCGCGATATTCCCGAAATCATGGACGATGACGGCACGGTTGTGAAGGTGATCGTGGGCGAGTTTTGGGGCAAGCGCGGCCCTGTCGACGGGATCGCGTCGGATCCACAATATCTGGACATTTTTGTGCCCGAAGGGCGGCGCAAGACCTTTAAAGTCGACACACGCCGCAATGCCTTTGCCTATGTCTTTGAAGGGTCGGGTAATTTTCGCGATGCCAGCCGCCCACGGGGCGTATTGATGGAAAAGGAAGTGCACGGGCAAGAGGTCAACATCCGCGACATGTCGGGCAACCGCACGCTGATCACCTTTGGTGCGGGTGACGAGGTGACGGTGCAGGCGGGCGAAAACGGGGTGCGGTTCTTGCTGATCTCTGGCGCGCCCTTGCAAGAGCCTGTCGCGTGGCACGGCCCGATTGTGATGAACACCGATGCCGAAATTCGCCAAGCCATGGCAGAGCTGCGCAACGGAACCTTCATTAAGCCTGCACATTAAGTGGCCAAAGGAAGGTTTGCCATTGGCGCCGCCCGGCCCTAGGGTTGACCTTATGCGCTATGTCCTTCTTGCCTGTCTGCTGTCGGCCTGTTCGGCTTATCCCGTGGTGCAATGGCCCAACGCCACGGGCATGACGCCTGCCCTTTTGCCCTTGGGCGACCTTGATGCAAAACCCGCCATCTTTGAGGGTGCGGATTTGACCTTGGGCGCGAAGGCTGCCGATTTGCAGGCACGGTCGGGATCGGTGACGCCCTGACCGCGTTGCGTTGGTGCGGCGAAACGGCTAACAGATGCCGAAAATCAACCCTTGAGGTCCACCATGAGCCAGCCCCCCCTTCCCGCCCGGCGTATCGGATTGGCTGGCCTTGGCACAGTTGGCCTTGGCGTGGTCAAGATCGTGCAGCGCCACGGTGATCTTTTGGCAGCCCGCGCGGGGCGCAGGATCGAGATTGTGGCCGTATCGGCCCGCGATGCGAACAAAGCGCGCGGGGTGGACCTGTCGGCCTATGCTTGGGAAAGCGATCCGGTGGCTTTGGCCAAACGCGCCGACATAG
>CAIMWI010000078.1 GCA_903845215.1 uncultured Rhodobacterales bacterium | reverse complement strand
TTTGTGCTTTTGACCTTTTTGATCCCCATCGGCTATATGCTGAAACGTTCAATCGAGCATGACGGATTTTCAAAATCCTCACCAACTTTGACCGCTTGGTTTCAGGCCAACCCTGATTTTGACCATAGGAACCCGCCGGAAGGGGCCTTTGCTGCCCTTGTTACCGACCTTGCCCAAATGCAGGCTGATAAAAACACCGGCATTGCAGGCACGCGAATCAACTACACAGCCCCCGGTAGCATCAGCCTATTCAAAAAGGGCGCGCGAGAGGCAGGCGATATGCAGCCGCCGTTCAAGGCCGCGATGCTGATGCTTGATCCTGCATGGGGCGAGCCTGCCCTGTGGTATGCGATGGAAGCCGCCGCATCAAAGTGGACAGCCGATTTTTACCAAGTTGCCGCCGACCGCAAGCTGACCGAAACCGGATGGGAACGGGGCGACGACAAGCAGAGGATCTATCTTTACCTCTTTTTCAAAACTTTCCTTGTATCGGGTGCGATCACCCTGATTTGCATGGTGCTGGCCTTTCCTGTGGCGCATTTGCTGGCTGTTTTGCCCGTTTCTAAATCGTCGCTTTTGCTGATCCTTGTACTTTTACCTTTTTGGACATCGCTGTTGGTGCGCACGACGGCGTGGATGGCCTTGTTGCAGGAACAAGGAATTGTGAACGACGCTCTGGTTTCGATTGGCCTTGTGTCGAACGACAACCGCTTGTCGATGATGTACAACATGACAGGCACGATTATCGCGATGACGCATGTCTTGCTGCCCTTTATGATTTTGCCGCTCTATTCGGTGATGCGGGTCATTCCGCCGTCATATGCGCGGGCAGCGCGCAGCCTTGGGGCCACTTCATGGACCACCTTCCGCCGGATCTATCTGCCGCAAACCTTGCCCGGGATCGCGGCGGGGTCGCTGTTGGTGTTCATTTTGGCCGTGGGTTATTACATCACCCCGGCCTTGGTGGGGGGTGCTGATGGGCAGCTGATTTCAAACCTGATCAGCTTCCACATGTCCAAATCAAACTGGTCCTTGGCGGCTGCACTGGCCGCCATGCTGCTGGCCGCGATCTTGGTGCTGTATTGGATTTATGACCAGCTCGTCGGCATTGACCGATTGAAGCTGGGCTAAGGAGCAGATCATGGCCCTTCCAACCTATGCGTCACCCTTGGAACGGATCTGGCATTATGCCTATCTGGTGATCTGCACGCTGATCTTCATCTTTCTGATCGCGCCGATCCTGCTTGTGGTGCCGTTGTCTTTCAACGCAGAACCCTATTTCAGCTTTACCGAAAAGATGCTGTCCTTTGATCCGCAGGGGTATTCGCTGCGCTGGTACGACACGCTGCTGACGCTGGGTCATCCCGCGCCAGACACAGTGCGCGACAGCACATGGTGGGCTGCAGTATGGGAACGCGCAACATGGGTGCAGGCGGCCAAGAACTCGTTCTGGGTCGGGCTTTGGGCCACCGTTCTGGCGACAGTTCTGGGCACGATTGCAGCACTTGGCTTATCGCGCCCCGAAATGCCCTATCGCCGGCTGATCATGGCTATTCTGATCAGCCCGATGATTGTGCCGATCATCATTATCGCCGTGGGGATGAGCTTTTTTTACGCCCAAGCCTGTGTTCCGCCTGACAGCGTTTTTGCGACCCTCACCGGCCCGTTTCTGTCGGAAAAGGGGTGTCTGGTGAATTCGCATTTGGGCGTGATTGTGGCGCATGCGGTGCTGGGCATTCCGTTTGTGATCATCACGGTGACAGCAACGCTTTCGGGGTTTGACCAATCCTTGACCCGCGCGGCGCATTCTTTGGGGGCAAACCCACGGGTGACATTCTTCAAGGTCGTGATGCCCTTGATCCTGCCGGGGGTGATTTCGGGGGCTTTGTTCGCCTTTGTCACCTCGTTTGACGAGGTGGTGGCGGTGCTGTTCATCGCTGGGCCTGCACAGCAAACCATCCCGCGCCAGATGTTCAACGGCATCCGCGAGGCGATCTCGCCCGCCATTCTAGCGGTGGCCACGATCTTGGTGATCGTCTCGATCGTGCTTTTGGCCACAGTGGAGCTTTTGCGCCGCCGGTCAGAACGGTTGCGCGGCATGACGCCGCAGTAAGGGAAAACCCATGGCGCATAGCTACGACACTGGCCGACTGAACCTGCCCTTTGTGGGCATCTCCACCTTTGGCAAGCGCCCTTATGTTGAAGATTGGGCGCAGATTGACGCCGACGTCGCCGTCATGGGCGCACCTTTTGACTTTGGAACCCAGTTTCGCGCCGGCGCCCGCTTTGGCCCGCGGTCTGTGCGCGAGGCGTCAACCTTGTTCAGCTTTGGCCATGCGGGGGCCTATGACCACGAGGATGACGCGACCTATCTGCCGCAATCGGTGCGCATCGTCGATATTGGCGATGCCGATATCGTGCATACCGATACCACCCAAAGCCACGCCAACATTCGCAAAGGGGTCGAGGCGATCTTGCGTGCGGGTGCTTTGCCCGTGGTGATTGGTGGCGACCATTCCATCAACATCCCCTGTATCGAGGCTTTTGCCGGTCAAGGCCCGATCCATATCCTGCAAATCGACGCGCATCTGGATTTTGTCGATGAACGCCACGGGGTGAAGGTGGGGCATGGATCACCCCTGCGCCGCGCGGCAGAGAAGGCCTATGTGACGGGTCTAACGCAGGTTGGCATTCGCAACGTGTCTTCGACCGCACGCGACGGGTACGAAGCGGCGCGGGCGATGGGGTCAGATATTCTGTCTGTCCGCCAATTTCGCGCGCTTGGGCCACAGGGTGTGGCCGACCGCATCCCCAAAGGCGCGCGGCTTTATGTGACGATCGACATCGACGGCTTTTGCCCCTCGATCGCGCCGGGCACGGGTACGCCCAGCCACGGCGGGTTTTTGTATTACGAGGTTTTGGAACTGCTGCAAGCCGTCGCAAAGGCCCATGACATCGTGGGCATTGATCTGGTCGAAGTTGCCCCCGATTACGACCACAGCCAATCCACCGCGATCTTGGCCGCGCAGGTTTTGCTGAACTTTCTTGGATTCATCTTCCACGCCCGTGGCGTAAGTTGATTTTGGCCTTAGCACAATAGGCTATGGCAGAATCTGCAACCAAACCCAGGCCGTGAAAATCGATAAGCCCGTGGCAATCAAAACGGCCGAGGCATTGGCCCGACGCCCCGTCGCATATAGATGCGCAAAAAGATACGCATTTGCCCCGGGTGGCATGGCCGCCGTGACGGTGGCCGACCGCAGGCTTGCCACATCCAGTTGGAACAGCATTGCCAAACCATAGGTGGTCACGGGATGCAGCACCAAAGACACAACCACAATCAGGCCAATCAGGCCCTTGTCGCCTTCGGGCCGATAGCGGTTCAGCACCCCGCCCAAACCAAACAGCGCTGTAGGCAGGCCCGCTTTGCCCAGCATCTCGGCTGCGGCATCTACCGCACTGGGCAGCGCCAAGCCCGACAGGTTGACGATCATGCCCAAGGTGATGGCCAGCACCAAGGACTGGCTGAAGATGGCCTTCACCACCTTAAACGCCAGTGCGCCCCCCGACAGCCCCAGACCATGGCTGCGCACCAGTTCCATCAAGGTGATGCCAAAGGCATAGAACATCGGAGAATGCATTGCGATGATGGCATAATTGCCGCTGAGAGCTGCAGGCCCATAGGCGCGTTCCGTGATCGACAGGCCCAAAAGCAACGAGTTGGAAAACATACAGGCAAAGCCCGTTGTTACCGCTTCCTCCAAAGGGCGTTTGAACAGTTTCCACGCGCCAAAGAAGCCTGCGGCAAAGCAAAGAAAACCACCGATGTAAAAGCTGCCAATCAGGCCGGGGTCAAAGCTGGTTTTCAAGTCAATCAGGGCGATTTGGCGAAACAACAGGGCCGGAACAGCAATGCTTTGGGCAAACCACATCAAAGCGTCGACCACGCTTTCGGACATTCCGCCCCATTTGGCCATGCCATAGCCAAACCCGATGACGACAAAGACCGGCAGAATGACGTCTAACAACAGGCCCATATCAGGCGACGGCGTCAAAGGTGATCGTCATGCCGTCATAGGCGGGGTCGATGCCCTTGGGCAATTCCGCGCGCAGGGTTTCGTAATCCATATCCAGATGCATATTGGTCAGCACGGCGCGGGCGGGCTTGGCCTTGGCGATCCAGCTCAAGGTCATGTCTAGATGCGCATGGGTTGGGTGCGGCTTGCGGCGCAGCGCATCGACCACCCAAACATCCAAGCCGTCCAAACAGGCCCAACTTTCCTTTGGCAGGGCCACGGCATCGGGAAGATAAGCCAAGGGCCCGATGCGAAAACCTAAAGCGATCATAGCGCCGTGGTCTGCCCTGAAGGGTGCAAAGCGAATGGCACCTGCAGGGCCTGCCACTTCAAAGGGGGCATCGCTGATGGCGTTTAGGTCTAAAATCGGCGGATAGGGCGAGTCTTTGGGTTGCACAAAGGCATAGCCAAACCGCGCAATCAGCGCGTTTTCGGTTGGCCCATCGGCCCAGACGGGCAAGCGTTTGCCCGTGTTAAAAACGATCTGGCGCAGATCGTCGATGCCGTGGGTATGATCGGCGTGGGAATGGGTAAAGACCACCCCGTCCAATGTGCCCACGCCCGCATCTAACAACTGATCGCGCATATCAGGCGACGTGTCGATCAGCACCCTTGTGCGCGCATCGCCACTGATCCGCTCGACCAGCATCGAACAACGCCGGCGGCGATTTTTGGGGTTGGTCGGATCGCAAGTGCCCCAATCACCACCCAATCGCGGTACCCCGCCCGAAGACCCGCATCCCAGAATGGTGAACCGCAAACTGGCCATCATGCGGCCTGTGCTTTGCGAGCTGCGCGGGTGAAAAGGCGATCAAAGTTCGCGGTTGTGACGGCGGCAAACTCTGCCTCAGTCACCCCATAGAGTGCGGCGCCCGTTTTGGCCGTAAAGGCGGTATAGGCGGGTTCGTTGCGTTTGCCACGATGCGGGATCGGGGCCAGATAGGGGCTGTCGGTTTCCAAAAGAATGCGGTTGATGGGGGCTGCGGCGAAAATATCGCGCAGCTCGGTGCTTTTGGGAAAGGTCGCAATGCCCGACATCGACAGATAAAATCCCATCTCCAGGGCTGCCGCAGCCAGATGTGCGCCCGAGGAAAAGCAGTGCATCACGCAGGCATAGGGCTTGGCACGCATCCCTTCGGCTAAGATGGCGGCAATGTCGTCATCGGCGGCCCGCGCGTGGATGATCAAGGGCAGCCCCGTTACTTGCGCCGCCTCGATATGCACCCGCAACGAGGTTTTTTGCACCTCGGCACTTTCGGCTGTGTAGTGGTAATCCAAGCCGGTCTCGCCAATGCCCACAAACTTGGGGTGGTGCGCCAAGGCGACCAATTGGTCCAGCGTGGCCATAGGCTCGCTGGCCGCAGACATTGGATGAGTGCCTGCGGCGTAAAAGACGCCTTCAAAAGCTTCGGCAATCGCGCGCACGGCAGGTTCTTGGTGCAACTTGGTGCAGATCGTCACCATGCGGCCCACGCCTGCCGCCTGGGCACGGGCAACCACGGCACTGCGTTCTTGCGCAAACTCGGCGAAATCAAGGTGGCAGTGGCTGTCGACCAGTTCATAAGGGGCGTTCATCTTGTCACCTTTGGACGACCTGTGCCGCCGTCTCGTCGACTTTCAAAAGCATATCCATCAGAAGGGCTGCGGGGTCAAGATTGACCGCTTTTCCCCTGCGCGCCCGCAGGCCCAAATGCTGCGCCAGATCAGCCCATACCAGCGCTGCTTGGGGAATTTGCGCCAGCCGTTCGATCAGGGCAGATTCGCCTTTGGCGGCTTCTGGTGGCAGGGCACGGGTGGCGGCAGCGCGGGCGGTACGCGCCAAAAGCGCGTCCAGCAAGGTGACGGTCAAATCAAAGGCCTCGGGCGTTTTTCGGTTGGCCCCAGCTTCCGCGACGGCGCGGGCGAGGGGGCGGTCTAACTTTGGCAGTGTCGAGAAAAGGCGGATGAGGGTGCTGTAAAGTTTCAGCCCGTCAAGGTGCGACAGGCGAAACGCCTCGCCAACCGAACCTCCGGCCAATTGCGCCAAACCATCGCGGTCGCCGGCCACAATCGCAGCGCCTGCTTGGGTCAAGGCGTCAGAAAGGTCGGCTGGGCCGAGGGGCGCAAGTCGCAGATCGCGGCAGCGTGATCGGATCGTGGGCAGCAAGTCAGCAGGTTGATGGCTGATGATCAAGAAGGTGACCTTGGCAGGTGGTTCTTCAAGCAGTTTCAAGATGCCATTGGCGGCAGACCTGTTCATCTCATCTGCGCTGTCGATGATCACCACGCGCCGCCCGCCATCTGCGGCCGAAAGGCCCAAGAACGTCCGCAAACTGCGGGTTTCATCGACCGTAATATCGCCCCGCAGCCGTTCGGTCTTTTCATCATAGGGTCTGCGCAGCAAAAACAACCGTGGTTCGGACAGGGCCAACAGGCGGTGCGCCACAGGATCAGAGGCTGGGATATCCAAGCTTTCGGGAGTGGGCGCTGCGAAAAAGCCGCCATCCGTTTCCGGGCTTGCCAGCAAAAACCGCGCCAAGCGCCATGCAAGCGTTGCCTTGCCCACACCTTTGGGTCCGCTGATCAGCCAAGCATGGTGCACACGCTGGGCATTAAAGGCCTCAAGAAAAACAGCCTCTGCGGCCTTATGCCCAAACAGATGCACCGTTTGGCGCGGATGGGGCGCACCGTCCAGGCAATCAGGTTCGGGGATATCGCTCATCCCAGATGTGCTTGGGCTATGGCCAAGATCTGGGCCGCAATGTCGTCTTGCGTTTGGGTGCCGTCGATCACTGCAAAGCGGGAGAGTTTCGCCGCCAAGGCCAAAAAGCCGTGGCGCATTTGGCTTTGCAAGGCCAGCCCCATGTCTTCAAACCGCATCTCTGATCCTGCACGGCTGTGCGCGCGCGCAAGGCCCATTTCTGCGGGCAGGTCGATCAGAAAGGTCAGGTCAGGCTCTACCCCAATCATCAGCGCGTGCAGATCATCCACAACTTTGGCCAGATCCCCGCGTGAGATGCCTTGATACATCCGCGTGCTGTCGGCAAAGCGGTCGGTGATCACCACAGCCCCGCGCGCCAAGGCCGGGCGAATGGTCTTTTCCAGATGATCGCGCCGCGCTGCGGTGAAAAGCAAAATCTCGGTCTCGGCAGACCAGCGGTCGCTTTCACCTTCCAGCACCAGACGGCGGATTTGCTCGGCTCCGGGGCTGCCGCCCGGTTCGCGGGTTAAGACCACCTCATGACCCGCTGTGCGCAAAGTCTCTGCCAGCACGCGGGCTTGGGTGGATTTGCCTGACCCGTCAATGCCCTCAAACGACCAAAAGCGCCCTGCCATGGATCAAAGACCGTATTTCGCGCGCAGATAGTCAACGGCCACGGACAGGCGGGCCGTAAATCCTGCAACCCCCACATCTGCCGCAGCCAATAGATCAACCCTTTGATCGCCCAGATCGGGGATATGCACGATCAATTCGCCCAGCTTTGTTCCCTTGGCGATCGGGGCCTTGATGGGGCCAATATAGACCACATCACCCGCCACCTGGCCTGCAGCCCCGGCCGGCATCAAATGGCGCAAACTTTGTGCCGCCACCAAGCCGACAGTTTGGGCATCGCCTAAAAACACCGGCGCTTGCGCCACTTCCTGCCCGGCCTTGACGGTGGTTTTCAAAGAAAACTGCCGAAAAGCCCAATTTGCGATGGCCTCTGCCTCTGTGGCGCGCTCTTCCTTCGAGGTCAGGCCCGAAAAGGCAAACACAATCCGCCGCTCTCCTTGCAGGACCGATCCAACCATCCCAAAGCCCGCTTCGGTCGTATGGCCGGTTTTCAAGCCATCAGCGCCAGACACCACGCCCAAAATCGGGTTGCGATTGTCTGCATTGGCGGGCGCGCGGTCTTTATAGTTAAACTCGGTATCGGCAAAGTGGCGGTAAAGCTCGGGGTAGGTTGAAATGATATGGGCTGAAAGCATGCCAAGGTCACGCATGCTCATCTTTTGGTTGGGGTCGGGCCAGCCAGAGGAATTGGCGAAGGTAGAATGTTCTAGCCCCAAAATCTTGGCCCGTTCTGTCATCTTGCGGGCGAATTCGTTTTCAGAACCTTCCAAGCCTTCGGCAACCACTGTGCAAGCATCGTTGCCCGAGTTGACGATCATGCCCTTGATCAGATCCTCAACCGTGGGTCTGTCGCCTTGTTGCAGATACATGGTCGATCCGCCCAAAGCTGTGAAGGCAACCGCTGCATCTGACACACCAAAGGTGGTGTCCATCTGAACGCGGCCGTCGGCCAAAGCTTCAAACAGCATTTCGATCGTCATCAATTTTGACATCGAGGCCGGAGGTACCGGCAAGTCGCCGTCTTTGTCCAACAAAACGGTCTGCGTCGTCATGTCATAAACCCAAGCATGAGGCGCTGCCGTTTCAAAGGCTTGCACAGGCAGGGCCGCAAGAAGCGTGACGGAGAAAAGGCAGGCAAGACGGCCAAACAGGGTCATGAAGCAAAGGCCTTTCAGCGGATGGATCGGGCTGCGGGCCGAAAGCCCGCCGTTCACTCCACCATAGCGCCAAGCCGCGCCGCAGGGAAGGGCGTGCCACAGGGTGGCTGCGCCCTGCCGCCGACCTTGCCTTTGGCCTAAACCATCACGGGTTGTGCAGCCTTTTGCGTCGCTTCCAACCGCTTGCCAGTGTCGGCCGCGAAAAGATGCACGGCCTCGGGTGCAATTTTCAGGCCCATGGGCTGGCCGACTTGCACGGGTGGCTTGTCGGACGCCAAGGCCGCAATCATCAAGTCTTCAAACTGGAAATGATAAAGCCGCGTCGGGCCCAGTTCTTCGAAGAAGTCGAATGTGGCGTCGAACGCGCCCATTCCGGCAGGCACAAGGCTTAACGCCTCGGGGCGCAGGCCGATTTGCACCAATTGGCCGGCATGGGCAGTGGCCAAAGCTTGGGGTATTTCGATCCGGCTGCCGTTCTCCAGCGCCACACAGGCCTGGTTCGGCGACACCATGCCACCCATGAAATTCATCGCCGGCGAGCCAATAAACCCGCCGACATAAACCGAAGCAGGGGCGTGGTAGATTTCTTCCGGCGTGCCGACCTGTTCGATCACGCCCTTGTTCATCACTACCAAACGATCGGCCAAAGTCATGCCCTCGGCCTGATCATGGGTCACGAACACCGAAGTGGCCGAGATTTGATTGTGGATCCGGCGAATTTCGTGGCGCATCTGCACGCGCAGCTTGGCGTCAAGGTTCGACAGGGGTTCATCAAACAAGAACACCGCCGGTTCACGCACGATGGCGCGCGCCATGGCAACGCGCTGGCGCTGGCCGCCCGAAAGCTGACCGGGGCGGCGATCCAGAAACTCGGTCAAGCCGACCGAGGCGGCAACGGCGGCCACCTTGGCATTGCGCGCGGCAAGCGGCAGGCCTGCGACCTTCAAGCCGTAGCCGATGTTATCCGCGACCGTCATATGTGGATAAAGCGCGTAGTTTTGAAACACCATCGCACAGCCGCGCTGGTGCGGTTCCAGATCATTCACGACCTTCCCCGCGATCAAGATTTCCCCACTGCTGATGCTTTCCAAACCCGCAATCATCCGCAGCAAGGTCGACTTCCCGCAGCCTGACGGGCCAAGGATCACAACAAACTCGCCGCTTTGCACCTCAAGGCTGACGCCGTGGACCACTTCGGTCTTGGCATAGGATTTGCGGACGTCTTGGATGGTAATATGGGCCATGGCTTTATCCTATTTGTCGGTGTTGATCAGGCCGCGCACGAACCAGCGTTGCATGGCGACGACGACCACAATGGGCGGCAGCATAACGATCAGGGTTCCCGCCATGGCGATATGCCACTTGGGCACTTCACCACCGGTGGCCGAGAATTTGGGCACCAGACGGCTAAGTTCTACGGCGATCATGGCGTAAGACTGGTCTGTGACCACCAAAAGCGGCCAAAGGTACTGGTTCCACGCATAGACGAACATGATCGTGGCAAGGGCCGCGATATTGGTGCGCGACAATGGGATAAGCACATCCCACAAAAAGCGCAGCGGTCCTGCACCGTCCATCTTTGCGGCTTCCACCAGTTCTTCGGGGATGGTCAGAAAGAATTGACGATATAAGAAAGTACCGGTGGCCGTGGCGACCAAGGGCATGATCAAACCTGCGTAAGAGTTGAGAAGGTTCCATTCTAGCTTTACTTCAACCCCGGACAAAGCGTTGATCACCCATGTGATCCCCGACAGGTCAAGCAGGGTTTGGAAGGGCAAAAAGGCGTTGGCGGCCACGGCGTAGGTTGGAACGATCCGCACTTCCAGCGGCAGCATCAAAGTGATGAAAATCAGCCAGAAGATCGGCATTTTCAGGCGGTGGTCAAAAAACACGATGCCAAAAGCGGTGATACAGGACAAAACGATCTTGCCCGTCATGACGCCTATCGCCACGACAAAGGTGGTAACAAACCGCTCGCCCAGATGGCCCTTGGCCCAAGCGGCTTGCAGATTGATCCAAAGCTGGTCGCCCGGCAGCAAGTTGGGCGGCACGGCGACAACGTCTTGCAGGCTATGGGATGCCGCGACGATCACCAGATACATCGGCAACAGCAAAAACAGCAGGCCGAAGACCAAGATCGCATGGGTTGCGATGTTCAAAATAGGGGTGCGTTCGATCATGTGTAGTGCACCTTGCGTTCGATATACCGGAATTGGACAAAGGTCAGGGCGATGACCAACAGCATCAAGATGATGGATTGCGCCGCAGCGCCCGAATAATCCAAGCCCTGAAAACCGTCGTTGAAGATTTTATAGACCATCAGATTTGTCGCCCGCGATGGCCCGCCTGCGGTCATCGTGTCAACAATGCCGAAACTGTCGGTGAAGCTGTCGGTGATGTTGATCACCAGCACAAAAAAGAAGGTGGGGGCCAGCAAGGGCAACTGGATGTCGCGCATCCGGCGCAGCACGCGCGCCCCGTCCATAGCGCCCGCCTCAATCAGGCTGCGGGGAATCGATTGAAGGCCGGCAAGGAAGAAGATGAAGTTGTAAGCCACCTGTTTCCAAGCCCCCGCCACGATCACCATCCCCATGGCTTGGGTGCCGTTGTCGACAGGGTTCCACAGATCGGGAAACATTTGGTTGATAAACATCATCAACCCCGCGCCGGGCGTGAAGATGAACCGAAAGGCCAATCCAACCGCTGGGGCTGCGATCGCATAGGGCCAGATCATACCGACGCGGTAAAGCTTATACCCTGCCAGTTGCCGATCCGCGAAAATCGCCAAGGTCAGCGCCATGATCACGGAAAGGGCCGTAGACCCAATGGCATAGACGATCGACACCCAGATCGAGTCCCAATAATAGGCGTCGCCCAAAATCGCTGCAAAATTGTCAAAGCCAACCCAAGTGTTCCCGCCGCCCCAAGGCTGTTCTAGCGTAAAGGCCCAGTACAAAGCCTGCGAGGTCGGGAAATAGAAAAAGGTAAAAACGATGATCAGTTGCGGTGCCACCATCAGGGCCGCCACCCAGTTGTTCTTGAAATACGCGCGCCGCATGGGTCATCCTCCACGAAAAGCCCCCTCCGGCACAGGCCGGAGGGGGCAGGGTTATGTCAGATCACGGCAGGGTCTTGCCAGCGTAGGTCTTGGCAAACTTCTCAAGCAGGGCATTGCCACGCTCGACCGAGGTGTCGTAAGCCTCTTGCACCGTTTTTTGGCCAGCCAAGGCTGCTTGCACTTCCGACAGCCATTCTGCGCGGTGCTGGATCATCGACCCCAGACGGAAGCCGCGGTTCAGCGGGCCCGGCTCGGTTGCGGTCAAAGACGTGATTGCCACTTCACGGCCCTTATAGGGCGCGGCCGAATAGAAGCCTTCGGCGGTCAGCGCGTCGAAAGCCGACTTGGTCACAGCGATGTAACCGGTGTTAGACACCCAGAACTTGATCTCTTCGGGGGTGGCGATGAACTTCAGATATTCTGCCACACCGCGATATTCTTCTTCCGTCTTGCCAGCCAGCACCCAAAGCGAGGCACCGCCCACGACCGAGTTGTGACGCTCGGCGGTTTCGGTCGGGATCATCGCAACGTCCCAGTTCAGGCCATCCGCATGCTTGAGGTGCAAGGACGAGTGGTTGGCGATCGAGCCGAAGAAGAACGAGCAGATGTTCTGCGAGAAAGCTTCTTGGCTGTTCATGCCACCGGCCGAGACTTTCATCTCTGCCAGACCAGCATCCAGCCAGCCCTTGATGTCTTCCATGTGCTTGACGGCCGAGGTGGTGTTGTAGACGTACTGGGTATCCAGGCCATCGTAGCCGTTGTTGTTGGTGGCCAAGGGCACGTTGTTGATCGAGGAATACTGCTCAAGGTCAACCCAAACCGAAGGTTCGTAGCCGTAAGAGCACTTCTCGGGGTTCTTGGCCTTCAGCGCCTTCAACGTGGCGTCGAATTCTGCCCAAGTGGTCGGGGCAGGCATGTTCACGGCAGCCAGATCGTCTGTGTTGTAATACATCACAGCGGTCGACGAGTTGAAGGGCATCGAGAACAGCTCGCCCTTGGACGAGGCGTAGTAGTTGGCGATCCCGGGGAAATAGTCGTCCCAGTTGATCTCGATATTGTAGTCTTTCATCATCTGGGTGACGGCGTAGAACTGGCCCGACATCATCAGGTCAGCGGTGCCGGCATCAAACGACTGCAGCAAAGCCGGGGCTTTGCCAGCGCGGAACGCAGCGATGGCCGACTGGACAACCAGTTCATAGCCATCATAGCCGGTGCAGACGGCTTCGTACTTGTCTTGGCTTGCGTTAAAGCGGTTGCAAGTTTCGGCCAAGGTCTCACCAAGATCGCCCGAAAGGCCATACCAGTAATCAAACTTGATCTTGTCGGCGGAGGCGGTGGTGGCACAAAAGGCCAGCGCCAGCGCGGCAAGCGCCGGATAGGTCTTGTTCATCTTCGTTCTCCAATTGGGACGTCCCGCAGAATTTCGGGCGCTTGGTTTTGTTAACGGGCTCTTGTGTCAGGGTGCAGACATTTGAGCGAAGGTTTGGAATCGGGTTTGTTTCAAGGGCGCGACAAGTTCGTAACGGTTGGGCCGCAACTTTAGCGTGTGGCCCAACCAGCTCGTTTGATCTTAGTCGGGATCGTGCAGGCCGATCATGGCATTGCCATCGATGAAATCTTCAAACAGCACGGTCGTGGCATGGGACGTGCCCAGAACCACGGCCATCTGCCCCGGCCCGGTCAGGCTTTTGAACGGGGTTTGGGGTTGATCGGCGTTGAAGCTGACCGAGTAATGCCCGCCCGCCAGCGTGGTAAAGGGCAGCCCGTGATACATGGCGGTTGAGGTCAGATGGACATGGCCTGCAATCACCTGACGGATATCGCCATGGGTTT
The DNA here is from genome assembly GCA_903845215.1 of uncultured Rhodobacterales bacterium. Taxonomy (GTDB): domain Bacteria; phylum Pseudomonadota; class Alphaproteobacteria; order Rhodobacterales; family Rhodobacteraceae; genus Stagnihabitans. The sequence goes on along the minus strand of CAIMWI010000078.1, from coordinate 24,937 downwards.
TCAGCGCCGCGATGAATGGCGCATTGTCATGGATCTTGATCGTATCGGCTGCGATGTGCAGCGCGTTGGCGTTGTGGTGCAAGACCACGATCACGGGGCGGTCGGCGGCCTCGGCCAAGCGTGCGGTCAGCCATGTCATCTGATGGGCTGTTAAGACCCCATCGACCCGACCGGGTTCCGACGAATCCAAGACGATAATGCGGTAACCTTTGGCGTCGATCACATGGTTGATCTTGCCCGTCTCGTCGGCGTGATGTGCGCCAAAGACGTTCAGATAGGTCGGGCGGTCATCATGGTTGCCCAAGGTGATATAGGTGGGAAGGGTGATGCCCGCCGTGATGGCTTTCAGGCGTTCGTAGGCCTCTGCTTCGCCTTCATCCGCCAGATCGCCCGCGATGATAACAAAATCGGCGTCTGCATAGCGGTCATTCAGGCAGGCCACGGCCGCCTCTAGCCGCGCGGATGTGTCCAGCGTCATCGAGGTTTCCCCCTCGCGCACCAAGTGCAGATCGCTCATCACCACAAATTTTAAAGTATCACTCATTGTCCCAACCCCTGTGCTTCCAAATACTCCATCGAGGCCGGAATGCCGGCCTTATCGGCCAGTTCCAAAATCAAGCGCGGTTGCACGGGTAGAGCGGCAATGGCTGCAAAAACCGAAGGCCACAGGATGTTTCCTTGGCCAATCTGCCAATGCCGATCGGCATAACCATCGGCGTCTTGCAAGTGCACATGGGCCAGCATGTCACCGGCAGAGCGGACAAAGTAATCCACGGGCGGTGCGCCGGTTGATCCGTGGGCATAATGCGCGTGGCCGGTGTCGACCGAAAGTTGCAAGGCGGCGCTGCCAAAGCTTTGGCACAACTCTTTACGGTCGGTGGGGTTGATGTCTTCGATGTTTTCCAAAACCAGCGTTACGCCCAAAGTTTCGGCGCGCTTGACGATGGGGGCCATCACGTCATGCACAGAGGTCAGCATTTTGTCACGGGCGCCGGCATAGCCGTCAAGGTTGTTGTAATCCCATGTGGTGAAGGGAGAATGGACGACCATATGCGTTCCACCAATGGCGGCGCAAACGTCCAAACCCTGCCCCAAGCGCTTTTGCACCACGGCGCGCACCAATGGGTCTGGCGTGTCGATGGTAAAGCCCCAGAAAGGGCCATGAATGCCCATGCGGCCCTTGTAACCTGCCAGCAGGTGTTTGACTTGCGCGGCCAAAGGCGTCCAGTCATCGTCAAGCACGGCGGCGTTGACAAAGCTTTGCAGTTCTAGGTCGCGGTCTTTTTCAAGGATCCAGTTTTGATAGGTTGCCAATTCGGCATTGGTCAGCGCGGCACCGATGATGGGGCGGGTCATGGTATTCTCCTAACATGTGATGGAGCCCAAGTTAGCGTGGCCAAGTGACAGGCGCGTGTCGCTTGCGTAAGGCTTGGGTGACATAGGCAGGCTGCAGGCGTCTTTTGGGTGGTCAATGCTGCGAAAGCCAGCAAAGATGGGGGCTGTCTATCCAAGGCCCATTGCGATGCAAACTGCGCTGCCCTTGCCCTGTGCGAGCGAACACTTCGCCCTTTGCGGACAGGTGGGGTCTGCGGTCTTTCCTGTCTGGATCAGTCGTCACGCTGGAAGGTTGGGTTTGGGCCTGCAATTTTTGGGGCAAAATGCGGCCCGCCTAGAGATGATCGTCTCTGGTCCGCCCGATTTGTTGGATGCCATGGCCTTGGCCTGCAGCCTTGGCCCGCAAGAGGTTTGGGTGGATCAGGTGGATCGTTTTCGAACAAACGATCCGCTTGATGCGAAATTCTCTTCACCCCTTGCCTGAAACATGTTCAACTTCGCGTCGAAGTGCCACATTCTAAGGCATCGGTGCTGCCTGATAATGGCTTTCGCTTCCGCAAGGCTAGAGTAGGGCGCGCCAAGCCGAAAGACTGCGCGGTGAGTGAGGTGGTTTGCATGACACAGCGTTGGACGGCCACAGGCCTGTCGCAAGATTTGCCCAAGGCGGTGGCCATGGCTGGTCATTGGCAAGGGCACGATCTGGCTGTTTGGCGCAGTGCCAGCGGGCGCTTGCAGGCATGGAACGACCGGTGCCCGCACCGCGGCATGCGCCTGTCGCACGGCTTTGTGCGCGGCGAGACTTTGGCCTGCATCTATCATGGTTGGGTTTACGGTGCTGACGGCGGGTGCAAACACATCCCCGCCCATCCCGCACTGACCCCGCCTGCGACGATCCGCGTTGCGGCCTTTGCCTGTGTCGAACAAGACGGCGTGATCTGGGTTGCCCCTGCCGAGACGGTGGGGGCGCCTGTGGCGTTGCGCGGATTGCAGCCTTTGCGCAGCATCAGCCTGACCTGCGATGTCGTGGCTGTACGTTTGGCGGAACCGGCTTTGTCGGGTGACGATGTGCTGCGCGGGTTGGTGCAGATCGGCGGGCAGGCGTGTGAGGTCTGCCTTTTGGTGCAACACGGCGCTTCGGGCCTGACGCTGCACGCCTTGTGCGCGGTGGGGGCGGATCGCATCGCCGCCTCGCGCTGGCTGGAAGACTTGCGCCGCCGCGCTGAACGAAAGGGGGCCGCATGATCGCGCCAGAGGTTATGAACGAATGGTATCCGGTGGCCATGGCCGCGCAAATCTGTGCAGGCCAGCGGCGGGTGACGCAACTGTTGGGCCAGCCGATCACGGTTCATGTGCAAGATGGTGTCATCGTCGTGACGGGGCAGGCAGGCCCCTTGCATGTGACCGAGGCTTTCGGCCATGTCTGGGCTTGCCCCGGTACGCCAGCGCATCCGCTGTTTCCCATTCCCGAAGCCCTAGAGACAGGCCGCCGCTTGGTAGATGTGGGCGTGGTGCGGGTCAAATGCTCTCCCTTGCGCGCGGTAGAAAACTTTCTAGACATCGCCCATTTTCCCTTTGTCCACACCGATGTCTTGGGCGCTGAACCCCATACCGAGGTGAACCGCTACGAGGTGCAGATCCGCGAAGACAGCGACGAGGTCTGGGCCACCAAAGTCACATTCTACCAGCCTCAAGCCGCCAAGTCGGCGGAAGGCGGGATTGTGACGCAATACATGTACCGCGTGCCCGCCCCCACGGCGGCGGTGCTGTACAAAACCTGCCCCGCGCGGCCTGATGCTTGGGATGTGATCGGCATTTTTGTGCAGCCACTCAGCGAAGAGCTGTGCGATGTCTGGCCGTGGATGGCGCTGTATGATGACGCCACGCCGCAAGCCGAACTGATCGCCTTTCAGCAGATGATCTTCCTGCAAGACCGATCCATTCTTGAAAACCAGATACCGCGCCTGTTGCCGCTGGATCCGGGGATGGAGATTCCGACCCAAGCCGATCTGACCTCGATCGCTTATCGGCGCTGGCTGAAGAAACGAGGTCTAACTTACGGTGCGCAGATGGTGGCGGCATGATCCGGCTTTATGATTATGTGCTGAGTGCCAGTTGCTATAAAATCCGCCTGATGGCGGCTTTGCTGTGTGTTAAGCTAGAGCATGAGGCGGTGGATTTTCACCCTGGTCGGGCGCATAAATCGGCGGCATTTGCGCAGCTTAATCCGGCGGGCACGCTGCCGGTGCTGGTGGATGGCGATTTGATCCTGACCGAAAGCACCGCGATGCTGGTTTATCTTGCACAGCTTTCGGGGCGTGACTGGCTGGGGCCTTGCGACCCCAAATCCGCCGCCCAAGTGCAACACTGGCTGGCCTTTTCGGGCCGCTTGGCGGCAAGCTTGGGCATGGCGCGTCTGCATGATATGTTGCTGTATGAGGGCGATATTGACGCATGGCGTGCCCAAGGCCATGCGGCGCTGCGCGAATTGGAAGCAGCCCTAAGCGAGCGGCGCTTTGCGGGCGGGGTTTGGTTGGTGGGGGATGCCCCCTCGATCGCTGATATCGCCTGTTTTCCCAATGTGGCGCTGTCCCAAGATGGCGGTGTTAGCCTAGATGCCTATCCTTCCGTTCGCCTGTGGACCCGCGCCATCCGCGCGCTAGACCGCTTTGTCGAAATGCCCGGCATCCACCGCCTGCACGAATTGCGCCCTGCGCCCGAGGTGGCCTGATGGGATATTTGCTGAAATCTTGTGCGGCAATAGTGCGTTCAGCCCATTTGCCCGTGCTGCGGGATCAGGATATCTTGATCCAAGGGCCTGCGATTGCGGCCATTGGGCCGAACCTGTCGGCAGGCCCGCTGCCAGCAGGCACCCAAGTGATCGACGCCAGTGGGTGGTTTGTTTATCCGGGTCTGATCAACACCCATCACCATTTCTTCCAAACCTTCGTGCGCAACCGCGCCGATCTGGATTGGACCACGCTTTCCGTGCTGCAATGGCTGGACCGGATCTATCCGATCTTTGCCCGCTTGACGGAAGAATGCTTTTACCACTCTTCCGTCGTGGCCATGGCCGAGCTGATCAAACACGGCTGCACCACGGCCTTTGACCATCAGTATAACTTCCCCCGCCATGCCGGATCGCGCATTGTCGACCGCCAGTTTGAAGCGGCCGATCTGTTCGGGCTGCGGTTTCATGCGGGGCGGGGCGGCAATACGCTGCCCAAAAGCGAAGGCTCTACCATCCCCGACGAGATGCTGGAAACCACTGACGGCTTTCTGGCCGATTGCGAAAGGCTGATCGACCAGTACCACGATGCGCGCGACTTTAGCCTGCGGCAGGTGGTCATATCGCCCTGCCAACCGGTGAATTGCTACCGCGACACCTTTGTCGAATCGGTGCGCTTGGCGCGCGATAAGGGCGTGTTCTTACATTCCCATGTGGGCGAAGGCGAAAGCCCCGTGATGCAGGCCCGCACCGGAAAGCGCACAGTCGATTATCTGGAAGAGATGGGCTTTTGCGGCCCCGATACGTTTTATGCCCATGCGTGGGAGTTGACCCATTGCGAATTGGCGCAACTGGCCGCGACCAACACAGGCGTGTCGCATTGCCCCGAACCGGTTTATCTGGTGGGGGCAGAAGTCACCGACATTCCCGCCATGCAGGCCTTGGGGCTGCGTATCGGGCTGGGGGTGGATGGGGCGGCGTCGAATGACAATTCCAACCTGATGCACTGCATACATTCGGCCTATATGCTGCAATGCTTGGTGGCCTCGGGGCGCAAACATCCTGTGCCAGAGCCTGCACAATTCCTGCACTATGCCACCCAAGGCGGGGCTGACCTGCTGGGGCGGCGCGATTTGGGCAGTTTAGAGGTGGGCAAGGCCGCTGATCTTTTCGCCATCGACACCCGCAAGCTGGATTACGTTGGCACACGCCACGACCCCGTCAGCCTGATTGCCAAAGTGGGCGTGGGTGCGCCCACCGACCTGACCATGGCCAATGGCCGCATCCTTTGGCAAAACGGCGCTTTCCCCGGCCTTGATGAAGGGCAGTTGTTTGCCCAAGCCGAAGAGGCCCTGAACCGCACCCTGACCTAACCCTTAACCCCGAACGGAGAAGACCATGTCCTTAAACCGCCGCACCTTTCTAAAATCCACCCTCGCCGCCAGCACCGCCCTTGCGCTGCCCGTGCCGGCCTTTGCCGATGATGTGCTGAACGTGGCGCTGATCGTGCCGTCACCCGCCGCCGATGTGGGTTGGTCGCATACGCTGGAACTGGGCACCAAGGCGCTAGAGGCGAAATATGGCGACAAGGTCAAAGTGACCCTGCTCGAAAACATCGCCGAAGGCCCCGATGCCGACCGCATCATGAACAAGACCGCAGCCGATGGTACCACGTTCCTGATCTTGGGCTCTTTTGGCTATATGGAAGGCGGGCTAAAACTGGCCAAGTCGCGGCCCGATATGTCGATCTTGCACGCTTCGGGCTATAAGACCGCGCCGAACTTCTCGCCCTTTGGGGCGCGGTATTATCAGGGCACCTACCTGATGGGCATGGCGGCCGCTGCGCTGACCAAATCCAAGAAACTGGGCTGTGTCGGGGCTTTTGCCATTCCCGAACTGATCACCTCGATCAATGCGTTCACCTTGGGCGCGCAATCGGTGGACCCTGCGATTGAAGTCTCGGTGGTTTGGGTGAATTCGTGGTTCGATCCGGCCTCTGAACAGCAAGCGGCCAAGGCGCTGATTTCGCAAGGTGTGGATGTGATCTTCTCGAACGCACAAGACACGCCTTCGGTGATCCAGACGGCGGAAGAAGCGGGGGTTTACGCCTTCAACCTCAACTCCTCGATGAAGACCTATGCGCCAACGAAGTATCTGGGCGTGGTTGGCACCGATTGGGCCCCCTACTTCTTGCAATCGGTTGAGGCGCATCTGGCGGGCACCTTTGCAGGCGCCTCGGCTTGGCTAAGCATGGCCGAGAAATGCGTCTTTGTGACCGATTGGAACCCCGATATCCCCGCCGACATCGTGGCCAAGATCATTGAGACGGAAGCAGCCATTGAATCGGGCGCCTTCTCGCCCTTCACCGGCCCGATCACCAACCAAGACGGCGCAGAGCAGGTTGCAGCGGGCGTCACCTTGGGCGACGATATGATCTTGTCGATGGATTGGCATGTGAAGGGCGTCACCACGCCGCTGCCGAAGTAAGAGGTTCCTATGGCCCCGCTGTTGCAGCTTTCTGGCGTATCAAAACGCTACGGCGGGGTGCAGGCCAATGCTGGCATCGATCTTTCGGTCGATGCCGGGTCTATCCATGCCATCTTGGGCGAAAACGGCGCTGGCAAATCCACGCTGATGAAACTGATCTATGGGGTGGAACGCCCCGATGAGGGGCAGGTGCTTTGGCAGGGCCAAGCGGTTACCCTGTCCAGCCCGTCTGATGCGCGGCGGCTGGGGATCGGAATGGTGTTTCAGCACTTCTCGCTGTTTGAAACGCTGAGTGTCGTGCAAAACATGGCGCTGATCGTGCCGGGATCAAAGGGCGAACTGGCCACGCGCATTCGCGACTTGGGTGCTGCCTTTGGCCTGTCGGTCGACCCGCAAGCGATGGTACATGCCCTGTCGGTGGGGGAACGCCAAAGGGTCGAGATCATTCGCTGCCTGCTGCTGAACCCTGCGTTGTTGATCTTGGATGAACCAACCTCAGTTCTGCCGCCGCAATCGGTGGCGCTGCTGTTTGATACGCTGCGCGCGCTGCGGGCCAAGGGCATGGCGATTTTGTTCATCAGCCACAAGCTGGAAGAAATCCGCGAATTGTGCGACACCGCCACGATCCTGCGCCAAGGCCGTGTGATGGCACGGCTGGACCCGCGCCAAGGCACGGCGCATGATCTGGCGACCTTGATGATCGGCCGCCCGATGCCGCCGCCCGTACACCCGACCCCGCACGGGCTGGGAGAAGAGCGGCTGGCCCTTTCCAACCTAAACTTTGCCAATGACGATCCGTTCGGTGTGTCTTTGAAGGATGTGTCTTTGGCCGTTCGGGGGGGCGAAATTCTGGGCATTGCGGGGATTTCGGGCAATGGCCAGCAAGAATTGGCAGCGCTGATTTCGGGTGAGATTGCTTTGACATCAAACGCTAAGGCCGTGACATTCATGGGCCAGCCCGTGGGCGATCTGGGCGCTGCGGCGCGGCGCCATCGCGGGCTGGCCTTTGTGCCCGAAGACAGGCTGGGTCGCGGCGCTGTGCCGGATATGTCTTTGGCCGACAATGCGCTGCTGACCGCCCATGGGCGTGGGTTGGTGAAAAACGGCTTTATCAACCGCAAGCTTGAGCGCGCCTTTACCGCCGACTGCATCGCCCGCTTTGATGTGCGCACATCTGGCCCGCAAGCCGAGGCGGGGTCATTGTCGGGGGGCAATTTGCAAAAGTTCATCATGGGGCGCGAGATGATGCTAGACCCAAAGGTGCTTTTGGTCGCCCAACCCACATGGGGCGTGGATATTGGTGCTGCCGCTGACATTCGCCAACGGCTGGTGGCTATGCGCAATGCGGGGGCGGCGATTGTGGTGATCTCGGAAGAGATCGACGAGTTGTTTGAAATCTGCGACCGATTGCAAGTGCTGCACAAGGGGCACTTGTCGCCCTCGGTAGATGTTGCGGCCACTTCGGTTGAACAGATCGGCACCTATATGATCGGGGCTGCGGCATGAAGATTACGTTCGAACGCCGCGCTGCCCTGTCGCGACGGGTTTTGTTTGCAGCCCCGCTGATCGCCTTGGGGCTGACGATGCTGACCAGCCTGATCCTGTTTGCCGCTTTGGGCAAACCAGCGGGGCAGGCGCTGTATTCGCTGCTGCTAGAACCCTTTGTCGGCTGGTACAACATCTCGGAAGTTTTGCTGAAGATGGGGCCTTTGATGCTGATCGCCCAAGGTCTGGCGATTGGCTTTCGCGCCAATGTGTTCAACATCGGGGCCGAGGGGCAGTTGATCATCGGCGCGCTGTGCGCCAGTGCGCTGCCGGTGTATTTTCCGGAAGGCTCCTCGCCCCTGATGCTGCCTGCCATGATCGCGCTGGGCGCTGTGGGCGGGGCGGCTTGGGCGGCGATTGCGGCAGGGTTGCGGGTGCGCTTTAACGCCAATGAAATCCTTGTCACCTTGATGCTGACGCTGATTGCCACCCAAGTGCTGAACTATCTGCTGTTGGGCCCATGGAAAGATCCGCATGGCTTTAACTTTCCCCAAAGCGTGATCTTCCCCGATGCGGCCCTGTTGCCGATTTTGCTGTCGGGCACGCGGGTGAATATCTCTGTTCTGGCGGCGCTGTTGGTCAGTGCCTTGGCCTATGTGATGATGCGCCACCGGTTTTCGGGCTACCAGTTGCTGGTCGGCGGCCTTGCCCCCCGCGCGGCACGCTATGCAGGCTTTACCGAAGCGCGGGCGGTTTGGGTCAGCCTGCTTTTGGGTGGGTTGATGGCAGGGCTGGCCGGCGCTTGCGAGGTGGCAGGCCCCTTGGGCCAATTGCAGCGGTCGGTGTCGACGGGGTATGGGTATTCGGCGATCATTGTGGCCTATTTGGGCGGCTTGAACCCACTGGGCATCGTGGTTTCGGCGTTCTTGATGGCGGCGCTGTTTATTGGCGGGGACAATGCCATGGTATCGGCCGATTTGCCGGTGGCGGCGGTGTTTGTCTTTCAAGGGCTGCTTTTGGTGTTTTACCTTGGCAGCCTGACATTCATTCGCCATCGGGTGATCTTGAACTGGGCGGGCCGCGCATGACGATTTTGGCCTTTATCCTTGCCGGAACGCTCGCCGCCGCCACGCCTTTGCTGCTGGCAGCCCTTGGAGAGCTTATCGCCGAACGCGCCGGTGTCTTAAACCTTGGCCTTGAAGGCATGATGGCCTTGGGGGCTGCGGTGGGGTTTGTGGTGGCCTATACCACCCATAGCCACGTCTTGGGCTTTGCAGCAGCGTCTGTGGCGGGCATTGCCCTATCGTTGGTATTTGCCACGTTGGCCTTGGGCTTTATGGCCAATCAGGTCGCCGCAGGGTTGGCGATTGGGGTGCTGGGGCTGGGCTTATCGTCACTGATCGGCAAGCCATTGGAAAGCCAAACGCTGGATGCGCCGGGCAAGTTGGCTATTCCTGTCTTGGCCGATCTGCCGGTGATCGGGCCACTTTTTGAGCAGGATGTGGTGGTTTATCTGACCTTTGGCTTGGCGGTTGTGATCTGGGCCGTTCTGAACCATTCCAAACTGGGCTTGATCATCCGCGCTGTGGGCGAAAACCCGCATGCAGCCCGCGCGATCGGCTTTCGCGTGTTGCGCATCCGGTTGGCGGCAGTGGCCTTTGGCGGGGCGATGGCGGGGATGGCGGGGGCCTATGCCTCTACCATCTACACCCCGCTATGGGCTGATGGGATGATTGCGGGGCGCGGGTGGATTGCGGTGGCGCTGGTGGTCTTTGGCACTTGGGCTGCGGGGCGAATCGTCTTTGGCGCGCTGCTGTTTGGTGCGCTGTCCTTAGGCGGCTTGATCGCCCAAGCGGCAGGCGTGGCGCTGCCATCCCAGCTTTTGGCATCTTTGCCCTATGCGGTGACTATTGTGATGCTGGCCGTGATCTCTTCCAACCGCCGCAGGATGCGGTTGAACACGGTCGCCTCTTTGGGCCAGCCTTTTGCCGGCTAAACGGCCTAGATGCTGGCGATATGGGCCGCTAACAACATGATATTCTGGCAGAAGATGGTGGGCGATCCTGGAATCGAACCAGGCACGAGTCGCCTCGGCGGAGTTACAGTCCGCTGCCACACCTTGTAGCATATCGCCCACTGAGGCTGGGGAATATCCAAGGGGCGGCGGGGCGTCAAGGGGGAGCGTGCAGAAGGTTTCAGCTTGCGCCAAGCGGCAAGCCGCGCCAAATGGGGCGACAAAGACGAGGGCATCATGACAGGCTATAACGGCACAACCAAACCCACCTGGGTGGTCGACAAAGAGCGCACCAAACGTGCAGAGGCGAAAGAGACGCTCTGGCTGTTTGGCATCCACGCCGTGCGCGATGCGCTGCTCAATCCCAATCGCGAGAAACTGCGCCTTGTCCTGACCAAAAACGCCGCTGACCGCTTGGCCGAGGCGCTGCCCCATGCGGGGATCGAACCCGAAATCGTTGACCCGCGCAAATTCCAAGTGCCGATTGCCGAAGATTCGGTGCACCAAGGCGCGGCTATGGAAGTGCGCCCGCTGAACTGGGGCAAGTTGGAAGACGTCTGCATCTCGGGCAAGGGCAACGCGCTGGTGGTGTGCCTTGACCGCGTGACCGACCCACACAACGCGGGGGCTGTTTTGCGCTCGGCCGAGGTGTTCGGGGCGCGTGCTGTGATCGCGCCGCGCCACCATTCGGCCCCCGAAACCGGCGCTTTGGCCAAGACGGCCTCCGGCGCTTTGGAACGCCAGCCTTACTTGCGTGTCACCAACCTGTCGGATGCAATGGGAACGCTGCGCGAGATGGGCTATGTGCTGATCGGGTTGGACGGTGAAGGCAGCGTGACGCTGTCTCAAGCCATGGCCGATGCGGGCACAAGGGCTGTGGCGATCGTCATGGGGGCCGAGGGGCCGGGCCTGCGCGAAAAGACACGCGAAACCTGCGATGTGATCGCCCGGATCCCGTTTGCCGATGCTTTTGGCTCGCTTAACGTGTCAAACGCGGCGGCGATTGCGCTTTACGCGGCCTCGGTGCGTTAGGGCGCGCAGCACGCGGTTCCGGGTTAAGGTTCGGCATTTATAGGGCCACCCCTTTAAACGCGCCACCCGCCGCATATCTTTAGGGAAGGGATGCGTTTGGAACTCCATCTCTTTCCCTGTCCCTTGTTCCTAACTGGCACCCGAATTAAGGTTCGGGTGCTTTTTTGTTTGGGGGGATGAATGATGCAAGATGCCCAAATGGCCCGCATATTGAGCGCGGCTAAGATCATAGCCTTGGTCGGCTGGTCGCCCAAGCCCGACCGCCCAAGCCACCGCGTTGCGGCCTATCTTGCGGGGCGCGGTTACCGCGTCATTCCTGTCAACCCCGCGCAAGTCGGTGTTGTCACCGCTTGGGGAGAGGTGGTGCGCGCCCGTTTGTCTGACATCTCAGAGCAAGTCGATATGGTCGACATCTTCCGCGCCCCTGCCGAGGTTGGCCCCGTGGTGGCGGAAGCTATTGCCCACCTGTCCGGCTCTCGTGCGATCTGGATGCAACTGGGTGTGGTCAACGAAGCCGCGGCCAGTGCCGCGCGTGCCGCAGGGCTTGAGGTGGTGATGGACCGCTGCCCCGCCATCGAAATCCCCCGTCTTGGGCTATAACGCTTCACCTTGGCCGAGATACGCATCCGCGTCAGCAGAGATCAGATATTTTCGTCTAGAGCATGTTTGCGATGAACGCTGGGCCCGTGGTTCAGCCCGTGTCTGGGGCAGGGTGTGTGAAGCTGCGCAGCAAATCCTGCCACGTCCCACTGGCAGACACTCCGGCTTTGCGCTATGGCGTGGCCAACCCAGCCAATGGAGCCCGCGATGAAAGCCGCCGTCATCACCTTCCCCGGATCCAATTGTGACCGTGATCTGGCCGTCGCCTTTGAGAAGGCGGGTTTTCAGGTGGCGCGCGTTTGGCACAAAGACACAACATTGCCTCTCGGCACCGATGTTGTGGGTTTGCCGGGTGGTTTTTCGTTCGGCGATTATCTGCGCTGTGGTGCCATTGCGGCGCAGTCGCCCATCGCGGCCGCGGTGAAGGCCCATGCGGGGCGGGGTGGCTTTGTGCTTGGCGTTTGCAACGGTTTTCAGGTTCTAACTGAAATGCGGCTTTTGCCCGGGGCCTTGATGCGCAATGCGGGGTTGAAATTTGTTTGCCGCACAGTGGGATTGCGGGTGGCCACCACCGACAGCGCGTTCACGGGTACCTTTGGCTTGGGCCAGCACGTTACGCTGCCGATCGCCCATCACGACGGCAATTTCACCATTGATGCCGAGGGGCTTAAGGCCCTGCAAGATCAAGACCGCATCGCTTTTACCTATCAGGGCAACCCAAACGGGGCCACGGCTGACATCGCCGGCATCTTATCGCCCAATCGGCGGGTTTTGGGCATGATGCCGCACCCCGAACGTGCGGTCGAAGTGGTTCAGGGCGGCGTCGATGGGGCCACCCTTTTTGCCAGCTTGATGGGCGGGATGGCGCTCGCCTGAAGCGGCCGATTTTGCCCTGACTTGAGGTGGCCTTACCCGAGGATTAAGTTTGGCGCATGTCAGATCCAACTGCCTTCTCCTCGGCACGTCCTGCGCAAACTGATAGTCCGGCGGGCTCTTCGGTTTGGGTGAAAGGGGCTGTTGCGGCCCTGATCATCTTCGCGGTGGGTGTGGTCTTGATCACCAACCGCTGGCTGACCGAACGCTTCACCGAAACCACCCGCAACAAGGCCGAACTGCGCCTTGCGCTTTACAGCGGCAACGTGGTGTCGGAATTGCAACGCACATCGGTTGTGCCGCTGCTGTTGTCGCGCGATGCCGCCATAACCGAGGCCCTGACAACCGGCTCTTACACCTATGCCAGCCAGCGTCTGATCCAAGTGCAGGCCGATATCAGCGTGGCCTCGATCTTGTTGCTTGATACCGAAGGGCGCACGGTTGGCGCCACCAATCGAATGCTTTTGGGCACGCCCTACCGCAGCGCGCCGTTTTTTGTGCAGGCGATGCAATCGGCCGAAACCGTCTTTTCGACCACCTCGCGCGCCGGCGGGGGGTATGAATTCACCTATAGCCAACAGGTTTTTGCCGACGGCAAGCCTTTGGGCGTGATTGTTGTCGCGGTCGATCTGATGAAATTCGAACGCGCATGGGCTGCTTTGCAAGATTTGGTGCTGGTGACAGACAGCGAAGGCACGGTGATCTTGTCCACCGAACCGCGCTGGCGCGGCAAGGCGGTGGAACAGGCAATTGCCGCCCCTGCCAGCCCCTCGGCGTTGAATATGGCGCTGAAAAGGGCGATGTCGGTCACATCCGATTTAACCCAAAACCATCCTGATGCCTATGTGCGCGGCGTGGCTGTTTTGCGCACCGACAACCGGATGACCTTTCGCGCCTGGCGCATGGCCAGTTTTACTGCCTATGATTCTGTTCGCGAAAGGGTCAATGGCATTTTGGCGCTTGAGATCATGGGCTTCGCCATATTGGCCGCCGTGACGTTTTACCTTTTGTCGCGTCGGGCTTGGTCGCAGACCCTATCGTTTCGTCGCGAATCTCTGGAATTGCGCCAACTCAACGCCCGCCTTCAACGCGAAGTGGCCGAGCGCGAGAAGGTGCAAAAAGATCTGGCTGTCGCTGAACAGACACTGGCGCAATCGTCCAAACTTGCGGCCTTGGGTGAAATGTCGGCCGCAGTCAGCCATGAATTGAACCAGCCTTTGGCGGCGATGAAAACCTACCTTGCCGGCGCACGGCTTTTGTTACAGCGCAAACGCGCCGAAGAGGCGCTGTCGTCGTTTCAGCGGATCGACGATCTGATCGACCGCATGGGCGCCATCACGCGCCAGCTTAAATCTTATGCGCGCAAAGGTGGCGATGCCTTTGAACCTGTCGATTTTCGCCTGTGCCTGTCGTCTGCCTTGGCCATGATGGAGCCGCAGTTGAAACTTCGGGTCGTCAAGATCTCGCGGTCTGTTCCTAGGGCGGCTGTGATGGTGACGGTCGACCGTTTGCGCCTAGAGCAGGTGATCATTAACCTGTTGCGCAACGCGCTGGATGCGACCAAGGATGTGCGCGAACCGATGATCGACTTGACCCTTTCGGCAGGGGAAATGGCAACGCTAACCGTCTGTGACAACGGCCATGGCATTGCGGATCTGGTGAACCTGTTTGAACCCTTCTACACCACCAAACGGGCCGGAGAGGGTGTGGGCTTGGGGCTGGCCATCAGTTCTGGCATTATGATCGACTTTGGCGGGCGGTTGACCGCACGCAATGGCACCCCCCAGGGGGCCGTATTTGAAATGCAGCTTCCGATCTTGGGTCAGTCTTTGGCGCAGGACTTGGGGCAAGACACAAAAGCAGCAGAGTGAGGGTTTTATGGCGCGGGCAATGAAAGTGGCGATTGTAGATGACGAAGCCGATATGCGCCAATCCATCAGCCAATGGCTGGCCCTGTCGGGGTTTGATACGGAAACCTTCGCCTCGGCCGAAGACGCGCTAAAGGTGATCGGCCCCGAATTTCCTGGCGTGATCGTGTCTGACATCAAGATGCCAGGCATGGATGGTATGGCTTTCTTGAAAAAGCTGATGGGCATGGATTCCGGTCTGCCCGTGATTTTGATCACCGGTCACGGCGATGTGCCCATGGCGGTGGAAGCGATGCGGATCGGGGCTTTTGACTTTCTGGAAAAACCCTTCAACCCTGACCGTATGACCGAGCTTGCCAAGCGCGCCACCCAAACCCGCCGGATGACATTGGATAACCGCGCTTTGCGCAAAGAGCTGTCAGACGGCACGATCTTGATGAAAAAGCTGATCGGTTCCAGCCCCGTGATGGAAAGACTGCGCGAAGACATTCTTGATCTTGGCCAAGCAGACGCCCATGTGCTGATTGACGGTGAAACAGGCACGGGCAAGACCTTGGTGGCCCATGCGCTGCATGCGGTGGGGCCTCGCGCGGGGCGCAAGTTTGTCACGGTTTCTTGTGCCGCTTGGTCCGAAGACCAGTTTGCCGCCCGCCTGTTTGGCCCCGCCGAAGACGGGATGCTTCCCATGATCGAAGATGCGCGCGGTGGCACGATCTGTCTTGAAGATATCGAGGCCCTGTCAGGCGCCATGCAGGCCCGCCTGTTAGAGGTGATCAATGACCAAGGCACCCCGCCCGAAACCCGCATCATCGCCATCTGCAACCGCCACGCCCCCGACAAAACGCTGGAAGACACGCTGCGCCCTGATCTTTTCTATCGCCTTGGGGCTATGACCATCGTTCTGCCACCGCTGCGTGCGCGGGGTGAAGACATCTTGACGCTGTTTAACGGCCTTACCGAGCAATTCGCTGATGAATACGGCTGCGATGCGCCCCAAGTCACGACCCAAGAAGCCGCTCAACTGCTGCAAGCCCCGTGGCCGGGCAATGTGCGCCAATTGGTCAACGTGGCTGAACGCGCAGTGTTGCAAAACCGGCGTGGATCTGGGTCGATCACGTCACTCTTGATGGCAGACAACGAATCCACAGGCCCGATGCTGACCACCGAGGGCAAGCCATTGAAAGACTATGTCGAGTCCTTTGAGCGCATGTTGATCGACAACACCATGCGCCGCCATAAAGGGTCGATCGTGGCGGTGATGGAAGAGCTTTGCTTGCCGCGCCGGACGCTGAACGAAAAGATGGCCAAGTATAACTTGCAGCGGCAGGATTATGTATAGCGGTTAACCGAACTGGCTAAGGGCTGGAAGATGTTCCAGCAACCAGTAGGAAAACTGCGAAAAACCACCCGTTAGCATCAACAGACCGATTGTCCAAAGCATCAGGCCCATGATCTTCTCGATCCGCTCCATATGGCGCTTCATCAGTGCCATCAGGGGTGTAAAGCGGGGGAAAAAGGCGGCGACCAGAATGAAGGGCAGGCCAAGGCCGATGGCGTAAACTGCCAAAAGCAAGGTGCCGCGCCCAACAGATCCCTCTTGGGCGGCAATCGTCAGAATAGCGCCCAGTTGCGGGCCGATGCAGGGTGTCCAGCCAAAGGCAAAGGCCAGTCCTAGCACATAGGCCCCCATGGCCGAACCGCCCCTGTCGCCTGCATCCATGCGGATGTCTTGATCCAGAAAGCGCAGGCGAAAGATGCCTAAGAAATGCGCGCCAAAGACCATCACGACCAGCGCTGAAAGTATCGCAAAACCTTGTGACCGCGCCAGAAAGAAAGCGCCAAAAGCCGATGACGCCGCCCCCATCAGCAAAAACACCGTCGACAGGCCCAGCACAAAGAAACTGGCGGCCAGCAGCGGTTTACGGCCGGATGTCATCTCTCCCACCGAAATGCCCGACATATAGGCCAGATAGGGCGGCACAATGGGCAGCACGCAGGGCGATAGGAAAGACAAAACGCCCGCCACCAAGGCCACAAGGGCTGCGGGCAGAAGGCTGGCGTCTAAGATCTCTATTCCGAACATGCGACAGGCTTACCCTGTTTGCCCTACGCCGTCACCTGCGCAATCTTCACCTTTTTGTGGCCTTTGCAGGGCTGGCTTTGTATGGAAGGCCAAAGGGGGCGCCGATGTGGGATGAGGTTTTGGATTGCGAGGGGCTTTTGTGCCCGCTGCCTGTGCTGAAAGCGCGTAAGCGGTTGATGGCGATGGCTGTGGGGCAAGTTTTGTGCCTGCGTGCCACTGATGCGATGGCCCGCATCGACCTGCCGCATTTTTGTCTTGAAGCGGGGCATAGCTATCTTGGGGCCAAGGATGACGGCCCCGTGACCCTTCACCTGATCCGCGCTGGCGCATAAAAACGCCCGACAGGGGACTGTCGGGCGTTTGAATTCTAGCGCGTCAGATCAG
Source organism: uncultured Rhodobacterales bacterium (assembly GCA_903845215.1). Taxonomy (GTDB): domain Bacteria; phylum Pseudomonadota; class Alphaproteobacteria; order Rhodobacterales; family Rhodobacteraceae; genus Stagnihabitans. Next base: position 8,051 of record CAIMWI010000078.1, on the reverse strand, counting down.
CGGCCCAGCGACCACCAGCCTTTGCGCTTGGGTTTGTTCGGGTCTTCAGGTTCTGGCGCAGGCGCGGCGGGTGCTACCACATCTTCAGGATCAGCGCGCAAGACGGGCTGCACCTCAGCTACGGGCGGCTCGCTGGCAGCTGGATCAGCGGGGAAGGCCGCAGCTTCGGCCTGTGCTGGCGCTTCAACGACGTCTGCCACAGGTTCAGCTGCGGCTTTGCTGCGCGCAGAGCGGCTGCGGGCGGGCTTGGGCGCTTGGTCTGCACCATCGCCTGTCGCTTCGGTTGCCGCTTTGCGCCGCGATGCGGGGCGTTTGGCGGGGGCGGGTTCTGCGGCACCTTCGGCAGGCACATCCGCCACAGGCTCGGCCACGGTCTCGGCGGCTGTGTCTGCATCAGTCTCTGCCACAGCTTCCACCGCTTTCGAAGACCGACCACGCGTGCGGCGCGGGGCTTTCTTGGCGACTGGGGCTTCGCCTGCCTCGGTCGGCGCTGGCTCTGCAGTGTCAGGGCTGATGCCTGCCTCTTGCGAGGGTGCAGCCTCTGCGCCTTCGCTGGCCACGGCGTCACCCTGCTCGGTCTGCCCGGCCCCACCGCCGCCCTTCTTCTTGCGACGACGGCGGCGCTTTTTCTTGCCAGGGTTTGCCGGATCGGCCGACTTGCTGCCGCCGTTGGACGTGCTTTCGCTTTCGCTGTCATCCTCGGCGTCATCGGTTTCGTCGTCAATATCCTCTTCGATGATATCGTCGTCTTCCTCTTCCAGCACCGGCGCGCCCATCAAGCTGGCATTGCCCGAGATTACGGCGGCGGCGTCGGGGACGACCCGTGTCGCGGTCTTGAATTTTTCCAACAGGAAATCGGGGCTGATCATCTGCGGATCGGCTTCAATCCGCACGGCCATGCCATAGCGGGCCTCGATCACGGCCAGATGTTCGCGCTTTTGGTTGAACAGGAAGTTCACAATGCCAATCGGCGCTTTCAAAAGCACCTCTTTAGACCGCTTGCGCGCGCCTTCGTCTTCCAAAGCGCGCAGCACTTGCAGGCCAAGGCTGTCGTCCGAGCGGATCAGACCCGTGCCATGGCAATGCGCGCAAGGCTGGGTGGTGGATTCCAGCATCCCCGGCCGCAGGCGTTGACGCGACATTTCCAACAGGCCAAAGCCGGAAATCCTGCCGATCTGAATGCGCGCGCGGTCGGTTTTCAACTTGTCCTTGATGCGCTTTTCAACGGCCAGATTGTTGCGGCGTTCTTCCATGTCGATGAAGTCGATCACGATCAATCCGGCCAAGTCGCGCAGGCGCAACTGGCGGGCAATCTCTTCGGCGGCTTCAAGGTTGGTTTTCAGCGCGGTGTCTTCGATCGAGCCTTCTTTGGTGGCGCGACCAGAGTTGACGTCGATGGCCACCAGTGCCTCGGTCACGCCGATCACGATATAGCCGCCTGATTTCAACTGCACAGTCGGGTTGAACATGCCGGCCAAATAGCTTTCAACCTGATAGCGCGCAAACAGCGGCATCTGGTCATTATGGCGCTGCACGACCTTGGCATGCGAGGGCATGATCATCTTCATAAAGTCTTTGGCGGTGCGGTAACCTGCTTCGCCTTCGACCAAAATTTCGTCAATCTCGCGGCTGTAAAGATCGCGGATCGAACGTTTGATCAGATCACCTTCTTCGTAGATGGCGGCGGGCGCCATGGATTTCAGCGTCAACTCGCGGATCTGTTCCCACAGTCGCATCAGATATTCGTAATCGCGGTTGATTTCGGGCTTGGTGCGCTTGGCACCCGCTGTGCGGATGATCAGGCCAGCACCTTCTGGCACTTCCAGTTCCGAGGCGATTTCTTTCAGCTTCTTGCGATCTGTCGCCACGGTAATCTTGCGAGAAATGCCACCACCACGCGCCGTGTTGGGCATCAAAACGCAATAGCGACCAGCAAGTGACAGATAGGTGGTCAGGGCAGCGCCCTTATTGCCACGCTCTTCTTTGACGACCTGCACCAGCATGATCTGGCGCACTTTGACGACTTCTTGGATCTTGTAACGGCGCGCGCGGGGTTTGCGCGGGGCGCTGATTTCTTCTTGCACATCCTCTTCCGCAATCGACTCGATCTCGTCGTCGGTGTCAGAGGCATGGTCGATGGCGCGGAAGGGGGCGTCACCTTCGGCGGGTGCGGCATCGTCGTGGCTGTGATCATGGGCGTGGTCGTGATCATGCGCGTCGCTGTGGTCATGATCGTGAGCCGGTGCCGCAACGGCGACGGGTTCGGCGGGGGCTTCGATCATTTGATCTGCGACCACTTGGCGATCGTCTGCTTCGGTGTCTTCGGACAGATCCACCACATCCATGCTGCCATAGCTGGAGGAGGCCTGCGCCGTTTCCACCGCATCGCGGCTTTCCACGCGGGCGGGTTGCGGGCGAGGCCGCGGTGCTGGGCGAGAGGAGCGCCGGTTGTCTTCGTCATCCTCTGCGCGGGCAAAGGCGCGCTCTTCTTCCAGCAGGGCTTTGCGGTCGGCGACCGGGATTTGATAGTAATCGGGGTGAATTTCGGCAAAGGCCAGAAAGCCGTGCCGATTGCCGCCGTAATCTATAAAGGCCGCCTGCAGCGAGGGTTCGACCCGCGTGACTTTGGCCAAATAGATATTTCCTGCAAGCTGGCGCTTGTTCAGGGTTTCAAAGTCGAATTCTTCAACTTTGTTGCCGTCCACCACAACCACGCGAGTCTCCTCTGCGTGGGTGGCGTCGATGAGCATTTTCTTAGACATGATGTTCCAATGCCGCGCGGTCTTGCAGGCCCCGGTGGCGAAGCGCCGGTGCGGGACAGACCAAGGTACGGGCGGCGTGTTCGGGCGAGGGGCTGCGCATGAGAAAGCGCGGCTATGCCTGACAGGCAGCCCTCGACCTTCACCAATGTTGACGCGCGCTTCATCGCGGTTCTCTTCCAGGCCCCGGACGGGCCCCAATGAAATCCCAGTAAATCAGCGACTTTCTGGGCAACTCTCCGGTCTTGCGACCGATCCGACTGACCGCCATTTCGGCGCCGATGATGGGCGCCAGAGCAGATGGTCAGAGAATGCTTGCGCGAACCAAATCGCGTGGGGTTATCTAAGGCCAAAGGTCAAGGAATGACAATGGTCGATTTGTGTGTCTGGGCCTTTTAGAGACCTGCGATCGCCCATTCGTCAGCGCAAGTCCACCTTAAACAGCCATTGGCTTAAAGGATTAGCCAGATTTGGCCTGTAGCGACGTCAGCACAAAAACCCGGATGGCCGAGGCCAAACCAATATCGCCGCGTTGTGCGTCGATGCGTGACGCCAGATCGTTCACGGATTGCGCTTGGTCAGCGGCAATCTGGCGAAATTCTTGCCAAAACACCTGTTCCAAAGACACCGACGTGCGGTGACCACGCAGCGTGAGGCTGTGTTTGACGGGTCGGCCGGACGGGTTCGCCTGTGGCATGGGATATGGCCTTTTGAACGGAGCGGTCTGTGCACCGCCCATTTGCCACGATCTAGCCGCAAGCTGCAACGCCTGGCTGTCAGACCATCACTTGAACAGGGGTGCGGCGCAGGCTAAGCATAAACATTCCAGCGTTTTCGGTCACTTGATAGCCGCGTAATGCAGCTTCGGCCAAGAACCTGGATCGGCCAATATGGGCATCTACATCGGCCACACCGCGGATCAGCGGGGTTCCTTGCGCCACAGCCAGCGGCGAAAAGAGGTGATAAAGCCATTGATCGGGCGTGAAAGCCGGGATCACGGCGGAGAGAATCGGGGGGAGCATATGATGTGTCATGATGCCTTCACTTTGCCCCCCATCTGTTAAAGCGCAGTTAACAGCGCCTAGGGTGTCTCGCGCTTTTTTGCATCAAGCTCGGCCTTGGCTTTGGCAGAATTTGCCGTCTCTAACAGCTTTTGTGCCTTGGTGCGGCCAAATTTCAGTGCGGCCGCATCGCCACCCGAACGATCAGCCTTGCGGGCGGCCGCTTTGCGGGCTTGGCGCAGGTTGATGATTTCGGCCATCAGTCTTTGGGGCCGACCATATCTTCGGGCCGCACAATGCGGTCAAAGGTTTCGCCATCAACATAGCCCAGCGCAATCGCCTCTTCGCGCAAGGTTGTGCCGTTCTTATGCGCGGTTTTGGCGACTTTGGTGGCGGCATCATAGCCGATGGTCGGGGCAAGCGCTGTCACCAGCATCAGGCTTTCTTTCATCAGCTTTTCGATGCGCGGAATGTTGGCTTGGGTGCCCACCACCATATTGTCGGTGAAAGACCCCGCCGCATCGCCCAAAAGCTGCATGGATTGCAAGACGTTATAGGCCATCATCGGGTTGTAGACGTTCAGTTCGAAATGGCCCTGCGAACCGGCAAAGCCTACGGCTGCATCATTGCCCATGACATGGGCGCACACCATCGTCAGCGCTTCGGCCTGGGTCGGGTTAACTTTTCCGGGCATGATCGAGGATCCGGGTTCATTTTCGGGCAAGATCAACTCGCCCAAACCCGACCGCGGGCCAGAGCCCAAAAGCCGCAGGTCGTTGGCGATTTTGAACAGGCTGGCGGCAACGGTTTTCAGCGCGCCGGAAAACATCACCATGGCGTCATGGGCGGCCAGCGCCTCAAACTTGTTCGGCGCGGTCACAAAGGGCAGGGCGGTGATGTCGGCGATGGCGGCGGCGACACGGGTATCCCAACCCACGCGGGTGTTCAGGCCAGTGCCAACAGCGGTGCCGCCTTGGGCCAGTTCGTAAATGTCAGGCAAGCACATCTTGACCCGCGCTATGCCTTTGGCGACTTGGGCGGCGTAGCCCGAAAATTCCTGCCCCAGCGTCAAGGGTGTGGCGTCTTGGGTATGGGTGCGGCCGATTTTGATGATGTCTTTGAATTCCAGAGCTTTCGCTGCCAATGCGGCGTGCAGCTTTTCTAACCCCGGCAACAGCACATCGCGCGCCATCATGCCGATCGCCACATGCATCGCGGTGGGGAAGGTGTCGTTGGACGATTGGCCCATATTCACATGGTCATTGGGATGAACCGGCTTTTTTGACCCCATTACCCCGCCCAGCATCTCGATCGCGCGGTTCGAGATTACCTCGTTGGCGTTCATATTCGACTGGGTGCCTGATCCAGTTTGCCAGACAACCAGCGGGAAGTTGTCGTCAAACTTGCCTTCGATCACTTCTTGCGCTGCGGCGGCAATGGTCTGGCCCAAGGCGGTGTCGATGTCGCCTTGGGCGATATTGACCAAAGCACAGGCCTTCTTGATCACGCCCAAGGCGCGGATGATGGCCACGGGCTGACGTTCCCACCCGATGGGGAAGTTGATGATCGACCGCTGGGTCTGCGCGCCCCAGTATTTGTCGGCTGGAACATCCAGCGGGCCAAAGCTGTCGGTTTCAACACGAATGGCGGTCATGGCGGGGGCTCCTTTGGTTGCACGCCGCATCTACCCCTGCCGCGTGGAAAACTCAATCGGTATGCCGTGGCATACTTTCAGGCGCGCCGAAAGGTATGGACACGTGCGGGGGGCAGGTTAAGCGGCACGAAGGCTGTCTGCTTCCATGTCAGCCCAAGGGATCTGATCTGCGCTTCCTCCAGCGCGGGCCGTGCGCGGTAGGTGAATTGCACGTAAACGCCGTCAGGGCGCAAAATCTCGAAGGCTGCGGCCATGATCGTGCGGCGCAGCGCCATGGGCATCGACAGCAAAGGCACGCCCGAGATCACCGCCCCCACGCCCTTTTCCACCATCAGCGGCGCGTCTTGCGCCCCCGCCAAATGCACTGTCACCCCAGGAAATTGGGCGCGCAGGTGGGTCACGAATTCGGGGTTCATCTCGAACAGGGTCAGGTTTTCGGGGGCAACGCCTGCGTCCAAAATTCCTTGGGTCAGCCGGCCCGTGCCGGGGCCAAATTCAACCACGCGGCCAGTGTGCGGCCCAAGATCCTTGGCCATAGCCTTGCCCAAAAACCGCGATGATGGCGCCATCGCAGAAACTTGCAGCGGCCGGTTGATCAACTGGCGCATGAAAAGGAATGTATCGCTCATAATGCCCTATGATTTTCGAAATTTGTCCAAACGCACAATCTGCGCATCGTGCTGCGGGGTGGGTGGGTCATCGTCGGGGCCCTCGTCGTCTTCGTCATCGGCGACCTGCGCATCAAAGCGCAGGCCGAATTCGACCGAGGGGTCCACAAAGGTGCGCAAAGCGTCGTAGGGAATGGTCATCCGTTCGGGGTTGTTGCCGAAGTTCAGCGTGATGGAAAAGCTGTCTTTGCCCACGACCAGATTTTCAAACCAATTTTGCACCACAATCGTCATCTCGGCGGGATAGCGTTTACGCAGCCAATCGGCCATCTCGACACCGTCGGTGCTGGTGTCAAAGGTGATAAAGAAATGATGCGCGCCGGGCAGACCAAAGGCCGCCACCTGTTTAAGCACGGTCTGGATCAGCCCGCACATGGCCTTGTGCATCAGATTGCCGTAATCGATCGCCTTTGCCATGCCAGCTCCTTTCGCGTCCCTTGCGCCACCATAGGCGATTTGCCCCCAAAGGGAAGAGAGCCCGTCACAGCCAAACCCCGATCGCCGACCCGATCGCCGCCAGCGCGAGCACCCAAGGCAGCGCCCAAAGCCTGCGCAGCAACAGATAGGCCGAGGCCAGCACCAAGACAGTCGGCAGCGGGCGCACCGAGGTGATCTGCGGCCAGATCGCATGGATCGGCCCGAAATCGATTCGTCCGATCTGGCCAAAGATCACATGGGCCGCAAACCACAGCGACAGGTGGGCAATCACCCCGACGACTGCGGCCGAAATATAGCCCAAGGCCCCTGACAGGCGCGGCATCAAGGTCAGCCGTTCCAGCCAAGGGCCTGCTGCAAAGATCCATAAAAAGCACGGCGCAAAGGTCATCCATAGCGTGATCAACGCCGCCCAAAGCCCGCCCACCCATCCGTCTTTTTGATATCCTGCCAAATAGGCCACAAATTCTGTCACCAAGATCAAGGGGCCCGGTGTGGTCTCGGCCATCCCCAAAGCGTCCATCATCTGGGGTGCAGTCAGCCAGCCCTTATCCACCACCACCGCTTGGCTCATCCATGCCAGAACCGCATAGGCCCCGCCAAAGGTGACCACGGCCAGTTTGGAAAAGAACAATGCCACTTCGGCATAAAAGCCCGGGGTTATCGCCACCAGCGCAGCCAAGGGCAGCAGCCAAACCAACCCCCACACCACCACCGCGCGTCCCGTCGCCGCCCAAGGGCGCGGGCCGGAAAGGGTGGCGGGTATTCCTTGCGTGGTCAGATAGCCATAAAGCCCCGCCGCCCCGATGACTGCCGGAAAGGGCCGAGCAAACCCTGCAAGGGCCACAAAGGCCAAAACCGCCGCACTCCGATGCGCCCAGCTTTTCAGCGCGCGGCGCGATAAACGGATCACGGCTTGGAGCACCACGGCGACCACGGCGGCTTGAACCCCGCTGAACAGGGCGGCCACCAACGGCACCTGTTCAAGGCCGGCATACAAGGCTGCAAGGGCCAAAACCACCAAGGCCCCCGGCAGCACAAACAACAGCCCCGCGATCAGCCCGCCAATCGTGCCCTTCAACCGCCACCCCGTCCAAGTGGCCAGTTGCATCGCCTCTGGCCCGGGCAAAAGCATGCAAAACGACAAAGCTGACAAGAACTCGGTCTCAGAAATCCAGCGGCGCTCGTCCACCAAGGTGCGGTGCATCAGCGAAATCTGAGCCGCAGGCCCACCATAGGACAAAAGCCCGATTCGCAAGAAGACGCGAAAGAGCGTGCGATAGGAGATCATGCGCCTTGTCCATTGACCGACTTTTGCGCCTTGTGCGGCACCGATGTGACAAGAACAAGACGCTGGCGGTGCTGGCTAGCGGTTCAAAGCAAAGGACTGTGATTAGGCGCAGGTTTCTGTTGCCAGGTACCTGCAAACCCCGCCTTACGGTGCTAACCGCAAGGGCTTAGTTTGGCTTTCTCGAACTGCTCACGCAGCCAGAGCATAAGCCGGAGCACGGTTGTCATTTGCAACTGTGATCTT
>CAIMWI010000077.1 GCA_903845215.1 uncultured Rhodobacterales bacterium | reverse complement strand
CCGCCCGTTTGGGCGGCCTTTCTTTTACTGCCCGCTGCGCGATTGGCGCTTGCGGTCGTTTGAATCAAGGAAGCGTTTGCGCAACCGGATATTTTTGGGCGTCACTTCGACCAATTCATCATCGTCGATATAGGCAATCGATTGTTCCAGCGACAGTTTCACGGGCGTGGTCAAACGTACGGCTTCATCGGTGCCCGAGGCGCGCACGTTGGTCAATTGCTTGCCTTTCAGCGCGTTCACCTCAAGATCATTGTCGCGGTTATGTTCGCCAATGATCATGCCGCTGTAGATCTGTTCTTGCACGCCGATAAAGAAGTGGCCGCGATCTTCCAGTTTCCACATGGCGTAAGCCACCGAAACCCCGGTTTCCATCGAGATCAGAACGCCCTGACGGCGCCCTTCGATGGCACCTTTGTGCGGTGCCCATCCATGGAACACGCGGTTCAACACGCCTGTGCCGCGCGTGTCGGTCATGAACTGGCCGTGATAGCCGATCAAACCGCGCGAAGGCACATGCGCGATGATGCGGGTTTTGCCCACGCCAGCGGGCTTCATCTCGACCAAGTCGCCCTTGCGCGGGCCGGTCAGCTTTTCGATCACGGGGCCGGTGTATTCGTCATCGACGTCGATGGTCACTTCTTCGATCGGCTCTTGTTTGACGCCGTCTTCTTCGCGGAAAATCACGCGCGGGCGCGAGATCGACAGTTCAAAGCCTTCGCGGCGCATGTTTTCGATCAAAACGCCCATCTGCAATTCGCCGCGACCCGAAACTTCAAAGGCGTCGCCACCGGGGGTGTCGGCAACCTTGATCGCCACGTTCACTTCTGATTCGCGCATCAGACGTTCGCGGATCACGCGCGACTGCACTTTGGTGCCGTCTTTGCCTGCAAGAGGCGAATCGTTGATGCCGAAGGTCACGGTGATGGTGGGCGGGTCAATCGGTTGGGCGGGCAGGGCCACGTCAATCGACGGATCGCACAGCGTATCGGCCACGGTGGCCTTGGTCATGCCCGCCACGGTGACGATGTCACCCGCCAAGGCTTCGTCCACCGCTGTCATGTTCAGGCCGCGAAAGGCCAGAACTTTGGTCACACGGAACGCTTCGATCCGCTCGCCGGTGCGGGTCATGGCTTTAAGCTGGGTGCCCACAGTCAAACGGCCGGCTTCGATGCGGCCTGTCAGGATACGGCCAATGAAGGGGTCTGCCGACAAGGTGGTGGCCAGCATCTGGAAGGGTTCATCGACGCGGGCGATTTGCTTAGGATGCGGGACGTGGCTGACGATCATGTCAAACAGCGCGTCGAGGTTCTTGCGTGGCCCGTCCAGCGACAGATCTGCCCAGCCATTGCGGCCCGAGGCGTAGATATGCGGGAAATCCAGTTGCTCGTCGGTTGCCCCCAAGTTGGCGAACAGATCGAAGACTTCGTTCAGCGCGCGTTCGGGTTCGGCGTCGGGCTTATCAACCTTGTTCAGCACCACAATCGGGCGCAGGCCCAAGGCAAGGGCCTTGGCCAGAACGAATTTGGTCTGTGGCATCGGGCCTTCGGCGGCGTCAACCAACAGGCAAACCCCGTCAACCATCGACAAGATCCGCTCCACCTCGCCGCCGAAATCGGCGTGGCCGGGCGTGTCGACGATGTTGATGCGAATGCCGTCATGTTCCACGCTGGTACATTTGGCCAGAATGGTGATGCCACGCTCGCGTTCGATGTCATTGCTGTCCATCGCGCGTTCGGACACTTGCTGCCCTTCGCGGAAAGAACCGGATTGTTTCAAAAGCTCGTCAACGAGCGTGGTTTTGCCATGGTCGACGTGGGCGATAATGGCGATGTTGCGAAGCTCCATCGGGGCGGTCTCTTTCGGTTTTCTGCGGTTGCGAGGGCCTTACAGGGTTTGCGCTTGGAAAGCCAGAGGCGTTCCAAATGAAAAGGCCAGGGGCGGGGCAGCCCCCCGGACCAAGCGAAAGCCGGGGGGCCAGCCCCCCGGACCAAGCGAAAGCCGGGGGGCCAGCCCCCCGGACCAACCGAAAGCCGGGGGGCCAGCCCCCCGGACCAAGCGAAAGCCGGGG
>CAIMWI010000076.1 GCA_903845215.1 uncultured Rhodobacterales bacterium | reverse complement strand
GGCCAGATTGTGATAGGGCGACGATTTCAGGCCCGGATATGTCACAAAATCCACGCGGGGATCGGCCTCTAGCCATTCGGCGACGGCTTGGGCGTTTTGCACATGACGCTCCATCCGCAAAGGCAGCGTTTCGATGCCCATCAGCGTGTAATGCGCACCTTGCGGGTTCATCGTCATGCCCAGATCGCGCAGACCGACGGCGATAGAGTGGAAGGTAAAGGCCATGGCCCCCAGAGCGGCATGAAAGTTCAGGCCGTGATAGGCCGGTTCGGGCGCAGCCAGCGAGGGGAACTTGCCCGAGGCCGACCAGTCAAACTTGCCGCTGTCCACAACCACACCACCCGTCACCGTGCCATTGCCGGTCAGGTATTTGGTGGCCGAATGCACCACCAAGGTCGCGCCGTGTTCGATGGGGCGGCACAGGAACGGCGTGGCGGTGGTGTTGTCTACAATCAGCGGCAGGCCGTGCTGGTTGGCCACGCGGGCGATGGCGTCAAGGTCTGACACAGCGCCGCCGGGGTTGCAGATGGTTTCGCAGAACAAGGCGCGGGTGTTGTCGTCGATGGCCGCAGCGATGGCTTTGGGATCATCAAAATCCACCAGCTTGGCCGACCAGCCGAATTTGCGGATGGTGTTGTTGAACTGCTGGATCGTGCCGCCGTAAAGCTTGGTCGAGGCGACCACATTCGTGCCCGGCTGCATCAGCGGAAACAGCGCCATGATCTGGGCTGCATGCCCCGAAGAACAGCACACCGCCCCCGCCCCCCCTTCTAACGCCGCCACGCGGTTGGCCAAGGCGGCCACGGTCGGGTTGGTCAGGCGCGAGTAGATATAGCCGACTTCTTGCAGGTTGAACAATTTGGCCGCGTGATCGGCATCGCGAAACACATAGGCCGTGGTTTGATAAATCGGCACCTGCCGCGCTCCGGTGGCGGGATCAGGTTCTGCACCGGCGTGGATGGCAAGGGTGTTGAAGCCAAGGGTCATGGGTTTCTCCGGATAAAATGAATAGAGGAAGGCTAGGGCAAGCAGAGCCTTCGGGCAACGGGGAAAGCAGCGGCGTGGGGAAAGAAACACGGCAAAAGAAGTCGTCTTTTGGGCGGAACCCTCTTTTGGGTCGAAACAGCCGTTGTTGCACCACTGAACCGCGCGATAGGCGCTTGCTTTGGCAGACGTGTTTGGACAAACCTGCACAGCCTGCGGCATAAGCCGTATCTCGTTTCTTTTGGACCCTGTGCTTATGACCTATGATATCTTCCTTGCCCTTCTTTCCTTTGCCTTTGTCACCTCGATCACGCCGGGGCCGAACAATTTGATGTTGATGGCCTCGGGGGCCAATTTCGGCTTTCGCCGCAGCTTGGCCCATATGTTTGGCATCAGTATCGGCCATGGGCTGATGGTGTTTTTGGTCGGGCTGGGGCTGGCGGGGATATTCGAGGCCTATCCGCCTGCCAAACTGGTGCTCAAGGGCCTGTCGGTGGCCTATATGCTGTGGCTGGCGTGGAAAATCGCCCATGCGGCGGCCCCGGGTGCTGGCAAAGCTGGGGGCAAGCCCATGACCTTTGTGCAGGCGGCGGCGTTTCAGTGGGTGAACCCGAAGGCCTGGGCTATGGCCTTGGGGGCGATCAGTGCTTATGCCACGGGCGGGATCGGGTCGGTGCTGATCGTCTGCGTGGCCTTTGCCTGTGTCAACTTGCCATCGATTACGGTCTGGGTGCTGGCGGGCGAGCAGATGCGCCACCTGCTGACAGATCCGCGCCGTTTGGCCATCTTTAACTGGACGATGGCGGGGCTACTGATCGCCTCGATTTGGCCGGTTTTGCACATGTGAGAGCGGGTTAGACGCGGGGGCCAGCCCCCGCACCCCCGGAGTATTTGCGCCAAGATGAAAGGGGTTTTGGCAGGTTAAAGGGAAAAGGGCAGGTCTTGGTAGGGCAGGGCTTGGTAGGCTGGGCGGCCTGCGACAAGGGTCAGGCGGGCGGCGGGGGCCTCGCCCTCGGGCCAATCAAGCAGAACAAGGTCGGCGCGTTTGCCCAGATCAATTTGGCCACGGTCGATCAGCCCAAGGGCGCGGGCGGGGTTGGTGGAGATCAGCGGCCAAAGCTGCGCGATTGTGCCGCGGCCTTGAGACAAGAGGCGGGCCATGGCGGTCAGCATGGCGGGGTAAAAATAGTCCGAGGCCAGAATGTCGCACAGGCCGCGTTCAATCATATCACCTGCCCCGGGCGAGCCGAGGTGGCTTCCGCCCCGCGCGGCATTGGGGGCGCCAAAGATGATCCAATCGCCCAGCTCGCGGGCGGTTTGGGCGGCGGCGATGTTCATCGGGAATTCGCTGATCTTTGCCCCCAGACCATGATAGTAGCGGCGCGTTTGCGCTTGGCTGTCGTCATGGCTAAGCATCGGGGCCGCTGCAGCGCGGCCCAAGGCTGCGACTTGGTCCATCACCGCGGGCACTTGGGGTCTGCGCTGCCAGATGGATTGGATCAGCGCCACATAGTCGCTTTGCGACAGGCCAGAGCGTTTCGCGCGGTCGGCCATTTTGGCGGCAAAGCCTGCGCTGGTCATATCGACCACGCGAAAGGCTGGGTCATGGTCAAAGGGGCGGTCTTGTAGGGCTGTGGCGGGGTGCAGCACGGCCATCGACGTGTGGTCGTTAAACGCGATCGACGGCAAAAGCGGGCCAGTAAGGGCACGTTCGATCAGGGGCATGGCCTCGAAGCAAAAGGTTTCCCAGCGCAGTTGCAGGCGGTTTTCCACGGTCAGGCGCTGGGCTAAGGCCAAAAGCCCCTCGAACACAGCTTGACCCATGGCGACCGAGCGCAGGCCCGGTTCCCACGACAGGGTCAGGGCGTGATAGGCGGTGGCGATGCCATTGGCGGCCAGTTGGCGGTCGGTTTCCAGAAGGGCGGCGTGCAGGGGGAAATCAACGCCGGGGCGCGGCATCAGTTGGCGCTCAAACGCGTCGCCGTGGATGTCGACAAGGGCGGGGGCTAGGATCTTGCCGCGCCCGTCGATAACGCGCACCCCGTCACGCGGGCTATCAAGGCCGCTGATCCGGCCATCCTCGACGCGCACACAGACCTCTTCCACCCCATGGGGCAGGATGACACGGGCACCTTCGATGACATAGGGTTCCATGCGGGCCTCTGGTGGATGGGTGGCCTTTAGCTGTGACGTTGCACTGTGACGGGCTTATGACAAAGCCGGGTAAGGGCCGCGGGTTAATCGGCTTTCTTTACGGCCTTGGCCAAAGCTGCGGCTTTCATGCGGGCCAGAAGCTGGTCCTTGGCGGCGCGACTTTTGTCGTCGGCATCCTTGGTCCCTTTTTCCAGATGGCGCGGGATGCCCTTGCCGAATTTCGCATTGCCGGATTTGCTGTAATCCATGATCTTGGCCTTTCAGGTGGCTTATGGACCGCGCTTTTGCCTGAAGACGGCGCAGGCCACAAGGTGCAGCGCTTGTCAGCGCCGTTTGCCCAAAGCCCCCGCTGTCAACAGGCTGACCAGCACAAAGGGCAAGGCGATGCCGTAAGCCGCCCTGATCCCCCAACCGTGGGCGACATAGCCCAAGATCGGTGGGGCAAGCAGAAAGATCATGAACGAAAACTGTGCGAGGGCCGCGATGTTCAGGGCCGAGGCGCGGTCATTGCGCTGGGCTGCGGCAGACATGGCCAAAGGAAAGATGGCCGAGGTGCCAAGCCCCATGGCCGCAAACCCCACCAGCGACAGGATCGGCCAAGGCGACAGCACCACCGTCACGCAGCCCAGCCCAAGGGCGACGAACAGCACCCGCGCCAAGGCGGCGGGGGAAAAGCGCTCCACCACACCGTCGGCATAAAACCGCATCAAGCCTTGTAGAACGGCAAAACTGGCCACGGCGATGCCCTGCCAGAATTCGTCCGCGCCAAAGGCGTCGCGCATGTAGATGGCCGACCAATCCATGCTGGCGCCTTCCAGCAGCATGGCGGGGATGGTGACAGCGACCAAAAGCAAGATCGCCAAGGTCGGGGCCACGAACAGGGGCGCTTTGCCGTCTGAAACCACGCCGCGCGGCGGCGAGGGGGTATAGTCATGCAAGGCCAGAAAACTGCCCACAGCCACCAGTGGCACCACCAAGGCCAAATGCAGCTGCGGGCTGATGCCGAAACTTGCGATTTGTGCGCCAAACAGGCCGGCAGAAAAGAACCCGATGCTCCAAAACGCATGGCTGCGGTTCATGATTCGGCGGCCCAGCAGAAACTCTGTCCGGTCGGCTTCGGCGTTCAGCATGATCTCGACACAGCCGATCACCACGCCCACGGGCAACAGCAACAAAAACAGCATCAGCGGCGAGGGCGCATGCACCGCCAGTGCATAAAGGGCCGCCAACAGCGGCAGCGCCCAAGGCAGCAGCCGCCCGTAGCCGATTTTGTCCAGATAGGGGCTGGCGAAGGTAAACGTGACCAGCGTGCCCACCGGCGCACCGATCAACCCCAAACCCAGTGCCGCCGTCGTCACCCCCATGCCCGATTGCACATCCGCCAAGCGCGGAAAAATGTTGCCCATGGCAAAAGAATAGCAGGCAAAGCCCGCAAAGACGCGGTGGATGGGCGAAAGCGAGATCATGGGCGCAGTCCTTTTGGCTGCCCCCTTGGTAATGACTTGGCCTGCCACCGCAAGCCCGAATGCCGCTTTGTTGCATAAGCACGTTTCACAGCAGGAAGAAAAATTGACACTCAGCATAAGGTCTGGATAGGGTTGCGCCCAAGGCCAGATTCGCACGGCCCAAGCTTAGGGAGAGTTCCATGAAAAAAAGAGTTGCCGTCATCGGCGCGGGCCCATCTGGTCTGGCACAACTGCGCGCCTTCCAGTCGGCACGCGCCAAAGGGGAGGATATTCCCGAGGTGGTTTGCTTTGAAAAGCAAGGCAATTGGGGTGGTCTTTGGAACTACAGCTGGCGCACGGGCTTGGATGAATACGGCGAGCCGGTGCATTGTTCGATGTACCGCTATCTGTGGACCAACGGCCCGAAAGAGGGGCTGGAATTCGCGGATTACTCGTTTGAAGAGCATTTCGGCAAGCAAATCGCCTCTTACCCGCCGCGCGCGGTGATGGTCGATTATATCGAAGGCCGTGTGAAAAAGGCCGGCGTGCGCCCGTGGATCCGCTTTCGCCATCCGGTGCGCTTGGTGAAGTATAACGAGGCCAAGGGCAATTTCACCCTGATGGCCCATGATCTGGTCGAAGACCGGATGTATGAGGAAGAGTTTGACAATGTGATTGTCGCCTCTGGCCACTTCTCCACCCCCAATGTGCCGGAATATCCGGGCTTTGGCATCTACGGCGGCCGTGTGCTGCACGCCCATGACTTCCGCGACGCGATGGAGTTTCATGACAAGGACATTCTGCTGCTTGGCTCGTCCTATTCTGCCGAAGATATTGGCAGCCAGTGCTGGAAATATGGGGCAAAGTCGGTGACGGTGGCCTACCGCAACGCGCCCATGGGCTATGACTGGCCGTCGAACTTCCACGAAGTGCCTGCCTTGGACCATGTCGATGAGACGACGGCCTATTTCATCGACGGCACGTCGAAAAAGGTCGATGCGATCATTCTTTGCACCGGCTATAAGCATCACTTCCCCTTCTTGCCCGATGATTTGCGCCTGAAAACCGCCAACCGCTTGGCCGCAGCCGACCTGTATAAGGGCGTGGTTTGGGTGAATAACCCCAAGCTGTTCTATCTGGGCATGCAGGACCAGTGGTTCACCTTCAACATGTTTGACGCCCAAGCGTGGTGGGTGCGCGATGCGATTATGGGCAAGATCGCCCTGCCGACGGACAAATCGGTGATGCTGGATGATGTCAAAGACCGGGTCGCGCGTGAAGATGCGGGCCAAGACGCGCATGACGCCATTCATTATCAAGGCGATTATGTAAAGGAACTGATCGCCGAGACGGACTATCCGTCCTTCGACGTGGACGGGGCCTGCGAGGCGTTCTTTGAATGGAAAGACCACAAAAAGGCCGGGATCATGGCCTTCCGCGACCATGCTTACAAGTCGGTGATCACCGGCACGATGGCCCCTGTGCACCACACCCCGTGGAAAGATGCGCTGGAAGATTCGATGGAAAGCTATCTGAAGAACTAATTTTTTCAGCCTCTTCAAGAAGCCCGGCGCCACGATGCGCCGGGCTTTTTGCTGCGCATTTGGGCAAAATGGGGCGATTGGTGCGGCCGTCAGGTAAACAATTTTTCCGCCAGATAAAATTTTCTAGCGTTGAATCGTCCTTCGTGCTTTTAATGGCCTATCTGGGCGAGATGCCCGGTGCGAATGACCCTTGGCCATCCTCAGGCGAAGGGCGAGCAAAAACATGACGGGAGAGGGTTAGATATGACGATGGAATCAAGCGCGGGTGGCGAACGCCAACTGGTCCGCGCCTTAGATTGGAAGGGCGCTTTCTGGGTTGCGGCCGGTGTGCCGCCCTTGGTGTTGTTCTCGATTGGTGGGATCGCGGGCACGACCGGAAAGCTGGCTTTCTTGGTATGGATCATTTCGATGGTGATGGGCTTTTTGCAAAGCTTCACCTATGCCGAAATGGCCGGCATGTTCGGCAACAAGTCGGGCGGGGCTTCGGTGTATGGGGCGACAGCATGGCTGCGCTATTCCAAACTGATTGCGCCTTTGTCGGTCTGGTGCAACTGGTTTGCCTGGAGCCCGGTTTTGTCCTTGGGCTGTTCCATCGCGGCAGGTTATATCCTGAACGCGCTGTTCCCGATCCCTGCGGCTGACAGCGCCATGGTGCTGGAATGGGTGGCAGCCCATGCCGCCGATTATACGGCGGCCACGCAGTCGGTGATCGACTATATCGCAGCCAATGCAGGCACGGCGCCTGCGGATGCGATCACGGCTGTTGCTTCGGCGGATGCTGTCGCGGCCTTGACCCCCGCTTTCCGCACATGGGAAGCGGCAAGCTTTGCTGTCCCTGGCGTGGGCACGCTGCATTTCAACGCGACCTTCGTGGTTGGCGTGGTCTTGATGCTGATCATGTTTGCCATTCAGCATCGCGGCATTGCCAACACAGCCTCGGCGCAAAAGTGGCTGGCGATCATTGTGCTGGTGCCTTTGCTTCTGGTGGGATTGGTCCCGATCCTGACCGGTGCGATTGACAGCGCCAATGTCATGGGCCTGCTGCCCCCCACAGCCGCGTATTCCGGCGTGGATGGCACATGGAACAATGGCGGCTGGACCCTGTTCTTGGGTGGCTTGTACATCGCGGCATGGTCGACCTACGGGTTTGAAACCGCTGTGTGCTACACCTCGGAACTCAAGAACCCCAAGACCGATACGTTCCGAGCTATATTCTATTCTGGCCTGCTGTGCTGCGTGTTCTACTTCCTGATCCCCTTCGCCTTCCAAGGCGTGTTGGGTCAATCGGGCATGTTGGCATCGGGCATCGTTGACGGCACGGGCGTTGGCGAAGCTTTGGGCAACATGGTTGGCGGCGGCAATGCTGTCACGCAGATTTTCGTGATCTTGATGATCCTTGGTCTGTTCATGGCTATCATGACCGCCATGGCGGGATCGTCGCGCACCCTGTATCAAGGGTCGGTCGATGGTTGGCTGCCCAAGTATCTGTCCAAGGTGAACAGCCACGGCGCGCCCACGGGCGCTATGTGGACGGACTTTGGCTTTAACGTCATCCTGCTGGCGCTGGCGTCGGACTTGTCGGGCTACTTCTATGTGCTCGCCATTTCCAACGTGGGTTACATCACGTTCAACTTCTTGAACCTGAACGCAGGCTGGATCCACCGGATCGACTCGGGCCATATCGCACGCCCGTGGAAAGCACCTAATTTCCTGCTGGGCGTGAACACCCTGCTGGCCTTTGTCAACGCGCTGTTCTTGGGCGCAGGGGCGAAAGTTTGGGGCTATTCCAACGCGCTGACATCTGGCGCAATCTTTGCCGCCCTGATCATCCCGGTCTTTGCCTATCGGCACTGGGTGCAAGACGGCGGTAAGTTCCCGCCCCATGCAATGGCTGATCTGGGGTTGAAAGACGGCGATCTGGGCGAGCGTAAGGCAGGCATGTTGCCCTACCTTGCTTTGCTGGCCGGCTTGGCTGTGGTTCTGTGGTCGAACTGGTACTTCCAGCTTCCTGTCTAAGGCTACCGCAAAACCTATGGAAAAGGGGCGCCGCTTTGGCGCCCCTTTTTTCATCTGGCGGCGGCTTTGTTTGCTGACAAGAAAATATGTTGCACTTGAGTATTGCTTTTTGCGTAAGCGCCCTACAAACTTCGGCCAAATCTGAACCTGCGGGGGGAACTATGACGAATTCTTGGCGATTCTCGACTTTGGGCGACCGTCACCG
>CAIMWI010000075.1 GCA_903845215.1 uncultured Rhodobacterales bacterium | reverse complement strand
TCCAGAATTTCCAACAACACCAGAGAACCTTCGCCCCCCGCCGCCGCTACCTCCCCGCGTCCAACACTCACAAGCGCCGTCCCCGTTTCGGTGAGGCCGTATCTAGGCAAACTCACAAATACCCGCAAGAGGAAAAAAGACTCTGTGTGACGATTTCTTGTCAAACCCCGTAAAACCTAGGTTTTTTTGGGGTTTGTGGCATGAAAGACTCGCCCCATTGCCTACGGCCGCCCCCTATCGGCGACAGCCGCAAGCCCCTTTTTGTGGATAACTCAAACGAATCCATGGGCTTGGTGAATGATTCTGCCGCCCGCGACTGTCAAAGCGATTCCCGTCTGACCGATTTGATCGGCAGAGAGTGCCTCTAGATCACCATCAATCAGCACCAGATCTGCGGCCATTCCCGTTCGTAATGTCCCCGTAAGCGTGTCCAAATGCGCGGCCAAGGCCCCTCCGGCCGTGTAGGCCTGCAAGGCAGCCATCAGATCCAGGCCTTGCATCCGTCCCCCGTCATAGGCGGGCCTCGTCAAATTCGCCTGCACCCCGCGCAACACAGACACATCTGCCACTGGCCAGTCCGACGCAAAGGCCACCCGCGCTCCCGCCTCGGCAAGATCGCGGCACAGATAGGCGTCTCTCCAACGCTCGGGCGCAAAGACCGTACCCATCGCAGCGATCGGAAAGTCCATTGCGCCTGGCGGATGGGCGGGTTGCAGACTGGCGGTGATGCCAAGCGCCGCAAGGCGTGGAATGTCGGCGCGGTCGATCAGTTCGATATGTTCGATCCGATGGCGCATATCGTGCAGCCCATTGGCCCTGGCTGCGGCGTCATAGCCGTTGATGGTTTGGCGCACCGCGCCGTCTCCAATGGCATGAACAGCGATCTGCAACCCGCGCCGATCAATTTCGATACAGACTTGGTCGAAATAATCGGGGTCAAACAAGGGCTGGCTGCGATGCCCCGGCACGCCAGGATAATCCTGCAGCATAAAGGCCGTGCGGCTATCGACCACACCGTCCATGAACATTTTCACAAAGCCAGAACTGATCCAGTCGTCGTTGAACTCTGCCGCCATGGCACTGGCGCGGTCCAGTTCCTGCAAGGAGAATTCCGGCTTCATATGAAAGGGAACCTTGACGCGTTGGGTCAAGCGCCCTTCGTCTTGCATCTCACGCAGCAAGGCCAGCGTGTAGCGGTTGCCGTCCATGCTGACCAAAGTCGTGCAGCCCTGACGTGCGCAATGGGCCAAGCCCCGCGCGATATGATCCTTATCCACCGCCCGCTCGGCATCCGAAGGCCAAGGCGATGGCTCCGCCCCCTTCGAGATCGCCACATACAGTCGCGACACCCCTGCCAGCGCCAAGATCGGATCAAAGGCCTCAAACTCGCGCAACTCGCCGGTGGCCAAACCGTCGGCCCCCATGACGACCTCATGCCCCATCGGCATCTCGGCCCCGTGCAGCAGGCCGGTCAGCTCTAAGGCCTTGGTATTGGCCCAGACGGTGTGATGGTCCATAGCGCGAATGGCGATGGGTCGGTCGGCAAAGATAGCGTCCAGATCATGGCGCGTGATCCCGCCCGGCAGCAGGCTGTAGTCAGCCCCCTCGGCCATCAACATGCCCGCGCGCCCTTGCGCATAAGTGGTAAAGGCGGCGCGCAAGGCGTCCTGCCCGTGCAGGCCGGTCAATTGCAAATGCTGCAACTCGGCACCGCCGAACAAATGCATGTGGCTTTCGATAAAACCCGGCAGCAGCGTGCGCCCGCCCGCCTCGATCAGTCGCGTGCCAGGCCCGCGCAAGGCCAAAACCTCGGCCGCAGACCCCACGGCCAAAATCTTGCCCCCAGCCAGCGCCACCGCCTCGGCCCTTGGCCGCGCGGGATCCATGGTCAACACCTTGGCCCCTATCACGATCATCTCTGCTTGCACCGCAGATCTCCTTTCATATGTGCTCAAATATCCCGGGGGGGTCCAGGGGGGCAGCGCCCCCCGGCCTTCGCCGGCCGCAGGCCCTAACGCGCCATCCGTTCGGCCATAACACACAGCATCTCGAACATCAGGCTGATCCCCAGCCACGCCGTCCCGCCCGTTTGATCGAAAGGTGGCGACACTTCCACCAAATCCGCCCCAACAATATTCAAGCCCCGCAGCGCGCGGGCCACTTGCAAGGCCTGCCACGAATTGGGCCCGCCCACCTCGGGCGTGCCCGTTCCCGGCGCAAAGGTTGGGTCCACGAAGTCGATGTCATAGGTGACATAGGTTTCCCCATCGCCAACAATCGCGCGCGCCTCGCTCATGACGTCTTCCACGCCGCGGCGATGGAATTCGTCGATGCCGATGATGCGAATGCCGTTGTCAGCGGCAAAGTCCCAATCCTCGCGCCCATAGGCCGATCCACGGATCCCGATCAGCACATAGCGCTTGGGGTCAATGAGACCTTCTTCCATCGCACGGCGAAACGGCGTGCCGTGGGTGTATTTGCCGGTGCCAAAGTAGATGTCGTTCAAGTCGGTATGGCTGTCGAACTGGATCAGGCCCAGCGGGCGATCCTTGGCCAAGGCCCGCAAGATGGGCAGGGTGCACAAATGGTCGCCGCCACCGGTCAGCGGGCGCACACCGGCCAGTTTCAACCGCGTGTAAAACGCCTCCATCCGCGCCAGCGAATCCATCAGATCGGCCGGATTGGGGGCCACATCGCCGACATCGGCGCAATTGACCAGTTCAAAGGGCGCAACCCAGGTTGAGCCGTTCTTGGCGCGGATCATGGTGGACAGGTCGCGCAACTGGCGCGGCCCGTGGCGCGGGCCGGGGCGATTGGTTGTGCCGCCATCCCAAGGCGCGCCCACCAACGCTATTTGCACATCGCCAAAGCGCGGGTGGTCAAAATCTACCAGCGGCAAGCGCATAAAGGTGGGAACGCCCGCGAATCGCGGCAAGTCCATGCCGGACACGGGTTGAAAAAAGGGATCGCCAGCCATGTGTTTGCCTCCAAAGGGTCGATTGACAGCAGTCAACCAGCCCCTTGCGTCAGTTGCAATCCATTGCGCGACAGGTTTCGGCCCGAAATAGCCCTGACCTTCGCCCGCCTCTTGACCGGAAGGCTGGCTTGCGCCCTAATCTCGAAAGCCCTTTAGGAACCATAGCCATGTTCAGCAAAACCCATGATCAAACCCTCCCCACCAGCGCGCATCAACCCACAGGTGGCTTTGCCAAATCTGTGCTGGCCGCAGATTTGGCCATCACGGGCGAAGTCATATCGTCGAGTGCGATCGAGGTTTTGGGCAAAATCGACGGGCAGATCTCTGCCAAATCCCTAACGGTCGGCGTTGAAGGCCGGGTAAAGGGCAGCATTTCCGCCGACAGCGTTGATCTGCGCGGAACATTTGATGGCACCATTGCCACGCAAAACCTGTCCTTGCGCGCCTCATGTACTGTGCAGGCACAGGTGCGCTATGCGACCCTTTCCATCGAAAGTGGTGCAGTGGTGGAAGGGCAGTTCACTGTGAACAAGCTATGATCCCTTCGCTGATCTTGACCGCACATCAAGGATCCGTGGCCGTTGTGACCTTAAACAATCCGGCCAAACTGAACGCATTATCTACCCCAATGCTGCAAGCCCTTGCGACCGAGCTTGATGGAATCGCGGCTGATCCTCAAGTGCGGGTCGTGGTGATCAGGGCGGCGGGCAAAGCCTTTTGCGCGGGTCATGATCTGCAAGAAATCCAAGCGGCGCGGCAGGCCCCCGATGGCGGCGCGGCAGCCTTTGCAACGCTTTTCAACCTTTGTGCGCGCGTGATGCAGCAGATAGCCGCCCTGCCAAAGCCCGTCATCGCCGAGGTGCAGGGCATCGCCACCGCCGCAGGCTGCCAATTGGCGGCCACCTGCGACATGGTCGTGGCCAGCGATCACGCGCGTTTTGGGGTCAACGGGGTGAACATCGGCCTGTTCTGCTCTACCCCCATTGTCGCCCTATCCCGCAAAATCCCGCAATCCGCCGCTTTTGAACTGGCCGCGACGGGCGAGTTCCTGTCTGCCG
Organism: uncultured Rhodobacterales bacterium; assembly: GCA_903845215.1. GTDB lineage: Bacteria > Pseudomonadota > Alphaproteobacteria > Rhodobacterales > Rhodobacteraceae > Stagnihabitans. Next base: position 154,795 of record CAIMWI010000075.1, on the reverse strand, counting down.
CCCGCGCCCAAACCTTGGGCCTTGTCAACCGCGTCACCGCGGCCGAGGCGCTTTCGGGAGAAACGATGGAACTGGCCCAAAGCTTGGCGCAAAAGCTGCCCGCAGCGCTGAGCATCGGCAAAGCCGCCTTCGCCGCCCAAACCGGTTTACCGTTGGATCAGGCCTATGCCGCCGCAGGGTCGGCGATGGTGGACAACCTGCTCAACACGTCGACCAGCGAAGGCATCAGCGCATTTTTGGAAAAGCGCCCACCCAACTGGGCCTAACCTGCCAGCGCCGGTTTGCGCGTTAGCACCATGGCCACAGCCAGCGACAGGCTGGAAAAGCCAATCAAACAGGCATAAACTGCGCCCGCGCCAAAGTGATCTAGCAAATAGGCGCCCAGCACAGGGGCCGCCGCTGTCGCGACGATGGGCGACACCGCCGAAGCGCCCGAAATCGCCCCAAAGCCGCGCCGTCCCAGCACATCCATTATCAACATCGGGCGCATGATCGACATCAGCCCAACCCCCGCGCCCTGCACGATCACCACCACAAAAACCAAAACCGGTGCCGCACCGGCAAACCACAAGAGGCACGCCGCCAGCACCACCATCAACAAGGACACCCGCGTGGCCATTCGGTTTTCCACCTTGGCCCCGCCCACCGCCAAAACCAAGCGCCCCGCCAACTGCGCCGGCCCCAAGCATGCCGCCGCCACCGCCGCCCATTCGCGCGTCATCCCCCGCTCTTGGAACAGCGGCAGAATATAGGTCAACAGCATCCCGTGGCTGAGCCAGATCAGCGCAAAGATCGCGGCAATGGCCCAAAAAGCAGGTCGCTGTAAGGCGGCTCGCAGCGCCCCGCGGCTGTCTTCAGCATTGCGAGACACCTCTGGTCCACGCAGCAGGCGCACCGCCCAGATGTTCAACGGTACAGTCCCCAGAACTGCCAAAGCCGCAAAGCCCAAATAGGCCCCTTTTCCGCCATAGGCATGGCCCAGCCAATGGCCCAAAGGAAAGGTCATCGTACTGGAAAGCCCCGCCACAAGCGTGATCCGTGTGATGGCAATGCGGGCATGCGCACCCATGCGCCGTGTCAGCAGGGCAAAGACGCTTTCATAAAGACAGCCCGATTGCGCTACCCCCAAGATGGCCCAAACCGCCCACCACTGCGCGCGCGTCTGCACAAAGGCCAGCGCTGCAAGGCCCAAAGCCGCCAAGACCGGCATGACCACCACCAAGGCCCCGCCATGGCCCCGGTCAATCACCCGTCCGGTCAGCGGTGTCAGCACCGCCATGACCAGATAGGACAGCGTCGGCCCTAGGGCCAAGTCCGCCTTGCTCCACCCCGTATCAGCCAAAAGGTCCGGCAGCAGCGCGGGAAAGGCGTAAAACGCCCCCGCATAGATCAAGAACAGGCCAAGGGCCAAAGCCCAGACCGCAAGGCTTTCGCGTGCGCTCACAGCCCGTACAGCGCCCCGAATTTGGCTTCCAGATAGTCCAGCAGCGGCCCCTCGCTCGGCTCAAATCCGCACGCCAGTGCAATCGTTTCGCGCGGTGCGTTCAAACCCCCATGCCGCTGCAAAGCCTCGCGCAGCCATGCCACAGCGGATGATGTATCGCCCCGCGACAACGGCCCCTCTAGCCCCGGCACGGCGGCGTTCATCGCGGCCCAAAGACAACCCGCATAAACATTCCCCAAGGTATAGGTCGGAAAATAGCCAAAAAGCCCCACCGACCAATGCACATCCTGCAACACCCCGTGCGAGGGGCGATCGACCTTCACGCCGAAATCCTTCAGGAACCGCGCGTTCCAAGCGGCTTCCAAATCGCCCACGGACAGATCGCCCCGCACCAAGGCGCGTTCCAGATCAAAGCGCATCATGATGTGCAAATTGTAATGCACCTCGTCAGCTTCGGTGCGAATAAAGCCCGGCTGCACCCGGTTGACGGCGGCATAAAAGGCCTCAGCGCTGGCCAGATCAAAGTCGAACCGGCTTTTCATCTCGCCATACAGATATTTCGTAAAGCCCCGCCCACGCCCGATCTGGTTTTCATAGATCCGGCTTTGGCTTTCATGCACCCCCATCGACACCCCGCGCCCCAAGGGGGTGAGCTTGTAATCAGGGTCGATGTTTAGCTCGTAGCTGGAATGGCCCACCTCGTGGATGGTGGAATAGATGCAGTTGAACGGATCGCTTTCCACCACCCGCGTGGTGATGCGGCTGTCAGACGCCGACCCGCTGGAAAACGGATGCACCGCCAGATCAATCCGCCCCCGCGTAAAGTCATAGCCAAAGGCGCTGGCCAGATCGCGCGACAGGCGCAACTGTGCGGCCTCGGCAAAGTGGCCCACCAAAGGCGCAGGCGGTGTTTTGCCCAAAACAGCCTCGCGCAGCGCCACCAATCTTGGCCGCATCCGATCAAACATCGCGCCGATGGTCTGCGCCGTGGCACCAGGTTCGTAATCGTCCAGCAAGGCGTCATACAGATCGCCGCCTTGCGCCAGACAGGCCGCCTCTTCGCGGCGCAGGGCGATCACCTCGCCCAACGTCGGCAGAAAATCGGCCACGCTGTCGTTCGCCCGCGCCTGCGCCCAGATCCCTTGCGCAACCGAGGTCACCTGCGCCAGTTTCTGCGCCAGATCGGCGGGCACTTTGGTGGCGCGCTGAAAGCTGCGGCGGATAAGGCGCAGCTTGGCACGGCCTGCGGCGTCTTGCGGATCTGACGCATCCAGCCAATCCAGAATGCGCGGATCGGTGCGGCGGGCGTGCAAAATGCCCTCCATCGCGGCCATTTCTTCGCCGCGCTGCTCGGATGACCCGCTGGGCATCATGGTTTCCTGATCCCAGCCCAAGCGTTCGGCCACCAAAGACAAAGCCTCAGTCTGACGCTGAAAGGCCATCAACTGCGTGTAAGCGTGGTTGTTTGTCATGCCGTTCCCTTCCGGATCGAACCCTGGATCGGATGGGCCGACAGATGCCGCGCCCGAATGACCAAGACCCACAAAATCACCGCCCCAATCTGATGCGTGATCGCCATATGCAACTGCGCGGCGGAAAGGGCAGTGAAAATGCCCAATGCCACCTGCACCAGCATCATCGCCATCATCAGGTGAAAGGCTTGGCGCGTCGCCTGATAGGCCGATTGGCGGCCCCGATTCCACGCCACGATGGCAAAGGCAAAAAGCACATACCCCACCAAGCGGTGCACAAACTGCACGACCCCCGCATTGGCCCAAAGTGGCACGGCGGGCCCGTCAAAGGCATCGGCTGGAAAGAAAGCCCCGTTCATATCCGGCCAAGTCGGATAGTTCCGCCCCGCGTCAATGCCCGCAACCAGTGCCCCCAAAATGATCTGCACGAACAGCAAATGCATGACACCCGTTGACAGGCCATACACCTTGCGCTCGCCACTGCGCCGTGCGGTCAACAGATCGGTTTCCGACCGCCCCAGCAAAAAGACCCAAGCGGCAATAAAACCAAAGATGATAAAGGCCCCGCCCAGATGCACCGCCAAACGATACGACGCGACCGAGGTCATCTGCCCCGTCAGCCCTGACGCCACCATCCACCAGCCAACCGCCCCTTGCAGGCCGATCAGAACACCCAACCCCCAAAGCCGCGGCGCCCACCCGACAGGCACCTGCCGCGTCAGGGTCAACAGGCCAAAACCCACAGCCCAAACCAACCCGATCACCCGCCCCAGATTGCGGTGGCCCCATTCCCACCAGAAAATCTGTTTAAAGGCTTCAAGGCTCATCTCGGCATTCACGATCTGCCCTTGGGGAGAGGCTTTGTACTTGCCAAACTCCGCCGCCCAATCGGCCCCGCTCAAGGGCGGCAAGGCCCCCATCACAGGGTTCCATTCGGTGATCGACAAGCCGCTGTCGGTCAAGCGTGTCAGCCCGCCAATGGCAATCATCACCGCCACCAGCGCAAAGATCACCATCAACCAAACCCGCACCGCACCCCGCGCCCCCGAAGGCGGGGTTGCAATCATCCCGCCCGCGACGACCTTCGCCGCCCCCGCAGAACCCACTTCTTCGAAAATCTTGCGATTGCCCGCCATCTTCTGCCCCTTAGCTTGTTGCGCCAGACCCTAGTGCGCGCGGCACGGGCCTTCAAGGGTGGGCCGCGGGGTGTCACGGGTTTGGGATCTGAGCCGATCCACCCTTCCCCCTTCATCTTGGCAAAAATACTCTGGGGGGTGCGGGGGGCTAGCCCCCCGCTTAAGATCACTCACCTTGCGTTTTAAGCTTATACGCAATCTGGCGCAGCATGCCGTGAAAGGTTTGCACCTCGGCCCGCGTCAGGCCAAGGCGCGACCACATGTTGCGCAGGCTTTGCTTCATTTTGGGGGCTTTAAGGTCGGGAAAGAAGAACCCCGCCTGATCCAGCTTTTCCTCATAATGCGCGGCCAAGGCCTGAATCTCGCCTGCGTTGGCAAAATCGGCTCCGGCCATTTCCATCACCACGGGCGGCACCGCAACCGTTTGCCTGCGCCATTCATAGGCCAAAAGCAGCACGCATTGCGCTAGGTTCAGGCTGAAGAAGTCAGGGTTGACCGGCACGGTGACGATGGCATTGGCGCGGATGATGTCGTCGTTTTCCAACCCCGCGCGTTCCGGCCCGAACAAAATGGCCACCTTCTTACCCGCTCCCGTCATGGCACGCACCAAATCCATCGCCGCCTCGGGCGTATAGATGGGCTTGGTCAGCTCGCGCCCCCGCGCCGTGGTGGCCAGCACAAAATCACAATCCCCCAAGGCGCTGTCCAGATCACCGTACAGCCCCGCATGGTCCAACACCCGCCCTGCGCCCGAGGCCATCGCCACCGCCTTGGGGTTAGGCCACCCGTCGCGCGGGTCGACCACGCGCATCCGTTCCAAACCAAAGTTCAGCATGGCCCGCGCCGCGCCGCCGATATTCTCGCCCATCTGCGGGCGGACCAGAACGAAAACAGGGGGGATCATGGCAGGCCTCACCTTGTGACCCGCGGCTGATACGCCAGCCACACCCCCCTGACAAGCGCACAGCTTTGGGCTAAAGCAAAGGCGCAACGTGAAGGAACCCCGCCCATGGCCACGCAGGACCGCCCGCAGATCACCCTCATCACCCCGCCGGTGCTGGATTTGGACATCTTTCCCGCCACCCTTGCCCGCGTGATGGACGGTGTCGAGATTGCTTGCCTGCGCCTGTCTTTGGCCAGCAAAGACCCCGACGATATCGGCCGCGCCGCCGATGCCGCCCGCCTTGTGGCCCATGCCCGCGATGTGGCCATCGTCATCGAAAACCACGCGCTGTTTGTCGAACGCCACGGGCTGGACGGCATCCATTTGACCGACGGTTCCCGCGCCATCCGCGCCCTGCGCAAAGAGCTGGGGGCCGATGCCATCGTGGGCAGTTTCTGCGGCATTTCGCGCCATGAGGGGATGACAGCCGGCGAAGCGGGCGCCGATTATGTGGCCTTTGGGCCAATCGGCGAGGCTGGCCTTGGCCTTGGCACCCAAGCGCCGCGCGATTTGTTCGAATGGTGGTCGGAAATGATCGAGGTTCCGGTGATCGCCGAAGGCGCCCTGACCCGCGACTTGGTGGAAAGCTTTGCGCCCGTGACCGACTTTTTCGCGCTTGGGCCGGAAATCTGGGCGGCAGAAGACCCGCTTGCCGCCCTTAAAGCGATCCTGTCACCGATCTTGTGACGCTGCCGCCAGCGGATGGCTGGTGCGGATGACGCGCTCGCAATAGGCCGACAAGTCCTTGCGATTGGCAAAGGCGTGCACCGGCACGGGTTGGTGATAAATCACCTCGACCCGCCCGGGCCGCGCATCGGCCAAGACCATCAGAAGATGCGGCGCAAAGCTCATATCGCCCCACCACCCGTAATGGCGCGGATCGGCCCCGTGCGGGGCGTGATAGATCACCGTGATCGGTTGGATCTGCAAAGGCACGGGCACTTGGGCGGTGAAGAACGCCGCAAACAAAGTGGATTTGAACGGCAACACCCGAAGCGCATCGGTGCTCGTGCCTTCGGGAAAGAACATCAACGGATGCCCCGCGCCAAGCCGCGCTTCAAACAGGGCTTGCTGGCGCTTGGCCTCGGGCCCTTTGCGGGCGATAAAGACCGTGCCTGTCGCACGCGCCAGCCAGCCGATGCCGGCCCATCCCGAGACCTCGGCCTTGGCCACGAAGTATAAGCGTGCTCCGGCGTTAAGCGTGAAGATATCAAGCCATGAACTGTGATTGGCCACATAGGCCCCCGGGGCCAACATGGGCGTGCCCCGCACGCTGTAGCGCAGCCGCAAAATGAAAAGTGCAGTGCGGCAGACGGCTTGGGTGATAAAGGGCGTCCAAGGGCGGTGCAGCCCGAACAAGGGCCGCTCAATCGCGCGCAGCGCCAGCAAGATCACCAGCCCGCCATAAGTCACCACGCCCAAGACCAACCCGCGCACCAGCACCCGAAGCCATCCGAGGGCCAAGATACGGGGCGGCGTATAGCGCTGATGCAGCCAATCACTCATCCGTCACGGCCCTGCTTTCGGGTGTAAAAATCGCGGTGCTTGGCACTCATCTGTGCGGTGTCCATCACCAGACAGACATCAACCGTGTTGAATGCATGGTCGACCCAGGCCCCGTCTGACACAAAGCCGCCCAAGCGCAGATAGGCTTTGATCAGCGCAGGGATCCCCGCCATCGCCTTGGCGCGGATCACCTGATCGGCAGCCAACAGATCCATCGCTTGGGCATGGGCGGGCATCGGGGCCACGCGCAGGCTCTGCGGCGCGCGGTGGTTGTGGTGCAAAAACGCCAAAGGCTGCGCCAAGGCCGCCACATCGGTGCCGTGGAACGAGGCCGCGCCAAACAGCACCTCAATCTCGCGTTCCAGCACATAATCAGCCAAGCCGTTCCACAACAAAAACATCGCCGCCCCGCCCCGCATATCGCGGTGCACACACGAACGCCCCAGTTCCAGCAACCGCCGCCCGCTGGATTTCAACGCGGTCAGATCGAACTCTGTTTCCGAATAAAACCGCCCCGCCGCTGCAAAGCGTTCGGGCGGAAGCAACCGGTATACCCCCACCACATCTGACAGCGTGGCCGGATCACGCTTGGGATCAATCAGCAGCAAATGATCAAAGAATGGGTCGAAGGCATCAATCTCTAGCCGCGCGTCATGGTCGACCATCGGGCCATCCGCGCCCAACTCTTCGATGAACACCTCATAGCGCAGCCGTTGCGCCGCCCTTAGATCACGGGGATCTTGGGCCAACCGCAAGATAAGGGCATCGGATGTCATATGAGGCGCACTTTGTTCCAAAGACGGCTGTCCTATAGGGCCATGCGGCCAAAAGATGAAGGTTTTGTGACACCAAGACTTACGGCGAAGGCCCTGTTGAAAAATCCAAAATCAGGTCAACGTGGCGAATATCAAGAACCACCTTACCTTTATGCTCAAAGTTAACCGTGCATTTACCATTGATGAGCGATTGTACCTGACCCAAGCCCCACTCCCCTTGCGTGGGGTGGCGCACCAACATTCCTGGTTCCAAGAACGACCGCATCAAAGACCTCGCGAAAGGATGGACATGTCCGACAGTTACGCGCCCAGCCGAGCGGACCTTGCAGCCCTGCTGGCATCGCGCATTTGCCATGATCTTATCAGCCCGATTGGGGCCATCGGCAATGGGCTAGAGCTTTTGATGATGGACGCAACGGCCCAAGGCCCCGAAATGGTGCTAATCGCTGAAAGCGTGGGCCACGCCAATGCGCGCATTCGCTTTTTTCGCGTGGCCTTTGGCGCTGCAACGGCAGACCAACGCCTTGGCGCGGCCGAGGCGGCGGGCATTTTGTCAGATATTACCCAAGGCGGGCGTTTGTCGATTGCGTGGCAGACGCGGCCAGATTTGCCCAGGATCGAGGTGAAGATCGCCTTCCTTTTGCTGATGTGTCTGGAAAGCGCTTTGGCTTACGGCGGCAAGATCACGGTTCAGGCCGACGGTGGGCGCTGGCAGATCGTGGCACATGCGGCAAAACTGCGGCTAGACGCCCCGCTGTGGGACATGCTCACCAACCCCGCCGCAACCCCTGAAGCAACCCCCGCCAGCGTGCATTTCCCCTTGGCCGCGCAGGAAATCACCCGCCACCAGTTCCGCCTGACGGCAGAGTTCGCGGCGGAGTCAATCAAGCTTAGCTTCTGATCGTCCCGTCACCGGTGACCAGATATTTAAAGCTGCACAATTGCTCGGCCCCCACCGGCCCACGCGCGTGCAGCTTGCCCGTGGCAATACCAATCTCGCCGCCCATGCCAAACTCACCCCCATCGGCAAACTGGGTCGAGGCGTTGCGCATCAAGATCGCAGAGTCCAGCCGCTGAAAGAACAAGGCGGCGGTGGCGTCATTCTCGGTCAGGATCGATTCGGTGTGGTTCGATCCGTAGGTGCGGATATGCGCCATGGCATCCTCCACCCCGTCGACCAGTTTGGCGGCAATGACCATGTCCAGAAACTCACGCCCGAAATCGTCAGGCGCTGCGGGCACGGTGCCTGCAACCTTCAACAACTCGCCCTCGGTGCGCACCTCGACACCGGCTTTAAGCAAATCCTCGATCAGCACAGCGCCGTGGCGGGTGTAAAACTGCCAGTCGATCAGCAAACATTCCGCCGCCCCACACACCCCCGTCCGCCGCGTCTTGGCGTTGATCACCACGCGGCGGGCCTTTTCCACGTCGGCGTCGCGGTCGGCGTAGATGTGGCAGATCCCTTCCAGATGGGCAAAGACTGGCACCCGCGCTTCGCGCTGCACCAATCCCACCAAGCCTTTACCCCCCCGCGGCACGATCACGTCGATATAGGGCGTTGCCGCCAGCATAGCCGACACCATCTCGCGGTCACGCGTGGGGATCAGTTGGATCGCAGCCTCGGGCAAACGCGCCTCGCGCAGGCCGCGCACCATGCAATCATGCAGCGCGGTCGAGGAATGGAAGCTTTCCGACCCGCCCCGCAAAATCACAGCATTGCCCGCCTTCAGGCACAAAGCCCCCGCATCCGCCGTTACATTCGGACGGCTTTCATAGATCACGCCCACCACGCCCAAAGGGGTGGCGACCCGCTGGATATGCAACCCATTGGGCCTGTCCCATTCGGCCAGAACGCGGCCCACCGGATCGCGTTGTTCGGCCACGGCGCGCAAGGCGTCAACAATGCCGCGCAACCGGTGATCGTCCAGCCGCAACCTGTCCATCATCGCAGGACTTAAGCCCTTGGCTTCAGCGTAAGCCATATCTTCGCTGTTGGCATCCAAAATGGCCGCGCGCGCGTCCCAAACGAAATGCGCCGCACTGACAAGGGCTGCATATTTACGCTCTGAACTGGCATAGGCCAATTCCGCCGCAGCGGCGCGGGCCTTCAAGCCGATCTCGGCCATCAAATCGGCATACTGCGCGTCCATCCCCTGCCCTTTCATACTTGCCCAAACATCCCGGGGTCCGGGGCAGAGCCCCGGGGCCTTGGGTCAGATCACCAAATCATCCCGGTGCACCAAGGCCGCGCGGCCCTGATAGCCCAAAATCGCCTCGATCTCGCCCGACCGATGCCCCGCAATTGCCTTAGCCTCAACCGCCGTATAGCGCACAAGGCCCTTGCCCAGAATATCGCCTTCAGGCGAGACCAGCGCCACCGGATCACCCCGCCCAAAGCTGCCCGTGACAGCGGTGACGCCGGCAGGCAACAGGCTTTTGCCCTGCGCCATGGCGACCACAGCACCCGCATCCAGCCGCAACTCCCCCCGAGGTTTCATCGCATTGATCCAACGCTTGCGCGCCGCCTGCGGGTCGCCTTGGGCCAAAAACCACGTCCGGTTGGCGCCTTGTGACAGCGCGGAAAGCGGCCGCAGCACCGAGCCTTCCATGATCGCCATCGCACAGCCCCCCGCCACGGCGGTCTTGGCGGCCAGAAGTTTGGTCTTCATCCCGCCCTTTGACATCCCCGACACAGGGTCGCCCGCCATCGCCTCGATCGCGGGGGTGATCTTGTCGATCAGATCAAACCGCGTGGCTTGGGGGTCTTCCTTGGGGTTGGCGGTGTAAAACCCATCGACATCCGACAGCAGCACCAAATGATCCGCGCCCACTGTCACCGCAATCTGGGCGGCAAGCCTGTCGTTGTCGCCAAAGCGAATCTCGTCAGTGGCCACCGTGTCGTTTTCATTGACAATCGGCACCACGCCCAAGCCCAACAACGTCTCCATCGTCGCGCGAGAGTTCAGGTAGCGCCGCCGGTCTTCGGTGTCTTCCAGCGTGACCAGCACTTGGCCCGCGATGATGCCATGCGGGGCCAGCACCTCTTCATAGGTGCGCGCCAGACGAATTTGGCCCACGGCGGCGGCGGCTTGGCTTTGCTCCAGCGTCAGCGCGCCGTCCGGCAGCCCCAAAACCTTGCGGCCCAAAGCGATCGACCCCGATGACACCAGCACCACATCCGCCCCGCGCGCCTTGGCCTCGGCCACATCCAGCGCCAAGGCCTGCAGCCATGCGGTCTTTAACCCCGTGGCGCGGTCAACCAGCAAGGCAGAGCCGATCTTGACCACCAGCCTGCGCGCTTTGCGGATATCAGGTTCGCTCTGATGGCTTAGGGCCGCCACGGCGTCACCTCTTCGGGCTTGGCATTGCCCGCTTTGATGCGGGCGTAAATCTCGCGCAGAACATCTTGCAACCCGCGCCCTGCCACGCCCGAGATCACAAACACCTCGCCTCCGCTGGCCTTTTCCAAGGCGCGGCGGCGGTCGCTGATTTGTTTGGCATCCATCGCGTCGACCTTGTTCAGCGCCAGAATGCGGGGCTTGTCGCCCAGCACTTCGGAATAGGCCTCAAGCTCGTGCACGATGGTGCGGTAATCTTTGGTGATGGTGGACGATGTGCCATCAACCAAATGCAGCAAGACCTTGCACCGTTCGACATGGGCCAGAAACTGCATGCCCAAACCACGGCCTTCGCTGGCCCCTTCGATCAGGCCGGGGATATCGGCCATGACAAATTCCGCCCCGTCGATGCCCACAACCCCAAGGTTGGGCACCAGCGTGGTAAAGGGATAATCGGCAATCTTGGGCCGTGCATTCGACACCGCCGCCAGAAACGTCGACTTGCCCGCATTGGGCAGGCCCAAAAGCCCCGCATCGGCGATGAGCTTCAAGCGCAGCCAGATGGTGCGTTCAACGCCCTCTTGCCCAGGATTGGCACGGGCAGGGGCGCGGTTGGTCGCCGATTTGAAGCGCAGGTTGCCCCAGCCGCCGTTGCCACCCTCGGCCAAGCACACCCGCTGGCCGGGGATGGTCAGGTCGGCCAGAACCGTCTCTTCGTCTTCGTCCAAAATCTCAGTGCCCAAGGGCAGTTTCATCACCACATCTTCACCGGTCTTGCCGGTTTTCTGGCTGCCCATGCCGGGCTGACCGGACTTTGCGAAGAAATGCTGCTGATAGCGGTAGTCGATCAGGGTGTTCAGCCCCTCGACGGCTTCCGCCCACACCGATCCGCCATGCCCGCCATCGCCGCCATCGGGCCCGCCATATTCGACATATTTGTCGCGCCGGAACGACACACAACCGCCCCCACCGCCACCCGAGCGGATATAGACTTTGGTGAGGTCAAGAAATTTCATAGCGCAACCATTCTAGGGGACCCATCAGCCGATAGCCGCAAGACACCAAAGGTGCAAGCCTTCTACATCGGCGCACCCCCTCAGGGCAGCTTTTGCGGGGTTTAACGTGCTACACCGCACAGGTCGGGCGCAGATCGCCTTGTTGTTTTCCACCTCGTTCTGCCCCACCTACATATCTGCATTCCCCCGAAAGGATATCTGATGCCCTCCATTTCCCTGTTTGGCCCCTACACAATGGGCCCGCACACGCTGGCCAACCGGATCGTGATGAACCCCATGACCCGCTGCCGCGCCGATGCTATGGGCGTGCCCACCCCCATCATGGCAACCTACTACGCCCAGCGCGCCACGGCCGGACTGATCGTCACCGAAGGGATCGCGCCTTCCCCCAATGGGCGCGGCTATGCCCGACAGCCCGGATTGTGGAGCCCCGCCCAGATCGCAGCTTGGAAGACCGTGACCACCGCCGTGAAAGCCCAAGGCGGGGTGATCTTTGCGCAAGTGATGCACACCGGCCGTGTCAGCCACCCCGCCAATATGCCCGAAGGTGGGCGCATCATCGCCCCCAGCGCCTTGGCTTTGGCGGGTCAGATGTATTCTGACGCCGAAGGGATGCAGGACTATCCTGTGCCCGCCGAGATGACCCTTGCCGATATCGCCGCCACCAAGGCCGAATTCGTCACCGCCGCCAAAGACGCCATCGCCGCAGGCTTTGACGGGATCGAGCTGCACGGGGCCAATGGCTACCTTTTGGAACAATTCCTCAGCCCCCACACCAACCAGCGCAGCGATGCTTACGGCGGATCAGTCGCCAACCGGATCAAGTTTGTGGTCGAGGTGGCGCGCGACGTGGCCGCAGCCATCGGCGGTGATAACGTGGGCATCCGACTGTCGCCCTATGGCATGGCATCGGGCATGACCCCCTATCCCGAGGTGGATGAAACCTATCTGACCCTGACCAAAGCCTTGGCTGCGGCAGGGTTGGTCTATCTGCACATCGCCAACCATGCCGCGATGGGCAATCCGCCGATCCCTGCCGATCTTTTGAACGCCCTGCACACCGCATGGCCGCGCGCCTTTTTCTTGGGCGGCAGCTTTGATCTGGCCTCTGGCCAAGCGGCGGTGGATGCGGGCGAAAGCGATCTGGTGGGCATTGGCCGCGCCTTTATCGCCAACCCCGATCTGGTGGCGCGGATGAAGAACGCCACACCCTTGGCCGCGATGAACCCCGATGCGCTGTATTCGCCCGGCCCTGCGGGCTATTGTGACTATCCCAACGCCTAAAGACTTAAGCGCGTCCCGCCTTTACCTGCGGGGCGTGTCTTCACGCTAAGGGCAGCGATCCTGCCTTATAGCTGTGATCAAACTGCGCTAGAACGGCCCCGTCACAGGAGCGCCGCAGATGCCAAACCACACCCCCAACCCCACCAAAGGCGTTCTCTTGGTCATGGGGGCCGTGTTCATCTTTGCCCTGTCAGATACTGTCACCAAGCATCTGGCGACGATCTACCCTGTCTCAATTGTGCTGTTGATGCGGTATCTGGTCAATGTGGTCTTGCTGCTGGCGATCTTGTTCCCCTCTCAGGGGGCGGCCTTTTGGCGCACCAAGCGCACAGCCCTAGTCACCGTGCGTGCGCTGACACTTTGCGCCGCTTCGTTGACCATGGGCATGGCCCTGCGCGTGATGCCCGTGGCCGAGGCGGTGTCGATTGTCTACCTTGCCCCTTTTGCGGTGATGCTGCTGGCCATGCCTTTGCTAGGCGAAAGGGTCAATTGGGTTGGCTGGCTGGGGGCGGGCTTGGGTTTTACGGGCGTATTCTTGATCGCAAGACCGGGTGGGGATTTGCCGCCTTTGGGCGTGGCGCTATGCTTGATCAACGCCGTGTGCGGCACGGCGTATAACTTGATGACCAAGGTTTTGTCGCGCGGCGAAACCACAAATGCGCTTTTGTTCAACACGGCCTTTGTCGGGGCCATCGTCTTTGCGCTGCTGTCGATCGGCCAATGGCATGGCCCTATGCCCGGGTTGATCGACCTTGGACTGATGGTGTTCTTGGGCATCTTGATGACCAGCGGCCACTTTCTCTTCACCGCCGCCTACCGCGAGGCGCCGGCCTCTACTGTGGCGCCCATCGGCTATATGCAACTTTTCTGGTCGGGCGGTTTGGGCTGGCTGGTCTTTGGCCATGTGCCCGATGCAATCAGTTTGGCGGGCATGGGGCTGGTGGTGGTGGCGGGGGTGGCTATCGCCCTGCGCTCGCATATCGACGGGCGCAAAGCGCAGGCCTTGGCCCTTTTATAGCGCTTGCAGGTTTGTGGCCTTTACCGCCGCCCGATGGCTTTGCGCCCCAAGGCACTGATCGAAACGGCCAATAGGATGATCAGGCCCACCAGCACCTCGCGCACATAGCTGTCGACCTGCAACTGGGTCAGGCCATTGTCCATGATCCCCAGCACCAAGACCCCCAGAACCGAGGCCAGAACCCTCGGCTGACCATGCCGCGTCAGAGTCATGCCCAAAAACACCGCCGCAATGGCGTTCAGCATCAACCCTTCGCCCTGTGTCGGGTTGGCGGATGCCACGCGGGCGGCATACATCAACCCCGCCACCGCGGCCCCCACGCCCGTAAACCCGTAAGCCGTCAACCGCAGGAAAGTGACGCGCACCCCCGCCAGCCGCGCCGCCTCGGCATTGCCACCGATGGCGTAAAGCCTGCGGCCATAGGTCGACAGTTCCAGCACCACAAAAATCACCGCCGTCAGCGCCAGCGCCAGCACGGTCAGCCAGGGCAGAACAAAGGGCTTGTCACCCAAACTGCCCAAGGGCAGGCCCGATTTGGCGAAATCACCGAAGGCCTGCGGAATGTCGCGGCCAAAGATCGTCTTGCCGCCCGACAGGATAAAAGCCGCGCCCGAATACATGGTCAAGGTGGCCAAGGTGGCCACAAATGGCAAAATGCCGATCACACTGACCAAGACCCCGTTAACCAGCCCGCCCACCAAGCCCACGCCCAAGGCCACCGCCAGTGCCGCAGGCACGCTAAACCCCAGAGTGAACAAAACCGCCGCCACGATGCCCGCCAAAGAGGCCATCGACCCCACCGACAGGTCAAAATCGCCCACCACCATCACCACCGTCATCGCCACCGCCACAACCGTCAGCATCGAGACCTGCTGCGTGATGTTCAGCCAATTGCGCGCCGTCATGAACGTGTCGGGCAACAGCACCCAAAAGACCACGATAATCGCCGCCATGCCCATCAGCGTGCCGTAATGGCGCAGGAACCGGACCATCAGGCCACCTCTTTTTCATAACACAATGCCAGCAAGGCCCCTTCGGTCAGCCCGGCCGCTGGCACAATCTGGGTCAAACGGCCAGAATGCAGAATGCCTATTCGGTCGCACAGGCCAATCAACTCTGGCAGGTCAGACGACACGATGACCAGCCCCACCCCTTGGGCCGTAAGGCCCCGAATGGTGGCGTAGATATCAAACTTCGCCCCCACATCCACGCCGCGTGTGGGTTCATCCAGCAACAAGACCACGGGCGGGCCTGCCAAGGCGCGGGCGAAAAGCACCTTTTGCTGATTGCCGCCCGACAGTTCCGCCGCCACTTGCGCCTGACTTTGCGCCTTTAGCCGCACAGTTTGCACCAATCGCGCCACCAGATGGGCAATCCACGCCCGCCGCACAAAGCCCGCTGTCGACAGGGCCGGCATATGCGGCAAAGCCACGGTATCGGCCAAGGGTTGCAGCAGCATCAACCCTTCGGCGCGGCGCTCACGCGGCACATAGGCCAAACCCACGGCCCAAGCTGCAGCGGGGCCATGACCCAGTTGCGCCCCCTTGATCAACACCTGCCCCTGACGCGGCACAGCCCCCATCAAGGCGCGCAGCAAATGGTTGCGGCCCGATCCCGACAGCCCTGCAAGGCCCAAAACCTCGCCAGCGTTCACGGTGAATGCGATGTCGCGCAGTATCCCCGATTGCAAACTGCGCACCTGCAGCAGGGGCGCAGTTTCTGTGGGGGCGCTTGCAGGCGGATAGAGTGTGGCAAAATCGCGGCCTGTCATGTCTTGGATGATCTGCTCACGGCTGACCTGATCGCGGCCCATGGTCGACACATGCCGCCCGTCGCGCAGCACCGTCACACGGTCGGACAGGCGCAAGACTTCGTCCATCCGGTGCGAGACATACAAGATCGCATGACCCGCCGCACGCAAGGTAAGCAGGGCGGCAAACAGGCGCTCGGCCTCGGCCCCCGTCAGGGCGGCAGTGGGTTCATCCAACACATAGGCCCAAGGGCGGGGGCCTTTTGTATCCACCAAGGTCGCAGCGATGCGCGCCAGCATCTGGTCGCCCGGCCCAAGATCACCCATGGTGGCGCGGGGGTCGATATGCGTGATGCCCAACCGTTCTAGCGCCGCCTTGGCCGAGGCACGCAAGGCCCCCCAGCGCACAAGACCGAAGCCAGAACTGGGGTAGGGATGCGTCAGATGCATATTTTCGGCCACCGATAGGGCCGAGACGATCTGCAATTCCTGATGCAAAAAGCGCAAGCCCAGCCCTTCAGCCGCAGCGGGGGATGGCAGGGCAACAGGCGCGCCGTTCATAGTGATCTGGCCCGCATCAGGCACCTCTAGCCCCGCCAAAATGCGGATCAGGGTGCTTTTGCCTGCGCCATTTTCGCCCATCAACGCGTGGATTTCCCCACCGCGCAACTCCAGCGCCGCGCCGTCAAGCGCGCGGGTCTGGCCGTAGGTTTTCACCACGCCGTGAAGGGCAAGTTGGGGCATGGGGTTTCCGATAAGGGGGCGGTACGACATCGCGCACCGCCCGAGTTTGCATTACTTGGCGTTAACCGATGTTACCAACTGGGTCGGCACATAGATGACATTGGCCTTCAGCACCTCTCCCCCCAGCACGCGAGCCAATGTGTCGGCAGCGGTCGATCCGATGCCCTTGAAGTCTTGCGCCACCGAGGCTTCAAAATTGCCACCCGCCGCAATCGCATCGCGCGCTTGGGGGTTGGCGTCGATGCCGGTGATCACGATGCCTTCGTTCTGGCGGCCTGCGGCCTCGATCGCTTGCAGGGCGCCCAAGGCGGGTTGGTCCCAAGCGGCCCAGACGGCTTTGATGCTGCCTGGTTCGGGGTTGGCGGCCAAAAGGGCTTCCATCTTCGCGCGGCTGTCGGCGATGCCACCATCGGATACGTCCGGCGTGATCCGGTCGAGCACTTTGATATCGGGGTAGTTCTTGAACACGGCATCGGCGATCACACCGCGCACCTGCACCGGCGGGAAGGCGTCAAAGGTGAACATCACAACCCCGCCCGCCCCGCCAATGCGGTTGGCGATATAAACCGAGGTGACGGCCGCCATCTCGTACCCGTTCGAGGTGACATTGGCCTTGATGCGCGGATCAGCGCCGGCATCCATGCCCACCACCGGAATGTTGGCAGCAGCGGCAGCATCTAGCCCTGCACCGATCTGTGCGGGGTCAACGTTGATCACGATCCCGTTGACACCCTGCGCGACCACATCTTCGATACGCGAGATGACAGCAGCCACATCGCCTTGGGTGTCAATCACATTGACCTCCCAGCCCAGCTCTTTGGCGCGCGCCTCGAACGCCTCGACATAAAATTGTGTGCCGGGCTGCGACAGATAGGGCGTGATCACCGCAATCTTTTCGCCCGCAGCCAGTGCGGCCCCCCCGCCCAAGGCGGCAAAGCCTGCGGCCAGAACCAAGGCGCGCGACAGCCCGCGCCGTGTGATGGAATAGGTCATGTTGTCTTCTCCCCTACATAGCCGCCCTTGATGCAGCGGCGCTCTTGCGAAGCGCAGACTGTCAGGCGAGTGTGGTCGCGTCCAGTGTTTTGATGGAATAGGGCGGGAGATTTGGGATGGAATGTGTGATCGGTGTCGACTTGGGCACGACCTCGCTTAAGGCGGTTTTGCTTGACTTGGCAGGCCAGCGCTTGGGTGAAACCGCTTCCCCCTACCCCACCCACCGGCCCGCCGCAGGCTTGGCCGAGCAAGACCCGCAGGATTGGTGGCGCTTGCTGTTGGGTGCGCTGCACGGCTTTGAGGGCAAGGGAAAGGTCCGCGCCCTGTGCATCACCTCGCAGGTCAACACCCATGTGTTTGTGGATGCGTCCCTGAACGTGCTCCATCCCGCCATCGTCTGGCAAGACGGGCGCGCAGCTTCAGCAGGGGCCGAGATCGACGCGCGTTTGACGCTGGCCGAAAAGATCGCAGCCCTTGGTGCGCCCATTCCCATCGATGCCAGCCACGCCTTGGCGCGGATGAACTGGATGGCACAGAGCCATCCGCAGATATGGGCGCAAACGGCCCATGTGCTGTTGCCGCGCGACTATCTTTTGGCGCGACTGACAGGGCGGGTGCTGTCAGACCCGATGTCATCGGTGGGATTGGTGGGCACGGATTTGGCCTATGCGGCGGCGATCACCGATCTATTGGCGGGGGCTGCACCCCGCCTGCCGCCCTTGGCCGACCCTTTGGCTATCGCGGGCGTGGTGCAAGCGGATCTGCCATTTGGAGGAACGCCGGTGGTGGTGGGGATGATGGACGCTTGGGCTAGCCTGTTGGGCTTGGGTGTGGTTCGGGATGGGCAGACGATGCTGTTGTCGGGCACATCAGAGGTGACGGGGCTGATTTCGGCCAATGTCTCGGGTGAGGCGGGCGTGGTGACCTTTCCCCCTTGGGCTGGGATCACGCTGCATGCGGGGCCTACACAGGCTGGGGGCGGGTCGCTGGATTGGCTGGCACGGCTTTTGGGGCGAGAAGTGGGAGAATTGGCGCAAGGGGCGGCACAGATCACCGCAACTTCGCCGCTGTTCCTGCCCCACCTTCAAGGCGAACGCGCGCCCTTCTGGGACGCCACCTTGCGCGGCACTTTTGCGGGGTTAACCGGGGCCACGGGGCCAGCGGAGTTGACCACAGCGGTAATGGAAGGTGTGGCCTTCTCGGCCCGCTTGGCGCTTGAGGCATTGGAACGCTCGGGCGGTCTGCGGTCCGTCGACGTGCGCTTGGGCGGCGGCGGGGCGGCGGCGGACATCTGGTGCCAGATCCGGGCCGATGCCCTGAACCGGCCTTTGGCGCGGGTGGCGGGGAAAGATCCAGGGGCTATAGGCGCTGCCGTGATGGCAGGCGTGGGCAGCGGGGCTTTGCCCAACCTTGCCACGGCGGCAGAGCGCTTGGTGCGGATTGACCGTGTCTTTGCGCCTGACCCTGCGATGGCCCAACTGGCCGACCGCCGCTTTGCCCTTTGGTGCGACCTGATCGCCCAAACCCGCGCCATCAGCGCCGCCTTGGCCGGCTAAAGCGCGGGGGCGGAAATAGACCCGTTCCAATTTGGACAAACCATCCGTAACCTGCCGCAAAAAGAGGAGACGCCGATGAAACGCATTGCCGTGGTGACAGGGGCTGCAGGGGGCATGGGGCGGGCGATTGTCGACCGGTTATTGGAGGACGGGCTGCATGTGGTGGGCGTTGACCTCAACGCCCCCGCCTTGCTGGGCATGTCCGCCGACCTGTCGGATTTCACACCAGAAGTCTGCGATCTGACCGATGCCGAGGCGATTTTCGACCTGTTTGACCGCATCACCCGCCGCTTTGGCGGAGTGGATGCCTTGGTCAATAATGCGGGAACGTGTTTCATGTCAGACTTCCCCGACATTTCCGCCGACGAGCTGGACCGACAGATGGCTGTCAACTTCTCTTCCGCGTTTCATTGCTGCCAACAGGCGGTCAAGGCCATGGCGGGGCGGGCGGGGGTGCGCAAGATCGTCAATATTTCATCCAACGGAGCTTATAATTTCGACGTGTTCGATCCGCCGCATTACCGCGCCTCAAAGGCCGCGATGGATACTTTGACCAAGGATCTGGCGCGCCGCTTTGCCCGCGACAAAATCGCGTGCAATTCAATCGCCCCCGCCATGACCGAAACGCCGCTGTTCAACGTGCTGACGGCCGAAGTGCTGGAACGCGCCATTTCCGCCATGCCCCATGGCCACGCGATGCTGCCAGAGCAGATCGCGGCGTGGGTGGGGTTCTTGATCTCGCCCGCGGGGGATGTGTCTTCGGGCAATGTGATCATCCTGAACCAAGGGCGTGATGTGCGGTGAAGGTGACGATCCACAAACTGTTCGACTATCTCTTAAGCACCACGACTGAGGTGCCCGACTGCGTTTTGGGCTTTTCGCTGTCACACTCCCCCCGCCTGCGCGACTTTATCGGCGACTTAGACCCGAACCTGTCGCTGGATTGGAACGGCGTCAGCTTTCAAGGCCTGCCTGCTTTGCGCGCCCATGTGATCGCCCAAGCGGGGCTGTCCGAAACTTGCACCCCCGACGATGTGCTGATCACCGCCGGCGCGGCAGAGGCGAACTACCTGTGCCTGCGCCAGCTTTTGTCTGCGGGCGACGAGATGGTCACCGAAACCCCGGGCTGGCCACAGGCAGCCGTTCTGGCCAAGGCCATCGGAGTGCAACTTACGACCGTAAAGCGCCATGAGGCGGACGGCTGGCAGTTGGATTTGGACGCCCTGTCAAACGCCGTCACCCCGCGCACCAAGGTGATTTTCCTATCCAACCCCAACAACCCGACCGGCCAGCTTTTGACCCAAGCCGAGTTGCACCAGCTCGCGGGCATCGCCGACCGCGTGGGCGCTTGGCTGATCGTGGATGAGGTTTATGCAGGGCTGGAATGGCAAGGCCCCCGTGCACCCTCGATTGCGGGGATTTATCCGCGCGGGATCACCACAGGGTCGGTCTCGAAAGCCTTGGGGTTGCAAGGGCTGCGGACGGGCTGGATGATCTGCCGCGATCAGGGAATGATCCGCGATGGGGTGATTTTGCGAGAAAATTCTTCCGAGATCATGAATATCCTAGGCGAACATATCGCAGAAATTGCCCTGCGCCCTGATCGTCTCGCTCCTGCGCTTGAAAAGGCACGGGCCGAAGGCAGGGTCAATCTTGCGATGCTGGACAGTTTTATCGCCAGCCAACCGCGCCTGTCTTGGGTCAAACCGCAGGCGGGGTTGATCGGGCTGGCAAGGTTGCAAGGCGAATTGGCCGAACCCTTTGCGCGGCGCTTGCTGGCGGCGCCCTACCGCACCTTTCTATTGCCCGGCACGGCTTATGACGAACCGCACCATATCCGCTTGGGCGTAGGCGGCGGGGCCGAGGTGCGTTTAGGCGAAGGCTTAGCGCGGCTGGCGGGGTGTTTGGCGGCGCAGGCTTAGGCTTGCTGTGCCAAAGCCTCGGCAACAGCAAGGTCTGCCATGGCAAGCGCTGCTTCCCGCGTGGCGGCGGCGGCGATAAAACGGGCGTTGTGGCAAAAGCTGGCCCCTTGCACGCCGCAGGCCTGCTCTAGCGCGGCCCCCGTCAACCCTGCCCAAGCGGCGGGCAGGTCGGCGCGTTGCGCAAAGCCATCTTCACTTTGGCGAATGCCTGCAACACACCAGTCTTGCTGGCGCGGGTGCACGACAAACAAAAGATGATCCGCCCCCGCCTTCACGATGGTCGGGCGAAATGGCATGCCACGGGGCAGTTCAAGGATGCGGCTGTCGCCCGCCTCGACAATGGCCTGATGCACCACAGCCTCGGCGCGCCGTTTGGCGGCCGAATTGGCCACCCGCGCTTCGGTAAAGCTGCGGGCGATGGACAGGGCCAGATGAAAACCCACCTCTTCCGCCGCAGGATCGGTGCTGTCAAAGACGGGCTTTAGCGTTTCAATCAAACCCGGCAGGGTCATCGACGCCAAAGGCCCCGCTTCTGACAGGCTGACCACACCATTGTCGACCAGATCGACGGGCAGAACAAAGCTGGTATCGAACGAGGTATGCAGCGCCTCGATATCCTCGGGCGGGACGGCGCAGGCGGTCAGATAAGCGCGGCCAAAATGGTGCCAGATCAGGCCAAAGGAACTGTAGGGCTGGCCATCGGGCCGCAAGGGCGCGCCGCGCTGATGGTGGTCAAATATCCCCACCGCCGCATCATAGGCCCCACCCACATCATAGATAATCCGGTCAGGACCCGGGGTGATCTGGGCCGTCGCCCGGCTGCGTATCAGCTGCGCCTGCGGAAAAAGCTTGGTCAGAATGACCGTCGAGAAAACCTCATCAGCGTGAAATCCGCCAGAATGGGTGACAAGCAAGGCGATGGTCATGGGCAAAGGTCCAATCGGGGGTCACGCCGCAGGGGCGGCGTCTTGGGCAAATAGGCTCTGCCTGTCGCTTACCGCGATCGAGGCACAAACAACAGGCCAAAGCCTATACGACGGGCACCGCCGCCAACGAGTTGGTAGAGGCGCCGGTGACATGGACCCGCACCAGATCACCGACCTGACCTGAGGCGTCATTGACATGCACTGCCATCAGATGGTCAGACTTGCCCACCATTTGCCCCGGCAAGCGACCGACTTTTTCATAAAGCACATGGGTCTGCCGTCCGACCATCGCATCTTGGGCGGCGCGTTGCTGCTGGGTGACCAAGGCCTGTAAGGTTTGCAGGCGTGCATCTGCCACTTCGGCGGGCAATTCGGGCTTTTCGGCAGCGGGGGTTCCGGGCCGGGCAGAGTACTTGAACGAATAGGCCATCCCGAACCCCACCTGCCGGATCAGCGCCAGGGTCGCTTCAAAATCGGCATCGGTTTCGCCGGGGAAGCCAACGATAAAGTCCGAGGTCAGCAAGATATCCGGCCGCGCAGTGCGAAACCGCTCGATCAGGCGCAGGTAGCTTTCGGCGGTGTGCTTGCGGTTCATGGCCTTTAGAATGCGGTCAGAACCCGACTGCACAGGAAGGTGCAGATAGGGCATCAGCTTGGGCTGCATACCATGCGCCTCGATCAGGTCATCGGCCATGTCGTTGGGGTGGCTGGTGGTGTAGCGCAGCCGTTCCAGCCCATCGATCTTGGCCAAAGCGTCAATCAGTTGCGCCAAGCCCACATCCGCGCCGTTTTGCGTGCCGTGATAGGCATTCACATTCTGGCCCAGCAGAGTCAGGTCTTTGACCCCACGCTCGACCAATCCACGCGCTTCGGCTAGCACGCGGTCCACGGGGCGGCTGACTTCGGCCCCGCGGGTATACGGAACCACACAAAAGGCGCAGAACTTGTCGCAGCCTTCTTGCACAGTCAAAAAGGCAGTAGGGCCTCGCAGACCCTTACGGGCTGGCAGCAGATCAAACTTTGATTCCACCGGAAAGTCGGTATCCACAGGGCTGTCAGTGCCGCGCACAAGGGCAGGCAGGCGGTGGTAGGCTTGCGGGCCCACGACCAGATCAACCATCGGCACGCGGCGGATGATCTCGGCCCCTTCGGCTTGCGCAATGCACCCTGCCACGCCAATCTTCATATCGGGCTTGGCGTCTTTCAGCGCGCGCAAGCGGCCAAGGTCGGAATACAGCTTGTCGCCGGCCTTTTCACGGATATGGCAGGTGTTCAGCAACACCAGATCCGCCTCGCCCGCGTCTTCGGTCGTCACATAGCCCTCGGGCGCCATGGCTTCGGCCATACGCTCGCTGTCATAGACATTCATCTGACAGCCATAGGTCTTTATGAAAAGCTTCTTAAGGTCAGACATCTGCGCACACCGTTTGGACAGGCTTTGCCCTTACGCCAAGCCGCCCTGCTTGGCAACTTCGCGCATCGCCCCCTTGTGTTAAAGGCGGTGTTGCAACAGATTGCGCGGTGACGCATCCTTTGCCAGCACGAAAGATCAACCGATGAACAGCTATGACTATTCCGGCCAAGTGGCCGTGATCACGGGTGGGGCCAATGGCATTGGGGCGGCTGTGGCCCAGCGCATGGCGCAGTCGGGGGCAAAGGTGGCGATCTGGGATATGGATATCACAGCGCCCGAGACGAAAGTGGCCGATCTGCCCGCAGGTTCCAAGCTGATGGTGCAGGTTGATGTCAGCGCGGGGGCGAGCGTAACAGCCGCCATGGCCGCAACCGAGGCGGCCTTTGGCAAGGTAGATGTGCTGATCAACAGCGCAGGCATCGCAGGCCCGAATGCCACCTTGGCCAATTACGACCCCGAGATCTGGCGACGCATCTTGGCCATCAATCTGGACGGCAGCTTTTTGTGCTGCAAGGCCGTGGTTCCCGGCATGATGGCGCGCAACTATGGGCGCATTGTCAACATCGCGTCGATTGCGGGCAAAGAGGGCAATCCCAACGCCTCGGCCTATTCCGCCTCAAAAGCCGGAGTGATCGCAATGACCAAATCGCTTGGCAAGGAACTGGCGACCCATGACATCTCGGTCAACTGTGTCACACCGGCCACCGCCAAGACCCGAATCCTTGACCAGTTAAGCCAAGAATTCATTGATTACATGCTGTCCAAAATCCCGCGGGGCCGGTTTGTGACAGTCGAGGAAATTGCCGCCATGATCCTGTGGATGGCCTCGTCGGAGAATTCGTTTACCACGGGGTCAGTCTTTGATCTGTCGGGCGGGCGGGCGACCTATTAAGCGCGGCGCAGGCGGATCACCACATCAACACGGGCGATTTGGGTTCCCAAGGGGGCTGTCGGAAGGGTTGCGATCGTCACTTCCTCGGCTGGGGCGTCGGTAAGGGCGTGGGTGTCTTCCCAGTAAAAATGTGGGTGGTTTTCAATGCGGGTGTCGAAATAACTGCGCGCACCGTCAACCACGACCTCATTGACCAAACCTGCCGCACAAAATGCGCGCAGCGTGTTGTAAACGGTGGCCAAACTGACCTTTTCGCCCACACCGCCGGTTAAAGCAAAAAGGCTTTCGGCGGTGACATGCCGATCTTGCCCATCGCCCACCAACAGCCGCGCAAGGGCCAATCGCTGGCGCGTCGGCCGCAACCCGCCGCGCGCCAACCAATCGGTGGCGCGAACAGCCTCGGTCGTCATGATCCCTTCATTGTGGATTGGCATAGGTCCCACTCGGCTTTGGATTTGCGCCGATTATAGCGACCCCTGCGCCCCTTTGCCAGAGAGGTTGCGCACAGACGCATCCCACCCCATCGGCGGCCCGCATCCAAGCGCAGGCACGCGCCCTTGCGCCCCCTTGTCACGCAATGTTAAATGATACGCAAAAGAGCAAGGGGGCACGGCCATATGGGCGCTTATCCGACGACATTCGACAAGGAAGCGCTTTTGGCTTGCGCGCGCGGTGAGCTTTTCGGCCCCGGCAACGCACAACTGCCCGCGCCGCCCATGTTGATGATGGACCGCATCACCGAGATTTCCGAAGACGGCGGCGCGTTTGGCAAGGGCCATGTTGTTGCTGAATTTGACATCACCCCCGACCTTTGGTTTTTCGCCTGCCATTTCCCGGGCAATCCGATCATGCCCGGCTGTCTGGGATTGGACGGGCTGTGGCAATTGACCGGCTTTAACCTCGGCTGGCGCGGCTGGCAGGGGCGCGGCTATGCCCTCGGCGTGGGCGAAGTCAAGCTGACCGGCATGGTGCGCCCAGATCGCAAAGTGCTGCGCTATTTCGTCGACTTCACCAAGGCCCTGACCACCCGCCGCCTGACGATGGGTGTCGCCAATGGCCGGGTTGAGGCCGACGGCGAGGTGATCTATCAGGTCACCGATATGAAAGTTGCCCTGTCGTCAAACTGACCTTGGCCCGTCTTTGATCCGCGAAAGGATATCCCATGCGTCGCGTCGTTATCACCGGCATCGGCATCATCTCTCCCATCGGCAATTCGGCCGACGAGGTGGAAGCCTCGCTGCGCGCGGGCAAGTCTGGCATCATTTTTGCCCCCGACTATGCCGAGCGCGGCTTTCGCAGCCAAGTCAAAGGCCAGCCGCAGATTGTGCTGGAAGACCATATCGACAAGCGCGATCTGCGCTTTATGGGGCCGGGGGCGGCCTATAACTTTTTGGCGATGCAGCAGGCCATCGCCGACAGCGGCCTTGGTGCGCAAGATGTGTCGAACGAACGCACCGGTCTGATCATGGGATCGGGCGGGCCGTCGACCTCGAATTTCTTTCAGGCTTTCGATTGCGTGATTAACAAGGGTGCCCCCAAGAAGATGGGTCCTTTCATGGTCACGCGGTGTATGTCCTCGACCAACTCGGCCTGTCTGGCGACGCCTTTCAAGATAAAGGGTGTCAATTATTCGATCACCTCGGCCTGCTCGACTTCGGCCCATTGCATCGGCAACGGCACCGAACTGATCCAGATGGGCAAGCAAGACATCGTCTTTGCCGGTGGCGGCGAAGAGTTGGACTGGACCCTGTCGTGCCTGTTCGATGCCATGGGTGCCATGTCTTCGAAATACAACGACGCGCCCACCACCGCCTCGCGCACCTATGATGCCACGCGCGATGGCTTTGTGATTGCGGGCGGCGGCGGGGTTGTGGTGCTAGAGGAGCTGTCGCACGCCTTGGCCCGAGGGGCCAAGATCTACGGCGAAGTGACGGGATATGGGGCTACATCCGACGGCCATGATATGGTCGCCCCGTCGGGCGAAGGTGGCGAGCGGTCGATGAAACTGGCCCTGTCCACCCTGCCGCAAGGCCGCAAGATCGATTACATCAACAGCCACGGCACCTCGACCGTGGTGGGCGACGTAACCGAGATGGAGGCCATCCGCCGCGTCTTTGGCCGCGGCCACACGCCACCGGTCGCCTCGACCAAATCGCTGACGGGGCATTCCTTGGGTGCGACAGGCGTGCATGAGGCGATCTATTCGCTGATCATGATGAACAAATCCTTCATCGCCGCATCGGCCAATATCACCACGCTGGACCCGGCGCTGGATGCCGGCGAAATCGTCACAACCCTGCGCGAAGACGTGGCCTTGGACAGCGTTTTGTCCAACAGTTTCGGTTTTGGCGGCACCAACGCGACCCTTGTGATGAGCAAATATCTCGACTGACCTGCCGCCGATTTTCTGCGAAACACGATGTAAGTAACGCCCCCGTCGATTTTTCGCAGAAAAATCGTGGCCCAATCAAGGAGACCTCGACATGGCAGACCTCATGCGCGGCAAACGCGGCCTGATTATGGGCGTGGCCAACGACCGTTCCATCGCTTGGGGCATCGCCAAGGCCTTGGCGGCTGAGGGCGCGGAACTGGCCTTTTCTTATCAGGGCGAGGCTTTTGGCAAGCGGGTGGAACCCTTGGCTGCCTCGGTCGGGTCTGACTTTCTGGTAGATGTCAACGTGATTGACGACGACAGTCTTGATGCGTGCTTTGACGCGTTAAAAACCCGCTGGGGTTCGATAGATTTTCTGGTTCATGCGGTGGCTTTTTCGGACAAAAACGAGTTGACGGGTCGGTTCATTAACACAAGCCGCGGCAATTTTCAAAACTCGCTGACGATTTCATGTTTTTCCTTCATCGACGTCAGCCGTCGCGCGGCAGACCTTATGCCCGATGGTGGCAGCCTGATCACGCTGACTTATGGCGGGTCCAACCGCGTAACCCCGAATTACAATGTGATGGGTGTCGCGAAAGCCGCCTTAGAATCGGCCACACGCTATCTGGCCAATGACCTTGGGCCGCAAAAGATCCGTGTTAACGCGATCTCGCCCGGTCCGATGAAAACGCTGGCCGGGGCAGCCATCGGCGGGGCCCGCGCCACCTTTCGCCATACCGAAGCCAATGCACCGTTGCGCCAGAACGCCACGTTGGAAGCCATCGGCGGCACCGCTGTCTGGCTGTGTTCTGACTACGGCAATTGCACCAGCGGCGAGGTGATCCATGTGGACGCAGGCTATCACGTTCTTGGGATGCCGCAGCAAGAAAACCTTTGATCTGCCCATTTCGTGCCTGAATTGTCATCGTCCTGTCACAGCCACATAGAACTGTGATCGTGCGGGCCACATTCCCTATGGACAGACGCCGCCGCTGGCCCCACAGTTTGCGTAAGACGTGACCATTTCGGCTGAAACGAGCACCAGAAGGAGAGCCCATTGGGCATCAGCGCGCTGACCCCCCCGACCCGTCCGGAAAACCTAGCCGAAACGCATCTGGAATTCCCTGACAATCGCCTGTTGATCGAGCTTTGTGGCCAATTTGACCGCAACTTGGCGCAGGTCGAACACCAAATGGGGGTTCACGTGCTGCGCCGGGGCAACAAGCTGGCCGTCTTGGGCGACAAGATCGCGCGCGAACAGGCAGCCGCCGTCCTGCGCGGGCTTTATGCGCGGTTGGAAGCGGGCAAACATATTTCTCCGGGCGATGTCGAAGGGTCGATCCGCATGGGCCGCCCTCCGGTTGACATGATCCGCGCCGAGGGCGAGCAGATCGAAATGTTCCAAGGCGGCGGCATGGAGCTGCGCACCCGCAAGAAAGGCGTCGAGGCCCGAACCGAGGCGCAAAAGGCCTATGTCGCCAATCTTTTCACCCACGAGATGGGCTTTGGCATCGGCCCTGCAGGCACCGGCAAGACCTATCTGGCCGTGGCGGTGGGCGTGACCATGTTCTTGTCAGGCGCAGTCGAAAAGATCATCCTGTCGCGCCCTGCCGTGGAAGCAGGCGAGCGTCTGGGCTTTTTGCCGGGCGATATGAAGGAAAAAATCGATCCCTATATGCAGCCTCTTTATGACGCGCTGAACGATTTTCTACCCGCCAAGCAAGTGGAAAAGATGCTTTTGGAAAAGCGCATCGAAATCGCCCCCTTGGCCTTTATGCGCGGGCGTACCCTGTCCAACGCCTTTGTCGTGCTGGACGAGGCGCAAAACGCCACCTCGATGCAGATGAAGATGTTCCTGACCCGTCTGGGCGAAGGCAGCCGCATGGTCATCACCGGCGACCGCACGCAGGTTGACCTGCCGCGCGGCACATCGTCGGGCTTGGCCGAAGCGGAACGGATCTTGAAGAACGTCAAAGGCGTCAGCTTTAACTACTTCACCTCGAAAGACGTGGTGCGCCATCCCTTGGTGGGCCGCATCATCGAAGCTTATGAGGCCGATGAGGCCACAAGCGGTTGAGTAAAAGGGGGCCTAGGCCCCCACAGCGCCTTACGGCCTCAACTGCCCGCCGTTCACTTCGATCACTTGGCCGATGATATAGGCCGACAGGGCGCGGCTGGCCAAAAACAGGTAAGCCCCCACACAGTCTTGTGCCACACCCAAGCGCCCCTGCGGCACAGTTGCCAAGGCGGCGGTCAGTTGGGCTTGCGTCGAATAGCGCTCGTGAAACGGCGTGGTGATCACGCCGGGGGCCACTGCATTCACCCGAATGCCAAAGGGGATCAATTCCTTAGCCAAACCGCGCGTCATGTCATGCACAAAGGCCTTGGACGACCCGTAAAGCCCCGCCCCGCCCGAGGCCCCGTTGCGTGCCGCAATCGACGTGGTGTTAATGATGAACCCGCTGTCATCTTTGGCTGCGGCCTTCAAATGCGGAATAGCCGCCGCTGTGGCGACCACGACCGACCGCCCGTTCAGGTCCATAATCTCGTCATAGTCCTTTTCGGTGGCGTTTTCATAGGTTACCCGCCGCACCATGCCGCCTGCGTTGTTGATCAACCCGTCCAGCCGGCCAAAGGCTGCCATGGCTTGATCCACAGCGCTGCGCGACCCTTCCCCCGTCGACATATCGGCGCGGATCAGATGGACACGCCCTTGGGCCGCCTGAATCTCATCCGCCAAAGCTTCGGCTGCGGTTTGGCTAGCGTTGTAATGCAACCCCACCAGCGCCCCTTGCGCGGCAAAGGCGCGGGCCAGTTCGGCGCCGATGCCGGTCGAGGCGCCGGTGATCAGCACGGCTTTTCCGGCCAGATCGGGAATGGTCAAGGCTTGGGTCATGGGATGGTCCTTTCAGGAAGTCGGGCACGAACGGCGACGCTGGCCAAAGCCACCGCCTGTTCAATGGTCATATCTGTGGTGTCGATCAGAACGGCATCCTCTGCCGGACGCAAGGGCGCATCGGCCCGCCCCATGTCGCGCGCATCGCGTTCGCGCAGTTCAGCCAGCACTTGCGCAAGATCACCGCCGACCTCGCGCCAGCGCCGCTTTGCCCGCACTTCGGCCGAGGAGGTGACGTAAAGCTTCACCTCGGCCTTGGGGCAAATCACCGTGCCAATATCGCGCCCATCTAGAATGGCCCCGCCGGCGGTGCGGGCATAGCGGCGCTGAAAATCGGTCAAAGCCGAACGCACGTCAGGGATTGCGGCAACACGGCTTGCAGCCTGCCCTGCGGCCAAAGAGCGCAGGTCGTCGCGGCCCAGATCTTGCGCTGTAAGGTCCACAGCCGCCTGAACAGGATCGCCACCCTTGGCCGCCACCGCACGGTACAAAAGCCCCGTGTCCAGATAGGCAAAGCCAAATTTTTCCGCCAAGGCGCGGGCAATCGTGCCCTTGCCTGCGGCGGCGGGGCCATCAATGGCGACTGTGAATTCCATTTGACCTGTTCGCCTTTACTTTATCGGATCCATGCCCGCTCAGCCTTAGCGATCGCGCCAAGCTTGCAGCGTGCCAAACAACGCCAAAACCAGGGCCGCGATCACGGCCAATACCTTTGCCTGACTAAACCCCGAGGCCAGAGAAACCGCCTGCGCCGCCACGTCGGGGCCGGTTTGCAACAGCCGCGCTACGGCCAGATTTTCAGCCAGATCGCACATGCCATATGCCAAGGCGGGCATGAACCAAATCTCTCCCCTGCGGCGCAATGGCAGGCACAGGCTTAGCGTGAACAAAATCGGAAAAATCGTATCCGTCAGGCGAAATGCGCCCTGATAAAGCGCAGACCCTTGCGGTGATAGGCTCTGCAAGTAGATCTGCGCCTCCATCGCGCTATAGCCCAAGGGACGCAGATCAAAGGGAATAGCTCCACCGGCCTCGGCCAAAAGTTGCGGCAGAAAAAGGCCATAAAGTGCGCCAAACGCCACCAGCGTTGCCAAAGGAAGTGCCCAGTAAACAAGCTTCATGCGCGCCCCACTCTTTGCGTTAAGGCATCACGCCAAGCCGCAGGCGTCAATCCGCATCTTGGGTCAAAACAGCGCCAAGGCCCGTCATCAAGCCTTCAAAGATCGGGAAAGACGTCACGATGGGCGAGGCATCGTCGATCGACACGGGCTTTTTTGCCGCCATGCCGGCGATAAGAAAGCTCATCGCGATGCGGTGGTCGATATGGGTCTTGGCCGTGGCCCCCCCCGGCATGCCGCCCGCGCCCAAGCCGTGCACGATCAACGTGTCTTGGTCTTCTTCGACCCGCATTCCGCAGGCTTCCAAGCCGCGCGCCATGGCGTCGATCCGGTCGGATTCTTTCACGCGCAATTCCTTGACCCCGCGCATCACCGTGGTGCCGGTGGCAAAAGAGGCGACCACCGAAAGGATCGGATATTCGTCGATCATCGAGGGCGCGCGCTCGGCAGGTACCTCGATCCCCTTCATGTCGCCCGAAAAGCGCACGCGCAGATCGGCCACAGGTTCGCCGCCTTCGGTGCGGGGGTTTTGGAATTGGATATCCGCGCCCATTTCTACCAAGGTCAGATAAAGGCCATTGCGTGTCAGGTTCTGGCTGACACCGGGGACCAGAATGTCTGACCCTTCGACAATCAACGCCGCGCAAACCGGAAACGCCGCCGAGGACGGATCACGCGGCACCGCCACCGACTGCGGGCGCAGTTCGGGCTGGCCGGTCAGGGTGATCACGTTGCCCTCTGCGGTCTTTTCCACACTCAACGCCGCACCAAAGCCCAACAGCATGCGTTCGGAATGGTCGCGCGTGGGTTCTTTTTCGATCACAACTGTCTGGCCAGGCGCATTCAGCCCTGCCAGCAGAATGGCGGATTTCACCTGCGCACTGGCCACGGGCAGCGCATAGCGCACGGGAACGGGGTTGGCAGCCCCCACCACCGTCATCGGCAAGCGCCCGCCGTTTCGGCCGTAAGCCTGCGTGCCAAACAGCGACAAGGGGTCCGTCACCCGCCCCATGGGCCGTTTGCGCAAGCTGGCATCGCCGGTGAAAGTGGCCGTGATGGGCGTGGTCGCCATGGTGCCCATGATCAACCGCACGCCCGTGCCGGAATTGCCGCAGTCAATCACATCGACAGGTTCGCGAAAGCCGCCCACGCCCACGCCCTGCACGCTCCACGCGCCGGGGCCGTGGTGGGTGACGGTGGCGCCAAAGGCCTGCATTGCCTTGGCGGTATCCAGCACATCTTGGCCTTCCAGCAGGCCCGTGATGCGGGTTTCACCAATCGCCATGGCCCCGAAGATCAACGCGCGGTGGCTGATGGATTTGTCGCCCGGCACGGCAGCGGTGCCTTTGAGCGGGCCGGATTTGTGGGCGGTCATCGGTTGGGCGGTGCCGTGGGCAGACATGGAACACTCCTGCGCAGTGAATAGGCGGGTGATAGTATAGATGACGCGCAGGGTCTACAGGGCAGCGCCGCGCGCGCGACAATCAGATGCGGCGAAAGGTCAGATAATGCGGCGGGCGGCCCTCGCGCAGGGCCTTTTGCTCGTAGCGGGTGGACAGCCAATCTTCCCACGGGGTGCTGCCTTGGTGGACCAGTTCAAACCCCGCCTGCGGCACCTCTTCCAGCGTCTGGCGGACGTAATCGGGAATATCGGTCGCCACGCGGAATTCTGACCCCACGGCCATGATCTTGGCCAGCGGCACCAAGTATTCCTGCGTCACCACGCGGCGGCGGTGATGGCGCGCTTTGGGCCAAGGGTCGGGGTAGTTCAGAAAGACCTTCGACAGGGCGGCGGGGGCCAAAACCTCGAACAAGTCACGCACATCGCCGGGATGGATGCGCAGATTGCTGACCCCCGCGGTGCGGATTTTGCCCAAAAGCATGGCGATGCCATTCACAAAGGGTTCCGCGCCGATCAATGCCACATCGGGGTTGCGCGCGGCCATATGCACCAGATGCTCGCCACCGCCAAAGCCGATCTCTAGCCACAAGGGGCGCGCTTGGCGCCACGGTTCCAAGTCCACCAAGCCGCGCGCGGGGTTTTCAGCGCGGGTGACGCCGTTTAGCGTGACAGGCGCCAAATCCTCGGCCAGATAGTCTTTTTGGCTGGCCCGCAGCGTCTTGCCCCGGATGCGCCCGTAAAAGTTGCGGCGCGCGGGGGGCAAATCGCCCGATGCTTCGGTTTCGTTTGACATGGGGGCCTCTGCAACAACGAGCGCGGGGATAGTCTGCACAGGGCGAAGGCGTCAAGGCGTGATCGGCGGCGCGCCGATATCGCCGGGGGCCACGGCCACCGATTTAAGCACCGCAAACACCGGTGCCCCCACCGCCAGCCCCAGCTGCACGGCGGATCGTTGGGTGATGCGGGCCAAAAGCAGATCCTCGCCCAAGCGCAGTTGCACCATGGCACCCGGCCCATCGCCCATGCGCAAGGCAACGACCTTAGCAGGCAGGATGTTCAGCGCCGATATCCCGTCCGGCCGTTGCAGCGCAATCATCACATCCTGCGCCGCAATCCGCACGCGCAGCGATGCCCCTATCGGCGCATCCACCTTGGGCAACCACAAGGGCCCCGCCAAGGTATCGAGCCGCGTCAACCCATCCCCGTCTTGCGCTGCAACCTTTGCGGTGATCACCGACCCCGCCTCGCGCACACCGCCCAGCCACGGGGTCAGGTTGGGGTCAGAAAAAACTTCGGCCACGGGACCGGTTTTCAACACCCGCCCCTTGCCCAACACCACCACCGATCCGGCAAGGCGGGTGATTTCCGAAACCGAATGGCTGACGTACAAAATGGGAATCTGCGTTTGGTCGCGCAGATGTTCCAGATAGGGCATGATCTCGGCCTTGCGCGCCTCATCCAAGGCGGCCAAGGGTTCATCCATCGCCAAGATCTGCGGGTTCGACAGCAAGGCGCGGCCTATGGCGACCCGCTGGCGTTCCCCGCCCGACAGGGTTTGCGGGCGGCGGGCCAGCAGGGGGGCGATGCCCAGCATTTCGACCACCGCCTCAAACGAAACGCCGCCTTTGTCGGGCGAAAACCAGCGGCCATACAGCAGGTTCTGCCGCACGGTCAGATGCGGGAACAATCGGTCGTCTTGGAACACACAGCCAATCCGACGGCGGTGCGGTGGCAGACAGATGCGCTGATCGGTATCCAGCAAAACTTGGCCGCCCAGGCTGATCCGCCCGCGATCTGGCCGCATCAGCCCCGCCAAGGCCTTGATCACGCTAGATTTGCCAGACCCTGACGGCCCAAACAGCGCCGTCACCCCCGCAGGGACATCAAACGCCACATCCAGCGCAAAGCCTGCAAAGCGGTGCTGCAACGACACCTGCATCGTCATGCGCCCGAAATCCTGCGCGCCACAGCCTTGGCGGCCCATTCCGACAGGGCCAGCGCCGCCATAGCGACAAATATCGACACCATAACCAAGCGAAACGCCTGCCCATCCCCGTCCGGCACCTGCAAAAACGCATAGATGGCCGAGGGCAGCGTTTGCGTCTGGCCCGGAATATTGGCCACAAAGGTAATCGTCGCGCCAAACTCTCCCATCGCTTTGGCAAAGGCCAGAACAGATCCCACGATGATCCCCGGCAAGATCAGCGGCAAAGTGACAGTGGCAAACACCCATGGCGGAGAGGCCCCAAGCGTGCCCGCCGCCTGTTCCACCCGCGCATCCACCGCCTCGACCGACAGGCGAATGGCGCGCACCATCAAGGGAAAGGCCATGACGGCAGCGGCCAGAACAGCCCCCGTCCATTGAAAGGCCAAGACCACGCCGATCATGTCAAGATACTGCCCGACCAAGCCTTTGCGCCCAAAGGCCAAAAGCAGCAGATAGCCCGTCACCACGGGCGGCAAGATCAGCGGCAAATGCACCAGCCCATTCAGCACCTGTTTGCCCCAAAACTGCCGCCGCGCCAGCACAAAGGCCACCAGAACGCCCAAAGGCAGGCTGACCGCCGTAGCCCACGCAGACACGCGCAGCGAAAGGGCTATGGCGCGCCATTCATCAGGGGAAAACCAGTCGGGCATCGCGCTCCTATTTCAAGACGATAAAGCCCTGCGCGGTAAAGATTGAAACTGCCGCATCAGAGAAAAGGTCATCCAAGAAGGCCTGTGCCTCTGGCGCGGTGCTAGTGGTCATCACAGCCGCAGGATAGACGATGGGTTTGTGGCTGTCTTGGGGGAATGTTCCCACCACCGCCACTTTATCATCGCCCACAGCGTCCGAGGCATAGATAATCCCGTAAGCCGCCTCGCCACTTTCCACCAGTTTCAGCGCCGCACGCACATTTTCGGTCTGCGCCACTTTGGGTTCTACTGCATCCCATGCACCCAACGTGGTCAGCGCCTCTTTGCCATACTGGCCCGCAGGCACCGAATCGACCATGCCCATCGCCAGTTTGCCATCCCCCACAAGCGCGGCAAGATCGAAGCCTTGCGCGATGGTGACAGGGGGGGCGGTTTTATCGGTGGCCACCAAGATCAGCGTGTTGCCCAAGATCGTCTTACGGCTTTCAGGCTTGATCAGATTGGCGTCGGCCAGCGTGTCCATCCACTGGGTTGAGGCCGAGATAAACACATCCGCCGGCGCGCCTTGTTCGATCTGCTTGGCCAACTTTGCCGAAGAATCATAGGAAATCACCACATGATGGCCCGTTTGCTGTTCCCAATCCGCCGCAATCACATCCAGCGCGGTTTTCAGGCTAGAGGCGGCAAAGACCGTGATGTCGGCGGCATGGCTTATGGCGGGCAGGGCGAGGGCTGTTGACAAGATCAGGGCTGCGAGGGCGAAACGACGGGTGAACAAGGGCACGGAATGCTCCAGCGATATGTTTATAAAAACATATCACCCAAGCAGCCCGCCAAATCAAGCGTTATTTCTGTTCGGGAATATCCCTAAGCATCGCACTGATCGCCGCCATCTCGGCCTGCCCTGCGCGGGCGGTTTTATCCTGCAAGGCGCGGTACAGGCGCAGCACCTCAAGCCCCACCTCGGTCACTTGCGCCCCGCCACCGCCCGCCCCGCCCCGCGCGCTTTCCACCAAGGGCGCTGTAAAGGCGGCGTTCATCGCATCCACCAGCATCCATGCCCGCTTATAGCTCATCTCCATCGCCCGTCCGGCGGCAGAGATCGACCCCGTGTCGCGGATATGTTCCAAAAGCTCGGCCTTGCCCGGGCCCAGCATCGCCCCATGGGCGAAGAACAGGCGCAATTGCAGGCGGGCGGTTTGGTCTGGCGGAGTGTCGTTTTGCATATGGTGAAGGTTTCGCCAAAACAGCGCCTTTGCAAGGGGTTTTCGATGAGCCATCACAAGACCCCATTCGCCCAAATTCGCCAAGTTCCGCATTGCGAAACGCAAGCAGATGCACGCACAAGGCGCAGACCCTTTCCCTCCAGCAAAGGTTTTGGAAAAATGGCAAACCTTATGGCGGCCCATGATCTTGACCGCGACGGACTGCCCGCCCCAAGACGCAGCTTTGCCTTGGCCACGATCTTGCTGGGGGTGACTTTGGCGGTGATGGACGGCACGATTGCCAATGTGGCGCTGCCCACCATTGCCCAAGATTTCAACGCCTCGGCCGCCAGTTCGATCTGGATCGTCAACGCCTATCAGATGGCGATTGTGATCAGCCTGCTGCCTTTGGCCGCTTTGGGCGAGATTTTGGGGTATAGGCGGGTCTATTTGGGGGGTGTTGCGCTGTT
This sequence comes from uncultured Rhodobacterales bacterium, assembly GCA_903845215.1. Lineage (GTDB taxonomy): Bacteria > Pseudomonadota > Alphaproteobacteria > Rhodobacterales > Rhodobacteraceae > Stagnihabitans. The sequence continues at coordinate 118,563 of CAIMWI010000075.1, read as the reverse complement.
CACCATCGCTTCGCTGGGCTGCGTGCTTGCGCCCAACGTCATGGCCTTAACCATTGCCCGCGCTGTGCAAGGCTTTGGAGCGGCAGGGTTGATGAGTGTGAACGGCGCACTCTTGCGCTATGCCGTGCCAAAAGACCGCTTTGGCCGCGCTTTGGGGGTGCTGGCGATGACGGTGGCGATTGCGTCAACCATCGGGCCGGCCTTTGCGGGCTTTGCGTTGTCTTCGGTGCATTGGTCGTGGCTGTTTGCGATCAACCTGCCTTTGGGGGCGCTGACCTTGGCCTTGGGGTGGCGCAGCCTACCCGAAAGCCACCGCGCGGCGCAAAACTTTGACTGGGTCAGCGCGAGCCTAAGTGCTGTGACCTTGGGCTTTTTCATCACCACGATTGACAGTCTGGGCGGGGGCCTGTCTTGGGCCCTAGGCCTCGCCGAGGCTGCGATGTGCCTGACCGCCCTCGCCCTGCTGATCCGCCGCGAAAGACGCAAGGTCCATCCGCTTTTGCCGCTGGACCTGTTGGCGATCCCGATTTTAAGCCTGTCGCTGTGCACCTCGATTGCCGCATTTACGGCGCAGATGATAGCCTTTGTGTCCTTGCCCTTCACCTTTCAAACCCTGATGGGATTTTCGCCGCATATGGTTGGGATGTTGATGATCCCGTGGCCTGTGGCCTTGGCCCTTGTGGCCTCGCTGTCGGGGCGACTGTCGGATCGGTACAGTTCGGCGGTGTTGGGCTGTGCGGGGCTGGCGGTGCTATCGGCAGGGCTGCTAGCACTTTGGCTGCTGCCCGCGCAAGCCGATCCGGTCAATATCGCGTGGCGCATGGCGGTGTGCGGGCTTGGATTTGGCCTGTTTCAAGCGCCCAACAACCGCACGCTGATTGGCGCGGCCCCCAAGGCGCGCAGCGGGGCGGCGAGCGGGTTGCAAAGCACGGCGCGGTTGATGGGCCAATGCATCGGGGCGGCCTTGGTTGCGTTGTTTCTTGCACATTTTGGCATAGCGGGGGCGCAACTGGCTTTGGCGGCGGCGGCAACATTTGCTGCCATCGCCGCAGGCGTCAGCCTGACGCGCAAGGGGCGTTAGCCCTGACGCCCCAGTTTGCGGTGAAACGTGGCGCGCGAAATCCCCAAAGCCCGCGCCGCAGCCGAGGCATTGCCCCCCGCCCGCGCCAAGGCCCGCGCCATCACGGCCCGTTCCCCCGCCTCTAGCGTGGCCGGAGAGTCCAAGCCCAAAAGATCAGCGGCAGGCACGGGTTTGCGCCCCAGATCACCCTTTAGCCCGAAATGCAGCCGCGCTGCCCGCGTGGCCCCGATGACCAATTCGTCGCTGTCCACGGCCAGAATAGCGCCTTGCACGCGGTCTACCCCCGGCGGCATCATCAACCGCGCCTTGGGAAAGGCCGCGTGGAACAGATCGCTTTCAATCCGCCGCGCCGCCTCACCCACGGCATGGGCGATCAGGCCTGCCAGCGCCTCGCCCGTCTCGCCACCGGCGGTTGACACATCCAGCACAGCGACCAACTGGCCCTCGGCATCAAACACCGGCGCGGACGAGCAGGACAGCCCGATATTGGCCGACAGGAAATGCTGGTCGCGGTGGATCGTGACGGCGTGGCCCAAGGCCAGTGCTGTGCCAATGCCATTGGTGCCCGCCGCAGCCTCGGACCAGTTGGTGCCGGTCCACAGGCCGTTTTCCTGAAACTCGCGGTCATGGGCGGGCCTGCCGCGCCGATCGACGGGAATGCCTTCGTGGTTGGCCAAGATCACACAGCCGCCCAAAGCGCCGATGGATTGAAACAGGCGGTCCAAAGTGGGGGCGGCGGTCATCACCAAGGGGCCAAGGCGTTCCAAAAGCAGGTTAAACTCGGCCTGCGTCAAACGCACCGGATCCACGCGGCGCGAGGGTTCTAACCCATGCACCGCGGCAGACCTGCTCCACGATGCCGCCACCAAAGATCGCGCTGCGGCCCCGCGCGACAGGGCGGCGGCAACTGTGGCCTCATGATCGCGTTTGGGTTGGGTTGTCACTGTGGCCTCGCAGCGCGCCAAAGGGTCATCTTAACCCAGGTTACCGCGTTTCCTGTGCAGGTCAAACATAGCTTTTATGCCGCCCCAAAGCCTGTCATAAAAAACCGCTCTTGAATGATTGCGCCCTTCGCGCCATGTCAGGATCGCGCGCGCGCCCGAGATGGGCGGCCTTTTGACAGGAGTTTTGAATGCCCGTGTACCGCTCTCGCACAACGACCCATGGCCGCAACATGGCAGGTGCCCGTGGATTGTGGCGCGCAACGGGGATGAAAGACGGCGATTTCGGCAAGCCGATCATCGCCATCGTCAACAGTTTTACCCAGTTTGTGCCGGGCCATGTGCATCTTAAAGACCTAGGCCAAATGGTCGCACGCGAGGTTGAAGCCGCAGGCGGGGTCGCCAAAGAGTTCAACACCATTGCCGTGGATGACGGCATTGCTATGGGCCATGACGGGATGCTCTATTCGCTGCCTTCGCGCGAGTTGATCGCCGACAGCGTGGAATACATGGTCAACGCGCATTGCGCCGATGCCATGGTGTGCATTTCCAACTGCGACAAAATCACCCCCGGCATGCTGATGGCCGCAATGCGGTTGAACATCCCTTGCGTCTTTGTCTCGGGCGGGCCGATGGAGGCGGGCAAGGTTGTGATCAAGGGCAAGGAAGTGGCCCTTGATCTGGTCGATGCGATGGTTTCGGCAGCGGATGCCTCGTTCACCGACGAAGAAGTCGAGGCGATTGAAAAGGCCTCTTGCCCGACCTGCGGGTCATGCTCGGGGATGTTCACCGCAAATTCGATGAACTGTCTGACCGAGGCTTTGGGCCTGTCGCTGCCGGGCAACGGGTCAACCCTTGCCACCCACGCTGACCGCAAGCGCCTGTTTGTCGAGGCGGGGCACCTGATCGTCGACATCACCAAGCGCCATTACGAGCAAGACGATATGTCCGTATTGCCGCGCAACATTGCCACCAAACAGGCATTTGAAAACGCCATGGCGCTGGATGTCGCGATGGGCGGTTCAACCAACACAGTCTTGCACATTCTGGCCATCGCCCACGAGGGCGGGGTGGATTTCACGATGAAAGACATCGACGATCTGTCGCGCAAAGTGCCCGTTTTGTGCAAAGTGGCCCCCGCCAAGCAAGATGTGCATATGGAAGATGTGCACCGCGCAGGGGGTATCATGGCGATCTTGGGGCAGTTGGATGCAGCAGGGTTGCTGAACCGCGAAGTGCCCACGATCCACGCCCGCTCGATCGGGGCGGCGGTGGATCAGTGGGACATCAGCCGGACCAACCAAGAGTCGGTGCGCGAGTTCTTCCGCGCCGCCCCCGGCGGTGTGCGCACAACCGAGGCGTTTTTGGCCACGGGTCGCTATCCCACGCTGGACCTTGACCGCGCCGAAGGCGTGATCCGCTCGGCCACCACGCCGTTTTCCAAAGACGGCGGACTGGCCGTGCTAACGGGCAATCTGGCCGCAGATGGCTGCATTGTGAAAACCGCCGGCGTTGACGAAAGCATTTTGGTCTTTTCCGGCCCTGCACGGGTGTTTGAAAGCCAAAACGCGGCGGTAAATGCGATTTTGGCCAAAGAGATCAAGCCCGGTGATGTGCTGGTGATACGCTATGAAGGGCCAAAGGGCGGGCCGGGGATGCAGGAGATGCTCTATCCGACCAGCTACCTCAAAAGCATGGGGCTGGGCAAAGCCTGTGCACTGGTGACGGACGGGCGCTTTTCGGGCGGAACCTCGGGCCTGTCGATCGGCCATGTCAGCCCCGAAGCGGCGGGCGGCGGGGTGATCGGGTTGGTGCACGAGGGCGACATGGTCGACATCGACATTCCCAAACGCTCGATCAGCCTGCGCGTGGGCGAGGCAGAGCTTGCCAGCCGCCGCGCCGCGCAGGATGCGGCTGGCTGGAAACCCGCCAAGGTGCGTTCGCGCAAAGTCTCTACTGCGTTAAAGGCCTATGCCTTGTTTGCGTCTTCGGCAGACAAAGGCGCGGTGCGGGTTTTGCCGGACGAAGCGTAGCACGCTGCACCGCGCCAGTTTCGCCCCGGCGCGGCGCAGTTTGCCTCCGGCGGGGATATTTGGGCACATATGAAAGGGTTAGGCGGTTTGGGCTTTCAGGGCCAAGCCGCCTTCTTTTTCCAAAAAGGCCACAATCGCATCGACGCCGTGGCCTTGGCGCAGGCGGACCAGCACATAGGGGCGCGGGCCCCGCGCGCGTTTGGTGTCCTCCTCCAGCAGGGTCAGGTCGACACCGACATAGGGGGCAAGGTCGGTTTTGTTGACCACCAGCAGGTCAGAGCGTGTGACACCGGGGCCCTTTTTGCGCGGGATGTCTTGGCCTGCGGCGGTGTCGATGACGTAGATCGAGATATCGGCAAGTTCGGGCGAGAAGGTGGCGGCCAGATTGTCACCGCCGCTTTCGATCAAGATCAGGTCAAGGTCGGGGAAGGCGCGGGTCAGATCGGCCACGGCGGCAAGGTTGATCGACGCATCCTCGCGGATGGCGGTGTGGGGGCAGCCGCCGGTTTCCACGCCCCGAATGCGGGCGGCGGGCAGGACTTGGGCGCGGGTCAGGTAATCGGCGTCTTCGCGGGTGTAGATGTCATTGGTGATCACCGCCATTGAACAGCGCTGCGCCAAGGCGCGGCAAAGCTGTTCAGTCAGCGTGGTTTTGCCGGCACCGACCGGACCGCCGATGCCAACGCGCAGGGGGCCATTCACGCTCATGTCTTGAAGATCCTTGGTTGCAGGGTTTGGTGGCGCATTGCCGCCATTTCGGCGCCAAAGGTGGCGGTGGCAAGATCATCGGTGGTGGCGGTGGACAGGGTTTGTGCAAGGCTTTCGATCAGCGGATGCAAGGCTGCAAGGGTTGCCTGCCCTTCGGTCTGGCCCAAGGGCACAAAGCGCACCATGGTTTGCACAAGGTTCGAGGCGAAGGCGTGCAGGTAGAGCGCGATCACCTGCGGGGCGGGCAGGTTCAGCGGAGCCGCCGCTTGCCCCAAGGCCACGGGAAGGGCGCAGGGTTTCAGGCGGCGGCCCGTCAGGGCGGACACCGTTTTGGCCAGTGCTGTGCCTTGGGCAAGGGTTTCTTCGGCCCGCTCGGCCCCCGAGGCAAGGGCCATGGCCAGATCAGCCAGCGCGTCATAATCCGCCCCCGCGCGCAGGGCGCAGGCCAGAAGGATGGCATCTTGGCAGCCTGTGCCGTGGGTGATGATATCGACCAGCCAGCGTTGCAGGCTGGGCGCGTCGGTAAGGGTGCCGTCCACCACGGCCTGCTCAAGCCCATGGGAATAGGCGTAGCTTCCGGTCGGAAAGGCCGGAGAGAGCCATTGGATCAGGCTAAGCAACCCGCTCATTTGGGCTTGGCTGGGTGGAAATGCAGCTTTCCGTCGCCGTGATCGTGCCAGCCAAAGGTTTCGCCATGCGCGTGGGGGTCTGGCGTGGCCTCTGGCCCGTGGCTGTGGCCCATGGTGCGGCCCGTGCCGTAAGCGCCGCCTTCGGGTTTGAAGGGCTGGGTTACATAGGCGACCTTGGCGCCCAGTTGGGCCAGCATCGCTTCGAGCACATGGTCGCGGCGGATGAGCAGGCGGGTGGCTTCGATCTGGCACGGGGTGTGGCGGTTGCCGATGTGCCAAGCAAGGCGGTGCAGGTCTTGGCCTGTGATTTGCACCAACGCTTCCTCAGCCGCCACAACCGCTATGGCACGGCCGTCTTGTAAGGCAAAACCCCAGTGTTCATCTAGGTTGGTGACGGCGGGCAGGTCGACCAAGAAGCCCTCGCCCTGCGCCGTGACCAAGCGTTTGCGGCGCAAAAGGCGTTCGTCATAGCCCAAAACGACCGCGCCGTAGACTGCGGCGGGGGCCGTGGAGAGAAGCGCGCGGGCGGGGGGCAGGTCGGGCATGGGCTTTGCTTTCGGCGGTGGTTTAGCTGAACCGTTGGACCGGGGGTTTCACACCCCCGGACCCCCGTGGAGTATTTGGGCCAAGATGAAGACAATTTTAGTCAAATTGTACGGGTTCGGCGGGTTAATAGAGAAAATATCGTTGCGCCAAGGGCAGTTCGTCGGCGGGTTCGCAGGTTAAAAGCTCGCCATCGGCGCGGACTTCGTAGGTTTCGGGGTTCACCTCGATAAAGGGTGTGGCGTGGTTGTGGACCATGTCGCGCTTGGCGATGGTGCGGGTGTTTTCCACAGCCAAGGTTTGCTTGCCCAACCCCAACTGGCCGCGCAATCCATCGGCTTGGGCGGCTTGGCTGACGAAAAGCACGGCGTTGCGTTCGACAGCACGGCCATAGGCCCCGAACATCGGGCGGGTGTAGGTGGGCTGCGGCGTGGGGATAGATGCGTTGGTATCCCCCATCTGGGCACAAGCGATCATGCCGCCCACCAGCACCATTTCGGGCTTTGCCCCAAAAAAGGCTGGCGTCCACAGCACCAGATCGGCGCGTTTGCCTATGGCGATAGAGCCGATATGGCGGCTTATTCCTTGGGCAATGGCGGGGTTGATGGTGTATTTGGCGACATAGCGCTTGGCGCGGACGTTGTCGTTTTGGCCCACTTCCTCGGGTAAGCGGCCGCGTTGTTGCTTCATCTTATGGGCGGTTTGCCATGTGCGGGTGATGACTTCGCCCACCCGTCCCATGGCTTGGCTGTCGGACGACAGGATCGAAAAGGCCCCCATGTCATGCAAGATATCCTCGGCCGCGATGGTTTCGCGGCGGATGCGGCTTTCGGCAAAGGCCACATCTTCGACGATGGACTGGTCAAGATGATGGCAGACCATCAGCATATCCAGATGCTCTTCCAGCGTGTTGACTGTGTAGGGCATGGTCGGATTGGTCGACGACGGGATCACGTTTTGCGAGGTGACGACCTTGATGATATCCGGCGCATGGCCGCCGCCCGCACCTTCGGTGTGAAAGGCGTGGATCGTGCGGCCTTTGATGGCCGCCATGGTGTTTTCCACAAAGCCCGATTCGTTGAGCGTGTCAGTGTGGATCATCACCTGCACATCCATCTCATCCGCCACCGTCAGGCAGCAGTCGATGGCCGCAGGCGTTGTGCCCCAGTCTTCGTGCAGCTTCAGCGCACAGGCCCCCGCTTTGACCATTTCCACCAGCCCTTCGGGGCGCGAGGCGTTGCCTTTGCCCGACAGGCCAAAGTTGATCGGAAAGGCATCAAGCGCTTGCAACATCCGCCCCATATGCCAAGGGCCCGGCGTGCAGGTGGTGGCCAGCGTGCCATGGGCAGGCCCAGTGCCGCCGCCCAGCATCGTGGTAATGCCCGAATGCAGCGCATCTTCGATCTGGCCGGGGGCGATGAAGTGGATATGGCAGTCAAAGCCGCCTGCGGTGAGGATCTTGCCCTCGCCCGCGATCACCTCGGTTGACGGGCCGATGATGATGGTGACGCCGCTTTGCGTGTCAGGGTTGCCCGCTTTGCCGATGGCATGGATCAACCCGTCGCGCAGGCCGACATCGGCCTTGTAGATGCCCGAATGGTCCAAGATCAGCGCATTGGTGATGACGGTATCCACCGCCCCGCCCGACCGTGGGATCTGGCTTTGCCCCATGCCGTCGCGGATCACCTTGCCGCCGCCGAATTTCACCTCTTCGCCGTAAGTCGTCAGGTCGTATTCCACCTCGATGATGATATCGGTATCGCCCAACCGCACACGGTCGCCCGTGGTGGGGCCATACATCGCGGCGTAATCGGGGCGGGAAATGCGGGTGGCCATTACAGATCTCCCATCACTTTGGCGTTAAAACCGTAAACTTTGCGCAATCCGCCATAGGGCACCAAGTTGACCTCTCGCGATTGGCCCGGTTCAAAGCGCACGGCGGTGCCGGCGGGGATATCCAGCCGCATCCCGTGGGCGACGGTGCGGTCAAAGGACAGGCCGGGGTTGGTTTCGGCAAAGTGGTAATGACTGCCCACTTGCACCGGACGATCGCCGGTGTTGGCGACCAAAAGAGTGATGGCTGAGCGGTCAGCGTTCAGGATGATATCGCCTTGGGCGGGAAAGACCTCTCCGGGGATCATGGGCGCGACCGCAGTTTATAAATCACCAGCGCCACCACGGCCACAAGCGCTGCGATCAGCGCCATATGGTCAGACTCGGTCATCAGATGGGTCAGGCTAAGGCCTATGTGGTCGCCCGCATGGGCCATGGCGAGGGTGGGCAGGGCAACAAGAACAGCGGTCAGGCGTTTCATCTTTGGCCTCTTAGCGGATGGGGTGGTGGACAGTGACAAGTTTGGTACCATCGGGAAAGGTGGCTTCGACTTGGACGGAATGGATCATCTCGGGCACGCCTGCCATGCATTGGTCGGCGGTGATGACATGGGCCCCCGCCTGCATCAGGTCAGCCACCATGCGACCATCGCGCGCGCCTTCGACGACAAAGTCGGTGATCAGGGCAATCGCCTCGGGGTGGTTTAGCTTCACACCTCGGGCCAAGCGGCCACGGGCGACCATGGCGGCAACGCTGATCAGCAGCTTTTCGCGTTCACGCGGGGTTAGGTTCATAGGGTTCCTCCACTCAACCACACGCGGGGCAGGGGCCGCGCGGACAGGGTCTTGATGATTTGGGCCATTTGTTTGCGCAAGGTCAGGCCATCGGGGGCCAGCACGCGCACCAGACAGCGCCCGTCCCAGCCCGATACCGCGACCCGCGCACCCGCCACACTGGCTTGCGCCAAAAGTGGCGCTGCGGCGTCTTCGGCCCCTTGGGCCACCAGCGCCACAAGGCCAAGGGCGTTTGCACCTGCCAGCAAAGCGGGGCTGTCGCGGTGGTGCAGGACGGCGTCGTCCAGCAGAAAGGTTTCGCTAAACACCGGTCTGCCTGCACGGCGGATCACGCGGAGATCATGCAGGCGGGCATGGGTTAGAACCTCTCCCATCGCGGCGCGGCCCAGAAGGATGCTTTCGCAGGTCAGGCAGGCGGCTGTATCGGCCAAGTCAATTTCGGTGCGCCGTTGCAGGTTGCAGGATTGGTAGAGGATGGTTTCCTGCGGCAACCAATCCAATCGCGCGCCCGCCGCGACACTGGCAGAAAACCGCATCTGCGCGGCCCCTTGGTTGCTGGCATAGGCCCGCTCGGCTGTCTGGGTTGATGCGCACAGACGGACGCCTGCCCCCACTTGCAACGCGAAATGGATATTGTCGCCGCCCGTCAACCCGCCGGAAGTGTTCAAGAACACGGCCTCGGGCACATCCGTGTCCACGCGGGGCAGCATCACCTTGGCCGATCCGGCCTGCGCCAGATCCGCCAGCCTCGCGCAGCCACGCACTATGCCAAATGCCGCGAAAGCATGGCCTTTGCTGCGCTGGATCGCGGGATAGGGTGGCAGATCAAACATTCCGAACGGACCGCAGCTTGGACTGCATCCTTGTGGCTCGCAAGCGGTGGGTCCTGCCACCCTCTGGCCCACGCACGGGCGATCTTCGGGGCGGGGCTTGGCAAGAGTGCCATCAGAATAATCAAATCGCTTAAGAAACAGGCGAAATGCGAAACTGCACGCACTGGCAGAACCCCGATCTCCGCGCTAGGCTAGGCCATTGCATCCGGCTTGGAGCCCAAAATGCCCGTGATCACCGCCATCGAGGATCTGAAGCGCCTGCACAAACGCCGCGTGCCACGCATGTTCTTTGACTATTGCGAAAGCGGTTCATACACGGAACAGACCTTCCGCGACAATGTGAGTGATTTTGGCAAGTTGCGCCTGCGTCAAAAGGTGGCTGTTGATATGTCAAACCGCACCATAGCCGGCACAATGCTGGGCCAGCCTGTGACCATGCCTTTGGCCTTGGCGCCGGTGGGGTTCACCGGCATGCAATCCGCTGATGGCGAGATCAAAGCCGCGCGCGCGGCTGAGGCGTTCGGTGTTCCCTTTACACTCTCAACCATGTCGATCTGTTCGATCGAGGATGTGGCAGCCCACACCTCGGCCCCGTTTTGGTTCCAGCTTTATGTGATGAAAGACTGGGATTTTGTGGCCTCTGCCCTAGATCGCGCCCGCAAGGCGGGGTGTTCAGCGCTGGTCTTGACGCTGGATTTGCAGATCATGGGCCAGCGCCACAAAGATTTGAAAAACGGCCTGTCGGCCCCGCCCAAGCCGACCTTGGCCAACATCATCGACATTGCTACCAAATGGCGGTGGGCGGTGGGCATGGCGCGCACCAAGCGGCACAGTTTTGGCAATATCGTGGGCCATGCCAAAGGCGTCAAAGACTTGTCCTCGCTGGGGTCATGGACGGCTGAACAGTTTGACCCGCAGCTGGATTGGGGCAAGATCGCGCGGATCCGCGATATGTGGGGCGGCAAGTTGATCCTCAAGGGCGTGCTCGACGAAGACGACGCCCGCCGCGCGGCTGATTTTGGGGCGGATGCAATGATCGTCTCGAACCACGGCGGGCGGCAGTTGGACGGGGCTTTGTCGTCGATCCGCCGCTTGCCCAGCATCGCCCGCGCCGTGGGTGATCAAGTAGAGGTGTGGATGGATGGTGGCATCCGCTCGGGGCAGGATGTGCTGAAAGCTTTGGCTATGGGGGCCAAGGCCACAATGATCGGGCGCAGTTATATCTATGGCCTTGGCGCTCTGGGTCAGGCCGGGGTGAGTGCCGCGCTAGAGGTGATCCGCAAGGAAATCGACACCACGATGGCCCTATGCGGAGAGCGCGACATTGCCAAGTTTGGGGCCCATAACCTGATGATTCCCATGGACTTTGAGGGCGACTGGAAGGACTGACGCCACAATTCTTCTGCGAAGAATTAGCACCCGATTCTTCTGCGAATAATCGCGCACCGATTTTTCGCAGAAAAATCGGTGCGCGATTATTTGATTTTTCGCAGAAAAATCGTGGGGCGAACCGGTCAGGCCCGCAAGTCCACCACCACACGCCCCTTGACCTCGCCCTTCAAAATCGCCGCCCCAAGTGTGGGCAGATCGGCCAATGTGGCGGGTTCGATCATCGCTTCAAGCTTGTCCATCGCCAGATCAGTTGCGATCCGCGCCCAAGCTCTTTGACGGTCCGCAAAGGGCCGCATGACGGAATCGATCCCCAACAAATTCACCCCGCGCAGGAGGAACGGAATGACCGACGCCGGCAGCCCCGATCCGCCGGCAAGCCCAACCGCCGCCACCGAAGCCCCGTATTTCATTTGCCCCAGCACCCGCGCCAGCATCGGCCCGCCGACGGCATCGATGCAGCCGGCCCAAAGCTCGGCCTCTAACGGGCGTTTGACGGTTTCGGCCAGATCAGCGCGGGCGATGATGCGGGCCGCCCCCAAATCGCGCAAATAGCTTTCCGTTTCAGGCCGCCCCGTCACCGCCGCGACCTGATAGCCAAGCTTGGCCAGCAGCGCCACCGCAACCGACCCCACACCCCCCGCAGCGCCCGTCACCAGCACCTCGCCGGCCGCAGGCGTCAGCCCGTGATCTTCCAGCGCCAGCACCGCCAACATCGAGGTCAGCCCTGCCGTACCCACCGCCATCGCCTGTCGCGCGGTCAGCCCTGCGGCCAAGGGCACCAGCCAATCAGCCTTGACCCGCGCCTTGGTGGCATAGCCGCCCCAATGCACCTCGCCCACGCGCCAGCCGGTTAGAACCACCTTGTCGCCGGGCTTGTAGCGCGCATCGTCAGACGCTTCGACCGTGCCGGCAAAGTCGATCCCCGCCACATGCGGATAGGCGCGCACCAGCCCGCTGCCACTGGGCGACAGGCAAAGGCCGTCTTTGTAATTGAGGGTGGAATATTCCACCGCCACCGTCACATCGCCCGCAGGCAGGGCGCTGTCGTCCAAATCTTGGATCGCAGCCACGGCCTGACCTTCGGCGTTCTTCTCTAGCACAAGCGCTTGAAACATCGTCTTTCCTTTCGTGAATACGGCCCGATCAGTTGGGGCCGTGCCAGTCGATCTGGCAAATCTCGGCAGAGCGCCCGTCAAAATCCCACACGCGCCCATAGGCGCGCACGCGGCCCTTGCCCGCTTGGGCGATCGTCACATCAGGGCCCATCCAGTAGCCGGTGTTCGACACCACCACCTCGCGGTCAGGATCGGTGCCGGTGATCGGCGTCACCTCACCTTGTATTTTCTTGCCCACCGACAGGCGGCGGGTTTTGCCCTCGGTCACATAGTGCACGGGCGAACGCTCTGCACCCAAGAATTCCGACACCATCACGGCAAACAACCCGGTCGACCCGCGCGCCTTGCCAGAAAAGATGCGGATTAACCCGTCATAAGCGGCCTCTGATGCCCGTTCGTCGATATAGGCCGCAGCTTTCCAATTGCCACGGCCCATGTTGCCTGGAATGTCCATCAGCAGGCCCACGTTCAGCCCGCCCAGATCATGGCCATCGTAATGGCCCGTATCAATGCGAATGCCGACCCAAGCCTGACAATAGCCCTCGGTCGGCGGGTGCTTGCCCAAGCTGATCACGCAGGGGCAAAAGACCGTACAGTTGCAGTTGAGGATCAACTCGCCCTTGATGACCCAGTTTGGCAAAGTGGTCGACATCGTTTTGTCCTTTCAGGTCAACACAGTGCGCAAGGCCAGCACAGCCCCCGCCCCGATCAAGGCATATCCCGCAGGCCGTGTTAAGGGGCGGCCGATTTGGGGCAGTTTTTCCAGCACCATGAACAAGGTTGCAAGTCCCATCCACAGCAGGCTCATCGTGCCGCCGACAAAGGCCAAGGCCATCAGCGCCCAGCAGCAGCCAAAGCAGATCGCCCCCAGTTCCGCCCCCATGACAAAGGCGCGGCGCATCCCGGGGGCCCAGCGGCCCATGAAATAGGTGAGCGGCATCCGGCATTTGGCCAGACAGGCGGCTTTCAGGATCGAAAGCTGGTACAGCCCAGCCGCCAAAAGCAGCGCCACTGTCAGCCAGACCGACAGGCTTGATCCATCCGGCGCCAGCATCCCCACCCGCGCCAGCGCCCATTGCGCCCAAGCCCCCAAACCCGCGCCGATGACCCAGATCAGTGCATAACCTGCCACCAGCGCCCCCGCCTCAACCGGGCGCGTGGCCCCTGCGACGCCCATGTTCAAAAAGGTGCGCAAGGCGGGCACAAAGGTGGGCAGCATCATAGCCGCCACCATCAGCGCCCACATGCCCCACAGTTCAAACACCCCCGCCCCTGCCGCCGAGGTGCAAAGCACCCCCCAAATGCCAACAGGTGCCTGTGCCACCTGCACAAAGATCGCCGCCCAAGCCAGCAAGATCAGCGCAAAAAAGCCCAGCCACAGCGCGCCTTGGCGGGTCAAACTCACCTGACCTGTCATGCGTCAACCGCCGAAAAGAGGTGAGGGTTGCGCGCCTGATCCTTGCCAAAGATATGTGAACCCGGCGCGAAGGTCGCACCGGCCCACGGGCCTTGTGCCAAGGTCTGTACGGCGAAACGAGGTCGGTGACGTCTTGTGCACATAGCAAATCGACCTTCAAAGCCCTGCAACTGCGAAGGCGTCATGCTTGGGCCAGCCTGGCGCGGATGGCTTTCTTGTCGATCTTGCCCACCGAAGTCTTCGGGATCGCCGCGACCCGCAAAACACGATCTGGCGCTGCCCATTTTGACAATCGCCCTGCGGCTATGGCCGATTGCACGGCCGCCTGTACTGCCTTGCCCACATCGTGCTGTGCCACCACCAGCACCACGGGCCGCTCGCCCCACACCGGATCAGGCACACCCACCACGGCCACCTCTGCCACGCCCGCCACGGCCGAGATCAGGCTTTCCAGTTCCAGCGAGGATATCCACTCGCCCCCCGATTTGATCACGTCTTTCAGCCGGTCGGTGATGCGCAAGGTGCCGTCGGGGGAAATATTGCCCACATCGCCCGTATGCAGCCACCCACCGCGCCACAGATCGGCCGTGCCTATGGGGTTGTGTGAATAGCCGTCGGTCAACCAAGGGGCGCGGGCCACGACCTCTCCGGTTGCGATGCCATCGTGGGGAAGGTCGTTCATGTCGGGATCCACCACGCGCAGGTCGACCAAGGGGATCGGTTTGCCCGTGGCGATGCGGATGAAGGTGGTGTCTTCGGTTCCTTGCGTTGCGGCCATGTCGGCGATGGTCAGCACGGGGCAGGTTTCTGACATGCCGTAGCCTGCGTGAATATCAATGCCCCGCATCAGGGCGGCACGCGCCAGCCCTTCGGGCAGGGCCGATCCGCCTATGATCACCTTCCACCCCGCCAAATTGACAGCCTCTGACCCCGCAGCCCCCAGCACCATGCCCAAAACAGCCGGAACACAGTGCGAGAAGGTGACGCCGTGGGTGGCAATCAGATGCAGCAGCTTTTGCGGCTCGTACCGCCCGGGGTAGACTTGGCGCATCCCCAGCATGGTCGCAATCAGCGGAAACCCCCAGCCATGCACATGAAACAGCGGGGTCAGCGGCATATAAACATCATCGGCCTTGATCCCGCCCCGCCCCGGAATGGGTGCAAAGCAGGCGATAACGCCCAAAGTGTGCAGCACCAACTGGCGGTGCGAATAGGTCACGCCCTTGGGATCGCCCGTGGTGCCTGTGGTATAAAACAGCGTGGCGCGGGTGGTTTCGGGGAAGGTGGGAAAGACAAAGGCCGGATCGCCTGCCGCCAAAAGCGCCTCGTAGGCCCCCGCAAAGCCCTGTGGCGGGGTGGCGGGCTTGTCTGACAGCAAGATCAGATGCACGGGCCGCGTGATGCGTGGCAAAAGGGGCAAAAGCAGCGGCAGGAAATCTTCATGCACCAAGATCGCATCATCTTGGGCATGGGTGATGGTGTAAAGCACCTGTTCCGGCGACAGGCGCACGTTGACGGTGTGCAGCGTGGCCCCCAGCATGGGAATGGCAAAGAAGCATTCCAGATAGCGGTGGCTGTCGTAATCCATCACGGCCACCACAGCCCCCTCGCCGAGCCCCAAGCGTGCCAAAGCGGACCCCAGCCGATGCACCCTTGCGCCGAACTGGGCATAGGTCAGCTCTGCCCCGCCCGCATCGCTGATTCTCTGGTACGGATTGGCGCGCAGGCCGGTTTTCAGCAGTTCCCCGATGACCAGCGGATAATCCATCCCATCCCCCCAAGATTTGCGCCCACCTTAGCAGCGCTTTGCCCTAGGTCCATATAAGGAAAACAGACCGATCGCGGCGATGTCAGGCGGCCCGAAATTCGGGGGGGTCTACAACGTCAACAAGGCCCTAACGTGCGCGCAACCGAACACCAGCATCCAAGCGGATCACCTCGCCGTTCAGCATCGGGTTGGTGATGATCGACAGGACCATGTGCGCGAAATCCTCTGGCCGCCCGAAACGGTGCGGAAAGATCGCGTCGCTGGTGATGGAATCGACCACTTCGGGCGGCACCTCGCTGGCCATGGGCGTGGCAAACAGGCCAGGGGCTATCGCCATAACCCGCACGCCTTTTGGGGCAAACTCTCGCGCTGCCTGCAAGGTTAGCGCAACGATGGCCCCTTTAGAGGCGACATAGGCCCCCTGCCCCACCTGCCCCTCATAAGCGGTGATCGAGGCGGTGTTGATCACGATTCCGCGCGCGCCGTCCTCGTCCAAAACCTCTGCGGTCATCATCCGTGCGGCAGCCTTGGTCATCACCGACACTGTGCCCAAAAGGTTGACGTTGATCACTTGGGCAAAGCGCGCCATGTCCACCGGCCCGTCGCGCCCCACCAAACGCATCCCGCCGGGCACCCCCGCGCAATTGACGACGATGCGGGCCACCCCGTGTGCCGCCTCGGCCCCCACAATCGCCGCCATAACCGCAGCGTCATCGGTCACATCGCAGGCGAAACCCAAACCGTCAAACCCTGTCACATCGCGGTCAAGCACAGCCACCTTGGCGCCTGCGCGTGCCAAGGCTTGCGCTGTGGCCAACCCCAAGCCCGACCCGCCGCCCGTGACCAAGGCGGCCAACCCTGTGATTTGCATACCAACCCCCTAAAGTGCGTTGCAGGCCCTGCAACGCATGACGCAAAGACAGGCGCAGCCTTAGACGGCCTCTAACAACCCGCGGCCTTTCAGCAAAGGTTCCACCCCCGGCATCTTGCCGCGAAAGTGGGTGTATAGTACCTCGGCCTCCTCAGACCCGCCCGCCGACAGGATGAACTTTTCCAGCCGCGCGGCGGTGGCGGGGTCAAACGGATCGCCGGTTTCTTCAAAGGCGGCAAAGGCGTCGGCGTCCATCACCTCTGACCACATATAGCTGTAATAGCCCGAGCTATACCCATCGCCCGACATCGCATGGGCGAAATGCGGGGTGGCGTGACGCATTCTGATGGCGCGGGGCATGCCAAGGCCTGCCAAAACCTCGGCCTGTTTTTGCATCGGATCGGCGGGGGCCGCCCCCTCGTGAAACGCCAGATCGACCATGGCCGAAGACACAAACTCCACCGTGGCAAAGCCCTGATCATAGGTGCCCGCCGCAAGCAAGCGGTGCAGCAGATCGGCAGGCATGGGCGCACCCGTCTGGTAATGGCGGGCGTGCTTTTCCAAGACCTCGGGCACGTCCAGCCAGTGTTCGTAAAGCTGGCTGGGCAGTTCGACAAAATCGCGCGCCACACTGGTGCCCGAGATGAAGCCATAGGTCACATCCGACAGCATCTGATGCAAGGCATGGCCGAATTCGTGAAACAGCGTGCGCGCATCGTCGTAACACAGCAGGCACGGATCGCCCTTGGCAAAGTTGCACACATTCACCACGATCGGCCGCTGAACGCCCCCCAAACGCCGCTGCGCGCGGATATCCGAACACCACGCGCCAGAGCGTTTTGATCCCCGCGCATAGTAATCGCCGACAAAGACGGCGATGTGGCGGCCCTGCCGTGTCACCTCCCAAGCGCGGCAATCAGGGTGGTAAAGCGGCACATCTAACGGGGCAAATTCCAGCCCGAACAGGCGCGTGGCACAGTCAAACATCGCGCTCAGCATCGCCTCTAGCCCAAGGTAGGGCTTCAAGACCGCCTCGTCCAAATCATGCTCAGCCAAGCGGCGCTTTTCGGAATAATAGCGCCAATCCCATGCCTCTAGCGGGCCTGTGATGCCGTCTACGTGCAGCATGGCTTCCAGCACAGCACTGTCGCCCAGCGCCTTGCGCTTGGCCGGTTCCCAAACGCGCATCAACAAATCGCGCACACGGGCGGGGGTTTTGGCCATTTCCGGTTCCAGCTTGTAATCGGCGAAACTCGCGTAGCCCAGAAGTTTGGCGCGCTCTTCGCGCAGCCGCAGGGTTTCGGCAGCAATGGCGCGGTTGTCTGTCGCCCCGCCATTGGCCCCGCGCTGCACCCACGCCTCATAGGCCCTTTGCCGCAGATCGCGGCGGGGCGAGAATTGCAAGAACGGCACGATGATGGACCGTGACAGCGTGACCACCGGTCCGCCCGCCCCCTTTTCCGCGCCCGCCGCCCGCGCTGCGGCGATGACAAAGGCGGGCAGACCAGCCAAATCCGCCTCGGCCAAGGGCATCACCCAGGCACGCTCATCAGCCAACAGGTTCTGGCTGAACTGCGTGCCCAAGACGGCAAGGCGCGATTTCACATCCGTCAGGCGGGCTGACGCCGCCCCCTCCAGCAAAGCGCCCGACCGTACAAACATGCGCCGATACAGATCCAAAACCCGCGCCTGCTCGGGCTCTAACCCCAGCGTGTCACGCGCCTGCCAAAGGGCCTCGATCCGGCCAAACAAGGCGCGGTTGTTGGTGATCTCGGACGCATAGGCCGACAGCTTCGGGGCCATGGCACTTTGCAAATCCTCGCGCGCGGGGGTGCTGTCAGCACCGGTCAGGTTGTAAAACACCCCGCTGACCCGCGAGAGCGTCTCTTCGCTCAACTCCAAGGCCTCAATCACATTGGCAAAACTCGGCTCTGCCGGATCATGCGCAATCTCTGCCACGCGCGCGCGCGCCTCGGCCAAGGCCACATCAAAGGCGGGGGCGAATTCGGCATCGACGATCTGCCCAAAGGGCGGAAGGCCGAAAGGCGTATCCCACAGCTGCAACAAAGGATTGCTCATCTTTATGCCTTTCATATGTGCCCAAATATCCCGGGGGTTAGGGGGCTGGCCCCCTATTTGGTGTGCAGTTTCAACCGCGCCTCGATCCGGCGCAAGCCAAGGCTTAGGCTGATCGTCATGACAAGGTATAGCAGAGCCACCATGTTATAGGTTTCAAAATAGCGAAAATTCCCGGCCGCCTGCACCTTGCCCAGTTGCGTGATATCCGCCACGCCCAAGATCGACACCAGCGAGGAATCTTTCACCATCGCCACAAAATCATTGCCCAAGGGCGGCAAGATCATGCGAAAGGCTTGCGGAAAGACGATGTGGCGAAACCTTTGCCAGCCTGACAGGCCCAGCGACATGGCAGCTTCGATCTGGCCCTTGTCAACGGCTTGCAGGCCCGCACGGAAAATCTCGGCCAGAAAGGCTGAATAGGCCAAGGTCAGCGCCAAGACTGCCCGCGCGATCAGGGGAAAGTCACGCGCGCTGATGGGGTCGGCCCCCAGCCAGCCAGCGGCCCAGTTCCATGCGTAAACCATGGCGGGGGCGACAACAAAGGCCACATACAGCAGCAACACCATCATCGGCACGCCGCGGATCACCTCGATCCAGATCCGCGCCGCTTGCCGCAGCACGACATAGCGCGACAGCCCCGCCACGGCCAAGCCAAGCCCCAAGGCGCAAGCCGCCCCATAGGCCACCAGCGTCACCGCCACCGTGACCTGAATGCCCTTGACCAAAGTCGTCATCACTTGGGCATAGATGGACGAGGCCCAAACCTCGTACCCCATCCAAAGGCCGGTGACCCCTAGGATCACCAGCCACCAAGGGAAGTCCTCGTCTTTCTTCTGCGCCAAGTCAGTTCATCTTGTAGTCAAGAAACCACTTCTTGTTCAGCGCGTCCAAGGTGCCGTCCGCAATAAGTGCCGCAATCGCCGCATTCATCGGCGCAGCAAGGTCTGACCCTTTGGGGAAGATAAAGCCGAAATCTTCCGTGCCCAAAGGCTCGCCCACCAGCTTCAGTTTGCCTTCGGAGGCTGCAACATAGCCCTGACCCGCCGTCATATCGGTCAGCACCATATCCACATCGCCCGCCTTTAACGCCTCGACACTGGTGCCAAAGGTTTCGAAAAGCTTGATTCGCGGGTTGGCTTCGTTGCCGTCCAGCACTTCGTAGACGGCGGTGTAGAAGGGTGTCGTACCCGCCTGCGCGCCGATCAGCAGTGTGTCGTCTGCAGCGAAAGACTTGGCGTCGCCAAAGCGGCTTTCATCGCCGCGCACCATCATAACGCTTTGCGAGCGCATGTAAGCGTCGGAAAAGTCGACCATGCCCTTGCGCTCGTCTGTGATGGTGATGCCCGTCATGCCCATGTCAAACTGGCCTTCCGAGACGGCGGGGATCATGGCATCCCATGAAATCGTCTCGTATTTCACCGTCATGTTCAGCCGCTTGGCCATTTCGGCGATGGCGTCATATTCCCAGCCGATGGCCACGCCGTCCTTGTCAAGGAACTGCAAGGGCGGATAGGCGTTTTCGGTCACGATGGTAATCTCTTTGCCTGCCATATCGGGCAAGGCGTCGGCCATGGCATCGGTGGCAAAGGTGGTCAGCGCAAGGCCGGCCAAAAGGGATGCAAGTTTCATTCTGTGATCTCCCTGTCACGAAGCGATGAGCGACTATGGCCGCTTCACGGGGGCGGGGGCAAGCCCTCTGCAGCGCTGCACAGTTAGGTTGCAAGGCTGCACCTTGTGCGTGGCCACACGCAGGGCCATTTATGCCATAGCTTGAAAGGAGTCCCCCATGGCCCGACTTCCCACCTATTTCATCTCGCACGGCGGCGGGCCTTGGCCTTGGATCCCCAATATGCGCCAGATGCTGCCCAGCCTTGAGGTGTCGCTGGCGCGGATGCCGTCCGAGATTGGCACGGTACCCAAAGCCATCTGCATGATCTCGGGCCATTGGGAGGCGGACAACTTTGCTGTCATGACATCGCCCGCCCCCGGGATGCTGTATGATTACGGCGGCTTTCCGCCTGAAACCTATCAGATCGTCTACCCCGCCCCCGGTGCCCCGCAGATCGCCCAGCGCACGGCAGAGCTTATCAAATCGGCGGGCCTGCCCGTGAGCGTAGATGCCAAACGCGGCTTTGATCACGGCACCTTCGCCCCCGCCTATGTTATGTATCCCAAGGCCGATGTGCCGATTTACCAAGTCTCGTTGCAACACGGCTACGATCCGGCGGCCCATTTCGCCCTTGGCCGCGCGCTGGCCCCTTTGCGCGATGAGGGGGTTTTGATCGTGGGATCGGGTCTAAGCTACCACAACCTGCGCCTGTTCGGGCCGGGGGCCAAGGTGCCCTCGGCCGCCTTTGATGCGTGGTTGGACGATGCTATGGCCAAGACAGGTCAGGCACGCACCCAAGCCCTTATGAACTGGGAAAGCGCACCCTATGCCCGCACCTGCCACGCGCAGGAAGACCACCTTGTGCCGCTGTTTGCCGCCTTGGGCGCCGCAGAGGATGAGGTGGCTGTGAGGGTCTATCACGACGCCAATGTTTTTGGCGGGGTGACGGCGTCTAGCTACAAGATCGGCTAAATGCACCTTATTGGTGCGCACCACACACAGCGCAGTCGGGGCGGCGGGTGATTTCGATCACCCGCGTTTCGGCGTAAAGCGCGTCATGGATCAGCAAGCGCCCGCGCAGGGTTAGACCCGCGCCGGTAAGGTGTTTAACAGCCTCCATCGCCATCATGGCGCCGATTACCCCAGGCAAAGGGGCGGCGACACCTGCCTCGGCACAGGTGGGCACAAGGCCCGGCGCGGGGCGGTCGGGGAAGATGCATTCGTAGCAGGGGGTGCCGTGGGCAGGATCATACAGCGAGATCTGCCCCTCCCACTGGGTGATCGCGGCCGAGATCAGCGGCACACCTGCCTGTGCGGCCTTCTTGTTGACCAGATAGCGGGTGTCAAAATTATCGGATCCGTCCAGCACCAGATCATAGTCTTGCAGCACTGATGCCGTCTGGTCCTCAAACCTGCGCTGATAGGGGCGCACGGTGACATAGGGGTTCAGATCAAGAATAGCTTCGCGCGCCGATTGCACCTTGGCAAGGCCGATGCCCTTGTCCTTATGGATAATCTGGCGTTGCAAATTGCTGGCATCGACGACATCACCGTCCATGACCCCGATGCAGCCCACCCCCGCCGCAGCCAAGTACAACAGCGCCGGAGAGCCAAGGCCCCCCGCCCCGATCACCAAAACCCGCGCATTTTTCAGCGCCTTTTGCCCCGGCCCGCCGATTTCGCGCAGCATAATGTGGCGGGCATAGCGGTTCAGCTCTTCGGACGAAAAGGCGGGGGTGGTCGGGGCTTTGGGCTGAGTAGACTCTGCCCGTGCCTTCAGGCGCGACACAAGCAGCCCATAGCCCAAGCCCAAAAGAGCCAGCAGCGTCAAAGCCCCCCAAACCCGCAGATCCTCGCCCAAAACCGTGCGCAGCGGGTGGCCTGCGGGCAGCGCGGCCAAGCCCAAACCCACAGCAGCCCAAAGCACCGCCATCGCCCACAGGCGCGCGCGGCGTGGGGTGCGAAACACCGCGCCCAAGCCCCAAAGCCCTGCCATCAAAAGCAAAATCCCGATCATTGGCGGCCCGTAGAGCCAAAGCCGCCATCGCCGCGCGCGGTTTGGCCCAAGGCTTGCACCACGCTAAAGCGCGCCTGCACCACGGGGGCCACCACCATTTGCGCGATCCGCTCGCCGTGGCGAACGGTGTAAGGGTCAGCCCCAAGGTTGGCCAAAATCACCCCCAAAGGCCCGCGATAATCGCTGTCAATCGTGCCGGGGGCATTGGGGATGGTCAGGCCAAACTTGGCCGCAAGGCCAGAGCGGGGGCGGATTTGCACCTCGTATCCCGCTGGGATTTCAATCCGCAGGCCCGTTGGAAAAATAGCCCGCGCCATGGGTTCCAGCACAAGGCCCAAAGCGCGGTCCTCGGGCCGAAGGTTCACGCGCAGATCAGCCCCCGCAGCCCCTGCCGTTTCATAGGCGGGCAAGGGCAGGGTCTGGTCGGCCCAATCTTCCCACAGAATCTGGATCAAGGGGGCCTCACTCATGCTGCAAGGCCTGAGCAATGCGCGCCGCCAACTTCGCCGCGACATCCTCTTTGGCCATGCGGGGCCACGTTTCCTCGCCCGTGGCGGTGATCAAGGTCACGCTGTTTTCCGACCCGCCCATGATGCCGGTGTGGGGAGAGACATCGTTGGCCACGATCCAGTCACAGCCCTTGCGCAGGCGTTTGGCGCGGGCATGGGCCAGCACGTCATCGGTTTCAGCGGCAAAGCCCACCACCAAGGCGGGGCGGCTGTCACCGCGCGAAATCGTCGCCAAAATGTCAGGATTTTCGACAAACCGCAGCGCGGGGGCTTGGCCGCTGCCGTCTTTTTTGACCTTCGAGGTCGAGGCATTTTCCACCCGCCAATCCGCCACGGCTGCGGCAAAAACAGCCGCTCTTGCGGGCAAAACCGCCTCGACCGCTGCGAGCATTTCTTGAGCCGTTTCCACCGCCACCACCCGCACGCCGTCTGGTGGGGGAACCGTGGCGGGCCCCGTCACAAAGGTCACCGATGCGCCCAGATCGCGCAAAGCCGCCGCAATCGCAGAACCTTGCGCGCCGGACGAGCGGTTGGCGATGTAGCGCACCGGATCAATCGCCTCGTGTGTGGGGCCAGAGGTGACAATCACATGCTGCCCCGCCAGCGGCCCCTGCACCAGCATCGCGCGGATCGCGGCCAAGATCGCCCCGGGTTCGGCCATGCGGCCGGGGCCATGCTCGCCGCAGGCCATCTCGCCCTCGTCTGGGCCGACAAAGCGGATGCCGTCATCGCGCAGGGTGGCCAGATTGCGCTGGGTGGCGGGGTGTTGCCACATGCGCACATTCATAGCGGGGGCCAGAAGTACGGGCGTGTCGGTCGCCAAAAGCAAGGTTGACGCCAGATCATCAGCGCGGCCCGCCGCCATCTTGGCCATCAAATCCGCTGTGGCAGGGGCGACCACGATCAGATCGGCACTGCGCGACAGTTCGATATGGCCCATCTCGGCCTCTTCTGTCAGATCAAACAGGGCGTTGTGCACCTTTTGACCTGCTAGAGCAGAGACTGACAAGGGTGTCACAAACTGCGCTCCAGCTTGCGTCAGCACGGGTGTGACAGCACAGCCCTGACCGCGCAGAAGCCGGATCAGCGACAGGGTTTTATAAGCAGCAATCCCGCCGCCGATGATCAAAAGTACGCGTTTGCCCGTTAGCATAAGGCCCCCTTGGATGGCGCAAGGTTACGGGCCGCGCCGCGCGAACTCAACCCTTGGCGTATAGGCCGGCGGGTTAGCGCAAAAACTCGCGCGGGGATGCGCCTTGCGCTTCTAGCGCGCGGCGCAGTTTGGCAAAGGCTGCGGCTTCAAGCTGGCGGATGCGCTCTTTGGACAGTTTCAGTTCCAACCCCAAGGATTCCAGCGTGCGCGGTGCTTCGACCAGTTGGCGTTCGCGCACGATCATCCGCTCACGCGGGGAAAGCGTGTTCAAGGCAAAGGTCAGGTGATCGCGCAGAACAGCGCGGTCATGGGCGCTGGCAAAGCGGTCGGCGGCTTGGGTCGATTCATCTTCCAGCACGTCGATCCATTCGCGCCCGTCTTCATCCGACGCCTGCGTGGCGTTCAGCGAGGCGTCAGATCCCGACAGCCTGCCATCCATCATCGCCACATCGCCCAAGGGCACGCCCAGTTCCATGGCCACGGCCTCGCGCAGATCTTGGCCTTCCAGCACACGGCCTTCGGCGGCGGCTTCGCGCACCAAGCGCGCCTCGACCCGACGCATATTGAAAAACAGCGACTTTTGCGAGGTGGTGGACCCTGTGCGCACCATCGACCAGTTGCGCATCACATAATCTTGCAACTGCGCTTTGATCCAGAACATCGCATAGGTCGAAAAGCGCACGCCACGATCAGGGTCGAACTTTTCGGCGGCTTTCATCAGGCCCATGGCGGCTTCTTGCGTAAGATCGGGCATGGCCGCCCCATAGCGGCGAAACTTTGCGGCCATCGACAGGGCCAAGCGCATATAAGCGGTGATCAAAGTATCCAACGCCGCCTTATCGCGGTTGTCGCGCCACGCGCGGGCCAAGGCCGCCTCTTGCTCGGCCCCCAACAGGGCGGCGGCGCGGGCTTTCGTGGTCAGCCGGATGTCAGCGAATTGTTCTTGCGCCATGGTGGGTGTCCCAAATTGATCAACGGCGATCCGGGGCTTGGCATTTGCCCGAACTCTTTAAATATGTTACGGGCGCCAACCATGAATGGATCACAACACGACATAAAATTACCAAGCCTAAGCTTGGTTGTGGGCGGCGCGCGGTCGGGCAAATCGCGGCTGGCCGAAGGTTTGGTTTTTGCCAGCGGGCGACCGCGCCATTACATCGCCACAGCCCAAGCTTGGGATGACGAAATGCGCGCCCGCATCGCAGCCCACCAAGGTGACCGCGGGGCAGACTGGATCACCCACGAAGTGCCCCGCGATGTGGCGGCAACTTTGGCCACACTGCCTGCCGATCACGTGGTTTTGCTGGATTGCGCGACCTTGTGGTTGACCAATGTTTTGCTGGCAGAGGCTGACATGGGCCAAGAATGCGCCGCACTTTTGGCGGCATTGACGGCCTGCAAGGCCCCCGTGGTCGTGGTGTCAAACGAGGTGGGTTGGGGCATTGTGCCCGACAACGCCCTCGCCCGCGCCTTTCGCGACCATCAGGGGCGGCTGAACCAACAGATCGCGGCTGCGGCGGGCCTGGTGGTCGGGGTGATGGCGGGCTTGCCTATGGTCTTGAAGGGGCGTTTGCCCGACGCATTTAACGCTGGTTTGTAAGGGAAGGACATCGGCATGACTTATGATCTTGTGATCGGCGACCGTGCCTATTCCAGTTGGTCGCTGCGCGGCTGGCTGCTGTTTGATGCCTTTGGCATTCCAGTCAAGACCCATCTGGCGCGGCTTTACAGCGATGCGTTGCCCAATATGCTGCGCGATTACCCTCCGGCCAAGACGGCCCCCACGATGCGCACGCCCGACGGGGTTGTGGTGCCCGAAACCATTGCCATCGCCGAAGAACTCGCCTCGCGCCATCCGCAGGCGGGGATATGGCCGCAAGAGCCCAAGGCGCGGGCCGTGGCGCGCGTGCTGGCGGCCGAGATGCACGCAGGCTTTGGCGCGCTGCGCAGCCATTGCCCGATGAACCTGCGCGTCAGCTACACCGATTGCGCGCCCGGCGAAGCGGTTCTGGCCGATCTGGCGCGGCTGGAAACCATCTGGGCTTGGGCCAAGGCGCAGACAGGCGCGGTTTGGCTTGCGGGCGACTATTCGGCAGCTGATGCCTTTTTCGCCCCCATCGCCGCGCGCATTGCAGGCTATAACCTGCCCGTGTCCGCCCCGGCGATGGACTATGTGCAGGCCCATTTGGCCCACCCCTCCTTTCGCCGCTGGCGGGCTATGGCGCAGGTCGATGGAGCAGATCAAGACTTTTACCGCCGCGATTGGCCGCAGCGCCCTTGGCCCGGCCCGCAGGCTTTGGCAGCCCGTGCTGTCAGCGGCACGCAGGCGGAAAACACTGCCTGCCCCTATTCAGGCCAATCCGTGACCCATGTGCTAGAAATGAACGGCCGCAGATTTGGCTTTTGCAACGCCTTTTGCCGCGACAAGACCATGGCAGACCCCGAGGCGTGGCCCGCCTTTATGGTCTTAAAGCCATCCTGAGGCAGGATCACCCAGGCCAACCTAAGCCGCGGGGGTTTCACACCCCCGCACCCCCGTGGAGTATTTGCGCCAAGATGAAGGGGCGGTTTACCGTTCGTTAAGCTTTCTGGCGCTATCCCTTGTGGCGGGGATGGGGAGGCTTGGCATGGTGGCAGTGGCCTATACGGTGGCCTTTGAAGGGATAGACGCCCGCATGGTCGAGGTGCAGTGCGCCGTGGCCCCCGGGATGCCTTATTTCGGGGTGGTGGGATTGGCCGATAAGGCCGTGTCAGAGGCGCGCGAACGGGTGAAGGCGGCGCTGAATGCGATGGCGATTGCTTTGCCCTCCAAACGCATCATGGTGAACCTGTCGCCGGCCGATCTGCCCAAAGAGGGATCGCATTTCGATTTGCCGATTGCCTTGGCGGTGCTGGCGGCGATTGACATTTTGCCCAAGGACGCGGTCGAAGGCGTGGTCAGCTTGGGTGAATTGTCGCTGGATGGGCGGTTGATGCCTGTGCTGGGGGCTTTGCCTGCGGCGGTGGCTGCGGCAGCGGAAGACAAAGCTCTGCTTTGCCCCAAGGCCTGCGGGGCAGAGGCGGCTTGGGTGGGGGCCACCACGGTTTGGGCGGCGGCCTCTTTGGGCGAGGTGGTGGCGCATTTCACCGGGCGGCACCCCTTAGCTGCAGCACAAGCGGGCGAAGTTCTGGCAACCCCTGCGGGGCGCGATCTGCGCGATGTGAAGGGGCAAGAACGCGCCAAGCGGGCATTGGAAATTGCCGCTGCAGGGCGGCACCATATGCTGATGATCGGCTCTCCGGGGTCGGGTAAGTCGATGCTGGCGGCACGGATGGCGGGGATATTGCCACCCTTGTCGGCAGGAGAGGCGCTGGAAACCTCGATGATCCATTCGCTGGCCGGATTGCTGAGCGAGGGCGGCATCAACCGCGCACGGCCCTTTCGCGAACCGCACCACACGGCCTCGATGGCGGCGATTGTGGGGGGGGGCAAGGGAGCCAAACCGGGGGAGGTGAGTTTGGCGCACAACGGCGTGCTGTTTTTAGACGAATTCCCCGAATTCCCCCGCCCCGTGCTGGAAACCCTGCGCCAGCCGATCGAAACCGGCGATATCGTCGTGGCGCGGGCGAATGCGCATGTGCGCTATCCCTGCCGGTTCTTGCTGATTGCCGCCGCCAATCCGTGCAAATGCGGCTATATGACTGACCCCGCCCGCGCCTGTGCGCGGGTGCCGCTGTGTGGGGAAGAATATTTGGGGCGGATTTCGGGCCCCTTGATGGACCGCTTTGATCTGCGCGTTGATGTGCCACCGGTGGCCTATACTGACCTTGATTTGCCCGCCACGGGGGAGACATCGGCAACAGTCGCACGACGGGTGGAAAGGGCACGCGCCGTGCAGGCCGCGCGGTTCAAAGACCATTCCGCAGTGCGGGTGAATGCCGACAGCGAGGGCGCGCTGCTGGAAGACATCGCCAGCCCCGATGCCGAAAGCCGCGAGTTGTTGGGCCGCGTGGCCGAACGCTTTGGCCTGACAGCGCGGGGCTACCACCGCATTTTGCGCGTGGCGCGTACCATCGCCGATCTGGACGGCGCGGCCGCGGTGAAACGGCCACACCTCGCCGAGGCGGTCAGCTATCGGCTGGGCAGTTCGGCCAAGGGCTAAAGGCGGGCGGCAATTTTGGCCTCGATCACTTCCCAGATGCGGGCGGCGGTGTTGGTGCCGTCAAACCGCTCAAGCTCTTGAATTCCGGTGGGGGAGGTGACGTTGATCTCGGTCAGCCAATCGCCAATCACGTCGATGCCGACAAAAACCTGCCCCTTTTCGCGCAAGGTCGGGCCGATAGCAGCGCAGATTTCCAGATCGCGCGCGGTAAGGCCGATCTTTTCCGGACGACCGCCCACGTGCATGTTCGAGCGCGTTTCACCGGGCTGGGGAACGCGGTTGATAGCACCCACAGGTTCGCCGTCGACAAGGATGATCCGCTTGTCGCCCTTGGCCACGTCGGGCAAGAATTTCTGAACGATCAACGGCTCGCGGCTCATCGAGGTGAACAGCTCGAACAGGCTAGACAGGTTGCGATCGTTCGGGTCCAGCCGAAACACGCCCGCACCACCATTGCCATACAGCGGCTTGAGGATGATATCGCCATGCTTGGCCTTGAACGCGCGGATCGTGGCCAGATCACGCGAGACGGCGGTGGGCGGGGTCAGGTCGGGAAATTGCAGGACCAACAGCTTCTCAGGGCAGTTGCGCACCCAGAAGGGGTCGTTGACGACCAAGGTTTTGGGATGGATCATGTCTAACAGATGGGTGGTGGTGATGTAGCCCATGTCAAAAGGCGGGTCTTGGCGCAGCCAGACCACATCCATATCGGCAAGATCCACCTCGGTTTCAGGGCCAAAGGCCACATGGTTGCCAAGTTCGCGGCGCAGTTCGATGGGAAAGCCACGCGCGATCACCCGGCCTTCGACAAAGGCCAAACGGTCTGGCGCGTAATAAAACAGGCTATGCCCACGCGCCTGTGCTTCAAGGCCAATGCGGTAAGTGCTATCCGCATTGATGTTTACAGATCCGATCGGATCCATTTGCAAAGCAACTTTCAGGGCCATGGCTGTCTCCTTGATCTGGTCCTCTCAATGGCCTAGCCCGTGGCAAGATGCAATTGATCTGGTGGACGTAGCTTACGCAGCAAGGGCATTTTCGATGATTTCGATGCGGCCCTGCCCGTCGACTAAGGCCACATCAAAGCGCATGTCGGTCAATTGACCCGCCGGTTCGCCGCCCACAAACTCTGACGCGGTGGCCATGATGCGGCGTTGTTGCGGCCAGGTCAGATGTTCGGCGGCCAATGCATGGGTGCTGCTTTTCTTGACTTCGATGAAAACGACTGTGTCGCCTTCGCGGACGATCAGATCAATCTCGCCCATGGTGCCACGCCAGCGGCGCGCTATAACAGGGCGGCCAGAGCGGTCGTATAGCTGCGACACCTGATCTTCGGCGGCAAGGCCCGCGTGGTAGGATGTCTTTCCCCGCGCGGCGCGGGTCATGGGCGGGGCCCCAAAGACAGGGCCAGCTGGTAAAGATCGCGGCGGGTCAGGCCGAAAGCTTGGGCCACTTGGGCTGCAGCATCTTTGCTGGACAGGGTTTTCAAAGCTTCGCGCAAGGCATCTTCCACAGTTTGGGCGTCGGCTTGAACCGGATCAGCCCGATCAACCACCACCACGATTTCCCCCTTCAAATCCCGCCCATCCAGATTTTCGGACAGTTCGGCCAAAGTGCCGCGCAAGATTTCTTCGAATCGCTTGGTCAGTTCCCGACAGATGGCGGCCTGTCGGTTTGGGCCAAGCACCTCAATCATATCACGAAGGCAGGCCGCAATTCTTCTGGGAGATTCATAAAATATGATCGATCCGGGCACCTGAGCCAATTCCCGCAGGGCGGTTTTGCGGCCCGCGGATTTTGGTGGCAGAAAGCCTGCGAAAAAGAAGCGATCGGTGGGCAATCCCGAGACACTCAGCGCACAAAGCAGGGCCGAAGGCCCGGGGGCTGCCAGCACCGTCAGACCTGCATCAATCGCTGCGCGGGCCAGTTGAAATCCCGGGTCTGCCACCAAAGGCGTGCCCGCCTCTGATGCGTAGGCCACTGATTTTCCGGCCTTTAACGCCTCAATCAGGCGCGGGCGCATTTGGTCGCCATTGTGGTCGTGATAGGCCAGCACCATCCGCCCATTCAGCGCCACGCCGTGCATTTCCATCAGGTGACGCAGGGTTCGGGTGTCTTCGGCAGCCAAGACATCTGCCCCTGCCAGAATATCAAGTGCGCGCAGCGTGATGTCGCGCGCGGCCCCGATGGGCGTTGCGACAAAGTGCAGGCCCGGTTGAAGGGCATTGGGGCTTTGTGTCCAACTGCGCATCTTCCGCCTCCTTTGTGTTCGGCCAAGTTTACATCACCTGTGGTTCCGCTTACTCTGACCTTCGTCAAGGGGCGAGGGGGAACGGGCGGATTTGCCCGGCATTTCTGACCCCAATCGCAGGTTAGGAGAGTTCGATGCCAGCCCTGTTCGCCCGTTTTGTTGCGCGCCTTTCCCATCTGGCTGTCGCTTTGGCCAGTTTGGCCGTGCTTAGTGCGTGCGAAACGGCGGCCCCTTCGGGACAGGCCACGCCCAGTTTCACCGATACGCGGGTGGCCGTGGCGCTGCTGGTGCCTTCGGGGTCGGGCGAGGCGAGCGATGATTTGATTGCCATCGGTTTAGAGAATGCCGCGCGGATGGCCATTGCCGATCTGGGCGATGTGCAGATTGATCTGCGCGTTTATGCCACCGCGGCCGACCCCGACATCGCGGCCACCATGTCCAGCAAGGCCGTGGACGACGGTGCCAAGATCATCCTCGGCCCATTTTATGGCGCCGAGGCGAACATGGCTGGTGCGGCAGTGGCGGGGCGTGGGGTGGCTGTGATCAGCTTTTCAAACAACCCTGCCATCGCCGGTGGCAACGTGTTTATTCTAGGCCAAACCTTTGACAGCACGGCCAATCGTCTGGCCTCCTATGCCGTGACCAAAGGGCTGGCACGCATTATGGTGGTATCGGACCAAACCGCTGCGGGAGAGGTGGGCAAGGCCGCCATCGAATCCGCCGTTGTGGCGGCCGGAGGGTCGGTTGCCGCTGTTGGCAGCTACCAGTTCAGCCAGAACGGTATTGTCCAAGCTGTGACTGACATCGCCGCCTCTGCCCAAGCATCGTCATCTCAGGCGGTGTTCTTGACAGCCGATACGGGGGGCGCATTGCCCTTGCTGACCCAGTTGCTGATGGAAAACGGGGTTGATCCTGTCACCACGCAATACATTGGCCTTACGCGCTGGGATATTCCGGTGGCAAACCTGACCCAACCCGGCGTGCAAGGCGGTTGGTTTGCCCTGCCAGACCCCGGCTTGGCGCAACAGTTTCTGGCCCGCTATCAAACGGCCTATGGGGCAGCGCCCCATGCCACTGCGGGTCTTGCTTATGATGGCATGGCGGCCATCGGGGCCTTGGTCAAGCAAAGTGGGCTGGGCGCGCTTGGCCCAAGTGGCCTGACGCAAGGCGCGGGCTTTGTGGGTGTGAACGGCATCTTCCGCTTTCTGCCCAATGGCACGAACGAGCGCGGCTTGGCTGTGGCGCAGATCGTCAACCAACAGGTCACAGTCATTGATCCCGCGCAGCGCAGCTTCACGGGCGGCCCGGGTTCGGGCCGGGCAGGATTCTAACGGTGGTGGCTGCATCCGCAGGCACCACTGACAAACTGCAGCCAAGGGATCAGCCCCTGCTGCTGCCCCAAGACGCCGTGCTGGACATAACCACCCTGCGCCCGCTGGTCGCCAGCGCCTGTGCCGGAAAGCCCGACATCCGCACGGCCCGCACCCAAGTGGCGCGCCTTTTGGCAGACGCAAAGGCAAGTGCCAACATCACCCTGGAACGTGCCTTTGCGCGCGATCCGCGCAACGCCTTGCCGCTGACCCACTCGCAAGCGTGCTTGACGGATTGCCTTCTTTTGGTGGCGTTTGAAGCGGCTGAGATGTTGCACCCTTTGCAGGTCAAAAGCGATGCCGAACGCCTGTGTGTGCTGGCCGTCGGCGGCTTTGGCCGATCGGAAATGGCGCCGCAATCGGACGTGGACCTGCTGTTTTTGTACCCATGGAAAATCACCCCGCGTGCCGAAAGCGTGATTGAAACGCTGCTGTACATCCTATGGGATCTGAAACTGAAAGTCGGCCATTCCAGCCGCACGGTCAAAGACTGCCTGCGCCTAGGGCGCGAGGATATCACGATCCGCACCGCGCTTTTGGAACATCGCTATATCACCGGCGATCAAACCCTTGCCAATGAATTGGACGACAAGCTTTGGTCAGACCTGTTTCGCACCACAGGGCGCGAATTCATTGACGCCAAACTTGCCGAACGCGCCGAAAGGCACAAACGCCAAGGCGGTCAGCGCTATGTGCTGGAACCCAATGTCAAAGAGGCCAAAGGCGGTCTGCGCGACCTGCAAACATTGTATTGGATCGGCAAATATCTGCACCGTGTGCCTTCCGCCGAAGGCTTGGTAGGCGCGGGCCTGTTGACGGCCGAAGAATTCGCCATCTTCCAGCGCGCCGAAAACTTCCTCTGGGCCGCGCGCAGCCATATGCACTACATCACCAAACGCACCACCGACCAGCTGACCTTTGACCTGCAAGTCGAAGTGGCCGAGCGGATGAACTACCGAGATTATGGTGGCAGGCGGGCGGTGGAACATTTCATGCAGGATTATTTCCGCCACGCCACCCGTGTCGGTGAACTCACCCGTATCTTCCTGACCGAACTAGAGGCCCGCCACGCCAAGCCCGAAGCCCGCATCATCGGCTTTTTGAACCGCCGCAAGGTGGCTGCTGGTTTCAAGCTGATGCAAGGGCGTTTGGATGCGGCGGACCCTAAGAAATTCCTGTCAGACCCGCTGAACATTCTGCGCGTTTTTGAAGAGGCGTTGCGGACAGGGTATCTTTTACACCCCAACATGATGCGGCTTTTGGCGTCAAACTTGCATTTGATCGACGATCATCTGCGCGATGATCCGGCGGCAGTGCAAATTTTCCTGAGCCTGCTCTTGGATCACGGCAACCCCGAACGCCCGCTGCGGCGAATGAACGAATTGGGGGTGCTGTCGGCCTTTATCCCTGAGTTTGAAAACATCGTCGCCATGATGCAGTTTAACGTCTACCACCATTACACGGTGGATGAACACATCATCCAATGCGTCTCGTGCCTTGCGCAGATCGAACGCGGCGAGTTGATCGAAGAATTGCCCGTGGTCAGTGGTATTCTGAAAGACGGGGTCAACCGGCGGATCATCTATGTGGCTTTGCTTTTGCATGACATCGGCAAGGGCCGCCCCGAGGATCATTCCATCATCGGCGCGCAACTCGCGCGGCGGATTTGCCCGCGGCTGGGGCTTACGGCCGAAGAGACCGAGACGGTGGAATGGCTGGTGCGCTATCACCTGCTGATGTCTGACATGGCGCAAAAGCGCGATGTGGGCGACCCGCGCACGGTGCGCGATTTTGCCAAAGCGGTGGAAACCCGCAAGCGGCTGGATTTGCTGACGGTGCTGACCGTATGCGATATTCGCGGCGTAGGGCCGGGCACATGGAACAACTGGAAAGCCATGCTGCTGCGCCAGTTGTACACCCTAACCGCCGAGGCGCTGGAAGGTGGGCTAGAAACGATCAGCCGCGAACGTGCCGTCGAAGACAGCCGCAGCGCCCTGCGCGCCCGCCTGTCAGAGTGGAACGAGGAACAAGTCACCCGCGAAACCGCCCGCCATTACGACCCCTATTGGCATGGCCTAAGCACGGACACTCAAGAAGCCTTTGCCCGCCTGCTGTTAGACCTGCCCAACGACGAAATCCGCATCGATCTGCACCCCGAACCCACCCGCGATGCCACCCGTGCCTGCTTTGCGCTGGTGGATCATCCGGGCATCTTCTCGCGCCTTGCGGGGGCCTTGGCCTTGGTGGGGGCCAATGTGGTCGATGCGCGGACCTATACATCCAAAGACGGCTACGCCACGGCGGTGTTTTGGGTGCAAGATATCGAAGGGCATCCTTACGAAGTTTCAAAACTGCAACGCTTGCAGGCGATGATCGACAAGACCCTTAAGGGCGAGGTGCGCCCGCGCACCGCCCTTGCAGACCGCGACAAGGTGAAAAAACGTGACCGCGAGTTTCGCTTTCCCACCCATATCACCTTTGACAACGAAGGCTCTGAAATCTACACCATCATCGAGGTCGACACCCGCGACAGGCCCGGCCTGTTGTTCGATCTGACCCGCACTTTGGCGGCCAATCACATCTATATTGCCTCTGCCGTCATTGCGACCTATGGGGCGCAGGTGGTCGATGCCTTTTATGTCAAAGACATGTTCGGCCTAAAGCTGCACGCCAAAAATCGGCAAGAAAACCTGGACCGCAAGCTGCGGCAGGCGATTGCCGAAGGGGCCGAACGGGCGCAAGGATAACATGAAACCGCAATCGCTTGTTCGCAACATTCTGACCGTGGGCGGTTGGACACTGATTTCGCGTGGCACAGGCTTTGCCCGCGATGTGATGATGGCGGCCTATCTGGGCACCGGCCCCGTGGCCGAGGCGTTCTTGGTCGCCTTTTCCTTGCCCAACATGTTTCGCCGCTTCTTTGCCGAAGGCGCGTTCAACATGGCCTTTGTGCCGATGTTTGCCAAAAAGCTGGAAGGGGGCGAGGATGCCGCAGGCTTTGCCCGCGATGCGTGGAACGGCATGGTGACGCTTTTGTTGGCCTTTACCGTGATCGGCACGCTGGCCATGCCTTGGCTGGTCTGGGCTATGGCGTCTGGCTTTACCGGAGAGCGGTTTGATCTGGCGGTGACCTTCGGCCAGATTTCGTTTTCATATATCCTGTTCATCTCGCTGGTGGCGCTGTTGTCGGGCATTTTGACCACGCATGGCCATTTTTCCGAAGCATCCTTTGTGCCGGTCTTGATGAACTTGGTCTTTATCGCCGCGATGACCGTGGCGGTTTGGGCGGGATGGGATATGGGGCTGACCCTGTCGTGGACCGTGCCGCTGACGGGGGTGGCGCAACTGGCGTTCACTTGGGTGTCAGCGCACAAGATCGGCTATCGCTTCAGCTTTGGCATCCCGCGCTGGACGGCGGATTTGGCGCGACTGGCCATGATCGCAGGCCCTGCAGTGCTGGCAGGCGGCGTGGTGCAGATCAATCTGCTGGTGGGTCGGCAAGTGGCCAGCTTTACCGAAGGGGCGGTGGCGTGGCTGTCTTATGCTGACAGGCTGTATCAGTTGCCCTTGGGCGTGGTGGGGATTGCGATTGGCACGGTGCTGCTGCCCGACCTGTCGCGCCGCTTGCGGGCAGGCGATGCCGAAGGCGGGCGCGCGTCTTTCAACCGCGGGGCAGAGTTTGCGCTGGCCATGACCCTGCCCGCCGCCGTGGCGCTGGCTGTGCTGGCCGAACCCTTGTGTTCCGTATTGTATGAACGCGGCGCCTTTCGCAACCAAGACACCCAAGCCACCGCCCTAGTTCTGGCGATTTACGGCCTTGGGCTACCCGCTTTTGTGCTGCACAAGGTCTTGCAGCCCCTGTTTTACGCCCGCGAAGACAGCCGCAGCCCGTTTCGCTATGCCGTTGTGTCGATGATCACCAACGCCGCCATGGCGGTGGGGATGTTGCCCTATCTGGGCTTTTCCGCCGCCGCTTGGGCCACAACTCTTGCGGGCTGGGTTATGGTGGGCCAATTGTGGTGGGGATCGCGCCGCATGGGGCCTGAAGCGCGGTTTGATGCAAGGTTTTTGCAGCGTCTGCCGCGCATCGTGGCGGCTTGTGCTGTGATGGGGGTGGTTTTATGGGCTGCCGCTTGGGCGCTGACATCGGCTTTGCACTTGGCCTTTTGGCGCTATCCGGCGCTGGCGGGTCTGTGTGCTTTGGGGATTGCGGCCTATTTCGGTGCAGGCACCGCTTTGGGGGCGTTTAAGCTGAAAGACTTTGCTGCTCTGCGCAGACGGACTTAACGCCGCCGAACAGAGGCCAAAAGCCTGCCCCACCCACCAGGACTGACGGCGAAAGACAGCAAGAACCCCGTGGCAAAGCCTGCAAGCTCTGCAACCCAATCCCAACCGATGCTTTGGTCATAGCCATAAGCCACCAGCGAAAAGATGCCAAATAGGATGCGAAAGCCCATCAAAAAGCCGATCAACTGAAAAGCCCGCAAGCGCGCTGCCCCGGCCCCTGATGCGCGCATCCATTGGATGTAGCTAAAGGCCCCGATCAACCCATAAACCGGCGGATAGCCCCCGATCAGCCCACCGTGGGTAAAAGGCACCGCCGTATAGGCCAGCGCCGCCATCAGGGATGAGACCAAAAACACCGCCAAAACCGCCCACCAAGCGAACACTTCGCCGACGAATTTGCCCAAGGCCAGCAAGATCACAATGACAAACAGCGCCTGCGTCAAGTCGACGTTGACCATGGCGTAGGTAAAGGGGCGATAAAGCCCATCCAGTGGAAACTGCCACAGGATCAGCATTTGGCGCAAATAATCCGGCGAAAAAGCGAAATTCTGAATGGCTTGCGCCCGCCAGCCAATCCCCGCCGGCCCGCCGACCAGCCCGTTCGCGGCTGCATTCACCACCACCTCCATCGCGATCATGGGCAAGGCAAGCGCCCAAGTGATGGCCGGCAGGGGGTTGATCGGGGGTTGGGTTTGGTCTGACATGGGGCCTCTTGTCGGGGGGCGCAATTGACGCCCGCCTTGGGGACAGATAAGGGCAATCGTCACCTTTTGCCAGATGGAGCTATCATGTCCGAGCCGGTCCAAACGCCTCTGACCAAATCAGCCGCTTTTCCGACCCGCATCTTCTCGGGCATACAGCCCTCGGGCGGGCTGACATTGGGCAATTACCTTGGGGCGCTTAAGCGCTTTGTGGAAAAGCAGGACGAGGGGATCGAGACGGTTTATTGCTTGGTCGACATGCACGCCATCACGGTCTGGCAGGACCCGGTCAAACTGCGTCACCAAACCCGCGAGGCGGCGGCGGGCTTTATCGCGGCGGGGATTGATCCCACACGCTCCATTCTTTTCAACCAAAGCCAAGTCACGGCGCACGCCGAACTCGCCTGGATTTTCAACTGCATCGCCCGCATGGGTTGGATGGGCCGGATGACCCAGTGGAAAGACAAAACCGCCGGCAAAGATGCCGAGGCGGCCAGCCTCGGCCTTTTCGCCTATCCGGCGCTGATGGCTGCCGACATTTTGGCCTATAAAGCCACCCATGTTCCGGTGGGCGAAGATCAAAAGCAGCATCTGGAACTGTGCCGCGACATCGCGATCAAGTTCAACCATGACTACAAGGTCAACTTCTTTCCGGTGGTTGAACCGGTGATCGAGGGGGCCGCGACCCGTGTTATGTCGCTGCGCGATGGCACGGCGAAGATGTCAAAATCTGACCCTTCGGATCAAAGCCGCATCAACCTGACGGATGACGCCGACACGATTTCCAAAAAGATCCGCAAGGCCAAAACCGATATGGACCCGCTGCCTGATCATGTCGAAGGGCTAAAAGACCGGCCAGAGGCGAAGAACCTCGTAAACATCTACGCCGCTTTGGCAGGCCACACCCCCGCCCAAGTGATCGCCGACTATGCCGGTGCGCAGTTTGGCACGTTCAAGCCCGCCTTGGCC
The DNA here is from genome assembly GCA_903845215.1 of uncultured Rhodobacterales bacterium. Lineage (GTDB taxonomy): Bacteria > Pseudomonadota > Alphaproteobacteria > Rhodobacterales > Rhodobacteraceae > Stagnihabitans. Next base: position 81,518 of record CAIMWI010000075.1, on the reverse strand, counting down.
GATTTGGCCGTGGCCAAGCTGGAACCCATCACGACCGAGATGAACCGCCTGATGAAAGACCCTGCCGAGATCGACCGCATCTTGGGCGCAGGAGCTGCGCGCGCTGATGCCTTGGCGCGTCCGGTGCTGGAACAGGTTTATGACATCGTCGGCATGATCCGCTCGCGTCCGATGTAATCGGGCCGGCGAACCCCAAATCACAGAATCGCTTTGCCGGTTTGGGGCGCCAACAATCCCTAATCGCAACAACCGCGCTATGCCCTTGGCCCAAGGCACGGCTTTTCATTGCGAATTTTTAATTTTTTCAATTGGTTATCCTAAGAGTTCGCAAGACGAACCTGTCATGGAATCGATTCAAACTCCCCCGATACTGAATCGCGTAGTCACTTGCCTCTTTCCCGGATGCCCGCGCCTGTCCCCGCAGCTGGGCCATTGACTGACCGGGCTTAAGCCCCTGGACCTGTTCAGGCCAGGGGCATTTTTTTGCGATCGTCCTTGCGGAATGACCCTCTTTCGCTTTGCGGCGGTGGGTGATTAACTGTGGGTTTTAGGGGGCCAGCATGACCATCACCACCCAAACCACCGCCGTGCGCACCTATTTCGAAGGGCGCTGGCATGACGGCGATCTGGCGGTGATGAAGGCGTCCGATCATGGGATATGGCAAGGCTCGTCGGTCTTTGACGGGGCGCGGCGGTTTGATGGGCTGGTGCCGGATCTGGACAAGCACTGCGCCCGCCTCAACCGCTCGGCCGAGGCGTTGATGATCACGCCCACCTGCGCCCCCGACCAGATGGAGGCGGTGATCCGCGAAGGTTTAGAGGGGTTTGCCCCCGGCCAAGCCGTCTACATCCGCCCGATGTATTGGGCGCTGCATGGGTCTGATCTGGGTGTGTCGCCACAGCAGGGGGCCACGGGCTTTGCCATTGCGCTGGAAGAATGCGCCATGCCCAGCCCCAACTACGCCACCACCGTCACCCGCACCCGCTTTCGCCGCCCCGTGCTGGAAGATGCCGTTTGCAACGCCAAGGCAGGCTGTCTTTACCCCAACAACGCCCGCATGTTGACCGAGGCAAAATCCAAAGGCTTCGGAAATGCCTTGGTCGCCGATGCGCTGGGCAATCTGGCCGAAAGTGCCACCGCCAATGTGTTTTTGGTCAAAGACGGCGTGGTCTTCACGCCTATTCCCAACGGCACCTTCCTATCTGGCATCACCCGCGCCCGCCATATCGCCAATCTGCGCGCCGATGGGGTGGACGTGGTGGAAACTGTCTTGACCTTTGATGATGCCCATAGTGCCGATGAAATCTTCCTTTCCGGCAATTTCGCCAAAGTCACTGCGGTATCGGCCTTTGACGACACGCTATACCCCCACCGCCCCATGACAGAACGGGCCCGCGCGCTTTATCTGGATTGGGCTGCAAGCAGCATGGCATGACCTGCCGGAAAGGCTTGTCAATCCCGGCCCCCATAGGCGATAAGGGTCCCGAAGGAGATCCCCATGCGCAAGTTTCTGGTCGTGCTGGATGATAGCCGAGAATGTCTGAACGCCATGCGCTTTGCCGCGCTGCGGGCGGCCAAAACCCAAGGCGGGGTGCAGATCCTGTCGATCATCCCGCCCGAGGAATACCAGCATTGGATGGGTGTGGCCGACCTGATGCGCGCCGAAGCCCGCGAGAGGATCGAGGCGCATTTTGAAGTCTTTGCCAAATGGATGCGCGACCGGCATGGCATCAACCCCGAACTGGTGATCCGCGAGGGCGACCCCGAGGTCGAAATTTTGTCTCAGGTGCGCGAAGACCCGCAGGTGGGTGTGCTGGTTCTGGGCGCTAGCCACGAAAAATCCGGCCCCGGCCCCTTGGTCACCGCCCTGACCCGCAGCGCAGGCAGCTTGCCCGTGCCAATCACCATCGTGCCCGGCGATATGAGCAAAGAGCGGCTGGAAAGCATCAGCTAGCCTTCGGCACCGCCAAGGCCCAACCTTGACTTAACGCCGCCCAAGGCGCATATCCGACAGGAAAAGTCAGGAGTTGCCCCATGTTCATCCAGACCGAAGCCACGCCGAACCCCGCGACGCTGAAATTCCTGCCCGGCCTTGCGGTGCTGGATGTGGGCACCGCCGATTTTCCCAATGCCGAAGCCGCCGTCAAATCGCCCCTCGCGAACCGGATCTTTGCGGTGCAGGGCGTGACAGGTGTCTTCTTCGGGCTAGACTTTGTCACCGTGACCAAGGCCGAAGGCATTGACTGGCAGCACATCAAGCCCGCGATCTTGGGCGCGGTGATGGAGCATTACCAATCCGGCCAGCCGGTTATTGAAGGCGAACAAGCGGCGGCCCACGCCGCCCATGACGGTCCCGATGGCGCGATCATTACCCAGATCAAAGAACTGCTCGACACGCGGATCCGTCCTGCTGTGGCGCAAGATGGTGGCGATATCACCTTCCACGGCTTTGACCGCGGCGTGGTTTATCTGCATATGAAGGGTGCTTGTGCCGGTTGCCCCTCGTCCACGCTGACGCTGAAGATGGGTATCGAAAACCTGTTGCGCCACTACATCCCCGAGGTGACCGAGGTGCGCCCTGTTGCCGCCTGACGACCTCGTTCTGGCCTTTGACACATCGGCGGCGCATTGCGCCGCCGCTTTGCTGTCGGGCGACAGGCTGGTGGCCGAGCGGCATGAGTCGATGGAAAAAGGCCAAGCCGAACGCCTGATGCCGATGCTGGCCGAGATGTTGGCCGAAGCGGGCGTTGCTTGGCGCGATCTGGCGCGAATCGGCGTGGGCACCGGGCCTGGCAATTTCACTGGCGTTCGAATTTCCGTGGCGGCAGCGCGCGGTTTGGCCTTGGGTTTGGGCATTCCCTCCTTGGGCGTCTCATCGCTGCAAGCGCAGGCTTTTGGCACAGGGGGCGCGGTCTTCTCCTGCTTGGATGCCCGCAAGGGGGCGATTTATCTGCAAAGCTTTGGTCTAAAAGAAGAACTACCGGCCCAGATCCTTGACCTTTTCCAGCTGCCCCCCCTGCCCCCCGCAACCTGCTTAGGCTTTGCTGCCGAAGCAATCTCTGCCCATTGCGCGGGCCAAGCGGCCCCGCCCCGCTACGCCCTTTGTGAGGCCATAGCCCGGCTTGCAAAAATGCAAAACGCCCCCGACCGGCAACGCCCCGCCCCCTTCTATCTGCGCAGCGCCGATGCCGCCCCGCCTTCGGATCCGCCGCCGCTGATTCTGCCATGACACCGGCTGAAATGGCGCAGTTGCACGCTGCAAGCTTCACTCTGCCCCCGCCTTGGTCGCAGACCGAACTGGAAGCCACGCTGGCAAACCCTTTCACCTTCGCCTTAACAAAGCCGCAAGCTTTTCTTCTTGCCCAAGTCGTGGCAGGCGAGGCCACTCTTTTGACAATAGCCGTCGCCCCCACCGCGCGCCGCTTGGGATTGGGTCGCGCACTTGTCGCAGACTTCCTTGCCCAATCCCGCCAGCGCCAGGCCACCACTGCCTTTCTAGAAGTGGCCGAAACCAACCAAGCCGCCCGCGCCCTGTATGCCGCCGCAGGCTTTGTGCCCACCGGGCGTCGCAAGGGCTACTACCGCGCCACAGGCCAAAGCGTCGACGCCATCCTGATGGGCCGCGCCCTGTAAACCGCCCATCTTTTGCCGAGGTTTAATTCCTTCCGGGGGGCAGATGAGCGGTCAAAAATCTCCGTGCCAAGGATTTTCGCGAAGAACGCCCTGCCCAAGGCCACTCCGGGGGGCAGGATGACCCCAAAGTGGGGCCGCCACACGCCCAAGGCTTGAACAATCGATCAAATACCCGACTGCCCCCCATGAGATTCCTATTGACCACCCCCGCCGCATCAGCCCTAAATCAACCACGACCGCCGCGATCTGGCCTTGTTAAGCCTGCCAGTTCCAATGGCGCATTGTTTTGACAACTGGGAGACAGACATGACCCTGATGAAACGCCTGCTGGGGGCCTCGGCCGTTCTGGCACTAAGTGCTGTGGCCGCATTGGCCGACCCTGCCATCATCTATGACGTTGGCGGCAAGAACGACAAATCCTTCAACGAAGCAGCCTTTAACGGCGCGCAGCGTTGGGCTGCCGAAACTGGTGGCACTTTCAAAGAGCTGGAAATGCAAAACGAAGCCCAGCGCGAGCAGGCTTTGCGCCAACTGGCAGAAGCCGGTGCCAACCCGATCGTCATGACCGGTTTTGCCTTTGGCGACACGCTGAATGCCGTGGCCCCTGACTATCCTGACACCAAGTTCGCGATCATCGACATGGTTGTCGATCAGCCCAACGTCAAATCGGTGGTCTTCACCGAAGACCAAGGCTCATACCTTGCGGGTGTGATGGCTGGCATGGCGTCGAAGTCGGGCGTGGTGGGCTTTATCGGCGGCATGGACATTCCGCTGATCCGCCGCTTTGGCTGTGGCTATGCGCAAGGTGTCAAGGCTGTGAAGCCCGACGCCACTGTGATCTTGAACATGACGGGCACAGATGGCTCGGCATGGAACAACCCCGTGAAGGGCGCCGAGATTGCCAAGTCGCAAATGTCGCAAAAAGCTGACGTGATCTTTGCGGCGGCTGGCGGCACGGGCGTTGGCGTTCTGCAGGCGGCGGCCGATGGCGGCATTCTGTCGGTGGGCGTGGACAGCAACCAAAACTACATGCACCCCGGCCAAGTTCTGACCTCGATGGTCAAGCGCGTCGACAATGCGGTTTATGAGGCCTTCAAACAAGGCGCTGATCTGAAGCCGGGCGTCAACGTGATGGACCTTGCCGCAGGCGGTGTGGACGTGGCCATGGATGACAACAACGCCGCCCTCGTCTCGCCAGAGATGAAGGCCGCTGTCGAAGACGCTGCTGCCAAGATCAAATCCGGCGAGCTGAAGGTGCACGACTATATGTCCGACAACACCTGCCCCGCTGGCCAGTTCTAATGGCTGACGCGATACAAGGGGGGCGGCAGGCAACTGCCGCCCCCGTTTTGCCCTATGCCATCGAATTGAAAGGCATCTCGAAAGCCTTTGGTCCGGTGCAGGCCAACCGTGACATCAACATCGCCGTGCCGCGCGGGCCGATCCACGGCATCATCGGCGAAAACGGCGCGGGCAAGTCGACGCTGATGTCGATCCTTTATGGCTTTTACAAAGCTGACGCGGGCGAGATTTTTATCAACGGCACGCTCACCGCCATCCCTGACAGCCAAAGCGCCATCCGCGCGGGCATCGGCATGGTGTTTCAACATTTCAAGCTGGTGCAGAATTTCACGGTGCTGGAAAACGTTATTCTAGGGGCCGAAGACGGCCCTTTGCTCAAATCCTCGCTCACCCGCGCGCGTGCCGAGCTAGAGGCGCTAAGCCGCGAATATGATCTGGATGTACACCCAGACGCCGTGATCGAAGACCTGTCTGTCGGCCACCAACAGCGGGTCGAGATCCTCAAAGCCCTGTACCGTCAGGCCGAAATTCTGATTTTGGATGAACCCACCGGCGTTCTGACCCCCGAAGAGGCCGACCACCTGTTTCGCATCCTTGCTGGCCTGAAGGCTCGCGGTCGCACGATCATCCTGATCACCCATAAACTGCGCGAGATTATGGAGACGACAGACACCGTTTCCGTCATGCGGCGCGGTACGATGGTGGGCACGCTCAAAACCGCCGAAACCTCGCCCCAAGCCTTGGCCGAATTGATGGTGGGCCGTAAAGTCTTGCTAGAGGTCGAAAAGCGCCCTGCCAAGCCCGGCCGCGAGGTGCTGGTGGTCGAAAACCTGACAGTGCAGACCGAAGGCGTTGAGCGTTTGAAAGGTGTCAGCCTGACCATCCGCGCGGGCGAGATTTTGGGCATCGCAGGGGTTGCGGGCAACGGCCAATCCGAACTGCTGCAAGCCTTGGGCGGCATCGCTCAGGCCACGGGCCGCATCACACTGAATGGTGTCGATCTGCCCTTGAAGGGGCGCAAGGCCAATGGCCAAACCCGCCGCGCCGCAGGCATCGCCCATGTGCCCGAAGACCGCCAAACCCTTGGCCTGATTATGGACTTTGCCGCATGGGAAAACGTGGGCTTTGGCTATCACAACGCCCCTGAATACCAAAAGAACGCTCTTTTCATGGACAATGCAGCCCTCAAAGCCGACACGGCGCGCAAGATGGCCACCTTTGATGTGCGCCCGCCCATCCCCACCCTGCCCGCCAAATCCTTTTCCGGTGGCAACCAGCAAAAGATCGTCGTCGCCCGTGAGATCGAGCGTAACCCAGACCTTTTGCTGATCGGCCAACCCACGCGCGGCGTGGACATCGGGGCGATTGAATTCATCCACAAACAAATCGTCGCCCTGCGCGATGCGGGCAAAGCCGTGTTGCTTGTCTCGGTTGAACTGGACGAGATCATGAGCCTGTCTGACCGCATCTTGGTGATGTTTGACGGCAAGATCATGGGCGAGCGTGACCCTGAAACCACCAACGAACGCGATCTGGGCCTGTTGATGGCCGGAATGACCGGCAGCGACCCTGTCAAGAAAGAGGCCTAAGATGGACAAGTTGCCCCGCTGGGCCGATGTGGTCTTAGTGCCGCTGATCTGCCTGATCATCGCCTTTGCCTTTTGCGGCATCCTGATCGCCGCCATCGGCCAAAGCCCGTTGCAGGCGATCTGGATCATGATTGACGGATCGTTCGGGTCAACCAACGGCTTGGGCTATACGCTGTATTACGCCACCAACTTCATCTTCACAGGGCTAGCCGTGTCAATCGCCTTTCAGGCCAGCCTGTTCAACATTGGGGGGGAAGGGCAGGCGACTTTGGGCGGTTTGGGCGTGGCGCTGTCGTGTCTGCTGATCCCGTGGCCGCATTGGTCGCTGGCTTTGTTGGGGTCGCTGGCGGCGGGGGCGGCGTTTGGGGCGGCTTGGGGCTTTGTGCCTGCCTGGCTGCAAGCCAAACGCGGCAGTCATATTGTGATCACTACGATGATGTTCAACTTCATCGCCTATGCCTTGATGAACTATGTGCTGGTCAACCTGCTGCGCCCGATGGGCAGCATGGATCCGGCCTCAGCCCGATTTGACAAGGCCTATAACTTGCCCAAACTGGGCGATATTCTGGGGCTGGTGGGGATACCGTTTTCCAACAGGAACCCGGCCAACATTTCGTTTGTGATCGCCATTGCCTTGGCGGTGGGGGTGTGGGCGCTGATCTGGCACACAAGGCTGGGCTACGCCCTGCGCGCCTTTGGCAAGCAGGAAAAGGCAGCGCTTTATGCCGGCATTGATCCGGTCAAGATCACGATTTATGCCCTGCTGCTGTCGGGCGGGATATCGGGGCTGATGGCGGTGAATGCCGTGCAGGGCGCGGCCCACCGCTTGGTGCTGAACTCGGTTGAAGGGGCGGGGTTTATCGGGATCGCCGTTGCCTTGATGGGGCGAAACCATCCTTTTGGGATCGTGATCGCGTCTGTTTTGTTCGGATTTTTGTATCAGGGCGGCTCGCAGCTGGCCATGGGCACCACGATACCGCGTGAGGTGATTACCGTGCTGCAAGCCTTGGTCATCCTGTTCACCGGTGCTTTGCCCTATATGGTGCAAAAACCGCTGGAGCATTTGTTCGCCAAGCGCGGGGGGGCCAAGTGATGGATCTGGCGAGTTTCCTGCAAATTCTGGATTCGACCATCCGGCTGGCCACGCCCTTGCTGTTTGCTTGTCTGGCGGGGCTATATTCAGAACGCGCGGGCGTGTTTGACATCGGGCTAGAGGGAAAAATGCTGGTCGCAGCCTTTGCAGCGGCGGCGGCAAGCTATGCCACGGGCAGCGTTTGGCTGGGCGTATTGGCAGGGGTCGGGGCCGCCTTGGTGTTCGCGGCCATCCACGGTCTGGCCAGCATCACCTTTCGCGGCAACCAGCTGATTTCGGGCGTGGCGGTAAACTTTCTTGCCTCGGGATTGACGGTGGTCTTGGGGGCAAGCTGGTTCCAACTGGGCGGTCAGACGCCGGCCTTGGTGGACGGGATGCGCTTTGCCGAGATTACCTTTCCCTTTGCCGCCTCCGCAAACGAAAGCGGAGATCTGGGGCTTTTGGGTGGTATCTATAGCCATGTCCTGTCGGGCCATTCGATCTTGGTCTATGTCGCCTTGGCCTGCGTGCCACTGACATGGTGGGTGCTGTACCGCACCCGCTTTGGCCTGCGTCTGCGCGCTGTGGGTGAAAACCCTGCGGCGGTGGATACGGCGGGGGTGTCGGTGACGGGCCTGCGTTATGCGGCGGTGGGGATTACGGGGGTTCTGTGCGGGCTGGCGGGGGCCTATATGTCGATGGGGCTGTCGGCAGGGTTCCTGCGCGAGATGACGGCAGGGCGCGGTTATATCGCGCTGGCCGCATTGATCTTTGCCAAATGGCGGCCGTGGTATGCGCTGATGGCCTGCCTGCTGTTTGGCCTGCTGGATGCCATCGCCATCCGGTTTCAAAACATCGACATTGGCGTGGTGGTCATTCCGGTGCAGTTTACCCAAGCCCTGCCCTATATTCTGACCGTGATCATTCTGGCGGGCTTTGTGGGCAAAGCCATCCCCCCCCGCGCCGGAGGTGAGGCCTATGTCAAAGAGCGTTGAGATCATCCGCGACCGTGCGGGAAACCAACCCATCCAACTGGCGCTAATCTTAGGGTCAGGCTTGGGCCATCTGGCTTATGCCGTGGAAGGCGTGGCCATCCCCTATGCCGATCTGCCCGGCTTTCCCCATGTCAGCGTATCAGGCCACAACCCCAGCCTGCACGTCGGCACGCTAGAGGGTGTGCGCGTGGCGGTGCTGGGCGCGCGCGAGCATTACTATGAAAAGGGCAATCCTGCCGCGATGCGCGTGGCGTTGGAAACGCTTAAGGCGCTTGGCGTAAGCTCTGTGATCGCCACCAACGCCGCGGGCAGCCTGCGCGCCGATATCAGGCCGGGCGATCTGATGCTGCTGTCAGATCACATCAACTTCTCGGGGCTGAACCCCTTGATCGGAGAGCCAACCGACACGCGTTTTGTCCCTATGACCGATGCGCATAATCCAGCGATGCGGGTGGCTTTGCAGGCCGCAGCCAAGACCGAAGGCGTGGCGCTGCCCGAAGGCGTTTATGCGTGGTACTCTGGCCCAAGCTTTGAAACCCCAGCCGAAATTCGGGCGATCAAAATTCTGGGCGGCGATGCGGTGGGCATGTCAACCGTGCCCGAGGTGATCTTGGCGCGCTTTTTGGGCCTGAAGGTGGCGGCGATTTCGACCATCACCAACATGGCAGCGGGCCTTTCAGACGAAAAGATAAGCCATGAACACACCAAAGCCATGGCCCCTTTGGGCGCGGCCAAGCTGGAAAAGATCCTGCGCTGCTATCTGCGCGCTATGAGCTAATCTCTCGCAAAAGACGACCGTTTTATGCGTGATTTCCTTAAGGATTTGAGGGACATGTGCGACTTTTTGGCCCCACATTGACCTGAAATGGCCGCTTGGACAAAAACTTGGCCAGAAGCGTTTGACTTAGGGCGAAAAGCCGCGCAAGCGTGAATGAAACAGGCCCGCCCTAACCGGCACATACCCACAGGCACAATGCAGTTGTATCTTCCTATCGCCGAAGTCTCGGTGAACGCCTTTGTCCTTTTGGGCCTAGGCGGGTTGATCGGCTTTTTGTCAGGGATGTTCGGTGTGGGCGGCGGGTTCTTGATCACGCCCTTGCTGATGATGATCGGCGTGCCCCCTGGAGTGGCTGTGGCAACAGGGGCCAATCAGGTCGTGGCCTCGTCGATCTCGGGCGCACTGGCGCAATTCAAGCGGCGTGCGGTGGATTTGCCGATGGGTGCTGTTTTGACAGGCGGGGGCTTGGCTGGTTCCACCGTAGGTGGCTATGTCTTTGACCTGATGAGCAGGCTTGGGCAGACCGATGTCTTTGTGCAACTGTCTTATGTTCTGTTTTTGGGCCTGATTGGCGGGATGATGCTGGTGGAAAGCGTCAAATCCTTGCGCCGTACTGGCCAGGCCCGCATCAAGCGTGCGCATGTGCATTCTTGGGTGCATAAGATGCCATTCAAGATGAAATTCCGCGCCTCGGGTCTTTATATCTCGGTCATCCCGCCTGTGTTGGTGGGGGCAGCGGTGGGCTTTTTGTCGGCGATCATGGGGGTGGGCGGCGGTTTTGTGATGGTGCCTGCGATGATCTACATTTTGGGGATGCCCACCAAGGTTGTGGTCGGAACCAGCTTGTTTCAGATCACTTTTGTGACGGGATATACCACACTGGTCCATGCGGTGACCCATCACACGGTGGATATGATGCTGGCGCTTTTGTTGATCATGGGCGGGGTGATCGGCGCGCAGATCGGTGCGCGGGTCGGCGTGCGGCTTAAGGCAGAACAGTTGCGGATATTGCTGGCGCTTCTTGTGCTGGCGGTTGCGATCAAGATCGGCTTTGACTTGCTGCTGACGCCTGCTGAATTGTACTCTGTCACGCGGGTGGCGGCATGAAGGGCTGGCTTTTGGCTTTGTGCCTGATGGCCCTTCCGGTACAGGGCGAAGAGATCGTCTCCGGCGTCAGCCAGTCGGGCGTCTCGATCACCACCAATTTTGACGGTGCCTCGATCCTGGTCTATGGCGCGGCGCTACGCGACAGGCCAGCCCCCACTTGGCCCCTGATGGAGGTGATCATCACGGTCGAGGGCCCCTCGACCCCCTTGATGATCCGCAAGAAAGACTATGTGGCGGGCATCTGGCTGAACCGCGGATCTGTCAAGATCACGGCTGCGCCCAGTTTTTATGCTGTGGCCTCGACCAAAGCCGTGGCAGATATCTTGCTGCCATCCGAGGATGCCAAATACCATATCACCATCCCCCAAACGATTGACACCGCAGCCGCCCCCAGTGCCGACCAAACCCCCTATATCGAGGCGCTGCAACGCATCCGCCAAGCGTCAGGATCCTTCGTGCTGGCCCCCGAAAGCGTGCTGTTGCTGCGCCAAGCGCTGTTTCGCACCGACATCAGCCTGCCCGCCAATTTGGTTGAGGGACCCTATAAGGTGCGCATCTTTCTGACACGAGGCGGCGCAGTGACGGATATGCAGGAAAGTCAGATTGACGTCCAAAAAGCTGGGGTCGAGCGGACACTCTACCGTCTGGCGATGGAGCAACCTTTGATCTACGGGGTTCTCTCGCTGCTCATGGCCATGGTGGCGGGCTGGGGCGCGCAAGAATTGTTCAAGCGGTTGCGGATTTAAGCCTTAGGGATCGGGCATCAGGAAATGCGCAGTGGCTTGGGCAAAGGGCTTGGCGCGGTTGTCTTGCCAAGCTTCCACCTGCACCGTGGCAAAGCGCCGCCCGCTGCGTGTCACAGTGGCGCGGGCATAGGCATCTCGCGGCAAGCCAGAGCGCAGATAATCCACGGTGAACGTGATGGTCTTGGGAAGCGCGGGGAAGGTTTCGGCGGCAGGGTCAATGCGGCCCTCCTCCATATCCTGCCACAGGCTGGACCACGCCAGTTCGATGATCGCCGCCACCTCTAAGAACGCGGCTGTGGCCCCGCCGTGCAAAGCGGGGATCGTAGGATTGCCGATCAACGAGGGATGAAATGGCAAAACAGCCGTCAATTCATCGCCGCGCCGATCAAACCGCGCGCCCAGAAAGCCGATATAGGGCACACCGGCAATCAAACGGGCCAAAGCCGCCTCGCGCCGGGATTTGACGATCTCGACCGGTTCGGGGGGTTTGCGGGTCATGCAGATGGCCTTTCTAGCGTAAAGGTGCCCGTGCCCATGGCAACCGGGCGGCTTTCGTCGGCATCGGTGGCGGTGACGCGCACAAAGGCCACAGTACGCGTGACATGGTGGCAGACAGCCCGCGCGGTGATGGCCTGACCGGGGGTGGCCGGGCGCATATAGTCGATGCGCAGATCCAGCGTGGCCGTGGCTGCGGGTGCCGAAGGGTGGCACATGACAGCCGCCCCCGAAGCTGTATCCATCAGCGCCGAAATAGCCCCACCATGCAGCACGCCCGTGGCCGGATCGCCGATCAGGCGGGGATCATAAGGCATGGTGATAGCGGCGCTGCCCGCCGACATCTGATCCACGATCATTCCTAGGCTTTGGGCATGGGGCAGCGATGGCATCACCGCCTGAGCATGGGTCACTTTATCGGTCATGTGGATCTCCTTGCCCGCATTGTGGACTGTCAAGGCGCAGGTGCAAGGGGGTTTGGCCGTTTTGTCATGGCGTTCAGACAGGCTAGCCATAAACCATGTCGCGCCTAGCCCTGACGGCGGACGCCTCCGGCGGGGGAGTATTTGCGCCAAGATGAAAGATCAAGGTCCACCCCACCCTGAGGCTCCGTTTTGGCTATCCGGCATGTCAGAGTGGGGCTTCACCTCGGGCGGTCATCGGCTCTCCAGCCTGTACCGCGTGGACAGTCTGGCACCTTAACCTTAACATCCGGTTAATTCATCTTGGTCTAAATACTCAAAAGGGCAAGGGGCGATCAGAAGTCTGAGAAGGCCCGTCATCGCGGGGTTGTGGCCCTGGGGCGAAGAAGGATAGCTTCAGGGCAGCATTAGCGCAGGAACGTTGCCATGACCGAGGCCTTCATTTTCGACGCAATCCGCAGCCCGCGCGGGCGGGGGCGGGCGGATGGCAGTTTGAATGAGGTCACAGCCGTGGCCCTGTCTGCGCAGATGCTGGATGCCTTGGCGGCACGCAACGGGCTGAGCGGCCATGCGGTTGAGGATGTCATCTGGGGCAATGTGACCCAAGTGGGCGAGCAGGGCGGCTGCTTGGCGCGGTCGGCTGTTCTGGCCTCGTCGCTGGATCAGGCCATCCCCGGCCTTTCGATCAACCGATTTTGCGCCAGCGGTCTTGACGCCGTCAATCTTGCTGCCAACCAACTGCACGGCGGGTTGGGGCAAGGTTACATCGCAGGCGGGGTCGAGATGATGAGCCGCGTTCCGATGAGTTCGGACGGCGCGGCCATCGCCGTCGACCCCAGCCTTGCCATGGGCACAGGCTTTGTGCCGCAGGGCATTTCGGCCGATCTGATCGCCACCGAATACGGCTTTACCCGCACACAGGCCGACGCTTTGGCGGTGGAAAGCCAACGCCGCGCGGCTCTGGCTTGGGCCGAAGGCCGCTTTTCCCGCAGCATGGTTCCGGTGCGCGACCGCAACGGGTTGATGATTTTGGACCATGACGAATACATGCGCCCGGACACCAGCCTTTCGGCTCTGACGGCATTGAAACCCGCCTTTCAGGCTATGGGCGAGGGGATGCCTGGGTTCGACAAGGTGGCCTTGATGAAATACCCCCATCTTGAGCGCATCCACCACATCCACCACGCTGGCAATTCCAGCGGTATCGTCGACGGGGCGGCAGCGGTTTTGGTGGGCGACGCTGCCTTTGGCCGCCGGTATGGCCTAAAGCCGCGCGCGCGCATTCGCGCTACGGCCAAGATCGGCTCTGATCCCACGATCATGCTGACAGGCCCGGTGCCCGTCACCCAGCGCATTCTGGCCGGATCTGGCCTGAGTGCCCGCGACATTGACCTGTTTGAAGTCAACGAAGCCTTCGCCGCCGTGGTCTTACGCTTTAAACAGGCCTTTGATGTCGATCCGGCACAGGTCAACGTCAACGGTGGGTCAATCGCCATGGGCCACCCCTTGGGGGCTACAGGTGCCATGATTTTGGGCACCTTGCTGGACGAGATGGAGCGCGCCGATAAGACGCTGGGTCTGGCCACCCTTTGTGTGGCCAGTGGCATGGGGGCTGCTACGATTTTAGAGCGGATTTAGGGCATGGCTTTCTTAATCTGTTGCCACCTTGATCCTTGCGTTTTTCACAGGAACCAAACCCATGCCTGACTTCCTATATGCCCTCGACAGCGACGGTGTTGCGACCATCACTTGGGATGTGGCGGGGCGGTCGATGAATGTTTTATCCTTGGCGGGGATTGACGCGTTGGACGCCTTGATCGACCGCGCCTTGGGGGATGGGGCGGTGCGGGGGGTGGTGATCACCTCTGCCAAGAAAGACTTTGCGGGCGGGATGGACTTGCAGGTCATCTCGCAGATGCAATCGGGCGGGGCGGAGGCGATCTTTGCGGGGGTGATGCGCTTGCACCATGTGCTGCGCAAGATCGAGCGCGGCGGGCGGGATGCAAAGACCCTGACAGGGGCCAAGCCGATCGTGGCAGCCTTGACTGGGACGGGGCTGGGCATCGGGTACGAACTGCCGCTGGCCTGTCACCGCATCTTGGTGGCTGACACGCCCAAGGCCAGGATTGGCCTGCCAGAGATCCTTGTGGGCCTGTTTCCGGGGGCGGGGGGCACCACGCGTTTGGTGCGCAAACTGGGCCTTCAGGCGGCAGCGCCCTATTTGTTGGAAGGCAAGCTGCTTGACCCGCAGCAGGCGGCCGCGGCGGGCCTGATTGATGAGGTGGTGCCAGCTGAGGTGCTTTTGGCGCGGGCCAAGGCGTGGGTTTTGGCGGCCAAAGACGCCGATCTGGTGAAACCTTGGGATCAAAAAGGCTACAAAATGCCCGGCGGCGCGCCTTATGACCCTTCGGGCTATATGACCTACCTCGCCGTTAGTGCGATGACGCAGGGCAAGACGATGGGCGTTTATCCCGCCGCCCGCGCTGTGCTGCAAGCGGCTTACGAGGGCGCCTTGGTAGGCTTTGACACCGCGCTCAAGGTCGAGGCGCGGGCCTTTACCTCGGTTCTGCTTGACCCGACCGCAGGGGCGATGATCCGCAGCCTGTTTTTGAACAAAGAGGCGCTGGACAAAGGCGCGCGTCGGCCTGCTTTGCCGGATGAAAGCGTGCGGTGTTTGGGCGTGGTCGGCGCGGGCATGATGGGGGCAGGCATCGCCCATGTCGCGGCGATTGCGGGGATAAACGTGGTGCTGGTCGATGCCACGGTTGAGGCGGCAGAGCGTGGTAAAGGCCATTCTGCCAGCCTTCTGGACAAAGACATCCAGCGCGGCAAAGCCACTGACCTGACCAAGGCCGCCGTCTTGGGCCGTATCAGCGCCACCGCCGATTACGCGGCCCTTGCGCCCTGCGATCTGGTGATTGAAGCGGTGTTTGAAGACCCCAAGGTCAAGGCCGAGGTGATTGCCCGTGTTGAAACCGTGGTGGCGGAAACCTGCATTTTGGCCACCAATACCTCTACCCTTCCCATCACGGGTTTGGCTGCGGCCTCTTGCAGGGCGGATAAGATGCTGGGGGTGCATTTCTTCTCTCCGGTCGACAAAATGGCGCTGGTCGAGGTTATTCGCGGGGCAAAGACCGGTGACCGCGCCGTGGCCAAAGCGCTGGACTTCGTGCGCGCCTTGCGCAAAACGCCCATCGTGGTGAACGATGCACGGTTCTTTTATGCCAACCGCTGCATCATTCCTTATATCAACGAAGGCATCCGCATGGTGGCCGAAGGGGTGGAACCGGCCCTGATCGAAGCCGCCGCGCGGATGGTGGGCATGCCGGTGGGGCCGCTGCAACTGGTTGATGAAACCTCGATTGACTTGGCGGTCAGGATTGCTCAGGCGACCAAGGCGGCGATGGGGGCGGTATATCCTGACAGCGCGGTTGATGGCGTGATCTTTGCCTTGGCCGAGCAGGGCCGCTTGGGGCGCAAGGCTGGGGCAGGGTTTTACGCCTATGACAGCGCGGGAAAACGCACGGGGCTGTGGGAGGGGTTGGGGGCCTTTTGGCCCGTGGCCAAAGACCAGCCCGATCTGGCCCAAGTGCAGCACCGTTTGCTGATGATCCAAGCGTTAGAAGCGGTGCGCGCGCTGGAACAGGGCGTTCTTACCGATATCCGCGAGGGCGATGTGGGGGCCATTTTGGGCTGGGGCTTTGCGCCGTGGTCGGGTGGCCCGTTCTCGTGGCTTGACCGGATCGGCGCGGGGGCGGCGGTTCAGATGTGCCACGACCTGTCTAAGCTTGGCCCCCGCTTTGCGCCCCCTGCCCTTCTGACCGATCTGGCCGAAAAAGCGGACGGGTTTTATGCCCGCTTTGCTGCGGTTTCGGCATAAAGGGCGCGATCAGACCGGATTGGGCAGGGGTTGCCCGTCAAGATGGGCAAACAGATTGTCCACGGCCATCCGGCCCATGTCTTGACGCACCTCTAGTGCTGCGGTGCCCAGATGGGGCAGCAGGGTGACGTTTTCCATCGCCATCAGCGCGGGCGAGACATGGGGTTCAAATTCGTAGACATCCAGCCCCGCCCCGGCAATCTGGCCACTTTGCAGGGCCGCAACCAGTGCAGCCTCGTCGACCACATCGCCGCGCGCGATGTTGATCAGCAGCGCCTCGGGCCGCATTTGCGCCAGTTGCGGGGCGGAAATCAGATGATGCGTGGCAGCGCCCCCCGGTACGGCCAGCACAACGATGTCGGCTTTCAGCACTTGGTCCAGCGGCAGTTGGCTGGCGGGAAGACCAGCGTCGACCTCGGAGCGGTTGTGATAGACCACCTTCATGCCAAAGCCGTAATGGCAGCGGTGGGCGATGGCCTTGCCGATCCGCCCCATGCCGATAATGCCCACGGTGCGGCCAGACACATGCATCCCTAACATCTGGGTCGGGTGCCAGCCTGTCCACGCGCCTGCACGCAGCAGTCGCTCGCCCTCTCCCGCTCGGCGGGCGGTCATCAAGATCAGCATCAGGGCGATATCGGCCGTGGCATCGGTGACAGCGCCGGGGGTGTTGGTGACAGACAGGCCCGCCGCGCGGGCGGCGGCCACGTCGATGTGGTTATAGCCCACTCCGAAATTTGCCAGAATCTGCGCGCGGGGCTTTGGCACATCAGCGAAAACATCCGCCTTGAACAGATCTCCCAAGGTGGGCAGCACGGCGTCATAATCGCGCAGGGCCGTGCGCAACTCGGCCGCATCCATCGGCGTGTGCAAGTCGCGGTGGGTCACGTCAAACCTTGTGCGGGCGCGGTCGAGGACCGATTGGGGCATGGTGCGCGTGATCAACAGTTTCAAAACAACTTCCCCCCCAAGGGCACATCCTGCCCCGGCCCGATCAACACCACCTGCCCGTTCTCATCCGGCAGGCCCAGAACCAGCACCTCGGACAGAACCTTGCCGATCTGGCGCGGGGGAAAGTTTACCACGGCCAGAACCTGACGGCCCACCAAACCCTCGCAAGTATAATGCGCCGTGATCTGCGCCGAGGATCGCCTTTCGCCAATTTCGGGCCCGAAATCGACCCATAGCTTGTAGGCAGGCTTGCGCGCCTCGGGGAAGGGTTCGGCGCGGGTAATGCGGCCCACACGGATGTCGACCTGTTCGAAATCGGCGTAGGTGATCATTTTCCCAACTCTCGCCCCCGTTCGGCGGCAGCATGGGCGGCGCGGGCCATCAGGGGGGGCAGGCCTGTGACAGGGTCCATCAAATGGGCCAAAGCAGCCGCCGTGGTGCCGCCCGGAGAGGTGACGTTGATGCGCAACTGCGAAGCGGGTTCAGGCGAGCGGTAGGCCAATTCGCCCGCCCCGCAGACCGTGGCGCGGGCGAGCTTCATGGCGATGTCAGCCGACAGACCCTCGGCCTCGCCCGCAGCGGCCATCGCCTCGATCAGGTGGAAGACATAAGCTGGGCCAGAGCCGGAAATGGCGGTGACGGCGTCAATCTGGTGTTCGCCGTCAAGCTCGACCACCTCGCCCACGGCAAGCATCAGCGCACGCGCCAAAGGCAGGCCCGACTGCCCCGCTGCATTGGCACAGATGCCAGTGATGCCACGCCCGACCATGGCGGGCGTGTTGGGCATGGTGCGCACGATGGGGGTGCGGTGACCCAAGGCGGCCTCGAAGGTGGCAATCGACGTGCCCGCAGCGATCGAGATGAACAGCGTCGTCCCATTGCCCAAGGCCTGCAACGCCGGCAAGGCCGCGCCCATCATCTGCGGCTTCACCGCCAGCAAGGCCACTGCAGGCGCTGGCGGCACGCCTAGGTTCAGATGCACGTCGCTGGCTTTCAGCCAATCGCTGGGGTTCGGTTCAATCACCCAAACCGAGGATGCAGGCACCCCCGCCGCCAACCATCCGGTCAACAGGGCCGTGCCCATCTTACCGCATCCCAAAAGCACCAAACCGTCGCGGGCCACTGTATCAAGCATTCTCGCCTCCGAAATTCGTCGGGGCCAAGTTAGGCGCGACCGTAAGCCTCGGCAATGGCGACTTTGAGGGCAGCTTGGGGGGTGTGATCCGACCAAGCCACCAGTTGAAAGGCCGGATAGAAGCGCTCGCAGGCCATGACGGCCGCGCCAATCAGATGGTCAATCTGCTCTGGGGCGGCAATCTGCCCACCGGTAAGCGCCAGACCATAGCGCCAGACCATCAGCTTTTGATCCGCCCAATAGGTGAAGGCGCCCGTCCAGACCATGTC
Source organism: uncultured Rhodobacterales bacterium (assembly GCA_903845215.1). Lineage (GTDB taxonomy): Bacteria > Pseudomonadota > Alphaproteobacteria > Rhodobacterales > Rhodobacteraceae > Stagnihabitans. Next base: position 63,143 of record CAIMWI010000075.1, on the reverse strand, counting down.
ATTGCAACGGTTAAGCAGGTCATAAAGCTGCAGATGGCGGCCCTCGGGCGGCTCCATCTCAAACGTGCAAATCAGGCGCAGGGTTTCGTCTTGCGGCGACCAAGCCAAGGTGAGGGAATAAGTGCGCCACTGGCCTTCGACGGCCATGGCGATCTGATCCTCGGTCACGCGGTCAAAATCCCAATCGTGGTATTCTGCCAAGGTTTCGACCACATCAATCGGATGCAGATCGTCGTAGCCTATAAGATCTTCTGCAAGTGACATGCCCGGCCTCATCATTATGCCGCTTCTTGGGTGCGACCCACCAGCGGCTGGGTGTCTGGCAAGGAGGTGTATGCGCCGACACCAACCTTACTAGATATAGTGGATGGATGAGGGAAGCCTGTAAAGACTTTTGTGCAAAATCTTCTGTGGGTAAGTGGGTTATCAACGGCTGTGGCCTTGTGCAGATCCAATCGCTTCGGAACAGGTGCGCTCTGCAAGCCCTCGCCTTGATCGCCACGGCGGGGAGGCCGCTTTGCAGCCCCCCGGGATTAGGGTAAAGTGGAAAGATGCGTCGCAGCGAAAAGCCGGCTTGGCCCAGTTGCCTGCAGGCCTGTCTGACCATCTAAGGAAGCCAAAACCAATGGCCAAAACCCCGACATCTCGCATCGACAAACTCTTGTCCTCGATGGGCTATGGGTCGCGCCGAGAAGTTGCGCAATTGGCGATGGCGGGGCGTATCCTTTTAGACGCAGCCAAAGTTTCAGATGTCGCCAAACGAATCCCGATCTCTGCGGATTTGCAAAGCCGCATGAAGATTAATGGCGAAGCGCTTGATCCCATCGCGGGCATGGTCATTCTTTTGAACAAGCCTTTGGGCATGACCTGTTCGCACAAGGAAATCGGCAAGCTGGTGTATGACATCTTGCCCGCACGTTGGAGACGGCGCGATCCGGCGATCTCGACCATCGGCCGTTTGGATAAGCAGACATCGGGTCTTTTGTTGCTGACCGATGACGGTGACCTTTTGCACCGCGTTATTAGCCCCAAACACCATGTCACAAAGACCTATCGTGCGACGCTTGCCCAACCGCTCAACGGCACCGAGGGCGCCATTTTCGCCTCGGGCGAATTGTTGCTAGAGGGCGAGGACAAGCCGCTTGCACCCGCTGCACTGACCGTGATCTCGAAAACCGAAGCCCTGCTTTCGGTGACCGAGGGGCGATACCATCAGGTGCGCCGCATGTTTGCCGCAACAGGCAACCACGTCGAGGCATTGCACCGCGAAAGTCTGGGCGGACTGTCACTGCCCGATGATATGCCTTCGGGCCAATGGAGGCTGCTGCGTGAAGATGAGATCGCCTTGATCTTTGAGTAAGGCGCATGACATTTGACCAACCAGCCTAAAGATCAAACGTCGCAAAGACCGGCACATGGTCGCTGCCCTTTTCCCAGCCGCGCACAGGGCGCAGGATGCGGCTAGAGTGGCCAGAAGCGGCAATGTCTTTGGTGGCCCAGATATGATCTAACCTGCGGCCTTTATCGCCCGCATCCCAATCGGGCGAGCGGTAGGACCACCAACTGTACAAATTGCCCTGTGGTATGTCTTGGCGGGTGATATCGACCCAAAGGCCTGCATCCATCACGCCATGCAAATGTTCAATCTCAATGGGCGTGTGCGAGACGATTTTGAGCAGGCCCTTGTGGTTCCAAACATCATCCTCGCGCGGGGCGATGTTCAGATCGCCGACCAAAATGGCGCGGTCGGGGCGTTCCCAGCGGAAATAGTCGCGCATTTCGTCCAAAAAATCCAGCTTTTGGCCGAATTTGTCGTTTTCTGCGCGGTCGGGGATATCACCACCGGCGGGCACATAGCAGTTGTGGATCGTAACACCATTTTCCAAACGCGCGGCCACATGGCGGGCATGGCCGAGGCTTGCAAAATCACGCTCTCCGGCGTCGACAATCGGCAGCTTTGACAGGATCGCGACGCCATTATAGCCCTTTTGCCCCCGCGCCACCATGTAGCGATAGCCCAAGGCCCGAAACTGATCTTGCGGGATCAACTCGACCGGGCTTTTGCATTCCTGCAAGCACAGGATGTCGGGCTGCTCTTCGGTCATCAGCCGCGCCACCAACCCTTCGCGCAGGCGGACCGAGTTGATGTTCCAAGTGGCGAGGGTGAAAGACATAAGCCAGCTCCAATAAGGGACGCCAAAGCCTAGGCGCTCGCGCAAGAAGCCTCAAGACGTCATGCAATGTATGCCTGCAAAGAATAGTCAGTGATAATGAAATTGGCCTAACGCAGGGTGCAAAGGGCATCTTCCAAGGTGCCGCCCACTGCCCATGCAAGGCGCATGTCGTCTTTATTCACTATCCAGAAAAGACGGATGCCATTCTGCCTTGGGTTGCGGAATTAAACTATGGCAGGTCTAGGGTGCGTTGACCCCAAGCCCCAAAGGATGGGCCAAAGTTGCAAGTCAGCGCGCCATACCCATGCCCGATGGCAAAGCGAAAACCCGTTTGCGACATAGGTGCCATGCGCCCATCATTCATGCCTTTGGCAATTTCTTGGGCGCACAGCACAGCTTTCAGGCCAGCAGTTTGTACCCCCCCGCCTCGGTTACCAAAATGCGGGCATTGGTGGGATCGGGTTCGATTTTTTGACGCAGGCGGTAGATGTGGGTTTCCAGCGTGTGGGTGGTGACACCAGCGTTGTAGCCCCAAACCTCATGCAGCAGCACATCGCGGGCCACCACGCTTGATTGGGCGCGGTATAGGTATTTAAGGATATTGGTTTCTTTTTCCGTCAGGCGGATTTTCTTGTCCTTAACGTCTAACAGCAGCTTTTGGGCAGGTTTGAACGTGTAGGGGCCCATCTGGAAAATCGCATCTTCGGATTGTTCGTGCTGACGTAACTGCGCGCGAATGCGGGCCAGAAGAACGGGAAATTTAAAGGGCTTGGTGACATAATCATTGGCCCCGGCATCCAGCCCAAGGATCGTGTCGGCGTCGCTGTCGTGGCCAGTCAGCATCAAGATCGGGCATTTGACACCGCCTTTGCGCATTCGCTTGCACAATTCGCGCCCATCGGTATCGGGCAGGCCCACATCAAGGATCACCAGATCATAGGATGGGGCTTTGGCTTTTTCCATGGCTTCTGCCCCTGTGCGGGCTTCGAAGACGTCAAAGTCTTCGGTCATGACAAGTTGTTCGGACAAAGCCTCGCGTAGGTCATCGTCATCATCAACGAGAAGAATTTTGCGCAGCATGGACATGTTTTATCCTTATTTGGGTCGCCTTTGCCCAAACTTGGGCTTGGCAAGGCTGCGCGGCAAGATATGTGACAAGTCTCTCACGCTGACGTGTCAGGAAAGAGGGAATTGTTTCAAACTATGGCAGAATGCCCCAGATCGTGTAACACCTGAACCCATGACCCTTGCCCTGACCCTTACCGAAAGACTGGCCCGCGCGCGCGGGGATTTGCGCATGGGCGTTCCTGTGGTGCTGGTGGGGGATGGCGCGGCCTTGGTCGTGGCGGTGGAAGAACTAACCGCCGCGCGCTTGGCAGATTTGCGCAGCCTTGGCCAACCTGTGATTGCTCTGACCGATAGGCGGGCTGAAACGTTAAAGGCGCGGGCTTATGATGGCGACTTGGCGCGCATTAGTTTGCCCGTGGATCAGGGGATAGAGTGGATCCGCAGTCTGGCCGACCCGGCGGATGATCTGCGCTGGCCGATGAAGGGGCCTTTGAACGCGCTGCGCGCGGGCGGTGCTGATTTGCACCGCGCAGCACTGGCTTTGGCCAAATCGGCGCGGTTGTTGCCGGCTGTGATTGTGGTTGACGTCACCGATGCCGCAGCCTTGGCGCTGCGCCACGATCTGTCACTTTTGCAGGTGGCCGAGATTGGACCGGAACTGGCGCGCCTTTCGCCACTTCATGCCGTATCTGCGGCACGCGTGCCAATGGCCTTGGCCCAAGCAGGGCGGGTGCATGTTTTTCGCCCCGAGGATGGCGGGCAAGAACACTACGCCATCGAAATCGGCCGCCCAGACCGCAGCCAGCCTGTGCTGACACGCTTGCATTCGGCCTGCTTTACGGGCGATGTGCTGGGCAGCCTTAAATGCGACTGCGGCCCACAATTGCACGCAGCCTTGGCGCAAATGGGGGCGGAAGGCGCGGGGCTTTTGCTATACCTAAACCAAGAAGGGCGCGGGATTGGGCTGGCAAATAAGCTGCGGGCCTATTCCTTGCAAGATCAAGGTTTTGACACGGTCGAAGCCAACCACCGCCTCGGCTTTGAAGATGACGAACGTGATTTTCGCATCGGTGCCGATATGCTGGGGCGCATGGGGTTTTCAGCGATCCGCCTGATGACCAACAACCCGCGCAAGCTGGATATGATGCGCGGTTGCGGTGTGATCGTCACCGACCGCGTGGCATTGCACGCCGGACAAAACCCGCAGAACGCCGACTATCTGGCGACCAAAACGACCAAATCAGGGCACCTGACGTGACCCCGTTTGACATGGTCCTTACCCCCACCGGCCTGCGTTTTCGGGGACGCCGGTTTGCCTGCACGATCGGACGCGGTGGCGTCATTGGCCCCGAACGCAAACGCGAAGGCGACGGCGGCACGCCTGCGGGGGTTCACCGAATTGTCGGCATGCTTTACCGCCCAGACCGAATGGCGCGGCCCACAGATTGGGCGCTGCCCATCGGGCCCTTGGATCTTTGGTCAGACGATGTGCGCGACCCTGATTACAACCTGATGGTTCGCGCACCTCACAGCTTTTCGCACGAACACCTGCGACGGGCCGATCCGCAATACGATCTGGTGTTGATCACCGACTGGAACTGGCCCTTTTCCGTGCCAGGACGCGGGTCTGCGATCTTTTTGCACCGCTGGCGCAGGCGCTGTGCGCCGACAGCGGGGTGTGTGGCCTTGGCGCCGCAGGATTTGCTATGGATCGCCAAACGGTTGCGCCATCAAAGCCGTTTGATCGTGCGTCTTTGACCTAAGCCTGCGGCCGCGCGCCGAAAATCGCTGAACCAACCCGAACATGGGTAGCACCCATGGCAATCGCCACTTCAAAATCGCTGCTCATGCCCATCGATAGACCAGTTAAGCCGTGGCGCGCGGCCATGTCGGCCAGCATCTGAAAATGCGGCCTCGGGTCGACCCCATCGGGGGGAATGCACATCAGGCCCTGTGGTTTTAGATCCATTCCCCGACAATCCTTCAGGAAAGTTTCCAAACCGGCGGGCAGGATACCGGCCTTTTGCGGCTCTTCTCCGGTGTTAACCTGGACGAACAGGGCTGGGCTTTGGCCGCGCGCTTGCGCCAGTTTCGCCAACTTCTCAGCCAAGGAGGCGCGGTCAAGCGTATGGATCGCGTCAAACAGGTCGACAGCTTGCTTGGCTTTGTTGGTTTGCAAGGGGCCGATCATATGCACTTGGGCCTCGGGGAACTGTTCGCGAAACGCTGGCCATTTGGCAGCCGTCTCTTGCACATAATTCTCGCCAAAGCTGTGCTGCCCAGCTTGCAGCGCCTGCAACACCTTGGCATCCGGCTGCAGTTTTGACACGGCCAACAGGGTCACAGACCCAGGCGCACGGCCAGCGGCGGCCAAGGCTGACGCAACTCGGTTGCGAATTTCGACGAGGGACATGGGGCACCTTTGCTTTGCACGCACAGAATCACGGACAGCGCCAAAAGGAAAGGGTGCGCGGGGGCCGGATGAGGGTTGACGAAAGCTCATAACGCAAAAAGCTAGCTTTCAATCTAAGCGCCCCAATCGCAAGCCGAACCGCATCAAATCCACTAATAGCAACGCGTGGCGCAGATACAGAGCCGCCTATGCTGCAAAGGTTTTTCAGGTGGTGCCTTGCCCTCGGCCTATAATGCCCAGGCCAAAAATGACCTGCGGCTGACGCTGAAGCTTGACCCCAAATTCATCGAGGCGGGATTTCTCTGGTCACTGAATTAAATGACACAGATAAAAAAACGTTCACGATTTAATTTAAATTTTCAAAATAGATTCTTGTTTCAATCAACCCTGTTTTCCGAAAAAATCGCCACATCCCATAAGCCTTTGATCAGGATCCGCAACCGTGACGACGCACTTTGCCCGCGAGAGGCATGACATAAAGATAAGACGCGATTTCAATAAAAGACTTGATGGAAAATGAATAGGGCGGGCTTCTGCCCGCCCTATCCTGATTGGAAGTGGGGTTGATTAGAACTTCAGTTCTACACCAGCAAAAGCGTCCTGGTCGCTGTTTGCGCCAGCAACGATCAAAGCGCCGCCGCCCAGATCGTTGGAAACGGTAACTTCCTGATATTCGCCGCTGTTGGCCAGAAGTGCCAGCGACAAAGCACCAGCGGTGTAGCCACCGGTGATTTCCCACGAATCGTCGGTGCCGAACTTGGCAGAGGCGCTCATGCCATCAGCCGAGTAAGCAACTTTGATCTTCTGAACGTCAGCTTCGTTTGCCGACAGAGTGATGGTTGCCGGGCCAGAGGTGTAAGCAGCCGAGGCATTCCAGATGTCATAGGTGTCAGCGTCAACCGACAAAGCAACGCCGCCAACGTTTGCCGACAGCGATGCCGAGTAGTTGGAGCTTTCGATGTCAGCAACCAAGCCAACAGTCACGTCGCCAGCGGTGTAACCGTACTGCACATCGCCGTTGCCGTTGGCGTCGTCGAAGAAGTCCAGGTTATTTGCCGAGAACGAGATTTTGCCGAAGCTGCCCGACAGGTAAACGGTGGGGATACCCCACGAACCGGTATTGCCAGTGCTGATCTTCGACTCATCGTCAAAGTCACCCAGCGAGTCGTACTTTGCACCGATCGTCGTGTCAGTGCTTGCGCCGAACTCCAGGCCGCCGTCGGTGACGCCCGAGCCAGCGAACGTGATTTTGACCGAGCTGTAAGCAGCGAAGTCGCCAGTAGTGGCCGCTGCACCACTAACTACCTTATCAGCTGCGTCGGATTTGGCTTTTGCAGTGTCATAGGCAGCTTTAGCCGCTACAATTAATGCTGCGTTGGTCGCGTCGGGGGTTGTATTGTAGGCGGAATGAGCGGCGTCTAGCAAGACTAGTTTAGCAGCTTTATCAGAGTTGGCGGTGGATTGGTCGGCCAAAGCGTCTAGCGAAGTATCTGCAGCAACAGCTCCAGTACTGGCGCGGGCAATACCAGCCTTAGCCGAACCGCCCACTTTGACTTCTGCAGCGGCGAAGCCAACCGACATGCTCAAGATAGTAGTTGCAAGAAGAATCTTTTTCATAGTGTCCCTCATTGTGACTCTAGGGTTAGCCCACCTCGGTTTTTCGACGTGGGAATAGCCTGACTTCACCCGAGGCGGCGGGCTTTGCAATCAAAAGGTCTACTTGTTGCCACAATTAAGCTGGGATTGATGCAGGTTTGCCACACTTTTGCCTGTTTGTGGGGGATCTCTGCACGTAACAGGCTGGAAAATCGGGGATTGAGGGCATTTGGCGCAGGGTGTTTGGGGCGATTTGGTCAGAAGATCGGGCGCAAAAAGGGTGCGATTTGGTCTGATCCCCTCGATTTCGCCCCCCCGCCATCAGCCCCTATTGCCCCCAAAACGCGATGCGCAAAACAAAAGGGCAGGCTTGCGCCTGCCCTTTGCCGTGCAATTTGGGATGGATCAGAACGAGAAGTTCAGGCCCGCATCGGCGACAGTGTCAGAGTCCACTGTACCCACACCAGACTTGAACACAGCGCCGCCGCCTAGATCGTAGCTGACACCAACAGCCATGTTTGCTTCGTCGGCATTGTCGTTGGCATAATAGGCAGTGACTGCTGCGCCAGCCATCGCGAAGTCGGCCGAAACCGCGTAGCCAATATCAGCGTTGGAATCGCGATCAGCCAAAGCAACCTTGACAGTGGCAGGCCCAACCTTGGCCGAGAGCGCGACTTTGGTGTTGGTGTCGACCGCGTCGCTTTCATAGCCAATCGCCGCATTGATGCCGCCAAAGGCATAGGCAACGGCAACCGAGTAGTATTCGGAAACACTATCAAGCTGACCCGTCCCAACCTCAACAGTCGCGCCAGAGATTGAAAGGTTGTAGGAAACGCCTGCCGTGACAGCGCTATCCACCAGATCAAGTTCTTGCGCCCCGTCAAGGCCGCTTGCGCCATAGCCAACCGCAGAAACGTTGCTGACCAGCGAGTCTACCGCGTTGCCGGTATCACCCATGGTGATTTTGCCAAATGGGCCCGAGATGTAAACAGAGCCAGAGTTGCCGTCTTTTGCCCCGGTCGCATCCGCAGCCCGGAACGAACCGCCAAACGACAAGCCGCCGTCGGTTGTGCCCGAACCCGAGAACTTGATCCGCATCCGCGACGAAAACGATGTCGTGCCATCGGTCGACACAACACCCATACGGCCATCGCCCGAAACCGATACGTCTGCGGCGGCATAGCTGCCTGCCGTCATCAACATAGTTGTCGCCAGAAGAAGTTTTTTCATAATCGCTCCACCGTTCTATTGTCAGGTTCTGTCCACCCCGGGTCATCCGGTTGGATGGGCAAGTTCTATCCTTTAGGTGCGTAATTACAACTAAAGAGTAAACTTTGGATAGATTTCTTGGTGAACCGGTGCATAAATGCCACAGATGCGTCAAAGTATACACTTTAAGGTGGTCATGCGCAGGGGGCCACGCCTGTCATCGGCCCGCCACAGCCTTGCAGGCAAGCCTATGGGGAAAGCCCTTGGCAGGCCTTCCGACCTCGGCTAGACAAGGTCAAACCCGGGGGTTTTTGAATGGTCTATCGTCGCCACATCGTCGCCATCACGGCTTTGGCCTGTCTGTTGACCCTTGCTGCCTGTGGCGGCGGGGGCTTGTTTGGGCGCAAAGCACCCGTCACCGATGCCGAAGGCCATGTGCTGAACGCAAACGAAGCCCAGCGTGCGGCTTTGGCGAAACTTGAAGGCACCGACCAGCCCGGCACGAAGATTTGGGATTTGTTCAACAAGAACGCTGACCCCAATGTGACTGTGAAAGTTAACAAGTATATCTGGGTCGCCGCGCTGGATGTGCTGAACTTCTTGCCGGTGCAGTCGGTCGATCCGTTTACCGGCGTGATCGTAACGGGTTACGGCACGCCGCCCGGCGGCAGCCGCAGCTACCGCGCCACGATTTATGTGCAAGACCCGGCCTTGGATGCGCGGTCGTTAAAACTGTCGCTTCAGGGGGCGAATGGGGCTGCGGTGGCCCCTGAAACCGTCTCGGCGGTGGAAGATGCCATTTTGAACCGTGCCCGTCAGTTGCGGATTGCAGACGCAGGCCTGTAAACCACCCCCGTCAGGCTGGACCTTGCGCCGCGCGCAGGGTAGGTCATGCCCCAATGATCTTAAGAACATGGGCTGATGATGTCGCGCTACGACCCTTCTGAAATAGAACCGAAATGGCAGCAGGCGTGGGATAACGCCCGCGTCTTTGAAGCGCGGCGCGATCCGGCCAAGCCGAAGTATTATGTGCTAGAGATGTTCCCCTATCCCTCAGGGCGCATCCATATGGGCCATGTGCGCAATTATACGATGGGCGATGTTGTGGCCCGCACCAAGGCCGCGCAGGGCTATTCGGTGTTGCATCCGATGGGGTGGGATGCCTTTGGCATGCCCGCCGAAAACGCTGCCATGGAACGCGGCGGCCATCCGCGCGATTGGACCGAAGGCAATATCACCGAGATGAAGGCCCAGATGAAGCCCTTGGGCCTGTCGATCGACTGGAGCCGGGAATTGGCCACCTGTCGGCCGGAATACTACGGCCAACAGCAGGCGATGTTTATCGACATGATGGAAAAGGGTCTGGTCTACCGCAAAGCGGCGGTGGTCAACTGGGATCCGGTCGATATGACGGTTCTGGCCAACGAACAGGTGATCGACGGGCGTGGCTGGCGGTCAAACGCCTTGGTCGAACGGCGCGAGCTGACGCAGTGGTTCTTTAAGATCAGCGATTATTCGGGCGAGCTTTTGGCCGCTTTGGACGGGCTGAAAGACTGGCCCGAAAAGGTGCGCCTGATGCAGGCCAACTGGATCGGCCAAAGCAAGGGCTTGCAGTTCGCCTTTGAAACGGTGGGTGCGCCTGCTGGATTTGAGACGCTAGAGGTGTATACCACCCGCCCCGACACGCTGATGGGGGCCTCTTTTGCGGCGATTTCCGCTGACCACCCGCTGGCCAAGGCGCTGGAATCTAACCCCGACGTCGCCGCCTTTACTGCCCTTTGCCGCAAAGGCGGTACCTCGGCGCTAGAAATTGAAACGGCGGAAAAGATCGGCTTTGACACAGGCTTGCGCGTCAAGCATCCACTCGACCCTTCGGTGGAATTGCCCGTCTGGATCGCCAATTTCATCCTGATGGATTACGGCACAGGCGCGATCTTTGGCTGCCCCGCCCATGACGCACGCGACTTCGAATTTGCCACCAAATACGCGCTGACGATCAAATCGGTCTTTGTGGCCGAAGGTGCTGTGGAAGCGCCCCTGTCCGAACCCTTCGTTCCGATGAAATCCGAACCCGTCCACTATATCCGCGGCTTTGCAGGCCCCGCCGTGCAAACCGGTGAGGCCGCTGTCACCGCCGCCATCGCCCATGCCGAGGCGGCAGGCTTTGGCCACGGTGTGACCAACTACCGCCTGCGCGACTGGGGCATTTCGCGCCAACGCTATTGGGGCTGCCCGATTCCCGTGGTGCATTGCGATGCCTGCGGTGTGGTGGCCGAGAAAAAGGCGAATCTGCCTGTGGAACTGCCTTATGATGTGACCTTTGACATCCCCGGCAACCCGCTGGACCGCCACCCGACATGGCGCAATTGCACCTGCCCGTCTTGCGGTGCCCCCGCGCGGCGCGAAACCGATACGATGGACACGTTTGTTGATTCGTCGTGGTACTTCGCCCGCTTCACAGCGCCCCACGCCACCACCCCCACGGTGGCCGAGGATGCCGCCTATTGGATGAACGTTGACCAGTATATCGGCGGCATCGAACACGCGATCTTGCACCTGCTGTATTCGCGCTTTTTCGCCCGCGCGATGTACAAAACCGGCCACCTGCCCGCAAAAGCGATTGAACCTTTCAACGCGCTGTTCACCCAAGGCATGGTGACGCACGAGATTTACAAGACGACCGATGGCAACGGCAGGCCTGTGTATCACCTGCCCGAAGACATCATCCGCTCGGACGCTGGGGCCACCTTGGCCGACGGCACGGTGGTTGAGGTGATCCCCTCGGCCAAGATGTCCAAGTCGAAAAAGAACGTCGTCGACCCGATGAACATCATCAGCGCCTTTGGGGCCGATACGGCGCGGTGGTTTGTCATGTCTGACTCACCGCCCGAGCGCGATGTGGAATGGACAGCCTCGGGTGCTGAGGCGACGTTCAAGCACCTGTCGCGGGTTTGGGCGCTGTCAGTGCGCGTGGCCGAGATGCCCTTGGACCATAAGGGCGAAGGCGACGCCGACCTGTTGCGCGCCACACACCGCGCGATTGCCGAGGTGACGGCGGGCATCGAAGGCTTTGCCTTTAACAAGGCCATCGCCAAGCTTTACGAATTCACCAACGCAATCGGCCGCGCCTCCGCCTCGACCATCGCCATGAAAGACGCGCTGCGCATCTTGGCGCAACTGATGCAGCCCATGACCCCCCATATCGCCGAGGCGGTCTGGTCCGCCCAAGGCGGTGTGGGTTTATGCGCCCAAGCGCCTTGGCCCAAGGCCGATCCGGCCCTGCTGGAAGACGATACCGTGATCTTGCCGATCCAGATCAACGGCAAACGGCGGGCGGAAATCAGCGTGCCCAAGGCCATGCCCGCAGCGGAGGTTGAAAAGCTTGCACTGGCCAACGAAGATGTGGTGCGCTTTTTGGCCGGTCAGCCGATCAAAAAGCTGATCGTGGTTCCGGGGCGTATCATCAATGTCGTGGTCTAGACGCAGCCTGATCTTATCGCTGCCTTTGGCGCTGGCCGCTTGCGGCTTTCAGCCTGCCTATGGAACGAAAGGCGCGTCTGGTGCGCTTATGGGCACTGTGCGGGCGGCCGATCCGACCGACAAGAACAGTTTTGATTTCGTCCAGCATTTCGAAGAACGCCTTGGCCGCCCGACCAAGGCTGTCTACCAACTGGCCTATACGATCAAAACCGATGCTATAGGTGCTGGCATCACGCCGTCTGGCGCGATAACGCGGTATACCAACACAGGCGCGATGGATTGGACGCTGACCCGCCTGTCGGATCAGACGCGCATGGCCGGCGGGCATATCGATGCCTTCACCTCGTATTCCGCCACGGGGTCGACTGTGGCAGGGCAAACAGCGCAGATTGATGCCAATCTGCGCCTGATGCGTATGCTGGGCGATGATCTTGTGCTGCGACTTATGGCGGCATCAACCAGCTTTGCGCCATGAAGCTGGCTGGGGCCGAGGCGCGGCGCTATTTGGCCAAACCTGATCCGGCCAAAGCGGCTCTTGTGATCTTTGGCGAAGATGCGATGCGGGTTGCGCTCAAACGGGCCGAGGCTGTGCTGGCTTTGGGCGGCCCTCATGCCGACGGCGAAATGCGCCTGACGCGCATTCCCGCTGCTGATCTGCGCAAAAATGGCGCGGCCCTTCTGGATGCCATCAAAGCCAGCAGCTTTTTCCCGGGCGCGCGGGTGGTGGTGGTGGAAGACGCCACCGATGGCCTGGCGGCAACTTTACAAACCAGCTTTGATGCATGGCGTCCGGGGGATGCCAATATCGTTGTGACGGCGGGCAATCTGACAGGCAAATCCACCCTGAAAACGATGGCCGAAAAGCACTTTGCGGTCATGTGCATCGGCCTTTATGACGACCCGCCCACCCGCGAAGAGATTGAAGCCGAACTGAATCGCGCGGGCCTGTCGCAAGTGCCCGGCGATGCCATGGCAGAACTGTTAACCCTGTCGCGTGCCCTTGATCCGGGCGATTTTCGCCAAACCTTGGAAAAGATCGCGCTTTACAAATTCCAAGACCCGTTGCCCCTGACCCCCGCCGAAATCGCGGCCCTTGCGCCTGCCACGATGGAAACCGAAGCGGAAGAATTGCTAGACGCTGTGGCAGAGTTGCAGATGGGCTCCATCGGCCCGATCCTGCGCCGATTGGAAGGCCAAGGTGTTTTGCCGGTCACCCTGTGCATCGCAGGCTTGCGCCACTTTACCACGCTGCATCTAATGTCCACCGACCCCGAAGGCCCCGCGTCCGGCTTTGCCAAAGCGCGCGGCTTTTTCAAACGGCGCGACCGCATGATGAAACAAGCGGGCAGCTGGACAACACGGCAAATTGAAAAGGCCCTGTCTTTGTTGGTAGAAACCGACTTGACGCTGCGCTCTTCTTCGCGTGCGCCAGCCATGGCCGTGATGGAGCGCACCTTGATCCGCATCGCACGGCGGGAACGTTAAGGCGCGGCACAACCGCGGTATTCCACTGCGTTCCCTTGGGCCAAAACGGTCATGATCACAGCCGATCTATCCAGCGTAAAGGGCACGCCAGACGGCAGCACAAGGTCGGCGGCTGATGTCAACACGCCCCCTTGCCGCGCTGTCTGCGCCTCTGCCACCCAAACTTGGGGATCGTTCGTTTCGAACACCACAGTTTCGTCAGCGCCAAGGGAAGGCAGGTTTACGGTGGCCTGAACGCGCAGCCCATCGGCAATCGGTTCGATCTTGCATGTAGCACCCTGCGCTTGCTTGGGTAGGTTGGCCAAGGCTGCGACAATCCGGCTGTCTTTGACCCCGTCGCCCTGCAAAATGGCGGCGAAGGTCAAGTGCGCTGGCATGCAGATGTCATGACAGATGCCCAGATCCATGTTTAGGGACAAGGTGACAGGTTGTGTGGGATCTTGTGCCACCACCTCAACCGGCAGGACCAGATCGTTCAGATAGCCAATGCTTTTCATCCCGTTCAGGTCAATCACCTGCGGGCTAGGCCAATGAAACCGCACGCTTTTAAGGTTGGCTGATCCGGCCCAATCAAACACGGGGGGAATACCCGCCTCGCCGGGCGCGCGCCAATAGGTTTTCCAAGCAGGCGCAAGGTTCAGATCAAGCGCCGCCATGTAATGGCCGTCTGCCATGTGCCAGCCTGTCAAAAAGCTTGCCTGAAGGATGTCAGCCTGATCTTGCGCCAACGCAGGGGTGGCAACACACAAGGCAAGGAAAGCGGTTCTTATCATGCCGCCACTTTAGGCAAGTGCTTGCCGCTTAGAAACCCCATGCTGTTCACATTGCAGCGACAGCCTGTGATTAAGGGTTGAGCCTTCAGCCCCTTCGCCGCATCTTAAGGTCAGGAGGATGCGATGGATCTGACAGGCCAAGTGATCATTGCGATGCCCGATATGGGCGATCCGCGCTTTGAACGCGCGGTGATCTTGATCTGTGCGCATTCCTCTAGCGGGGCCATGGGGCTGATCGTCAATCAGCCCGTGCCCGACCTTCGCTTTGAAGATTTGCTGGTGCAACTCAAAATCCCGCGCGGTGATCAGGCCCGCGACATTCGCCTGTTGATTGGTGGGCCGGTTGAACGGGGTCGGGGCTTTGTGCTGCATTCTAGGGATTATCAAAGCGCCAAAGCCACGATGCAGGTCGGAGAAACCTATGGCATGACCACCACCTTGGATGTGCTAGAGGCGTTAAGCCACGGCGATGGCCCCCTTCAGGCAGTGATGGCCTTTGGCTATTCCGGCTGGGGCGCTGGCCAGCTAGAGGCTGAGATTGCCCGCAACGATTGGCTCATTGGCACGCCGTCTGATGGGCTGATCTTTGGCGCCGAGGCCGCGCGCAAATGGGCCTTGGCCTTAACCAGCATGGGGATTAACCCCATGGCCCTATCGCCCAGCGGCGGGCGCGCGTAAAAGGGCGCTAGCTTTATCGCAAAGGAAAACTTGCCATGGCGCAAGATCGCAGCCGCGTGTCCCAAGGGGCCGCCCATGATTGATGCCTTGGTGATCGGGGCAGGGCCCGCTGGCCTGATGGCGGCAGAAGAGTTGGCAAAGGCTGGTCGCCGTGTGGTGATTTGCGAAGGCAAATCGTCGCCTGCGCGCAAGTTCTTGATGGCTGGAAAATCCGGGTTGAACATCACCAAAGCCCAAGTCCTTCCCGCCTTTATCGATGCATTCCAAAGCCCGGCCATGGCCCCTTTTCTAGCGGATTTTGGGCCAGAGGCCGTAATGGATTGGTGCGCTCAGCTTGGAATTGATCTCTTTACCGGCTCATCCGGTCGGGTTTTTCCCAAGGCGATGAAAGCCTCGCCGCTTTTGCGGGCATGGCTTGCGCGATTGGCGGGCATGGGCGTTGACCTGCGCAGCCGTTGGCGTTGGGTGGGGATTGAGGATGGGTTTTCTTTTGATACCCCAGAGGGTCGCGTCATTTTGCACCCCAAAGTGACCGTTTTGGCCTTGGGTGGGGCCAGTTGGGCGCGGCTTGGGTCGGATGCGGCTTGGGTGCCGTGGTTGGCGCAAATGGGGGTCGCCATCACGCCATTTCAGCCCGCCAACATGGGATTTCACCTCGATTGGTCGCCCCATATGGCCAAGGTTTTCGGCCAGGCGGTCAAAGGTGTGGCGCTGTGCGTTGGACAAAGGCGCGAGAGGGGAGAGTTTGTTATTTCCTCTCGGGGGGTTGAGGGGGGTAGTATCTACGCCGTTTCGCGCGAACTGCGCGCAGGGGCCCCCTTGACGCTGGACCTGATGCCCGACGTTGCAAAAGCGGATGTCGCATTGCGCTTATCGGCCATGCGCCCAAGCGAAACCTTGGCCAACCGCCTGCGCAAACTGGGCCTGTCTGCAACGGCCTTGGCCTTGGTGATGGAATTTGGCCGCGCCTTGCCCGCGGTGCAGGCGATCAAAGCCCTGCCCATCCCCCTTGGTGGGCCACGCCCGATGGACGAGGCGATCTCGGTTGCGGGTGGGGTGGCCTTTGCAAGCCTGACGCAAGACTTGGAATTGCGCGCCCTGCCCAAAACCTTTGTCTGCGGCGAAATGCTGGATTGGGAGGCCCCGACGGGCGGTTATCTTCTGACGGGATGTTTTGCAACGGGCCGTTGGGCCGGACGCGCCGCAGCGCGGGGCTAAGGCGTTCGCAAATCGTTCGGGGTTCGGCTGAGGACAGCGGCGGTATGAAGGCCGTTTCCAAATTGCACAGCAAAGTTGCCATCTTCGACACCTGCGCCCTGTGTTCCTTCAAATCTGGCGATGACCTTCATCCGAACCATATTCCGCACACGTCGTGGCCCAGAACCGGAAGGGAAGCTTTTGTGTTTTCGAGTGACGGCTTAGATTTGGGCCATCGCGTCTAAAAGGGCGAAATGGCAGTCGTTGATCAGCACGCTATAAGCGGCGAGCTTGTCGGGTGTGAAATGATGGTCTTCTGCCAGAAGGTTGATGGTTCCCAAAACCGGCCCCGCCGCCGCGAAAATGGGTATGTTGATGCAAGATCCTAACCCCAGCGATGTGATTAACGCGTGGTCAAAGAAATAGCGCGCAAATTCCGGCGTGGTGTTGGCCACAAAGACCTGACGTGCGGCGATACACTGGTCGTACCATCCATCGCGTATGATCGGTTTGGTGCCCGACACCGGATACTCGACCGGATGCGATGTATAGGCCCGGTGCGTCAGGTGGGTGGCATCATCCATCACCGTGACGGTGAAAAGGCGCGTTCCCAAGGCGGCGCAATCGGCATGTAACGCAGCATAGGTGGCTTGGGCTTGGGGCGTGGTTGGCAGCATTTTGGTACCTTCTTTTGCGGGATCTGGGCCTTGGGTCAGGTTTGGTCAGGATAGGGTCGGCCAAATACGCGGTGAAAACCCACACCAAAGCCCACCAGCAGGCTTGAACCTGCAAAGACTGTTAGCAAAAGCCAGATCAGGCTGGCCTGCAAGCCCGTCGGCGCGGCCAGCACCGTCGCCAAGGCCACCGCTCCTCCAGGCGGGTGCAGGCACCGCGCCCAAGCCATCACGCCCAAGCTGGCCAAGGCCGCAAGGCCCAAGGTCGCCACGGGTGGCAAACCCAGCCGCAGTGCGAAAAGCGCCAACAGTGCGGCTAAAGTGTTTCCCATCACCACAGACCACGGCTGTGCCAGCGGGCTGGACGGCACGGCATAGATCAGCACCGCCGAGGCCCCCAAAGGGGCCATCACCAGCGGGTGCGCCAAAAGCCCCAGATCGCCCAAGCCCACCAGATGACCAAGGCCCCAAAGGGCTATCTGCGTAAACAAAAGCCCCGTCATTGCGCCGAAGGCCGCGCGCAAGGTCTGCGCGGGGTTGGGCTGCGGCTGGGCGGGCCCAAAGGCGCGCAAGGTCAGACGTGCCATGGGCAAACCCTTCTCACAGCGGGGGGCCACCTTCCCAACGGGCACTGTCCAAAATCACCCATCCCTCGGCCGGTGTCGGGGTGGGCGGCGGCGTGGTGCCCGCATCCCAAACCATGACCAGCACATGATCTGGATCGCGCCGCCCCTCGCCTGCTTCGGCCATCACCTGCCAGATCAGGCCAAACCCCTCGACCAGCAGCCCTTCGACATAAAATGGGATCTCCTCGGCATCCAGCATATCGGCGGTGTCGTCTTGCACCTGCCAGCCTTCCTCTACCTCGGCGGCCCAAAGCACCTGCCCCTCGATGCCGGGGTGGCGTGCGGCCAACCGCTTGAGCGGGGCAAGAAAGGTTTGAAGGTCTGGGCTCTCGGGCATGGGCAAGGGTGTGGCCTATGACAAAGCCTGTGGCAAGGGGTATGACGAAAGGCCAGCCTGTCTCTTTCCTTTGCCCCGAACCCTTCCCATATTGGTTAGATAAGCAGGAGGCGGTGATGCAAGTGGTGTTACTTTTGGTGGTGGGGGCCGCGGCAGGCTTTTTGGCCACACGGATGATGAAAATGCAAACCGACATTCCAACAACCATCGCCATTGGCGTGGGTGGGGCGATTGTGGGCGCGCTGGTGATCCGTGGATTGGCCGAGCTTGCTGGCTGGATGGCTGGCTTTGTTGGCGCTGTCTTGGGCGCCATGGTGCTGATTTGGATATGGAAGACCTATGTCGCGCGCAAGTAAGGGCTTACCCAACCTTTTTGACCAAATCCTTGATGCGAAAGCCCTTATCATCAAGCCCGTCCCACAGAACCTGCCCCTGCCATGCCGCAAAGACCATCGCTGCGGCATCGCGGTCGCGCAGGTGGCGGGCAATCATACCTTCAACCTTGCCCTTCCAAGCCGCGGCACGCGGGCGCAGGTGCGGATGACGTAGGCTTGCGGCCAAGAGGGCGGCCAGGGGCAGAGATTTAACCGAATCCGACAGCGATTTCAAAAGCGCCTGCGCGCCTTTCGCCCCCACCAGTTCGGCGGCCTCTGCATCGTTTTGGGCGGTTGCGACCATTTGGTCCAACGCATCCCAACCCCAGGTCAGGGACGCTTCGACCATGCGGGCCAAACTGCCATAACGCTGCACCAGCGATGCCCCAGCAAGACCGGTCGTGCGGGAGATAGAGGAAAACGCAACAGATTTCTCTCCTTCAGCCGCAATCCGCTGCAAAATCACAGCAAAAACATCAGAATCGGGCAGAGTTCTTGGGCGTGCCATGGGCTAAATTGTAAACGGCTGGTCACAAACTGCAACTGCCAAACTCTTTTCATCTTGGCCCAAATACTCAATTTTCGTGCAGGGCGAGGTGTCTATCCCCTAAGCCGCAGTCTAGAAAAATCTGCGCTGAAAGGACGCTTTTGGATCAAGTCTGGTAAAGGAGGCGGTCTTAGCTGGCCTTGAACGGTGCCATACCTGCGCGCGCCAAGGCATCGGCACGCTCGTTTTCGGCGTGGCCCGCATGGCCCTTGATCCAGCGCCATGTGACGATATGGGCGGCGCGGGCGGCATCCAGCCTTTGCCACAGGTCTACGTTCTTGACGGGCGGCCCGCCTGCGGTGCGCCATCCTTTGCGTTTCCAATTGTCCATCCATTCAGTGATGCCATTTTTGACATAAGCAGAGTCAGTGATCACGGTGATAGCCACAGGCTTGGCCAATGCCTCCAACGCCGAGATTGCGGCCAGAAGTTCCATGCGGTTGTTGGTGGTCATCGCCTCGCCCCCTTGCAGGGTGCGTTCTTTGACGATTTGGCCATCCGACCGGGCGATCATCAAGACACCCCAGCCACCGGGGCCAGGGTTGCCCGAACACGCGCCATCGGTATAGGCAAAAAGATCAGGCATAAGACGGCTTTCCTTGGGGATAGGCCGTCACATATAGATGCCAATCCCCAAAGTCACCATCACAACCGCCGTCAAAGGCAAACGCAATCGCATCCACCAAGGCGGCGCCAAACCGACCCGCCAAAAGTAAAAATCCAGCGCCAAAAGACCGTAGTACCCGGGAATAAGCGCCGCCAGCGCTTGCGGTGTTGGCCCAACGGTCGTGAAAAAAGCCCAAAGCGCTGGCAGTACAGACAGCCCATAGGCCACCGCTGCCATCCGCCCCGCCGCATTGCAGGCAAATCCCCATAAAACACCCGACATAAAGGCCAAGATGATGATGCCATAGCGCAGCATGATCACATCCTCGGCCCCGCGCAAAATGACTTGGTTGCCAGATAGGCCGACAGCGGCGCAGACGACAAAGGGGATAAGCCCCGCTAGGGCCAAATACAGTGCAGATCTTGGGATCATGCAGGGTCTCGCAGTTGGCGGGGAACTTTGAATTCCACGTTCTCTTGCGCGGTTTCTACCAGTTCTACTGTCACATCATAGCGTGCGCGGACGGCGTTTATCACCTCGTTTACCAGCTCTTCAGGGGCCGAAGCGCCAGCGGTCACGCCAAGATGACCCATGCCTTCCAAAGCACGCCAGTCGATCTCGGCAGCGCGTTGCACCAGTTGGGCATAAGCACAGCCCGCAGCCCGCCCCACTTCCACCAAGCGCAGCGAGTTTGACGAATTCGGCGCGCCGATCACCAGCAAGGCATCAATCTTGCCCGCCATGGCCTTGACGGCCGCCTGTCGGTTGGTGGTGGCGTAGCAGATATCTTCCTTATGCGGGCCAAGGATGGCGGGAAAACGCTCTTGCAAGGCGGTCACGATGCCCGCCGTGTCATCGACCGAAAGGGTGGTTTGGGTGATATAGGCCAGCTTGGCGGGATCACGCACCTGCAGGTTGGCAACATCGCCGACCGTTTCTACCAACAAAACCTCGCCTTCGGGCAACTGGCCCATCGTGCCGACGGTTTCGGGGTGGCCTGCATGGCCGATCATCACCATTTGCAGGCCCGCCTCGGAATGGCGGGCGGCTTCGTTGTGCACCTTGGTGACCAATGGACAGGTGGCGTCCACCGCAATCATCTGGCGCGCCTCTGCTGCCGCAGGCACCGATTTGGGCACGCCGTGGGCGGAAAAGATCACGGGCCGGTCAACCGGGCACTCGTCCAGCTCTTCGACAAAGATCGCCCCCTTGGCGCGCAACCCGTCGACCACGAATTTATTATGAACGATTTCGTGCCGCACATAGACGGGCGCACCCCATTTTTGCAGGGCCAGCTCTACGATCTTGATGGCGCGATCTACACCGGCGCAAAAGCCGCGCGGGGCGGCAAGGTAAAGGGTCAATGGGGTCATGGCGGGCTCCTTCACCGAAGTTTAGCAAAGCTCGCCATCAAAGAAAACCACTCCAAGCCCCTGCTTGGGCCACAAATACAAAAAGCCCAATGCACTGGACTGCATCGGGCTTTTGAAAGGGCACTTAAGGGGGTTGGCCTTAGCTGGCTTCGATTGGCGCGCCGATCGGATCCATCTGGCGCGGGTCGCGCGGCGGGCGCCCGATCACATCGCGCAGCTCGTCCAGCTCGATAAAGTTATCAGCCTGACGGCGCAATTCGTCAGCGATCATGGGCGGCTGGCTGCGGATTGTCGATACGACCGACACACGCACACCCTGACGCTGCAGACTTTCAATCAAGGGCCGGAAGTCGCCGTCACCCGAGAAGATCACGATGTGGTCGACACGCGGCGCCAGTTCCATAGCATCGACGGCAAGTTCGATGTCCATGTTGCCCTTAACCTTCCGGCGGCCTTGGCTGTCGGTGTATTCTTTGGCAGTCTTGGTCACCATGGTGAAACCGTTGTAATTCAGCCAATCGACCAGCGGGCGGATCGGCGAATATTCGTCATTCTCTAGCAAAGCTGTGTAGTAAAAGGCGCGAAGCAAACGCCCTCTGCGCATGAATTCCTGACGCAAAAGTTTATAATCGATGTCAAATCCAAGCGCTTTTGCGGCGGCATATAGATTGGAGCCGTCGATGAAAAGCGCAAGGCGTTCATCTTTGTAAAACATCGTGTATTCCTTCAATTTCACAGGCCACAATGAACTTGGGCGGGGCAAATACAACCATGGTGTTATACCACAGATCGCAGTTAACAGGGCCAACCTACGACAGCAAGCGGACCTATCCTTAAGGGTGATAAGTATGACAAATGAACTAACTTTCGCTTTAATAGCTTTGGGCAGCAACCTGCCTAAGGACGATAGTATGCCTGCCGACGTCTTGCGACAAGCCCTTCAAGCACTGGCAGCCTTGGGTTTGCCTGCTTGTCAAACCAGTCGCTTTTTTCAGACCCCCTGTTTTCCCGCAGGGGCCGGACCTGACTATACCAACGCCGCGGCGTGCATTCAGACCGACCTTTCGGCAGAAGAGATCCTTTCTGCCCTGCACGCGGTGGAGGCAGATTTTGGGCGCGTCCGTTCGGCGCGTTGGGCGGGGCGCACACTTGATCTTGACCTTTTGGCGCTGGGCGACACCGTGTCGCCTAACCCCGCCGTTTGGCGGCAGTGGGCTGACCTTGCCCCCGACCAGCAGGGAAAGATCGCCCCCGATCGACTGATTCTTCCCCATCCCCGCCTGCAAGACCGCGCCTTTGTTCTGGTGCCATTGGCCGAAATCGCCCCCGATTGGCGCCACCCTCTGCAGGGTCAAACGGTCGTCGACATGCTGCAAGCCTTGCCGCAAAGCGAAATAGACGCCGTTCGCCCGCTTTGATTGGCGCTTGGGCCCCATTTGCCGCTTGTCAAGATAATTTCACAAGACTATCTAAGCGCTTCCCGAGCCCCCACCGAATGGAGCATCCATGGCCCGCGTGACGGTTGAAGACTGCGTTGACAAGGTTCCGAACCGGTTTGAACTGGTAATGCTGGCCGCCCATCGGGCGCGCGAGATCCAGGCCGGCTCTGCCGTAACGGTAGACCGCGACAACGATAAAAACCCTGTCGTCGCCCTGCGCGAGATTGCGGACGAAACCCAGATTGCCTCGGTCCTGCGGGAACGGATGATCGAAAGCTATCAGACCCAGATCGAAGTTGACGAGCCTGAAGAAGATCAAATGGCGCTTTTGATGTCGGGCGAGATGGACCGCCCGATGCAGGACGACATGTCCGAAGAAAAACTGCTGCGCGCGCTAATGGAAGCGCAAGGCGACAACTGACCCATTAGGTCGGAAATGGCAGGACAAGGATGATCGACGTCGAAGACCTGATCGCCCTCGTCCGCAACTATAACCCCCGCACCAACGCTGACCTCATCCGGCAGGCCTATGCTTACGGCATGAAAATGCATGATGGCCAGCTGCGCAAATCGGGCGAGCCCTATTTCACCCATCCGGTCGCCGTTGCCGCTATTTTGACCGAACAGATGCTGGATGATGCCACCATCGTCACAGCTCTGCTGCATGATACGATCGAAGACACCAAATCCACCTATACCGAGGTCGAGCGCCTGTTTGGCCATGAAGTTGCCGAACTGGTCGACGGTGTCACCAAGCTGACGAACCTGCAGCTTTCCTCGGGTGCGGCCGAACAGGCAGAAAACTTCCGCAAACTGTTCATGGCTATGTCCAAAGACCTGCGGGTGATCTTGGTCAAGCTGGCCGATCGTTTGCACAATATGCGCACGATCAAAAGCATGTCGCCCGAAAAGCAGGCCCGCAAAAGCCGCGAGACGATGGATATCTTTGCGCCCTTGGCGGGCCGCATGGGCATGCAATGGATGCGCGAAGAGTTGGAAGATCTGGGCTTTCGCGTTCTGAACCCCGAAGCGCGCAATTCCATCATCCGCCGCTTTTTGACCCTGCAAAAAGAATCTGGCGATGTGGTGCACCAGATCACCGCCGATATCCGCACCGAACTAGAGCGCGGCAAGATCGAAGCGGATGTGTATGGCCGCGCCAAAAAGCCGTTTTCGATCTGGCGCAAGATGCAGGAAAAAGATCTGGCCTTCTCGCGCCTGTCAGACATCTATGGGTTTCGCATCATCTGTCAGGATATGGGCGATTGCTACCGCATCTTGGGGCTGATCCACCAACGCTGGCGCGCTGTGCCGGGGCGGTTTAAAGATTACATCAGCCAGCCCAAATCCAACGGCTACCGGTCGATCCACACCTCTGTCTCAGGCCGCGATGGCAAGCGGGTCGAGGTGCAGATCCGCACCCGCGAAATGCACGAAGTGGCCGAAGCAGGGGTTGCCGCCCATTGGGCCTACCGCGAAGGCGTGCGCGCCAAGAACCCCTTTGCCGTCGATCCGGGCAAATGGATCGCCCAGTTGACCGAGCGCTTGAACGAAGGCGACCACGACGAGTTCATGGAAAACGTCAAGCTAGAGATGTATTCCGACCAAGTCTTTTGCTTTTCGCCCAAGGGCGATGTGGTGCAACTGCCACGCGGCGCCACACCGCTGGACTACGCCTATGCCATCCACACCCGCATCGGCAATTCCTGTGTGTCGGCCAAGATCGACGGCATCCGCGTGCCGCTGTGGACGCGCCTGAAGAACGGCCAATCGGTCGAGATTATCACCGCCGAAGGCCAACGCCCCCAGTCGTCTTGGATCGACATCGTCAGCACAGGTCGCGCCAAGGCCGCCATCCGCCGATCGCTGCGCGAAGAAGATCGCGGCCGTTTTGTCAAACTTGGCCAAGAACTGGCCCGAGCCGCCTTTGACCATGTGGGCCGCAAAGCCACCGACAAAGCCCTGCGCACCGCTGCCAAAATGCTGGGCCTAGGCGATGAAACCGAACTTCTGGCGCGCTTGGGTTCTGCTGAACTGACGGCGCGCAAGGTGCTGGAAACCCTCTATCCCGAACTTTCCACCTCGCAAAAAGACGAGGTTGATACCCAGCGCCCTGTCATTGGCCTTGGGGCTGATCAAACCTTCAAGCGCGCGCAATGCTGCCAACCCGTCCCCGGAGAGCGGATTGTCGGCATCACCTATCCCGGCCGCGGCGTGATCGTGCACGCCATCGACTGCCGCGCGCTGGAAGAACTGGAAGAACAACCCGCCCGCTGGGTCGATCTGCACTGGCAATCGGGCCGCCATGCGCCCGCCTATTCGGTAACGCTGGATGTGGCCATTTCCAACGATGCGGGGGTTTTGGGCCGCATCTGCACCGTGATCGGCGAGCAGAAAGCCAATATCTCGGACTTGAAATTCATGGAACGCAAACCAGATTTCTATAGGCTGATGATTGATGTCGACCTGCGCGATGTCGAACATTTCCATATGGTCATGACCGCGCTCGAGGCGGAAACCGATGTGGCGCAAGTGGCCCGGGTGCGCAATGTCACCCGCAAGCCTTAAGCCAGAGGGGCAAGGATTTTAGGTGTTTAAGCGCTCTAAACCTATGAGTTGGGCAACATGGGCCCGCCAGCAGGTTTACCCCAAGGGTGGGCTAAAGCGCGCTTTGGCTTACCTGTGGCACCGGCTGCGCCGACTGCCTGATCCGCCGCACCGCATTGCACGTGGGGTATTTGTGGGCACTTTTGCCAACTTCCCGCCCATCTTTGGCATACAGATCCCTGTCGCTGCGCTGCTGGCTTGGGCGGTGCGCGGCAATGTGCTGGCGGCAGTTTTGGGCACGCTTTTGTCCAATCCGATTACGACACCGATTATTGCACTTGTGTCGCTTAACCTTGGCTATTGGATGCTGGGTTCGCCCGAAAACGTCAGCCTCAACGGGGTTTTTGCAGCTTTTGCAGCGGCAGGCCAAGATCTGTGGCATAATCTTGGGGCTGCCTTTACAGAGGAAACCGCCCATTGGGATGGCCTGATCCTATTCTGGCAACGCATCTATTTCCCTTATCTGATCGGCTCCATCTTGCCCGGCTTGGCCACGTCCGCGTTGTTTGCTTGGATCAGTGTGCCCATTGTCACCGCAGCCCAAGCCCTGCGCCGGAAACGTTTGCTCAGCCGCAGACTTGCCCGCAAATCAAGGCCGTGATGTCTTTTCGAGGGGGGCGGTTATCTGTTGGGGGGCTGGGTGTAAAAAACCCCTTCCCCCAAGGCTTCAACCGCTCTTCCCTGAACCGGTGAACCCGTCTAAGTAAGAACCAAGCGAATTGGGGTGAGAGCCATGAAATATCTTGGAAAGTTGCGCCTTGGCGTGAACATCGACCACGTCGCCACCGTGCGTAACGCGCGTGGCGGTGCTTGGCCCGATCCGTTGCGCGCAGCCCTCTTGGCCGAAATGGCCGGTGCGGATGGCATAACAGCCCATCTGCGCGAAGATCGCCGCCATATCCGCGACAGCGACATAGCCGCGCTCAAGGCGGGCCTTGGCATCCCGCTCAATTTCGAATGCGCCGCGACTGACGAGATGCAAGCGATTGCTTTGGCCATTAGGCCCCATGCCGTTTGCCTTGTCCCCGAAAAGCGCACCGAACGCACCACCGAAGGCGGGTTGGATGTGGCGGGCGATGAAAACCGTCTGGCGCATTTTATCGCACCGCTCAAAGCCGCAGGCGCGCGGGTGTCGCTGTTTATCGGCCACGATCCGCGCCAGATCGAAGCCTCGGCCCGCATCGGGGCGGCGGTCGTTGAACTGCACACCGGCCACTATTCCGACCTGCACGCCGAAGGCCACCTTGACGCGGCGGATGCCGAGGTGCAGGCCCTGCAAACAGGCGCAGCCCTCGCCCATTCTTTGGGGCTCGAGGTACACGCAGGCCACGGCCTCACCTATGACAACGTCGGCCCCATCGCTGCCATCCCCGAAGTTGTCGAATTGAACATAGGCCATTTCTTGATCGGCGAGGCGATTTTTCTGGGCCTAGAAGACGCATTGGCCGAAATGCGCCACCGGATGGATTTGGCGCGCAGCCTAGCCTGACATCCGGCCCCAAACCCGATTTTTCGGCGAAAAATCGCGACCAACCGCTGCGATGGATGCAAGCCCGTTGCAGCGGCGTAAACCGATTTTTCGCAGAAAAATCGTGGCCCCGCAGGCTTGCTCGACTTATCAGCGCACAGCATGTATCCAGTCTGCATCGACAAAAGGCAGGGCTGCTTTGATATGATCCTCGGCATCGGAAGCGACCTTGCCAATATCGACCGGATCGAGGGCACCATTGCCCGATTTGGTGCGCGCTTTTTGACCCGTGTGTTCACCGCCCAAGAGCGAGCCAAGGCCGACAGCCGCCCGCGCGCCCTGGCCGCCACCTATGCCAAACGATGGGCCGCCAAAGAGGCCTGTTCCAAGGCTTTGGGCACCGGTCTGCGCATGGGCATAGCCTGGCGGGACATGGCCGTGTCTAATCTGTGGACAGGCCAGCCCGTCATGCACCTGTCGGGCTGGGCCGCCGAGCGTCTGGCGCATATGACGCCTGCCGGCCACGGCGCCGTGGTGCATGTGACCCTGACCGATGACTACCCATGGGCCCAAGCCTTCGTGGTGATCGAGGCTTTGCCGCTCTGTGCGCCAGTTGTCCCGCCACTTCCAGCCCAACACGCGCCCCAAGACCCGCCTTCTTCTTGACTCTTCAGGGTGTCCCGCGCATCTAGCGGCAAATCTTTCAAGAAAGTGCATCCGATGGCCAAGAAGCAGCAAGCAGACGGCGGTATCGTCGAAACCATCAAAACGGTTGTCTATGCCCTGCTGATCGCGGGCCTGTTTCGCACGCTTTTGTTCCAGCCGTTCTGGATCCCATCGGAATCGATGAAAGACACGCTGCTGATCGGAGACTTTTTGTTCGTCAACAAAATGGCCTATGGCTATTCGCGCTATTCCTGCCCCTTTGCTGCGTGCCCGATCCCCGGCCGGATCAAACTGCCCCTGTTGTCTGGTGACCCGCAGCGCGGGGATGTGGTGGTGTTTCGCCACCCCGTCAACGGCGAGGATTACATCAAACGCCTGATCGGCCTGCCCGATGACAAGATCCAAGTCAAAAGCGGGCTTCTCTATATCAACGGCACACAAGTCCCCCAAGTCGACGCCGGTGTCTTCACCGAGATTTACGAGGCGCAAGGCTCGATGGGCAATTCCCCGCGCTGCTCGAATGCGCCGGTGGGCAATGGTGGAACCTGCGAGAAGATCCGCTCGGTTGAAACCCTGCCCAATGGCGTGCAGCACAATGTCTTGAACATCGACGTCAACGGCTATGCCGACAACACCGATGTCTTCACGGTGCCCGAAGGCAACTATTTCTTCATGGGTGACAACCGCGACAATTCGATGGACAGCCGTTTTGCCCAGAATGTCGGCGGTGTGGGCATGGTATCGGCGGAATATTTGGTAGGCCGGGCGGATGTTATCATGTTCTCCTCGGCAGGATCGTCGCTATTCAAGTTCTGGACTTGGCGGTCAGATCGCTTCTTTAAGGCGGTTGAGTGAAGCTTTCCACCGACATTCAGGCCTTTACGGTCGCCATCGGGTATACGTTCCGAACGCCTGCGCTTTTGGTGCAGGCTTTGACGCATCCGTCGATGTCGTCGCCCACCCGGGCTGACAACCAGCGGCTGGAATTTCTGGGTGACCGGATCTTGGGCCTTGTGATGGCAGAGGCGCTTTTGTCTGCTGATACCTTTGCTGCTGAAGGCCAGCTTGCCCCGCGCTTCAACGCCCTTGTGCGCAAGGAAACCTGCGCCGATGTCGCCCGTGCCTACGGGTTGGGCGATGTGCTGAAACTGGGCCGATCCGAGATGATTTCGGGTGGGCGGCGCAAAGAAGCGCTCTTGGGCGATGCGCTGGAAGCCGTGATTGCCGCGGTCTATGTCGATGGCGGCTTTGATGCCGCGCGCGATTTGATCTTGCGACTTTGGGGTGATCGGATCAGCGCCGTCGATGCCGACGCGCGTGATGCCAAGACCAGCCTGCAAGAATGGGCCCAAGGCCGCGGCATGGCCCCGCCCGCCTATATCGAAGACGCCCGCGAAGGCCCCGACCACCAGCCCATCTTCACCGTCCGCGTGACGCTGGACGATGGCGCAACCGAAACCGCCCGCGCCGGATCAAAGCGGCAGGCCGAACAAATGGCAGCGCGCACGCTACTGGCGCGGATCACAAAGGGACAGGCATGACGCAGGACGACACCATTGGCACCCAAGGCCCGCACCGTGCCGGCTTTGTGGCCCTGATCGGCGAACCCAATGCCGGAAAATCGACCCTGATCAACAAGATGGTCGGGGCCAAGGTGTCGATCGTCACCCATAAGGTGCAAACCACCCGCACCCGCATTCGCGGCATTGCGATGCACGGCGCGTCCCAGATCGTCTTTGTCGACACGCCCGGCATCTTTCGCCCGCGCCGCAGGCTTGACCGTTCCATGGTCGCCGCCGCTTGGGGCGGGGCTGCGGATGCCGATGTGATCGTGCTGCTGATCGAAGCCAACCGTGGCCTGACCGAAGGGGCCAAGGCCATCATCGCGGGCCTGCGGGATCGCTTCCCCTCGGGCGGGCAAGTGGCCCTTGCGATCAACAAGATCGACAAGGTCAAGGCCGAAGCCCTGCTGTCCTTGGCCGAAGAGGCCAACATCGCCTTCCCCTTCACCAACACCTTCATGATCAGCGCCGAACGCGGCCACGGGGTGGAACGCCTAAAATCGTGGCTGGCCGATATCGTGCCAGCGGGCCATTGGTTTTACCCCGAAGACCAGTTGGCCGACCTGCCCATGCGCATGATCGCGGCTGAGATGACGCGCGAAAAGCTGACCCTGCGTTTGCATGAAGAACTGCCCTACCAGTTGACGGTCGAAACCGAAAACTGGGAGGATCAGCCCGATGGATCGGCCAAGATCAACCAGATCATCTATGTCGCCCGCGATGGCCATAAGGGCATTGTGCTGGGCAACAAAGGTGAGACGATCAAATCCATCGGCACCGCCGCGCGCGCCGAAATCTCGGCCTTTCTGGAGCGCACGGTGCATTTGTTCCTAGAGGTCAAGGTCCGCCCGAACTGGCTGGAAGAACCCGAACGCTACAGCGAAATGGGCCTTGATTTCAAAGACGGCAACCTGCCGAAATAGGTGTGCTGTGACCCCGCGCCTTGCCAGTGGCCTTTGGGTATCGGCCTATCTGACTCGCCTGCGCTTGGCCGAGATTGCGGCTTACGTCACCCAAAAAGGCGATGCCACGGCGGGGGCAGTCGTGGTCAAAGTGGCAACGCTTGACGGCCAAGCCCGCGCCTTTCAGCGCAGCTTTGATCTGTCGGCCGACACCCGCATCTGGGTTCCCCTGACCGAGGGGGCAGAGGCCGACGTCGACGCGCTTTTGGCGCGCCAAAAGGCCCGCGACCGCGACCTATGGGTGATTGAATTGGAAGACCGTCAGGGGCGCACGCTTTTGGATCAAGATGGCCTGTCAAGCTGACCAAAGGTCAGGACAGATACCCGCGCACCAATGCATAAACACCGTAGATCGCAGGCCACGCGATCAGGCGGGGAATATCGCGGGTTCCCACTGTCTTGTCGGCAAACTGCCACCACCAAAGGCTGACGGCCAAGGGCACGCCCAAGTGCAACGCCAGATCGGCCCAGCCGAAGACAGGCGCGCCCTTGCTCCATAACCCTAAGCCGTAAGCCCCCGCCAAAAGGCCCACCGCCCCCAGCATCGCAGCGGCATTTGCCCCGCTCATCCGCCAGCCCTTCGCCACGGCAAACATCATCCCTGCCACGCCAAGATTGGTCAAAACGGCAAAATACCCCGCCATCAGCCAAAGCCTGTCGGCCACGGGCGCATAGGGCAAGCCGTCAAACTGCCCGCGCAAGGCGGCCAGCGCCAAGGTTCCAATCAACAGGGCAACCAAACGCGACATCATTCCCTAACCCTGCCAGATTGCCCAGCCACCGCAAGCCCCGTCTTGCCCCGCGCCCAAGCCCGCGCGATACTGCTGCCATGGAATGGCAAGACGAAGGGGCCCTTTTGTCCGTGCGCCCGCACGGCGAAAGCTCCGCAATCATCGAGGTTTTCACAGCGGCGCATGGCCGCCACCTTGGCGTGGTGCGCGGCGGCGGGTCACGGCGCATGTCTGGCGTTTTGCAGCCCGGGGCGCAATTGGCGCTGCACTGGCACGCCCGCTTGGAGGATCAAATCGGCAGCTTTCGCGCCGAACCCTTGCACGCCCGCGCGGCTTTGATGGGCGACCGCGGTGCACTGTCTGCCCTGAATGCCATCTGCGCCCTGCTGCACCACGCCCTGCCCGAACGCGACCCGCACCCCGCCCTTTACGCCCAAACCGTTACCCTGCTGGACTATTTGGAGGCAGGCGGCGCTTGGTCGGTGCCCTACCTGACGTGGGAACTGCGCCTGCTGGAAGATATGGGCTACGGCCTTGATCTCAGTTCGTGCGCGCTGACGGGTGTGACGCAGGATCTGGCCTATATCTCGCCCCGCACAGGGCGTGCTGTGGCCCGCGCTGCGGCTGGCGACTGGGCACCGCGCCTTTTGCCGCTTCCCCGCGTGCTGACCTTGGCCGATGGAACCCCCGCCGAAGTGGCCGAGGGTCTGGCCATCACGGGCCACTTTTTGTCGCGCGCGCTGACCCGCCCAAATACCGCGGCCCCCCTGCCCGAGGCGCGAGGTCGCCTGCTTGATCACCTTTTGCAGGCCAAAACCGTCGCAGACTGACCCCTGCAGTCGCATCAAGGCCAGACGCATCGGCCCTGCCATGCAAGAAACGTCTATGCCGATCGACCATATCCCCGTGCCACGCACCCCCGCCCTTTGGCATTTCGCCGCGCTAAACGGGCTGGAATCTTGCGTGCGCGGTGCGCTTATCTCGGTGATGCCGTTGGTGGTGCATGATGCAATGGGCTCGACCGTCGGGTCGTCAAAGGCCTATTTCATCGTTGGGCTGATCTCGATGGTCTGGGGCCTGATGGTGCCTTGGGCAACGCGCCTTGTGCCACGGCGCTGGATGTATACAGGCGGTTGCAGCCTGTACTTTGTCGGCATGGCGCTGGCCTTCGTTGGCACGCCGCTGTCGGTAACCCTGTCGTTGATGGCCAATGCCATGGCCACAGCCACGACCTTTGTGTGCTTCAACGCCTATGTGCTCGATTATGTCGAACGCGAGCAGTTGGGCCGCAGCCAAAGCTTACAGATGTTCTTTTCGGCCGCGCCTTGGGCCATCGGGCCGATGCTTGGGGTCTGGCTACATTCGCTTTGGCCGCCCGCGCCTTTCTTGATGGCGGGTGGCTTTGCCGTGGCACTGCTGGCGATGTTTTGGGTGCTGCGGATGGGCAATGGCAAGGCCATCACCCGTGCGCGCGGGCCTGCGATCAATCCTTTTGCTTATTTGGGCCGATTTTTCGCCCAACCCCGCCTGATCGCGGGCTGGGCCTTTGCGGTGATCCGCTCGACTGGCTGGTGGGTCTATGTGGTCTATCTGCCTTATTTCTGCATCGAGCAGGGCTTGGGCAAGAACGTTGGCGGTACGGCCCTGTCGATTTCCAACGCCATTCTGTTTCTGGCGCCCGTGCTGTTGAAATTCGCCCGCCGCTCTTCGGTGCGCCTGTCGGTCCGGCGCGCCTTCGCGGTCTGTGGCACTTTGTTTGTGCTGGCCTCGCTGGTGGCCCCTTGGCCATGGTTGACGGTCTTGGCGTTAATGGCGGCCTCGACCATGCTGGTCACGTTGGATGTGATCGGTGGCTTGCCGTTCCTGATGTCGGTCAAACCCTCGGAACGTACCGAGATGTCAGCCATTTATTCCAGCTTTCGCGACGTCTCTTCCGTTGTAACCCCCGGAATGGCTTGGGCCGTTCTGGCCGTGGCCCCCACAGCGGCGATCTTCACCGTCAGCGGTGCGCTGATGGGTGCAGCTTACCTGATCGCAGGCAAATTGCACCCGCGCTTGGGCACCCCGCGCCCCTCACGCGGGGGCCGGTAAACGGCGCTTGATCCTTTCATACTTGCGAAAATATCCCGGGGTCCGGGGCAGCGCCCCGGGGCCACAGGCCTTAGGGTTTGAAGAACTTGCCCTTGGGCGACAGGGTGAAAATCTCGCATCCCGTGGCCGTCACCCCGACCGAGTGTTCAAACTGCGCCGACAGGCTTTTGTCGCGGGTGACGGCTGTCCATTCATCGGCCAGCACTTTTGTTTCTGGGCGGCCAAGGTTGACCATGGGTTCGATGGTAAAGAACATCCCCTCTTCCAGCACCGCGGCAGATCCCGCGCGGCCATAATGCAGCACATTGGGCGGGGCGTGGAATACGCGCCCCAAGCCGTGGCCACAAAAGTCGCGCACCACTGACATGCGGTTCGCCTCGACCAAAGATTGGATGGCATGGCCGATATCGCCAAAGGTATTGCCCGGCTTGACCGCTTCGATCCCGCGCATCAGGCCTTCGTGGGTGACTTCGATCAGGCGTTCGGCTTTGCGGTTGATCGGCCCTGCGCTGTACATCCGGCTGGTGTCGCCAAACCAGCCCTCGACAATCACCGTCACGTCGATGTTTAAAATGTCGCCCTCGACCAGCTTTTTCGCCCCCGGAATCCCGTGGCACACCACATGGTTGACCGAGATGCAAGAGGCGTGCTGATAGCCCTTATAGCCAATCGTGGCCGAAACAGCCCCGTGGCGCAGCACTTCGGTGCGGATGAAATCGTCCAACTCTGCCGTTGTGACCCCGGGTTGCACCGAGGCACCGACATCGTCCAAGATCACCGCTGCAATCCGCCCCGCCTCACGCATGCCAGCAAAATCGGCATCCTCATAGATGCGAATGCCATCCTTGGTGACCCGGCCTCTGATATCGTCCAATTGGCAAACCCTTTTGCTTTTTGGGAACAAATAAAAGAAACCGCCGCCCTTTGCCAGAGGGCGCAAGCCCCCTATACCAGTGCCAGTACCGATAGGAGCGCAAAATGCCCAACCAAACCGCCGCCATGCTGGTCATCGGCGATGAAATTCTGTCCGGGCGCACCCGTGACAGCAACATGCACCATTTGGCCCTGGCGCTCACCGACCACGGCCTTTCCCTCACCGAGGCGCGGGTTGTGGCGGATGATCACGATGCGATTGTGGCGGCTGTTAACGCTTTGCGGGGGGGCTATGACCATGTCTTCACCTCCGGTGGCATCGGGCCCACCCATGACGACATCACCGCCGAAGCCATCGCGGCGGCATTTGGCGTGCCGATCAGCCAGCGCGCAGATGCCATGGCGCTGCTTGGGGCCCATTACGACCGGCAGGGCGTGCCGTTTAACGCGGCGCGCCAGCGTATGGCGCGCATTCCGGATGGCGCGGTGTTGATCGACAACCCCGTCTCGATTGCGCCCGGGTTTAGCTTGGGCAATGTTCATGTCATGGCCGGTGTGCCTCGTATTTTCGAGGCGATGCTGGCGGGCGTTCTCTCCGGCATCGCCCATGGCAAACCACTTTTGTCGCGCAGCTTGCGGATGCTGCGCGGCGAGGGCGAGATTGCCACCGCCTTTGCCGCCTTCGCCGCCCTTTATCCTGACCTGTCGATGGGGTCTTATCCCTTTAACACCAACGGGGCCTTTGGCACGAATCTGGTGATCCGTGGTACTGATGCATCTCGTCTGGATGCGGCCCTTTTGGCGCTAGAGATCCATTTGGCATGACCCTTCTCGACCAGATGCCCCCCTTTGCCGCCGCCATGGCCGCCACTTGGCCGCCCTTTGTTTTGCACCGCATAGGCCCTTGGGCTGTCGGCCAAGGGGCAGGGGGTGGCAAAAGGGTCAGCGCCGCCGCGGCCGCGGGCGATTGGGTTCCCGCTGACATCGTTCAGGCCGAAGCAGCGCAAGCAGACTTGGGGCAGGACAAGCTTTTTGTGATCTGGCCTTGGGATACAGACCTTGATGCCGTCCTGGCGGCGCGTGGCTACGCCAAGATTGAACCGGTTCTGGCCTATATGGCCCCCGTTTCATCCTTTGCCCCGCCACAGCGGATGACAAGTTTTCCCCATTGGCCGCCGTTGCAAATTGCTTGCGAAATCTGGGCTGAAGGTGGTTTATCGCAAAGCCGCTTGGCTGTGATGACGCGCGCGCTTGGCCCCAAGACGGCCGTTTTGGGCCGTACTGCGGACAAACCCTGTGGTGCTGCCTTCGTGGCGCTGCACGGCACGATCGCCATGATCCACGCGGTAGAGGTGCGCCCATCCTTGCGCCGCAGTGGGGCAGGCCGTCAAATCCTTGCCGCCGCGGCCCATTGGGCGGCTGAACAGGGTGCTGATCGGCTGGCTTTGGCTGTCACGCAGGCCAATGGCGCGGCCCGCGCGCTCTATACTTCCCTTGGGATGCAGCCTGTGGGAGAGTACCATTACCGCGTCAAAGTCTAAGAAGGCCTTCGTCCCCGCCTTGATCAGATCGTCTTCATACGCCTTGGCCTTTGGCCTATCCTTGGCCTTGCCCGCCAAAGCAGCACCTACGTTAGAGATGCCAGCCCCCGCCACAGTGATCGGTGGGTGGTCAGAAAGCCCGGCAACCCTGCGTCTGCCCGTTGGCCCCTTTGCCGACGGCATCTTGCCGCTGCAAGAGGTTTTGGGTGCCGTGGATCAGCGCGCCTACCGCATGGACCAGCAGCGCTTAACCACCTTGCAGCTGATCACGCCCTTGCTGGATCAACTGCAGGCGGCCGGTTTCACGGCTATTTTTGAATGCCAAGCGCAGGCCTGTGGTGGCTTTGATTTTCGCTATGGCATGGATGTGCTGCCTGAACCGCAGATGCACGTCGATCTGGGCGACTTTCGCTATCTGTTGGCCGAGCGCCGCTCGGCGGACGGGGTCGATGTGATAGCCCTTCTGGTCAGCAGGTCTGCCGATCAGGGATTTGTGCAAGTCAGCACGATCCGTGCGGGGCTGGGCGCTGTTCCAATTCTTGCCCCCAAAGGGCAAAGCCCCGCGCAACCTGATGGCGCCGCAAGCACGTCAACTTTGCCCGATGATTTGGCCGCGCGGATTGTGGCACTAGGGGCCGTCGCGCTGGATGACCTTGTATTTGCCTCTGGCAAGGCAGAGTTGCAAGATCGCGACTACCCTTCGCTGGCCGCATTGGCGGCGTTTTTATCTGCCCATCCAGATCGCCGCATAACGTTGGTGGGGCATACCGACGCATCCGGCACACTTGAGGCCAATATCACCCTGTCTCGCCTGCGTGCGCAAAGCGTGCGGGAGAGGATGCTGAATCGTTATGCTGCGGCACCAGACCAGATAGATGCGCAAGGTGCAGGCTATCTTGCCCCACGCACCAACAACGAAACACCCGAAGGCCGAGCAAGCAACCGGCGGGTTGAGGTGTTGCTGAACCCCTAAACCTCGCCCGATCTTACCACAAATCAGGCCCCTTACTGGCAAAGTGCCGTACCAAAAAGTCAATAAAGGCCCGCACCTTGGGCTGCAAAAAGCGACCCTGTGGGTAGACGGCATAGATGCCTTGCACCTCGGCCGGAAGATCGGCCATGGCTTCTTCGATCAAGCCTTGACGCAGCGCATCGGCGTATAAAAAGGCCGGCAGATAGGCGATGCCCATGCCTGCAACGGCCGCGTTCAGCAGGCTTTGTCCGTCGTTCACTGTCAAGCACCCCGCGCTGCGAACTTGGCGCATTTCGCCCGATATGTCGGTGATCTTCCAGACCGTGCCCTGTGCGTCGTTCGACTGGTGCAGAAGGCGGTGGCCGGCCAGATCGTCAATCGTCTTGGGGCGGCCGTGGCGTTGAAAATAGGCTGGGGCCCCCACCAATTTGCGCGCTGTATCCGCCAGATGGCGGGCGCGCAGCGAACTGTCCTCCAGCGCGCCCACACGGATCGCCATGTCAAATCCTTCCGAGATCATTTCAACAGGGCGGTGGTTCATCACCATGTTGACAGTGATATCGGGATAGTCTTGCAAGAACTGGCCCAAAATCGGCGCCAAAAGATTGGCACCAAAATCGGCAGCCACGCTCATCCGCAGCAGACCTGACGGCGCAGACTGCATGGCGATCACCAAGGCATCGGCATCGCCTGCGTCATCCAACACGCGGCGCGCGCGGTCGTAATAGGCCAGCCCGATATCGGTTGGGGCAACCCGCCTGGTCGTGCGGTTCAACAGCCGTGCGCCAAGCCGCGCCTCTAACGCCGAGACATGCTTGGACACGGCCGATTTGGACATGCCCAGCTTGCGCGCCGCATCCGTAAAGCCACCCTGATCCACCACAGTGGCAAAGGCTTCCATTTCCGTTAGTCTGTCCATCTTACATCCCCTAGCAGCGTTTCGGGTGCTGTTGGTCAAGGGGTGATCGCCAATTCAGGCAAGATCGCGGCACTGCGGCGACTGTTCCGGGGTATTCCTAAGATCGTTCTTGGCAAGGAAACGATCGAAACCCGGGAAATCTGGCCAATTGTGGCCGAATTCAGCCATTGATTGGCACATCCGCCGCCACACAGCGGACATTGATCAGGGAATCACTGCCGCCGAGCCATTCAAGGCGCTGCAGGTTTGACGCCGTTGCGTTTGTCCAACAGGGCCATTGTGTCGGTAACCAAGGCGCGCCCTTGTTCCGCTGTCAGCGGCGCACCTGCCACGCCCAAAGCAGAAATGGTCACAAGCCGCCCCTTGATGGCCGTAATGGCGCGCCAATAATCCCCTGCCACTTTATCGTTCAGATGCAACAACAGCCCGCGCCCATAGTTTTGCATTTCCAAGATTTGGACGTGATCTGCCTTGCCATCCCGTGCCAAAACCCTGCGTCCGGCGTTTGAGTCAAAGAATGTTTTCAAGACCTGTTGGCCAGCCACCAGCACCCCGGCCGAGGCTATGCCCCCAATGGTCAACGTCACCATGGCCGCGGCCACTTGGCCTTGGTCATCGCACCGCCCAATCAGCAAAACCGTGGCAGGCCCGCGCGCGGTGGATGCCTCTTTGTCGATGCAATAGCCAATCGGGGCAGCCACAGTGATGGCCCCGTCCAACACTGAAAGCTCGTGCAGGTTTTGGCCGGTCACGCTGGCATCGCAGCCCAGCAAAGCCAGACCAACCCCCAAAAAAGCGCCGCGAAGCTTTGATAGACCCGGCATTGAGCCCCCATCCCGGCCGTAATCTGGCCGCATCAGCCCCAAGCGTTAATGAGCCGCTCGCCTCTGGGCAAGACCGATCCTTTGTTTTGGGGCGTGCTCGGGCAGAACGCCGTCTGGGTGATTGCAATTCGGCCCCGCCCAGACTATCTCGGGCAGGAATAGAGCGACCAAAGGGCCAGCCGATGAACTGGATCTCCAACTACGTCCGTCCCAAGATCAACTCGCTGTTTTCGCGGCGTGAAACCCCAGACAATCTGTGGACCAAATGCACCGAATGCGGCACGATGCTGTTTCACCGCGAATTGGCTGACAATCTGAATGTCTGCACCTCGTGCGACCATCACATGGCCATCACCCCGCGCGACCGATTTAAGGCGTTGTTTGACGGCGGAATTTTCACCGAAGTGAAAGTGCCCGAGCCTGTTGTCGACCCACTGCATTTTCGCGACCAAAAGAAATACCCCGAACGCCTGCGCGCCGCCCAAAAAGCAACGGGGGAACGTGACGCGATGGTCGTGGCCGAAGGTGAAATTCTGCGCACGCCGATTGTGGCCGTGGCGCAGGATTTTGCGTTTATGGCCGGATCAATGGGCATGTTCGTGGGCAATGCCATGATCGTGGGCGCGCAGACGGCGGTGAAACACAAGCGGCCTATGGTCGTCTTTTGCTCGGCCGGTGGCGCGCG
This sequence comes from uncultured Rhodobacterales bacterium, assembly GCA_903845215.1. Taxonomy (GTDB): domain Bacteria; phylum Pseudomonadota; class Alphaproteobacteria; order Rhodobacterales; family Rhodobacteraceae; genus Stagnihabitans. The sequence goes on along the minus strand of CAIMWI010000075.1, from coordinate 25,191 downwards.
GATGCAAGAGGGGATTTTGTCGCTGATGCAAATGCCCCGCACCACGGTGGCGGTGCAGATGCTGCGCGAAGCGGGCTTGCCCTATATCGTCGTTCTGACCCACCCGACCACGGGCGGGGTGACAGCCAGCTACGCCATGTTGGGTGATGTGCAAATTGCTGAACCCAACGCGCTGATCTGCTTTGCAGGCCCCCGCGTGATCGAACAAACCATCCGCGAAAAGCTGCCCGAAGGCTTCCAACGCGCTGAATATCTGCTGGATCATGGAATGCTTGACCGCGTCACCCACCGCAAAGCGATGCGCGATGAACTGGTGACGATTGTGCGGATGCTGCAAGGTCTTTCCCCTGCGATTCAGGCCGACCTGCCCTCGCCCGAGGGCAAAGTGGCGGCGAAGGCCTGATCATGGCCACCTCTGACGCCATTTTGGACCGGATGATGACCTTTCATCCCAAGGTGATTGACCTGACCTTGGACCGCACCCACCGTTTGCTGGCGGCTTTGGGCAACCCAGAACGGACCTTGCCGCGCGTCATTCACATCGCGGGCACCAATGGCAAAGGGTCAACCCAAGCGATGATCCGCGCGGGGCTAGAGGCGGGGGGGGCGAAGGTGCATGCCTATACCTCGCCGCATCTGGCGTGGTTTCATGAACGCATCCGCTTGGCGGGCGAGATCATTTCCGAAGCCGCGCTGACCGATCTTTTGGACGAATGTGTGCAAAAGAACGGCGCGGGGGAGATTACGTTTTTCGAAATCACCACCTGTGCCGCCCTTTTGGCTTTTGCACGCACTTCGGCTGATTACACGTTGCTGGAGGTTGGTCTGGGCGGGCGATTGGATGCGACCAATGTGGTGGACCATCCTGCGCTGACGATCATCACGCCCGTGTCGATCGACCATCAGCAATATCTCGGCGAGACTTTGCCCGAAATCGCCTTTGAAAAAGCCGGAATCATCAAGCGCGGCGTGCCGGTGATCATCGGCCCGCAAGACGATGCAGGCATGGCGGTGATAGAGGCGCGCGCTTTGCGCTTGGGCGCGCCGGTTTTGGCCTTTGGCCAGCACTGGCATGTGCATGAAGAACATGGCCGGATGGTCTATCAAGACGACAACGGCTTGTTAGACCTGCCGCTGCCCAACCTGCCCGGCCCGCACCAGATTCACAATGCCGGAGCCGCCCTAACCGCCCTGCGCCATCTGGGGGCAACAGCGGCCCAGTGCGAGGTGGCGGTGACCCAAGCCATTTGGCCCGCACGGATGCAGCGGTTGCGCAAAGGGCCGTTGGTTGATCTGGCACCGCAGGTTGAGCTTTGGCTGGACGGCGGCCATAATCCGGCAGGCGGCCAAGCGGTTGCGTCAACCTTGGCGCGGATGCCTTTGCGCGAAACCCATCTGATCTGCGGGATGCTGAACACCAAAGACGTGCGCGGCTATATGGTGCCTTTGGCCAGCCAGACCACGGCCCTGCACGCGGTCGAGATTCCGGGTGAGAAAAATACCCTGCCCGCCGAGCAAACCCGCGACGCCGCTTTGGCCGCGGGGATGAAGGCGCAGATCGCTGGATCGGTGGCCGATGCTTTGCGCACCATTGCGCACCACACCCCGACGGCCCGTGTGCTGATTTGCGGATCGCTTTATCTGGCTGGCACGGTTTTGCGCGAGAACGGCTAGGGCGCGCGGCGGCTCCGGCTGGGGGGTTTGACACCCCCCAGACCCCCCGTCGAGTATTTGTGCCAAGATGAAGAGCTTTGGGGGCGGCATGGACTGGATTGCGCATCAGGTGGCTAAGGGGCGGGGCTTGGGCTTGGCGCTGCTGGTGATGCTGACTTTGGCCCTGCCGGGGTTTTTCAGCCTGCCGCCTGTAGACCGCGACGAGGTGTTGTTTTCGCAGGCCTCGCGGCAAATGCTGGCCTCGGGCGATTGGGTGGATATCCGTTTTGGTGAGGCGCCACGCTACAAAAAGCCTGTTGGGATTTACTGGATGCAGGCAGCGGCGGCGGCTGTAACGGGGCAGCCGGATCAGATTTGGTCCTACCGGCTGATCAGTGTGCTGGGGGCGTTGCTGGCGGTGGGATTCACCCATGCCACGGCGCGGCTTTATCTGGGGCGCGAGGCCGCTTTCTTGGCTGCCGTCGCCTTAGCGGCCAGCCTGATGTTGGGGGCGGAGGCGCATTTGGCCAAAACCGATGCTATGCTGTTGGCCAGCGTGGCTATGGGGCAGTATCTTTTGGCAAGGAGCGGGCGGGATCGGGGCTTGCCTTGGGGCTTTGCCATGGGCTTTTGGGCCGTTCTGGCCGCCAGCACCCTGATCAAGGGGCCGATCGGGCCTATGGTTATTGGGCTGACTTTGGCGGGTCAGTGTCTGGTGTCTCGCAGTTTTGCGCCTTTGGTGCAGCTGCGGCCTGTGCCGGGATTGCTGCTGTTTGGCGCTTTAGCGGCACCTTGGTTTGTGGCGATCTCAGTCGTGAGCGACGGTGCCTTTTGGGGTGCTTCGCTCGGTGCGGATATGTTTGAAAAGATGGCCTCGGCTCAGGAAAAGCACGGAGCACCGCCGGGGTCTTATCTGGCTGCCATCTGGCTGACCTTCTGGCCGGCGGCTATGCCACTGGCTGCAAGCCTGCCCGCCATTTGGGCAGGGCGGCGGGATGCGGTGGTTCAGTTTGGCCTGTTAAGCCTGTTGCCCACATGGCTGATATTTGAGGCTTTGCCCACCAAGCTGGTGCATTACACCTTGCCCACCTATCCGGCCTTGGCGCTGCTTGTGGCCTATGCCGTCCAAAGCGGTTCTATGCGCAGGCTTTGGCCGATGGGTTTGGCGGGGATTTTTCCTCTGGTGCTGTTGGCGGCACTGTTTTGGCAAGCAGGGCAGTTGGGTGTGGCCTTGCCAACGACGTTCTGGATCGGGACATTAGCTGTCAGCCTAAGCCTTGGGCTGATCCTATGGGCGGCGCGGCGCGGGCCTGTTCGCCTGGCTGCGGCACTGGCTGCGGGCGCATTGGCGCTAAATGCCACGATCTATCCGACGCTGGCAGGGATCGACGCACTTTGGCCCGCGCGCCCCTTGGCGGCCATAGCGGCAAGCCATCCAACGTGCAGCTTTCGCGTCGCGGGATATGCTGAGCCGTCTTTGATGTTCTTTACCGATGCGCATGTGCAGTTTCAGCCAAAAGAGCGCATCATCGCAGCCCTTTCTGACCCAGGCTGCCAAGTGATTGCGCTTGCCGGTCAAGACGCGCCAGCTGCTGGGCTGCTGGCCTTAGGGGCTGTCAAAGGGCTTGACCTAGGCACGGGCCGGCGGGTTGATCTGTCGGTGTGGCTAAAGCCCTAGTTTCCGGTCAACTCATCCGTCACATTTACCGGCCCTACCGTGCCGCGCAATTTGGCACGGTATATCACGACGCCTTCGACCACGCGCATCACATAGGTGCGCGTTTCAGTGAAGGGGATCATCTCGACCCAATCGACCACATCAGTGCTATCCAATCTGGGGTCGCCAAAGGCGTCGATCCAACCGCTTGGACGGCCGGGCCCCGCATTGTAGCCCGAGGCGATCAGCGCCACCGAGGGCCCAAATTGATCGGCCAGTTCTTTGAGATAAGCCGCCCCCAGCGTGGCATTGTAAGCTGGGTCTGACGCAAGTTTGGCTTCGGAAAACTTGATCCCTTGATCTTTGGCCACTTGGGCAGCTGTGGTGGGCAGCATCTGCATCAAGCCCAACGCGCCTGCTGGGCTGCGGGCCTCGGGGTCAAACTCGCTTTCGCGCCGCGCAATCGACAGCGCCAGTGCGCGACTGACGGGCAGTTTTTCAGGGATCATTTCGGGCACGGGAAAATAGGCGCCGGGAAAGATCACCCCGCGTTCGGTGGCGGCCTTGGCGATCAGCACCGACGCGCGGTATTGTCCCAGTTTCAGCGCCAAACCCGCCAGCGTGCCCAATTCGGCATCAGAGAGGCTTTCGCCCAAATGCAACAAAAAGCGGGCTGAGAGTTGCTCATTGCCCGCACCTGCCATCCGCACCGCCGCCTCTAGCACCGACGATTTGGCATAGCGCGCGCCCTCCCAAGTTCCTGGCGGGGGGGCATTCGACAGAAGGCTTTCGTCCAGGCTTAGTCCTAGTTTCTCGGCCGCCAGCAGGCCATAGTAAGACGTTTGATACTGCGCCGCCTTGGCATAAGCGCTGAGGGAGTTGGGCTTGTCACCCAAGGCTTGATGGGTGCGGCCTAGCCAGTACTGCGCGCGGGCCTGACTGATGGGGGTTGTGGCCCCCGCCAGACGGCTGAAATGGCCTAGCGCTAAGGCCGGATCGTTCAGCTTGCGCAGGGCAATAAAGCCGCTGAGAAACTCTAGATCTGCCATGTCGCCCAGATCTGTCAACTGATGTGAAGAGGCGACCTTATAGGCAGTTTTCGCAGCATCCTTGCGCATCAAGATACGCGCAAGGTCAGCCCTTTTTGCGGCCCACGCCTCCGCATCCCCAAGCCGCTTGGCCGAGGTGGAGCGATCTAGGATCAATTCTGCCGCATCGGCATAATTGTCGTGCCGCATCCGGAACAAAAAGCGTTCAAAGGCCAAACCGGGGTCGTCCTTCAGGGCCTTGGGCACGGCATTGACCAGCGCTGCAACCCCATCCTTGTCTGCGCGCAGCGCAAGGCGGGCTTGGCCAAGGCGTGCCCAGTCTTGCGATACCAGTGACAGCATCCGCGCGCCCTCATCCGCGCGAGATCCGTCCCACAAAATGCGGTCAAGCCGCACCTCATGCGCCACACGCAGATCTGGGCGATAGGTTGCAAACAGTTGCGCCTGTTCGTCGGCGGTGAATTTCAACTTGGTCCACCCGATTGTGGCAACTTCGACAGCCTCTGAATGGCGGCCCTTGGCATCCAGTGCTGCTGTCAGCGCCAGAACGCCTGCGGCTTTGGCGGGGGGGGTATCGCCAAAGTACTGCAAGACCCGGTCAGGATCGGTGGAGCGCGCCACCGCCACCTCTCCGGCAGCTTTCAGATAGGGCAGGCCGGGCCAATCGGGGCGGCGGGCAAGGAAGGCTTCGTAGTCACCCAAAAGCCCCACTCCGGCGCGCAGGCGTTGCCATTCGATGACATCGAAACCCACGGCGCCTGCCGCTTGGGCGCGGGCGGATGCCCCGGCCCAATCTTCTTGCGTGGCCAGCACCTGCGCATCGCGTAAAGAACTGATTTCGTTTTCATTATAGGCCAAGGCCGAAGTGGCCGCTAAGCCAGCCAGCAGGGCAAAAACACGAAAGATTGGGATGCATTTCATCATGGCGCAATTTTGCCTGAAGCGCCCCTGCGCCACAACCCGAAAGGTAGCCATCGGTGATCAATCGCCCATGCTTGGCAAAAGCTGCAACTGTCGTTAGGAAGAGGACCGTATCTTCGGGCGCATCGCCCGCCAAACCAAGGAGTCGCTGCCATGTTCAAAGGGTCATTTCCCGCCCTTGTCACGCCTTTCAAGAACGGCGCGTTGGATTTGGTGACGCTTAAACACTTGGTCGAATGGCACATCGCCCAAGGCTCGCACGGGTTGGTGCCGGTGGGCACCACGGGCGAAAGCCCCACGCTTAGCCATGACGAGCACCGCCAAGTGGTCGAGGAAGTGGTGCGCGTGGTCGCCGGCCGCATTCCGGTGATTGCGGGGGCGGGATCAAACAACACCGCCGAAGGGATCGACCTGATCCGCCATGCGCAAAAGGTTGGGGCCAATGCCGCTTTGGTCGTCACGCCCTATTACAATAAGCCCACGCAAGCTGGCCTGATCGCGCATTTCACCGCCCTGCATGATGCTTGCACCCTTCCCATCATCATCTACAACATCCCCGGCCGGTCGGTCGTGGATATGCTGCCTGATACGATGGGCACGCTGGCCAAACTGCCGCGGATCATCGGGGTCAAGGATGCCACGGGCAAGATCGAACGTGTGCCGATGCAGCGCGCCTCTTGCGGGAAAGATTTCATCCAGCTCTCGGGCGAGGATGCTACGGCCTTGGGCTTTAACGCCCATGGCGGGGTGGGGTGCATATCTGTCACCGCCAACGTGGCCCCCAAGCTTTGCGCCGAATTCCAAGACGCAACCCTTCGCGGCGATTACGCCACGGCGTTGGAATATCAAGACCGCCTGATGCCGCTGCACGAGGCGATCTTTATCGAACCGGGGCTTGCAGGGGCAAAATATGGCCTGTCGCTGCTAGGACTGTGCGCCGAAGAGGTGCGCTTGCCCTTGCTGACCCTGACCGAAGGCACCAAGGCCAAGATCAAGGCCGCGATGCAGTTTGCCAGTCTAATCTAATCGCGTCTAATCTAATCGCGTCTGATCTAATCTGGCTTGGTCTAATGAGCCCGCGCCTTCAGCCGTGCATCATCCGAAATTGACAGGAGACGCGCTTGGCCTCTGACAACTTGCGCGGCAGCCTGTGGATGATGGCGTCCATGGCGGGCTTTGCCGCCGAGGATGGCTTTTTGAAAACCGCGGCTTCCCAGATGCCTTTGGGGCAGGTGCTGGTTTTCGAAGGGCTTTTTGGGGTGTTGTGGTTCTCTGGCCTCGCTTTGCGCGCCAAAAGCCCGCCCCTCCCCCGCGCGGCCCTGTCGCGCACCATGGCGGTTCGGTCCGCGTTCGAGGTCGCAGGCCGCCTGTTTTATGCACTGGCTGTGGCGCTAACGCCGATTTCGACTGCCTCTGCCATTTTGCAAGCCACACCTTTGGTCGTCGTGCCCGTAGCCGCGAGTCTTTTTGGTGAAAAGGTGGGGGTGGTGCGCGGGGCCTTGATTGTGACTGGCTTTCTGGCGGTGCTGCTTATTCTGCGCCCCGGACTGTCGGGCTTTTCGCCTTTAAGCTTGTTGGCGCTGGCGGGTATGCTGGGCTTTGCGGGCCGCGACTTGGCCACCCGCGCAGCGCCGCCTGCGCTGTCAAACGCGCAGTTGGGGGTCGCAGGGTTCGCGGTACTGGCGCTGTGCGGCTTTGGGATGCTGCTGGTCACGGGCCGTGTGATATGGCCAAGTGTTTTCGGACTGGGGTTGATGGCGGGGGCTAGCCTCTTTGGCATCGCGGGCTATGGGGCATTGACCCAAGCGATGCGCATGGGCCAAGTCGCGGTCGTCACGCCCTTTCGCTATACGCGGATTGTCTTTGCCCTGATCATCGGCATGGTGGTCTTTGGCGAGCGACCCGATGCGCTGACCCTTATCGGATCGGCACTGATCGTGGCGTGCGGGTTGATCTTGCTGCTGCACAGACGGCACCGCTAGTCGGGGCGATTGCGCCTTTGTGCCACTTGATCAACGCGGATCTGGCGCAGGGATTCGATCAAAAGCGCGGTCATCAGGCCAAAGTTCAAAAAGCCGTTCGCAGCCTCCATCCCAGCCAACAACCGCCATTCCGGCGCAGGCACGATGTCGCCAAGGCCCAAGGTCGTAAAGGCCACCAGGCTGAAATACAGCGACTGCTCCATCGTGGGGAAAACGCCCAGGGATTGGAAGGCCAAGGCCCAAATCCACGAACCCACCGTGATCACCCCCAGCACCCAAACCGAGGCCCCCATCACCAGCAACACCAGTTTGGGGCGATGCGGTTCGCGCAAGAACCAGTGGTGCAAGCGGCCAAAGATCACCTCTAGCAGCATGGCGGCCATGGCGGCGAGCGTGATGTTGATCAGCAAAAGTCCGCTGCCAACCGCGATTTGCATCAACATAACCGCCCCTCTCTGGACTAACCCCTTGGTCTGGCCTATTTCGAAACGATCATGGCAGAGAAATCCGACCCCAATTCCAAACTGATCGCCGAAAACCGCCGCGCACGGTTTGACTACCATATCGAGTCCGATCTGGAAGCAGGCATCATGCTAATGGGGTCCGAGGTCAAGTCTTTACGCCAAGGCGGTTCCAATATCGCCGAAAGTTACGCCTCGGTCGAAGGGGGGGAATTGTGGCTGATCAACGGCTATATCGCCCCCTATCTGCCCGCCAAAACCTTTGGCCACGAAGAGCGCCGCCGCCGCAAGCTGTTGGTGTCGCGCAAGGAATTGTCGCGCCTGTCGAACTCTGTCGGGCGCGAGGGGATGACGATCGTGCCCCTGAAGCTGTATTTCGACGACCGTGGATTTGTGAAGCTGAAACTGGGCGTGGCCAAGGGCAAGAAACAAGCAGATAAGCGCGAAACTTCGGCCAAGCGCGATTGGGAACGCCAAAAGGCGCGGATCATGAAGAACGGCTTTCGCAGCTAAGGCTTGGCAAAGGGCCGAAGTTGGGGGCAAATTGTCCTGTCAAAAAAGGGGGGTGGTGTGGTGGTGGATGATCCAAAAACCTTGGTGTCGACGGGTTGGCTTGCGGCCCATCTGAAAGACCCTGACCTGCGGGTGCTGGATGTCTCGTGGTATCTGCCCGGATCGGGGCGCGATGCCAAGGCCGAGTATGCCCTGACCCATATTCCCGGTGCACGCTTTTTTGACATTGACGAGATCAGCGACAGCCGCTCAACCCTGCCGCATATGGCGCCGCCGCCTGAAAAGTTTATCTCGCGGATGCGCGCTATGGGCGTGGGCGATGGGCATCAGGTGGTGGTCTATGACAGCGCGGGTCTGTTTTCTGCCGCCCGTGTGTGGTGGACGTTCCGCCTGATGGGCAAGACCGATGTCGCCGTTCTGGACGGTGGCCTGCCCAAATGGCTGGCCGAAGGGCGCGAGATTGAAGACATGCCCCCCATCGTCAAAGACCGCCATATGACCACCAGCCGTCAGAACCATTTGGTCAAGGATGTGACCCAAGTGGCCCATGCCGTCAAACTGGCCGAGGCCGTTATCATCGACGCCCGCGCCGCTGCCCGTTTTACGGGTGAGGCGCCCGAACCTCGCCCCGGCCTGCGATCAGGCCATATTCCCGGCGCGCGCAATGTACCCTTTGGTGCGGTGCTGAACCCTGATGGCACGATGAAATCCCCGCCCGATCTTCGCGCGGTCTTCCAATCCGCGGGGGTTGATCTGTCCAAGCCCGCCATCACCACCTGTGGGTCTGGCGTCACCGCCGCCATCTTGTCGCTGGCGCTGGAACGCATCGGCCACAAATCGCATGCGCTGTATGACGGCTCTTGGGCCGAATGGGGCATGTACGACGACCTTTCCGTAGAAAAAGGCCCCGCCCGCTAAAGACGGGGCGATGATAGGAACGATGATGCTGGAAGCTCTCACCCCGCAACCGCAAGACAAGATCTTGGTCCTGATGGCGCAGTTCCGCGAAGACCCGCGCCCTGCCAAGATCGACCTTGGCGTTGGCGTTTACAAAGACGCCACGGGCCTTACCCCTGTCATGCGCGCAGTCAAAACTGCCGAAAAGCAGTTGTGGGAGCGTGAGCTGACCAAGACCTACACAGGCCTCGCCGGAGAGCCTGCCTTTCACGCCGCCATGGTCAACCTAATCTTAGGGGCAGGCTTTGCCGACCGCGCAGCTGTGGCCGCCACCCCGGGTGGCACGGGGGCGCTGCATCAGGCGTTAGAGTTGGTCAAAATGGCAAGCCCCAATGCCACAGTTTGGGTTTCCAATCCGACTTGGCCCAATCACACCTCGATCATTCGCTTTTTGGGCCTGAATATCGCCGAATACCGGTATTTCGACGCCACCAGCGGTGGCCTTGATGCAGAGGGCCTGCTGAGCGATCTGGCCAAAGTGGCCAAGGGCGACGTGGTGTTGCTGCACGGCTGCTGCCACAATCCGACAGGTGCCAACCCTTCGGCTGACCTGTGGGCCAAGATGGCCGATATCCTCGCGAACCGCGGGGCCATTCCCTTTGTCGATCTGGCCTATCAAGGCTTTGGTGACGGGCTAGAGGCTGACGCCGCCGCCACCCGGCTGATCGCATCGCGCTTCCCCGAGGTGCTGATCGCCGCCTCTTGCTCTAAAAACTTCGGCATCTACCGCGAACGCACAGGCGTGTTGATCGCGCTGGGCGAGCCATCGCGCAGGGGTGTGGTACAGGCCAATCTGGCTTACCTGAACCGGCAGAACTTTTCCTTCCCGCCCGACCACGGCGCGCGGTTGGTGACAATGATTTTGGAAGACCCCGCCCTGTGCGCCGATTGGCAGGCCGAATTGGAAGAGGTTCGCCTGAACATGCTGACGCTGCGCCAATCTTTGGCCGAAGCGCTGCGCCGCGCCACCAATTCTGACCGCTACGATTTTGTCGCCCACCACCGCGGCATGTTCTCGCGGCTGGGCCTGACTGAGGCGCAGGTTAACACGCTACGCGACACCCACGGCATCTATATGGTGGGCGACAGCCGCATCAACATCGCGGGCCTGAACGCCCGCACAGTTCCAATCTTGGCGCAGGCTATCGCCTTGGTCGGCGGCTGATCTTCATCTTGGTCTAAATACTCCACGGGGGTGCGGGGGTGTGAAACCCCCGCTGCAACGGGCGGGTTTGGCGCTTTGCCCGTCATTTTCGCGCTTTTTTCCAGCCCCGCATCGTGGTTGAGTGCGCCGGACACAGGCGGCAACGAAGGAACGGCGCAATGGCGAAAGCAGCCCAAAAGATCACGGCAGAGGCGGCAGCCGCCCTTGTGCAATCGGGGATGTGGCTGGACTATGGGGCCGTGCTGGGCCAGCCCGATGTCTTTGACGCCGCCTTGGCCAAAAGACTGGGCCAAGTCACCAATCTGCGCATCCGCTCTTGCCTGTCCACCCGCGCGCGGGCGGTGCTAGAGGCGGATCCCAAGGGCGAGCATGTCTTTTGGTTTTCCACCCATTTCAGCGGCTATGATCGGCGCAAGCATGATCAGGGGATCGCGCATTACCTGCCCGTCCATTTGGGCGAGATCCCCGACTATTACCGCCGCTTCATTGATCCGGTCGATATCGCGGTGTTCAAGACAGCGCCCATAGATGCCAACGGCTATTTCAACTTCGGCCCCTCAAATCTGTGGATGCGCGCCTTGGTCGAACGCGCCAAAGTGGTAATCGTCGAAGAATGTGCTGCCTTGCCCTATGTCATGGGGTCAGGCACCGGCGTGCATATTTCGGAAGTGGATTTCATTCTGGCCGGTGACAGCCAGCCCATGGCCGAACTGCCCAAGCCCGTGAACACCGATGTCGACCGCGCCGTGGCCCGCCTGATCGCCGCCGAGATCGAAGACGGGGCCTGTTTGCAAATCGGCATCGGCGGCATGCCCAATGCCGTGTGCAGCCTTTTGGCCGAAAGTGGCGTACAAGATCTGGGCATCCATACCGAGATGATGACCGACGGTATCGTCGATCTTTACCGCGCCGGACGCATCACGGGCGCGAAAAAGCAGATCAACGCCGGCAAGATGGTCTGCACCTTTTCGCTGGGGGCGCAGTATCTGTACGACTTTATCCACCGCAACCCGATGGTCGAATTCCACCCGGTTGATTACACCAACATGCCCCATGTCATCATGCAAAACGACAATGTGGCGGCGATCAACAACACCACGCAGATGGATTTGCAGGGCCAAGCGGCGTCCGAATCAGATGGCTACCGCCACATCTCGGGCACGGGCGGGCAATCGCAATTTGTGCGGGGGGCCTATGCGTCAAAGGGGGGCAAAAGCTTTGTTTGCCTCGCCTCGACCTATGACAAGAAAGGTGAGCGCAAAAGCCGCATCGTCACCGCCCTCACCAAGGGGAATATCGTGACGACCCCGCGCAGCGATATGATGTATGTGGTGACAGAATACGGCATGGTCAACCTAAAGGGCCGCACGGTGGCGGAACGGGCGCAGTTGCTGATTTCGATCGCGCATCCCGATTTCCGCGAGGATCTTTCGCGCGAGGCGCATCAGTACAACCTGATCCCGCGCGGGTATTTCTGACCCTCTCTGCGCCATAAATAACGGCCCATGCCCAACAGGCACGGGCCGTTTGCCATATCCAAGGCGGGGGAGGATCCGCCTTGGATGGGATCGCTTTTAGCTGTTGTAGGCGTTCTCGCCGTGCGAGGTTTGATCCAAGCCTTGGCGTTCGTCATCGGTCGTCGGGCGCAGGCCGAAGATCTTGTCGATGCCCCAGAACAGCACCAATGACACACCGCCCGACCACATCAGCGTGACCAGCACGGCCTTGATCTGCGTGATCAACTGCGCGCCCATGTCAAACGTGCCTGCCACGGCCGGAAAGACGGTGTAATCCATCCACCCTTGACCGCCCAAGGACGGGTCGGCCAAAATGCCTGTTGCGATGGCACCAAGAATACCGCCCACACAGTGCACGCCGAACACATCCAAGCTGTCGTCATAGCCGAACTTGCCCTTCACATAGGACACGAAGGTGTAACAGACCGGCGAGACGATCAGCCCCAGCACAATCGCGCCCATCGGCCCCGCATAGCCCGCCGCGGGTGTCACAGCCACCATACCTGCCACAGCCCCTGACACAGCACCCAGCAAAGACGGCCGGCCATGGCGGAACTGTTCAACCAAGGTCCAAGACAAGGCCGCCGCGGCGGTGGCCACAAACGTGTTCATGAAGGCAAGGGCGGCATAGCCGTTGGCTTCCAAATTCGATCCGGCGTTAAATCCGAACCAGCCCACCCACAGCATAGATGCGCCAATCATTGTCATCGTCAGCGAATGGGGGGCCATGTTTTCCTTGCCATAGCCAACACGCTTGCCGATCACCAAGCAACCCACCAAGCCCGCGATACCTGCGTTGATATGCACGACTGTGCCGCCTGCAAAGTCTAACCCGCCCCAGCCCCAGATCAGGCCCATGTCAGTCGGCGTGTCGGCCAGAAAGTCTGGGCCGGACCAATACCAGACCATGTGCGCCAAGGGGAAATACACGATTGTCACCCACAGGCCACAAAACAGCATCAGCGGCCAGAACTTGATCCGCTCGGCAAAAGCCCCGACGATCAGCGCGGGTGTGATGCAGGCGAAGGTCATCTGGAAAATGACGAAGGCATATTCCGGAATATAGACGTTGTTGGAAAAGGTCGCGGCAAATGTCGATACGCCCACCCCTGACAAGAAGGCCTTCGACAACCCGCCGATGTAGGGCGAACCCGAGGTGAAGGCCAAAGAATAGCCAAACGTCACCCACAAGACTGCCACCAAACAGACAATCATAAAGGTCTGCATCAACACGCTGAGCATGTTCTTAGAGCGCACAAGACCGCCATAAAATAGCCCCAAGGCCGGAATTGCCATCAACAACACCAAGGCCGAGGATACCAGCATCCAAGTCGTGTCGCCCTTATTCACCATCCCCGCCTGCGCCACCGCATCGGGGGCCTTGATCAGGGCTGTCTGCGCCCAAGCTGGCGCTGCGGCAGACAAAGACGCTGCAAGCGCCCCCGCTTTTGCAATTTTCGGTATATTTTGCATGTTTGTGTTCCCTTGGGCCAAACGTTTAAAGCGCATCGTCGTTGGTTTCGCCCGTCCGCACGCGGACGGCAGCCGCCACGTCGAGCACGAAAATCTTGCCATCACCTATCTTTCCGGTGCGCGCCGTTTTGGTGATTGTCTCAACCACTTGATCGGCCAGCCCATCGGCGACGACGATCTCTATGCGCATCTTGGGCACAAAGTTCACCTCGTACTCTGCGCCGCGATAAATTTCTGTGTGACCCGATTGCAGGCCAAAGCCTTTGATTTCTGTCACCATCATGCCGCGCACGCCGATCGTGGTGAGCGCCTCGCGCACTTCTTCCAGTTTGAACGGCTTGATCGCCGCAATTATGAGTTTCAAGATGCACCTCTTTGCTGGAGCGGACTGGAGCAGTCCTTGCCCAAATCAACGCCGCTTTCGCAGGTGCAGCACAAGATCCTGTGGGGCATGGAGCGAAACGGGGCAGGAATTTTGCACAAAAAATATGCGAATACGTCGGATAGACTATAATTTAAGCAAAACGTAATCCCGAATCATAGGCAACACGCGCTCCACATTCCAATTCAGATCAGGTAACGTGTGCCAAACAAGCCCGAAATGGGCATCTCAGCGGCACAGGCACTGATCGCAAAATGGCATCTCCCCCAAAAGGTCGGCCTCTGATCGCAGATAGGCGCTACCCTGCGTCAGCGGATGGGCGTGTAAAGCAGCCCCCCAAGCCGCCGTCTGCAAAACGTGCGCCAAAGCGTAAGCCCGCGCGCAAACGCGGAATTCTGGCGGGCTTTGTGCATTTTGTGTTGCGGCTGGTCTGGGGCTTTTTCTGGCGCACCGTGGCCGTGGGGGCCACGGTCTTAGGCTGTGCCGTCTTATACTTTTACGTCCAATTGCCGCCCGTATCCGCGTTGATTGACGCACGCGCGCGCGGGTCAGTCACTATGCTGGACGCCAACGATCAAGTCTTTGCGTGGCGCGGCGAAACCTTTGGCGGGCAGGTGACGCCGCAAACTGTGTCGCCCAACCTTCTGCACGCCGTCATCGCCACCGAGGACAAGCGCTTTTACCGGCATTTTGGCATCAGTCCGCGCGGCATCATCTCAGCCGTGGCGATCAACTTGCGCGCCGGGCGCGGCGCGTTCGAGGGCAACGGCGGATCCACCATCACCCAGCAAACGGCCAAGTTGTTGTGCCTTGGCGTGGATTATGATCCGACACAGTGGAAGTCTGAAAGCGCTTACGAGGATGACTGCCGATCCGGCGGTTTGAAGCGCAAGATCAAAGAAGTGCCCTATGCCTTGGCGATGGAGGCCAAGTATTCCAAAGACGAAATCCTGACAATCTACTTCAACCGCGCCTATTTGGGTGCCGGCAGTCGCGGCTTCGAGGCGGCCTCGCAGCGCTATTTTGGCAAATCGGCGGCGAATTTGTCCCCATCTGAATCGGCGATGCTGGCCGGCCTGTTAAAAGCGCCGTCAAAATACGCACCCACCAACAACCTGCAACGAGCGCGTGATCGTGCGGCGGTGATCATCGCATTGATGCTGGAACAGGGCTATCTGACAAAGGCCGAGGCGGACGATGCCTTAACCCATCCGGCAGAACTTTCCCAAGCCGCGGCGCGCAATGCGGGCGGGGCCTTTGCCGATTGGGTTATGGAAAGCACGCCGGCCTATTTGGGCAACACCACAACCGAAGACGTTATCATCAAGACAACCCTAGACCCGCGCCTGCAAAAGGCAGCTGAAGATGCCCTGACGGCGGTCTTTACCCAAAAGCTGAAAGACGGGTCAAATGCCCAAGCCGCCATTGTCGTGATGAGTGCGGATGGCGCGGTGCGCGCCATGGTGGGTGGGCGCGATCTGCCCCAGGCCGGGTCATTCAACCGGGCCACACAGGCGCTGCGGCAGACGGGGTCAAGCTTTAAGCCCTTTGTCTATGCCTCCGCGTTGAATATCGGCTGGAGCCCGATGGATTATGTCGAGGACAGCCCGCTTACCTTGAACATCCCCGGTTCTGGCCCTTGGACACCCAGCAATTATGATAATGAGTTCAAGGGTGTCATCCCAATTTATCAAGCCATGCAGGAAAGCCGCAACATCCCCGCCGTCAAGATTGCGATGGCTGTTGGGCTAGATTCGGTGCGCAGCACCGCGCGAGGGTTTGGCATCTCGGGCGATCTTGCCGCGGGGCCTGCTTTGGCCTTGGGCGCCTCGGAGGCGACTTTACTGCAAATGACCGGGGCCTATGCCGGCATCTTGAACGGCGGGTCAGCCGTGGCACCCTTTGGCCTGCGCGATCTGTCCTTGAAGGGCGAAGACACGCCCCTGATCGGCCAAACTGGCGGCATCGGAGACAGGGTGATCTCGGACATCGCGGCCAAGGAACTGACTTGGATGATGACCCAAGTGGTGCAAAACGGCACAGGCCAACGCGCCCAATTGGGCGACCGCCCCGTGGCTGGCAAAACGGGTACGACGTCAGAGGCAAGAGATGCTTGGTTTATCGGCTTTACTGCCGATTACGTGGCGGGCGTTTGGATGGGGTATGACAACAACACCCCCCTTAGCGGCGTCACTGGCGGCGGTATTCCCGCCGAAATCTGGCACGAAGTGATGATCCGGGTCGAGGACGGAATGCCGATCACCCCATTGCCCTTGATCGTGCCTGAACCACGTTTGCGCCCCGCCCCCGGGACGAGCCCGACACCCGTGCCGCCCACACTTAGCCAGCCAGAAGCCCCCGACCCCTTTATGTCTGTCCTGCAACGCTTGCTGGGCGATGGAACCTGACGCCAATCACAGGCCAAGGCGCACCCCGACCTAAGATAGAGGGCAAATTTGGTCTGTTTAGGTGGCGTTGAGGGCAGCGATCAGCTTGTCGATATCGCCACCGCTCTTGTCCAATATAGCGCCCATCTCGGTGCGTTCGGACGCCAGCATGTTGACGCCCTCTATGATGATATTGAAGAACAAGTTGCGCCCCGACTTGTCGCCCACCCACCAGCGCAAATCAAACGGCGCCTCGCCTTGCAAAGTGGCTGTCGAGATGACCTCGTAATAGCTTTTGTAGGGCCGCGCGTCAGTCACCTCGATCTTCCCGCCAATAAACTCGCGGAAGCGGCGGCCATATTTGCGGCTGATATAGCCCTGATAGGCCTTGGTGAAGGTCGCCATCTGACCCTCGCTCGCAGATTTTGAGGCAGGACCAAGGGCCGAACGGGCGATGGTGGCCACATCGGCATAGGTGATAAAAATCTTCTCGAAGTCGCCAAACATCGCGTCTTCTGTCTTGCCCGAATTGATCGTGGCATTGATGTCAGCGATCAACCTGTCAACAAGTTGGCGCGCTTGATCGACTGTTAAGGCCCGAACGGGCAAGGCAAAGGCCAAAAAGCCCGTACCTGCGGCCAAGCCCGCGCCAAAAGCGCGGCGGGTCAGGTGCATCGAGGTGGTTTCGATCTTATTGCGCATAAGGGTCTTCAAACTCCGACTCGGCTGTGGATTGACCTAGACTGTGACGGCGGCTTTCAAGATACAACAGCCGTGCTTGTGCATAGCCATCTGCACTATCATATAGGACTGAGTCGACTGTTTCGGAATAGCGCCCACGATCGCCAATTTTGGCCGCAACTTTCGCAAATGTGCCCAGCCAGCGCTTGTCTTTCGGGATGAACAGTTTGGCTGGGTCAAACACCGCGTCGACCACCACCCCCACCGCATCACGCTGGGTCGAGGGGCCGTAGAGCGGCAGTTCGACATAGGCCCCTTCGCCCACGCCCCAGATGTGGAGTGTTTCGCCAAAGTCTGTCTTTTGGGCTGGCAGGCCCATCTTGGTGGCAGGATCCAGCAGCCCTCCGATGCCAATGGAAGAGTTCACTGCAAGCCGAAGCGTGTTGTTCAGGGCAGGGCGCAGTTTGGCCTGCAAAAGATCATTGGCCACGGTACTGGGCAGGTTAAGGTTGTCCGCAAAGTTGTTGACACCGCGAAACACAGGGTCGGGCACAACGCGATTGGCCTTGGTTGCCAAAGGGCGCACAACATAGGTGTCCAACTTAAGGTTCAACGCATGTGTGGCGCGGTTTTGCGTTTCATACGGGTCATTGATACCCTGGGCCGCCATCTTGGGCGCGCAAGCCGATAGGCCAGCGGCCAACACGCCCAACGCGAGCGCCAAAATCGCTCTTTTGTGGCGTTTCGGGCTAAGCTTTGTCACAATGTTGATCATTCGGGCCGCGCCGCTCCAAATCCATTTGCAAGTCTTTTACTATTTGCGTGCAACCCTTATGCTTTGCGGCGAGACAAGACAACGGGCAAGCGCATTGCGTCCAGCACCCAAGTAATTTATCGCCAAGCTTAACAGAGCAGTCAGGATTGCACCTATGGCGCCCATCGAATTCAAGCGCGGCCGAGACGAACTTGACGCCGCGCGGCGCGCGATGCGCGGCCTTTTGTTTGCTGCCTTTTTCTTTTCGATCTTCGTCAATTTGCTGATGCTGACCGGCCCACTTTACATGTTGCAGGTCTATGACCGCGTGCTGGGCAGCCGCTCTGAACCCACGCTTTGGGCTTTATCGGGCCTGATGGCCGTGCTTTATCTGGCCATGGGCGTGCTGGACTATACCCGTGGCAGGATCATGGCCCGAATCGGGGCGCGGATGCAACAAAGCCTAGACCGAAGGGTCTTTGCCGCCGCCATGAAGCGCATGGCCGTCGCGCCCAGTGACCCCGCGGCCTTGGCAGCACAACGTGATCTTGAGGCGGTGCAGCGGTTATGGGCCTCGCCCGTCCTCATTGCGTTGTTCGATATTCCTTGGGCCCCGATGTTCTTGGCCGCGATCTTTGTGTTCGACCAACTGCTTGGCTGGTTGTCGGTGGCAGGCGGGCTTATCTTGATCGTTGTTACGGTCTTAAACCAAGTGCTTACCAAAGCCCCGCTGCAAAAAGCCAGCGCCTCCACCCTGCGCGGAGAGCAGCTTTCCGACGGTATCAAACAAGAGGCCGAGGTGGTGCACGCCCTGGGCATGACCAATGCCGCCTTTGACCGCTGGCAACAGGCGCGCCGCTTGGGGCTGGAACACAGCATCGTGGCGTCAGACATTGGTGGGGTATTTGGAACAATTTCAAAAATCTTCCGCCAATTTTTACAATCGGGCATGTTGGGGGCAGGCGCCTATTTGGTATTGAGGGGCGAACTAAGCTCTGGTGCCATGATTACGGCGTCAATCTTGCTGGGGCGTGCCTTGCAGCCGATTGAAGTGGTGGTGGGTCAATGGGCCCTTGTCACCCGTGCGCAAGAGGGGCGGACCCGTCTTTCAGAACTGCTCACCCGCGTGCAGCCCGAACCACCCCACACCGATCTGCCCCGGCCCCGCGCCCTGCTTGAGGCGCAAAACCTAACCGTCGTGCCCCCGGGCGAAAGCCAAGCCGTCTTGCGGATGATCAACTTTCAGTTGGAACCGGGGCAGGCCATGGGGGTGATTGGGCCGTCAGGTGCGGGAAAATCCAGTCTGGCGCGTGCGCTGATTGGGGCGTGGAAACCCGCTAGCGGCAAAGTAAGGCTGGATGGTGCGGCGCTGGACCAATACGATCCTGACCAGTTGGGCAGCTATATCGGCTACTTGCCCCAGCGTATCACCCTGTTTGACGGCACCATCGCCGAAAACATCGCGCGCTTGCAACAAAACCCCGACGGTGCTGGCGTGGTCGAGGCCGCGCGCAAAGCAGCAGCGCACGAGATGATCACGAAACTGCCCGAAGGCTATGACACCCGCGTCCAAGCGCTGGGTGGCAGGCTTTCCGGCGGACAAATTCAACGCATCGGGCTTGCGCGGGCGCTTTATGGCAACCCCGTGCTGTTGGTGCTGGATGAGCCGAACTCGAACCTCGACAATGGCGGATCGGTGGCGCTTAACCAAGCGATCCGCCAGATGAAAGAATCGGGTTGCGCCGTGTTGATCATGGCGCATAGGCCCGCTGCCATTCAAGAATGCGAAATGTTGCTGGTCTTGGAAGATGGTGCGCGCAGGGCCTTTGGCCCGCGTGATGCTGTCTTAAAGGAAATGGTCAAGAACCACGCCGAAATTGCAAAATCACCAACGGCCGGAGGTGTGGCATGACACAATCCCCCCTCAATGACGGCCGCAACCCCGTCGTACTCCAAGAAGCCAGTGCAGAGGATCAGCCTACATCCACCGCGTTGCCAAAACCCGCCGCCCCTGCGACCGCGCCCAAGGCGGCGGCTTGGTCGGCGCGTCGGCCAATCTGGACTGGTGTTTTGACAATCGCCCTGCTGATCGCGTTTTTCGGCGGTTGGGGGATGCTGACCACCATCTCTGGCGCTGTTGTGGCCGTTGGCGTGATTCAAGTGGAACAGAACCGCCAAATCGTGCAGCACCTTGACGGCGGCGTCGTCGCCGAAATTGCGGTGCAAGAGGCACAGACGGTGCAATCCGGCGACCTTTTGATCCGGCTAGATGGAACCCAAATCAAGGCCAGTTTGGCCATTGTTGAAGGGCAATTGTTCGATGCGATGGCGCGCAAATCAAGGCTTGAGGCCGAGCGGGACGATGTGACCAAACCGGTCTTTCCCGCCGAACTCACCGACCTTGCCAAATCCCGCCCCGACGTCGCGGAACAGATCGAAGGGCAAAAACGCCTTTTCGCCGCCCGTTTGGAAACCCAAAACGCCCAAATTGACCAGTTGGGCAAAAGGCTTGACCAAATCGCCTCGCAGGGGCAGGGAATTGCGGCGCAGATGGCGGCAGTCAGCGATCAGATCGCACTGCTGCAACCTGAAATCGCCGATCAGCAAACTTTGCTGGATAAGGGCCTCGCGCAATCGGCCCGGATCATGGACCTAAAGCGTGAAGTGGCGCGGCTTGACGGCAATCTGGGCGAGTTGCAATCCAACCTCGCCCAATCTGAAGGCAAGGCCACCGAAACGAAGTTGCAGATCCTGCAGATCAAATCGGCGCGCCGTGAAGATGCCAACACCCAGTTGCGCGATATGGGTGACAAAACATTGGAACTGGCTGAACGGCGCCGTGCTTTGACAGAGCAAGTTGATCGGCTAGAAATTCGCGCGCCCGTTTCTGGCATCGTCTTGGGCTTGGCGGTGACGACGCCGCATTCCGTGATCCGTCCGGCCGACCCGATCTTGTATATCATCCCGCAAGACCGCCCGCTGATCATCATCGCCCAAATCCCGCCGATTCACGTTGACGAAGTGCGCGTCGGCCAAGAGGTGCGGGTATCCTTCGCAGCATTCTCGGCCCGCACCACGCCGGAACTGATCGGCACTCTGACCACGATTTCCGCCGATGCTATGACCGATCAAGCCACCCATCAAAGTTTTTATCGTGCCGAGATCACCTTAGAGGCTGGCGAAATGAACAAGCTGAAGGATAACAAGCTTTTGCCGGGCATGCCGGTGCAGGCCTATATCGGTACGGGCGACCGCACACCTATGGCTTACCTTCTTAAACCCTTCACCGATTACTTCCGCATGGCGATGCGCGAGGATTAAGGGCCACATCGGGGCCGTCTTTACGCTGTCACACGCAGGGCATACCCTGGCTTGAAACGGCCAGCGCCCCACCAATTTCAGAGGAATCATGCCCACAATCGAAACCCGCCTAGCGGCTCTTGGTGTTACCCTGCCTGATGCCCCAGCCCCTGCGGCAAATTATGTGCCCTTCGTGCACGTGGGCAATCAAGTCTATATCTCTGGCCAGATCAGCCGTGACGCTTTGGGCGGTTTGATCATCGGTAAACTGGGCGAGACGATGGATGTGACGCAGGGTGCGCAAGCGGCGAAAACCTGCGCCATTGCCCTATTGGCGCAGTTAAAAGCCGCCTGTGATGGCGATTTGGGCCGCGTTGTGCGCGCGGTGAAACTGGTGGGCTTTGTGAACTCTACCCCTGACTTTGTCGATCAACCCAAGGTGATCAACGGCGCCTCAGATTTTCTGGTTGCCGCCCTAGGAGAGATCGGGCGTCATGCCCGTTCTGCCGTATCGGCCGTGGCCTTGCCTTTGGGTGTGGCCGTTGAAATCGAAGCCATATTCGAGGTGAGATGAGTGCGCCCCCCTTTGCCATTATCGTTTCTGCGCAGCCCCATCGCACACCGCGCCCTGCATGACCGGGCACGGCGCAGGGTTGAAAACTCTGCCTCGGCCATTCGGGCGGCGCGTGCTGCGGGCTATGGGATCGAGATTGACCTGCAATTGTCGGCCGATGGCGTGGCCATGGTCTTTCACGACGAGGATCTTGGCCGCCTCACAGGCGAGGAAGGTTTTCTTAACGCCCGCAGCGCCGCCGAACTGGGCCGTATCAAGCTGACAGGGTCGGATGATACGATCCCGACCTTTGCCCAAGTCTTGTCTCTGATCGGCGGTGCCGTGCCGCTTTTGGTAGAGATAAAGGACCAAAGCCTGACGATGACGCAAACCGATGGCCGTTTGGAACAGGCCGCCGCCACCGCCTTGGAAAGCTATTCCGGCGAAGTGGCCCTGATGTCATTCAACCCCCATTCCGTCGCCCATATGGCGCGGTTTAGCCCGAACCGCCCACGCGGGTTGACCACCGCTGCCTATGACACCGAATGGGCCCCGCTAAGCACCGCCACTTGCGACGCACTGCGCGAGATCCCTGATTATGACCGCGCACTCTGCTCTTTTATCAGCCACGAGGCGCGCGATCTACACCGCCCGCGTGTGGCCGAGCTTAAGGCGCAAGGCGCTGCCATCCTGTGCTGGACCATCCGTTCGCCTGAAGCCGAGGCCGAAGCGCGCAAAATCGCCCAGAACATCACCTTTGAAGACTACGCCGCCCCGTTCCCCGCTTGACGCCCCCCCGCACCACGCCATCATACCCCGTGATGGAGATGCGGATGACCTATGACATAGCTTTGCTGAACGGGATGGCCGAGATCCAAGCTGCCGATTGGGACCGCTTGGCCAACCCTGAGTGCGGCGTTCCGGTCGACCCTTTCACCACGCACCGCTTTCTTCTGGCGCTGGACAAGTCGCGCTCGACGGGAAAGGGCACCGGGTGGCAGACGCGGCCACTGGTTTTGACACAAGATGGCATTCTGGCAGCAGCGATGCCGCTTTATGTGAAATCTAACAGCCAAGGCGAATACATCTTTGACCATGGCTGGGCGCAGGCCTTTGAAAACGCGGGCGGCACCTATTACCCCAAACTGCAATCGGCAGTGCCCTTTACCCCTGCCACGGGCCGGCGCTTTCTGGGCGATGCCGCTTTGGCCCCACTGCTTTTGGACGCGGCGATTGGGTTGGCCAAAGACAACGGCCTGTCGTCGCTGCACATCACCTTTTGCACCGCGCAAGAGGCGGCGGCGCTGGCAGGCCATCAAGGCACATTACACCGCATCACCCAACAATTTCACTGGGAAAACAAAGACTACACCAGTTTTGATGCCTTTCTGGGCGACCTTTCGTCACGCAAGCGCAAGATGATCCGTAAAGAGCGTGAAACGGCGCAGGGCCACGGCCTGACGATCCGTATGCTGACGGGGGATGACATCCTGCCCCAGCATTGGGACGCGATGTGGGCGTTTTACCAAGATACCGGCAGCCGCAAATGGGGTACGCCCTATCTGACACGCGCCTTTTTCGATGAATTGCATGACACGATGCGTGGCGATGTTTTGCTTTGCTTGGCTTTCGATGGGGAAAGGGCTGTCGCGGGGGCCATGAACTTTATAGGGCGCGAAACGCTGTTTGGCCGCTACTGGGGCTGCACCGAAACCTATTCGTGCCTGCATTTCGAACTGTGCTATTATCAGGCTATAGACTGGGCCATCTCTCACGTATTGCAACGGGTCGAGGCGGGGGCGCAGGGCGAACACAAATTGGCGCGTGGCTACCTGCCCACCCCGGTGCATTCGCTGCACTTTCTGGCTGATCTGGCCTTTGCCAAAGCCGTTTCGCGCTATCTTGACCAAGAACGCCGCGCGGTGGACGAAGAGATCGAGGTGCTGACGGCCTATGGCCCCTTCCGCAAGATTGAACAGGACGAAAAAGATTAACTCTGAAAGGGCGAAACCATGGCAAACCTTCTAACCCAAGCCGAACGCACGGCTTGCCTGCCAGCTTTGGGCGAGACGGGCTGGGGGGCGGTGCCTGACCGCGATGCCATCCGAAAAGTGTGGAAGTTCAAAAGCTTTATCGAGGCGTGGGGCTTTATGTCACGCGCCGCATTGATCGCCGAAAAGTTGAACCACCATCCTGAATGGTCCAATGTTTACAACGTGGTCGACGTGACGCTGACCACCCATGATTGCCGCGGCCTTTCCAGCCTTGACCTTGATCTTGCCACCCGCCTAGACAGGCTCGCACCTGAAGCAATTGTTCAACGCGACCATTCCCAACCCATTACCTGCCTGTGCCAAGCACATGCGGCCAAAGCCCCCTAAACCAAAAGGCCCGCCACCATTTCGACCCGCGTTTGCAAGGTGTTGGGCGCCAGATGGGCATAACGCTGGGTCATCGACACGTTGTGATGGCCCAAAAGCGTTTGCACCTCGTAAATACTCGCGCCGTTGTTGATCAGCAGGCTGGCATAGGTGTGGTGCAGATCATGGATGCGCACCTGCGGCATGGCCACGCTACAGCGGGCGCGGTCCCAAGCGGCGTGAAAGCTGTCGTAGGGCTGCTTTAGACGCGGGTTGATGAACAGATGGTCTTGGCGACCGGTTGGCAGCGACAGGCTTTCCGTCTTGGCGCGGATTTCATCCAGCAATGCCATGGCGGCGGTGCTAAGAACAATGCGGCGGCTGCGGCCATTTTTGCTGATCGGCACCGTCCAAATCCGGGCTTCGATGTCATAATGTGACCAAATCGACAAACGCGCCTCGCTGCTGCGCGCGCCCGTCAGGATCAACAGCTTGGCAAACAGTTCCAGATAGGGATGTTGGTCGCGTGTGCAGGCGTTCAAGAGCGTGCGCAGTTCCGTTGCGCTGAGAAAATGCTGCTTGTAGTCGCCCAAGGGCAGCCGTTTGATCAGACAGGTCTGGAAGATATTTTTTTCGATCAACCCCCAGTTCAGCGCCACGTTCAGCATGCGGTTGACCAAGAAGATGTGCTTGTTGATCGTGCCAGGCTTGTAGCGCTGGTTGATCTGGCCGCGGATCCACTCATCCAGCGCAAAGCTGGAAAGGTCTCCTAGCTTGATCTGACCCAAACCGCTGCGCATGTGGCGATCAAACACATATTTCACAATACGTGGCCGCCGGCGCGTGGCTTCGGCATGGGGGTAGAAGTGTTTGTCGAAGAATTCGGCCAGAAGAATATCACCCGGATGGGCTTTTTCGGCTGGGACTGGATCAGGTTCTGAGAAGATCCGCCATTTGGGAAGCATGCGCATGGGTATTACCTTCGATAAGGTCGTATTCTTTTATATAGATTTTTTGCTGGGTGACGTGCCTGACGAAAGTGATAACTTGGCGGCCCTTTCGTTAGAAAAAACACGGATGATTTCTAAATCAATAATGATTCAGATTTATGGAGATTCGTCACCTGCGTTTTAGGCCGCTTTACCGACTATCCGATGCCGATCCTTTTTGTCTGACATTGAAAAAAATCTTCATGGACCTGCCATGAAAAAGCCGATTGGCAAGGGGCCAGTTCATTTCCAAAAAACATCTGTAATGATGGCTTGTTAAACAACAGTAGCCCTCTTTTTTCCAGTGATTGTGTCTTTGGCAAGAAACGGTCAAACTTCTGCGATTTTAAGATTTTGACGAAAGTTGAACCAAAATCTAAGGCTTAAGAAGCAGTAGCCAATCGCTAATCAATACAGGACTAGATTCTTCTTAGATC
>CAIMWI010000074.1 GCA_903845215.1 uncultured Rhodobacterales bacterium | reverse complement strand
TTGATGGTGTCACCCGCTTTGAAGTCGGGGATCTTTTTGCCAAGCGCAGCGATCTGCTCGGCTTCCAGAATGGCGATCATATTCATCGCATGTCTCCAGTTTCCTGCGGTGTTCCGCAGAGGTGATGCCGCACCAGAGCTCTTGGTCTTCAACCGGGTCGCTACCTTGCGGTAACCCCGCCAGAGATGGGGCCTGCTTTTATCGTCGGCTCCCCACGGCCACGCTGATCGAAGAAGGCCAGCGATTAGGCCAAAAGGAATCGCGTCCGACGGGCAGAATGCCCCAGACAAGGGGCGTATAGGGCAGGGGGAAGGGGTGGTCAAGGCGAAGCAAAAGCAAAGGCCCCGCCGAAACGGGGCCTTTCAGCGCTGGCCAGTCACGTGCTTTTGTAACGGCGGCCAGCGGCCCTTTGCAGGGTCTTAGTGCGGATGACATGTGCAGAGCCGCCACACCCATAGTTTAGGACTCTAAAGATGTTTTGTCAAAGCTGACAAGCCCAAGCCGTGCAGAGCGCAACGTTTGATTTTCGTAAAATCTTCGTCAGCAATCACCTGCGTCTGGTAAATCCGCTTGCCAGAAGGGTTTTTGCCCAAGATGAGCAGATCAACGCGGTGCCATCCCACCGTGGTCACCATGTCACCCTTGACCCACCGCTCAACATTGCCCCAAGCCTTGGGCATAGCGAAAGGTACCGCAAGGGTGCAGTGATAGGGCATTACCTTTTGGGGTGGGGTCAAGCTCAGGGGAACAACCGTGCAAAGCCCAACCCGTGAGCGAATGGCAGGCGAAAGAACGACGGCCAAGCGCCGTTTGACCATTTCTGGTTGCAAAAAGCCCGGAGCGAAATTTACAGCGACAATGGACCCGCGCGCAGGGTGATAAGACAGCGCCATCAAATACCTTAAGAAATAAGTCAGCCATCAAAGAGTGGCTTCATGCCAACTTGCTTAACGTGATCGCACTATCGTTCTTTCAAAACTCGGACGCAATAGACTGCCCGCTACCCCTTCGGCCCCTTCTTGCGCACATAAGCCTGCCACAAATCGGGCCGCCGCAGCTTTGTCAGCTCTTCCGCCTGCGCCTTGCGCCATTTGGCGATTTCGCCGTGGTGGCCTGATTGTAGCACCTCGGGGATGGAAAGGCCCTGCCAGTCGGCGGGTTTGGTGTATTGGGGGTGTTCCAGCAAGCCGTCCGAAAAGCTTTCCTCCTCGGTCGAGGCTTGGTTGCCCAAGACTCGTGGCAGCAGGCGCACGGTGGCATCAAGCATCGCTTGGGCCGCAATTTCGCCGCCCGTCAGGACGAAATCGCCCAAGGACACCTCTTCTATGGCGTGGTGGTCGATCACGCGCTGGTCGATGCCTTCAAAGCGCCCACAGATCATGGTCAGCCCGTCACAGGCGGCAAAGCGGCGGGCCATGGCTTGGTCAAAGGGGCGACCGCGCGGTGACAGGTAGATCAGCGGCCATTTCAGCCGATCAGGATTGGCCCCGACAGCCGCTTCCGACAAAGCGCGGTCCAGCACATCGGCGCGCAGCACCATGCCCGCGCCGCCGCCTGCGGGCGTGTCATCGACATTGCGGTGTTTGCCTTCGCCAAAGGGGCGCAGGGCGATAGGGATCAACCGCCACAGGCCCAGATCCAGCGCCTTGCCTGTCAGCGACAGGCCAAGAGTGCCGGGAAATGCCTCGGGGAAAAGGGTGATGATCTTGACGGTGAAAGCGCCTTTGACCTGCACGTCTTCCATCAAATCGCGCGGTTTGGCGCTGACTTGCACGTTCAGTCGCCCGTGCGAGCGCAGGGGGAAGTTTGGGGGAAGGGGGTCGTCGTCTTGCATCTGGCCCTCGTTTTACGGGGTCATATTAGGCGCAAAGCCTTAAGACAGAAAGCCGCCATCGGCATCGTCGCCAGTTTCCTCGGCCAAACGGTCAAAGTCGGGCACGATGATGCGGCGTCTTTCGGCCAGTTCCACCACGCCGTCGCGCTTCAACGCGTTCATCTGGCGGCTGACGGTTTCCAAAGTCAGGCCCAGATAATCGGCCATTTCTTCGCGCGTCAGGGGCAGATCAAAGCTTATCGGCCCCTTGGCGGCCTTGGCCTTTAGCCCGGTGTCGCGCCGCGCCAGAATGGCCAGCAGTGAGGCGATTTTTTCGCGCGCAGTTTTGCGGCCCAAAAGCAGCATCCATTCGCGCGCGGCGTCCAGCTCGTCCAAGGTCATTTCCAGCAGGCGCTGGGCGACATGGGGGGTGGTGGCCATCATGTCTTCAAAGGGTTTGCGCCGAAAACAGCACATAACCAGATCGGTCGTAGCGGTGACATCATAAGGGGCCACAGTCCGCCCGGGACGGCCGACAAAATCTGACGGCAACAAAAGCCCCACCATCTGACGGCGGCCGTCTTCCATCGTCTGGGTCATGCTAGCAATGCCCGAGACAACCGAGGCCACAAAATCCATGCGGTCGCCCGACCAGACAACATTCTGCCCCGCTTCAAAGCTGCGGTAATATTTCATCTCTTCAAGTCGCGCCAATTCCGGCCCGTCACAGCGCGAACACACGGCGCGGTGGCGGATGGGGCAATCGCCGCAGTCTTGGGGCGCAAGCTTCAACGGATTAAGTGACATGGAGGGCCTTTCATTTGATCCTGATCAAGGCAATCACATGAGCCATAGTTATTCCTATCCCTATGAACACTCTTTCGCAACTGACAGCCTTCGGGCTATTTGATGCGCGCGTGCCGCGCTACACATCCTATCCGACAGCGCCGCACTTTGGCGGTGGGGTCGGATCAGGGACATTCACCAAGTGGATCGAGGCCATTCCGGCCCATTCGTCGATCTCTTTATACCTGCATATACCCTTTTGCCGACGTTTGTGCTGGTTTTGCGCCTGTCGCACCCAAGGAAGCGCCAGTGATGACCCGGTGATTGCCTATGCCAAGATGCTGCAAAGCGAGATCGCCTTGTTGGCGCGGCATTTGCCATCAGGGGTGACGCTGTCGCGCCTGCATTGGGGTGGCGGTACGCCGACCATGCTGGCACCGGGGCTGATTCGTGATGTGGCAGGGGCGATTTTGGATGTCGTGCCATTGGCGAGGGGTGCGGAATTCTCGGTCGAGATTGACCCCAACGAGATTGACGAAGCCCGTCTGGATGCCCTGATCGCCGCAGGAATGAACCGCGCCTCGATCGGGGTGCAGGATTTTGATGCGCAGATTCAAAAGGCGATCGGGCGCGAGCAGGGGTTTGAATTGACCCGTGATGTGGTGGCGATGATCCGCGCGCGCGGGGTGAGCAGCCTGAATGCCGACATTCTGTTTGGCCTGCCGCATCAGACCAAGGCGAAGATCGCCGATTCGGTGGGAAAGCTTCTGTCGTTTTCGCCCGACAGGGTGGCCCTATACGGCTATGCCCATGTGCCATGGATGAGCAAGCGTCAGCAAATGATCCCGTCTGACGCCATGCCCACGCCGCAAGAACGCCTAGGCCTATACGAGATGGCGCAGGCTTTGTTCTTGACACATGGCTATCAGGAAATCGGCATCGATCACTTCGCCAAGCCCACCGATGCGCTGGCGGTCGCCGCCCGCACTGGCCATTTGCGGCGCAACTTCCAAGGCTATACCGACGATGTGGCGCAAACGTTGGTGGGGCTTGGGGCCTCGTCTATTTCCAGGTTCCCGCAGGGCTATGCCCAAAATGCCTCGGGCACCTCGGCCCATACAAAGGCCATTCGCGGGGGACAATTTTCCACCCACCGCGGTCATGTCTTTAGTGGCGAAGACCACCTACGCGCCCGGATCATCGAGGCGTTGATGTGCGATTTCACGGTGGAGCAGGCGGAATTGGCAGGCTTTGGCATTGCGCCTGACAAGGTTGCGGCGCTGCTGGCCAAAGTCGCCGCTGCTTTTGACGGCATGGTCGTTCTAGATGATGCCGCCCTGACCATCCTGCCGAAAGGTCGCCCCTTGGCGCGGATGATTGCACGCGGGTTTGACGCCTATGACCAAAGCAAGGCGCAACATTCGGCGGCCATCTAACTCGGCTGCGATTGATGGCAGACGCACAAAAGCCTTCGGCGAGAGTATTTGGGCAAAGGGCAAATAGCTTTAGGGTTTGGACCCGTGGCCTTCGACAAAACTCACCATTTTGGGCAACAAATGGCGCTGATCGTAGTGATCTAACGCCGTTTGCCGCGCGGCTTGGCGCAGGGTTTGGAACTGCTCGGGATGAGCTAGGGCTTTGATAAGGGCTTGCGTCCACCCCGCAACGTCAAAAAAATCGACCAGAGTGCCATTGACGCCGTGGGTGATGACTTCCTGCACAGGGGCCGTGGCAGAGCCTATGACATGGGCGCCGGCACTCATCGCTTCGATCATCGACCACGACAGAACGAAGGGATAGGTCAGATAGGCATGGGCGCGGCTGACCTGCAACAGGGCAGAGAACTGTTCATATGGGATTTTGCCCATGAAATGCACGCGCGACAGATCCAAACGGTCCCGAACCTCGTTCAAGATCGTGTCTTTCCAGCCTTTTTCGCCCTTGGGCGCGCTGCCATAGCTGACCTCGTCACCGCCCACGATGATCACCTGCGCCTTGGGGCGGGCCTTAAGAACGTCGGGCAGGGCGCGCATAAAGATGTGGTAGCCGCGGTAAGGTTCCAAATTGCGGTTCACAAACGTCAGCACCTCGTCACCCGCTGTCACGCTTTGGCCATTGGGCAGGACAAAGCGGGCCTTGGGATTGGGAGCGTTTGTGGTGGTGTTGACCCCGTCGTGGATCACGTCAATCATCCGGCGCAGCGCGGTCGGAAAGGTCGAGGCCTGCCAATGCGTGGGGGCCACCCCCGCATCTGCATGCAGCAGGGCTTGGCCCAGATGCCCCGCGCGGCCTTGGGCGATCATCACCTGATCAAAGTTGGGCGGGTTAAACTCGGCATCAAAGCCGACATCCGCACCGCGCCCACGATAGTAAAATTCGGCATAGATCAACAGCTTGGCCTCTGGCCAGACCTCTTTTAGAAACAGCGTCTCGCCCCAACCGGAATGGCCAAAGATCACATCGGGCACATAGCCGCGCTGCTGGCGCAGGGCCATGGCCGCGCGGGCGACCGAAACGCCGCGGTCGCTCATCTGGGTATAGTTGCGGCCCAAACGGGTGACGGCAGGGTCGACGGCTTGGCCATCATGCTTGTATTTCAAGGTTTGGGTCGCGGTTTGGCGCGGATTGCCACTGTCGGTTAAGGCCAAGCATTCATGCCCAAGGCGGGTCATTTCGGGCGCAAGGTGCAGGAATTGGCCGGGGAAATTTTGATGAACAAACAGAATTTTCATGCGACAGGTCCAAAGGCAGCGGCGAGCAACGTCTTGGTGTACGCGTGCTGCGGATTGGCGAACAAAGCCTGAGCGGGTCCATGTTCGATCACATCGCCATTTTGCATCACCATGACCTGGTGCGACAAGGCCCGCACCACGCGCAGGTCGTGGCTGATAAAGACATAGGCCAAGCCATGGCGGCGTTGCAGATCGCGCAGCAGGTCGACGATTTGCACCTGCACGGTCATATCGAGGGCTGAGGTCGGCTCGTCCAGCACCACAAGCCTTGGCCGCAAGATCATGGCGCGTGCGATGGCGATGCGCTGCTTTTGCCCGCCGGAAAACTCATGCGGATAGCGGTGCATGGTTGACGGATCAAGCCCCACCTCGGCCATGATGTCGCCCACCATGTCACGGCGGTTGCGGCCCGGTTCCAGCCCGTGCACGCCCAAACCTTCGGCAATTATCGCCTCGGCGTTCATGCGGGGCGACAGGCTGCCGAAAGGGTCTTGAAACACCACTTGCAAATCGCGCCTAAGCGGGCGCAGCGCGGATTTGGGCAGGTTGGACAGGTCTTTGCCATCTAGCAGCACCTTGCCTTGCGACTGCACCAGCCGCAAAACGCCTAGGGCCAGCGTGGTTTTGCCTGACCCGCTTTCGCCCACCACCCCCAAGGTTTCCCCTGCCCGCACCGACAGATTGGCATCGTTGACCGCTTTCACATGCCCCGTGATGCGGCGCAAAAAGCCCGAGGTGATGGGGAACCACACACGCAAATGTTCGGTGCGCAGCACTTCTGCGGCGTCAGGGGCCACGGGGTCGGGTAGGCCGGTGGCATGCGCGGCCAACAGCTTTTGCGTATAGGGATGCTGCGGGTTGGCGAAAATCTCGGCCGTTGGGCCCTGTTCGACAATCTCGCCGCCCTGCATCACGCAAACCCGGTCAGCGATGCGCTGCACGATGGTCAGATCGTGGGTGATGAACAAAAGGCTAAGACCTTCCGAGCGTTTCAGATCGGCCAAAAGGTCTAAAATCTGCGCCTGAATCGTCACATCCAGCGCCGTTGTCGGCTCATCCGCGATCAGCAGCTCTGGCCCATTGGCCAGCGCCATGGCGATCATGATGCGTTGACGCTGCCCACCGGAAAGCTGATGCGGATAGGCCGCCAAGCGGCTTTCGGCATCGCGGATGCCCACCTTCTGCAACAGGTCCAGCACACGGGCACGGGCGGGCGCGCCGGTCAGGCCCTGATGCAGGGAAAGGCTTTCGCTGATCTGCGCTTCGATCGTGTGAAGGGGGTTCAGCGAGGTCATCGGCTCTTGAAAGATAAAGCTGATGTCGTTGCCCCTGATCTTTTGCAAACGCGCCTCGGGCGCGCCGATCATCTGTTGCCCGGCGTAGCGGACCGATCCGGTCACCGCGGCCGTATCGCCCAGCAGTGACACGGTTGACAGTGCCGTCACCGACTTGCCCGACCCGCTTTCGCCCACCAAGGCCAAAGTCTCGCCCCGTTCCAGCGTAAAGCTGACGCCCTTGACGGCGTGCACCTGTTGCCCATCTTGCCCAAAGCGCACGTTCAGGTTTTCGACCGACAACAGGCTCATGAAAAGGTCTTTCGCGGGTCAAAAGCGTCGCGCAAACCTTCCGAGATGAAGACCAACAGGCTTAGCATCACAGAAAAGGTCGCAAAGGCAGTAAAGGCCAGCCACGGCGCTTGCAGGTTCTGTTTGGCTTGCTGGGTTAATTCCCCCAAACTGGGGGACGAGGCGGGCAGGCCAAAGCCCAGAAAATCCAGTGCCGTCAGGCTAGCAATGGTGCCCGACAGAATGAAGGGCATCATCGTCATGGTGGCGACCATGGCATTGGGCAGAACATGGCGCAAGATGATGGCACCATCGCTGACGCCCAAGGCTTTGGCCGCACGGACATATTCAAAATTCCGCGCCCGCAGGAATTCGGCCCGCACAAGGCCTACTAGCCCCATCCAGCCAAACAGCACCATCAAAAACGTCAGCAGCCAAAAGTTCATCGTCCAGACGGCAGAGATGATGATGATAACGTAAAGCGTGGGGGTGGATGACCAAATCTCGATCACGCGTTGAAAGATCAGGTCGGTCAGGCCGCCGAAATAGCCCTGAATGGCCCCCGCCAGAATACCAATGACCGAGGTGAGCAAGGTAACGATCAGCCCAAAGCTGACCGACAGGCGAAAGCCGTAAAGCACGCGCGCCAGCACATCGCGCGCCGTGTCATCGGTGCCCAGCCAATGGTCACTGTCAGGGGCAGACGGCGCTGCGCCGTTTACATTATTGATCGTGTTGTAGGAATAGGGGATGGGTGGCCATAAAATCCAACCTTGTTGGAACCCTTCGGCCTTATATTGGCCCGCTTGCACTTGGGTCAGGATATCTTCGGGCGTATCAAAGCAATCTACCACGCCACCGGTGCGAATAAGGCATTGCACCACGGGGTCGCGGTAGTTGGCCTCGGTTTTGAAATCGCCGCCGTAGTCAGCTTCGGAATAAAAACTAAAGACTGGCGCGCGCAGCTGGCCTTGATAGCTGACCAAAAGCGGGTGGTCGTTTGACAGCACTTCGGAAAACAGCGAAATCAAATACAGCGCTGAAAACAGGATCAGCGCGTAGTATGAACGTTTATTGCCGCGAAATATCCGCCAGCGGCGTTGGTTCAGGGGCGAAAGCGCCATCATCCGCGCCTTTCAAAATCAATGCGCGGGTCAGTCCAGACATACATCAGGTCAGACAAAATCCCCACGACAAGTCCCAAAAGGCCAAAGGCAAACAGCGTGCCGAAGACTACGGGATAATCGCGTTCCACCGCCGATCTATAGCCAAGCTGGCCCAAGCCATCCAAGGAAAAGATCGTCTCGATAATCAATGATCCACCAAAAAAGACGCTGATAAACAGGCCTGGAAAGCCCGATATCGGGATCAGCATGGCATTGCGGAACACATGCCCATAAAGTACCCGTGCTTCCGACAAGCCCTTGGCGCGGGCTGTAATCACATATTGTTTTCGAATTTCGTCCAGAAACGAATTCTTGGTCAACAGCGTCAGCGTGGCAAAGCTAGAGATGGTCGAGGCGACAATGGGCAACGTGATGTGCCAGAAGTAATCCTTGATTTGCGCCAAAACCCCAAGTTCGGCCCAGTTCTCAGATGTCAGCCCGCGCAAGGGGAAGATGCGGTAATAACTTCCGCCAGCGAACAAAACCAACAGCAAAATCGCGAACAAAAACCCCGGGATCGCATAGGCCCCAATGATGATCCCCGATGTCCAGACATCAAACCGCGACCCATCGCGCACCGCTTTGCGAATACCAAGCGGGATCGAGATGAGATAGGCGATCAAGGTGCTCCATAGGCCCAGCGTGATCGACACAGGCATCTTTTCAAGTATCAGCCCCACGACCGAGGTGGAGCGGAAATAGCTATCGCCGAAATCCAACCGCACATAATTGCCAAGCATGATAAAGAACCGCTTCCACGCCGGAATGGGTTCTTTGTGGCAGGCGGGGTCTTTCAGGCTGGGGGTGCCGGTAAAATCATCGGCACAGACGATGCGCGAAAAGCCGAATTCCACCTCTAGCTGGGCGATGAATTCCGGTGGTAGGCCGCGCGCACCAATATAGCCATTGCCCGCATCGGCCCCCGCCACGTCCTGCCCCGCATCTGACCCCGTACCCGAAATTTTCTCGATCGCATTGCCATCGCCTTCAACCCGCGCTGCCACCTGTTGAATGGGGCCGCCGGGTACGAATTGGGTCAGTGTGAAGTTGATCACCATGATCCCCAACAACGTGGGGACCACCAAAAGCAGTCGTCTTAAAACATAGGCTCCCATTGGGGCCACGCGCCTTTCAGTGTGATACGCCCGCAGCCTTTAGCTTGGTCGCCTTGTCCGCATCATACCACCAAAAGGCCAGCTCGCCCAAAGCATAGGGCGGCAGCGGATCAGGGTGGGCGTAGATGTCATAATAGGCCAGCGTGTAGACGTTCTTGTACCACTGCGGCACCCAGAACTTTTCGGCCAGCAAAACACGGTCAAGGGCCTTGGTCGCCACGATTAGCTCGTCCTTGGTTTTCGCGGCTTTCACCACCTGCGCCAAAGCATCAACCGCAGGCGATTTTAAACCCATGACGTTATAGGTGGAATTGTCAGCCGTGGCAGAACCATAGAACTGCTCGATCTCGTCCCCCGGTTCCATTCCGGCGCGGGCATTGCCTGTAATAATGTCAAAGTCGAAAGACGGCGGGGAGGTGCGGGTATCAAACTGCGCGGGATCTACATTTGACAGGACAGCATCAATGCCAAGCGCCTTAAGGTTTTCGACATAAGGCGTGATCACGCGGTCAAAGGCTGGATTATTGTTAAGAAATTCAACTTTCAACACCTCGCCTTTGGCATTGACTCGCATTCCGTCAGCGCCCGCTTTCCAGCCCGCCTCGTCCAACAGCGCCGAGGCTTTGCGCAGGTTTTTGCGATCAAGTTGCGTTTCCCCAGAAGTGGGGGCGAGAAGGGCAGGTTCGGTCAGGATTGTGGCGGGCAAAACACCTTGGTCGACCAAGGGCTGCAAAATAGCCACTTCCTCTGCTGTTGGCGCACCTGTTGCGGCAAGGTAAGAGTTTTCCCAAACCGAATTGATCCGCGCATAAAGATCGAAAAACAGCGTCTTATTCGACCATTCAAAGTTGAACATCAGCCCAATCGCTTCGCGCACCTTGGGGTCTTTGAACTTGTCGCGGCGCAGGTTGAAGAGGAAGGCTTGGCCGTTGGCCTTATTGCCATTGGCCAATTCCACCTTTTGCACTTCGCCCGAGGCTACCATGGGAAAATCATACTGCGTGGCCCAGGATTTGGACGAATTTTCTTGCCGGAAGGTATAGGTGCCGCCCTTGAACCCTTCAAAGGCTGCATTCGGGTCGGCGAAATATTCGTAGCGCACGGTGTCAAAGTTGTTGGTGCCCTTGTTGATGGGCAGTGCTTCGCCCCAATAGGCGGGATTGCGTTTGTAAACAACGCTTTGACCTGCGCTTAGCTTATCCAAGAGATAAGCGCCGGTGCCAAGAAACGGATCTAGGCTCGACTCTTCAAGATCGCGCTTGTTGGTTTCGTAATCGGCCTTCGAGATGACGGGAAGGCCACCCACCGAAGCCGGCAGATCGCGGTAGGGGATGCCGGGTTTGAAGGTGAATTTCACAGTGTACGGATCTAGCGCTTCGACCTTGTCGACCTGTTTGTTGAACACGGTGCGAAAGTCTGACAGGCCCTTGGTGGTGAAGATGTCATAGGAAAACACCACATCTTCTGCCGTCATAGGCGAACCGTCTGAAAACTTTACGTCTTGGCGCAGGTGAAAGATCACCCATGACCGATCCTCGGGATATTCCATCGTCGTGCACATCAAACAATAAGACGCGCCAATTTCATCCGCTGTGCCGGTCAGGATGGATTCGTAGGGAAAGCTTGATCCGGCGGCGGCGCTGCCTTTTACCGAATAGGGGTTCATCGAATCAAAGCTGCCAAAGGCCCATTGCGACATCTCGCCGCCCTTCGGGGCGTTGACATTGACGTAATCGGGCACAAAATCTGGCCCGTATTTCAGATCGCCAAAGGTCGAAATCCCGTGGCTGGTGATGATCTTGGCCTCTTGCGCCCGCGCGCTTTGCACAAAGGTCGCCAGCGCCAAGATGGCAAGGCCCGCCCCGGCCCAACCCCGTAAAAGGCGCAGATCCTGCGGTTCGGCCCTAACGGTTGCTGCTTTGCCCATGCGTGACCCTCCTGAAGTGCGACTGTTCCTGACGATCCATAGCTAAATCGGAACGGGCCCGTTTCACAAGTTGCAACTGCGTGAGCGGACGATGCGCCAAACAAAAAGGCCGCCCGGTTTGGGGCGGCCTGATCGTCTAAAGGGTGCTCTTCACTTGGTGGTTGCCAAATAAGCGATCAGGTTGGCGCGGTCTTGTGGCGAAGCGATGCCTGCAAAGCCCATCTTGGTGCCGGGCACATATTGCTTGGGCGCCTTGAGGAACGCATAGAGTTCATCGCCCGTCCACGGGGTTTGGACAGAGGCCATGCCCTCGGAATAGGTATATCCTGCAACAGATGCCCGCGCCCGGCCGACAACGCCGTTCATGTGCGGGCCGGTCATGTCCTTGCCTTCGATCGAGTGGCAGGATTTGCACTTGCCAAAAACCTTTTCGCCCGCCCCCGCATCTGCAGTGGCCGCAACTTCGGTGTAGACAGGTTCTGCTTCCGCTTCGGTTGTTTCGGTTGCTGCCGCGTCGCCGGCCTCAACCGCAATCGCATAGGCAAAGGTGCGCTCTTCGCCCTTGGGTTCTTCGCCAAAGCCGTACAAGCTTTGCGCGGCCCAAGCGCCAAACAGGAAAAACAGCAGCGTTCCGCAAACGCCGCCAACAATCTTGGTCATGGTCATCGTGTCGAACATGCTGCACCTTCCGCTCGCCTTGACTTTGGGCGCTATCTACCCGCTTCCCACGGCGGGGTGCAAGGTGTAGTAGCGCCAACAATTGCCCGTCAGGGCGCGTTTTTTTGCGGAGAAGCCCAGATGAGCGGCCGAATTGCCTTTCAAGGAGAGCCTGGTGCCTACATGCATCAGGCCTGCCGCCAATCGCGCCCCCACATGGAGGCGCTGCCCTGCGCCAGTTTTGAAGAGGTGATTGAAACAGTGCGCTTAGGCGGGGCAGACCTTGGCATGCTGGCCGTCGAAAATTCGACCTACGGGCGCATTGCCGATGTGCATACGCTGTTGCCGCAAAGCGGGTTGTTCATCGTTGATGAAAGTTTCGTCCGGGTGCATGTCAACCTTTTGGTGGTCAAGGGCGCGCAGATTGCGGATGTTAAACGCGTGCGCGCAATGTCGATCCTGCATGGCCAGGCGCGCGGCTTTATCAAAGAGCATGGTCTGGCGACCCTGAACTGGCACGACAACGCCGCCGCTGCCCGCGAAGTGGCAGCGTTGGGGGATAAGGCCGAAGGCGCGCTGGCATCGGAACTGGCGGCAGAAATCTACGGGCTGGACGTTTTGGCGCGCCATGTCGAAGATCAAGCCAACAACACGACGCGCTTTTTGGTGATGTCGCGCGAACCCGATCTGACGCGCCGCGCCGATCACATGATCACCACCTTTATCTTCCGCGTGCGCAACATTCCCGCCGCGCTGTATAAAGCGATGGGTGGTTTTGCCACCAATGGGGTGAACATGACCAAGCTGGAAAGCTATATGATCGGTGGCAGCTTCACCGCGACCGAGTTTTATGCCGATATCGAGGGCCATCCCGAAGACGCCAACGTCAAGCTGGCTTTGGAAGAACTGGCTTATTTCACAAGCCATTTGCAGATCTTGGGCGTCTATCCGGCCGACCGCCGCAGGGGCTGACAGCGCGCGTTTGCGCGGTCAGTCCAAGGTGTCCGCCAGCCAGTTCTGCATGATAAACTGCGCAATCGCGCCTTTGCGCGACGGTTTTATCAACGGATGGGTGCCGGCAAAGGCCGAAACCAAATCTTCGCGGGTCACCCAGCGGGCGTCTTGCAGTTCGTTGGGGTCAAGGGTGATCTCTTCGCTGATTGCCTCTCCACGGCAACCCAGCATCAAGGATGCGGGGAAGGGCCACGGCTGGCTGGACAGATAGCCCACCTTGCCCACCCGAATGCCCGATTCTTCAAACACCTCACGTCGCACAGCGGCCTCGATCGTCTCACCCGGTTCGATAAAACCTGCGAGCAGTGAATACATCCCCTCGGGCCACGTCGGCCCTCGCCCCAACAGCAGGCGGTTGCCGTGCGTGATCAGCATGATCACCACAGGGTCGGTGCGCGGGAAATGCGAGGTGCCGCAGGCCGGACACAGGCGTTGCCACCCCGCATGTGTCATGTCTGACTTTGCGCCACAGGTGGCACAAAATCCGTGGCTGCGGTGCCATTCCATAACGGCGCGGGCCATAGCGCAAAGCTCTGCATCGCGCGGCGGCAAATGCGCCATCACCGCGCGCAATTCATGAAAGCCGTGATCGGCCGGCAGGTCAGGGTGACTTTGCACTTGGGTGTCAAAAAAGCTGGTTGTCGGCGTAATGGATTGGTCAGGCACCCAAGCCGACACATTTTGGGCAAAGACAGGCACATCGTTTGACAGACCTAGAAAGATTGCCGTCTCACGGGGGCCAGCCAAGGGCGCGTCGCTTCGCAGCCAAGCGATTTCTTGCCCGTTTTGCAACAATGGCCGCCCCTTCCACAACGCAAGAACCTGCCCGCGTTGCCACAAATCGCCCTGCGCCTGTGGGTCGTCGCGCAGCGCGCCCGCCCGATCCAACCCCGATCCGCCAAATGTTACCGTCTCTGCCAGCCGCATCACGCCCTCCGATTTGCGCCTTGATGCCATGTGGGCGGCTTGGTGGCAAATTCTGCTTGAAATTTGTCAGGGGCGCCCCAACTGTGACGCCTAAAGTGCAATTAAATCAAAAGTTTTTGACCGGTGAAAATCATATCCTCAATGCCATCGCGCTTGCGCCTTCTGGCCACGTCAGACTTGCACGCCCATCTGTTGTCATGGGACTATCTGAAGAACCGCGCCAGCCCTGCCGTGGGCCTGGCCCGCACCGCCAGCCTGATCGCGAAAGCGCGATCCGAAGTGGGCTGTTGCGTGCTGGTGGACAATGGCGATTTCTTGCAAGGCAGCCCCTTGGGCGAAGTTGAAGCCATGGCCGCCCCTAACGCAGCGGGTGCCGTGCATCCGATGATCGCAGCGATGAACTTGCTGCGCTATGATGTGGCCAATCTGGGCAACCATGAATTCTCGCATGGATTGGACTTTCTTCTGGATCATCTGTCTTGCGCGCAGTTTCCAGCCATCTCGGCAAATCTGGTGCGCGGCCTTGGGGCCAACCCTTTGAAAGATGACAGGTTGGTACCCCCCAGCGTGATCATCACCCGTCCCTTAGTTGGTTGCGGCGGGCAGGTGCATCCACTGCGTGTCGGATTTGTGGGCTTCGCCCCGCCCCAGACCGTTGTGTGGGAAAGGGCAAAGCTTGGCACCCAACTTCAAGGCCGCGATATTCTGGAAGCGGCCCTGGCCCATGTGCCAAGGCTGCGCGCCCAAGGGGCCGATGTCGTGATCGCCTTGTCCCATTCGGGCATTGGCGCCGCAACAGCGGCCCCTTGGATGGAAAACGCAAGTGCCGCCCTGGCCGGCCTTGACGGCATTGATGCGCTGGTGACAGGACACACGCATCAAGCCTTTCCCCCGCCTTACAAGGCCGCCTGCGGGTTTTTGGCAGGCAAACCTGCCGTGATGCCGGGCTTTTACGGATCCCACCTTGGGGTGATTGACTTAGACCTGATATGGGACGCAGGGCGCTGGCGTGTGCAAGGTGGGCACAGCGCTTTGCGGCCCATATCGCGCCGCTCGCCGAGGGGGGCGCTGCGCGCGGTTGTGGCCAGTGCCCCCGAACTTGTCAAAATCTCGCACCCCGCACATCGGGCAACGCGCGCTTGGGCCGATAGGCCGGTTGGCCACAGCAACCATGGGCTGCACAGCTGTTTTGCCATGATAGCACCTTGTTGCGCTTTGCGTCTGGTGGCGCGCGCCCAAGCGGCCCATGTCATTGAAAGGCTGCAAAGCGGGCCCCATGGCCATCTGCCCGTGCTGTCGGCGGCCGCCCCCTTTCATGCGGGCGGGCGCGGGGGGCCAGACAACTTTGTTGACATTCCCCCTGGTCCCCTGACCCTGCGCCATGTCTACGACCTTTACCCCCACCCCAACGCCGTGGCGGCGTTGCTTGTGACCGGCGCAGAGGTGCGGTTGTGGTTGGAGCGGTCCTGCAGCCAGTTCCGTCAAATCGACCTGCACGCCCAAGATGCACCGCTGCTGGATCCAGACTTCCCCAGTTTCAACTTCGATACGATCGAAGGGTTAACTTGGAGCGTCGACCTTTCCGCCCCGCCTTGGGTGGACAGCAGGGGGGGTGGATTGCCCTTGCGGCGGCCCCGCCGCATCTTGAACCTGTGCTATCAAGGCAAGCCCTTGTCCCCCGACCAGCCCTTTGTGCTTGCCACCAACTCGTACCGAGCCAGCGGGTCGGGCGGGTTTGTAGGCCCCGATGCCAAAGTGCTGCCCCTAGGTGCCCCGCTCAGCAGCCGCGAGTCCTTGGCTGCCTATATCGCGCGTCATTCGCCTCTTTCCGCTGACGCCCCGCCCCATTGGCACTTTGCGCCAATGCCTGGCGCTACAGTGGTGTTTGACACCACGCCACGCGCTCAGGGGCATTTGGCTGGCTTGGCTGCGGTTAAGGCCTGTCCACTTTCCGTGACCCCACAGGGCTTCCACCGCTTTCGCCTGCACCTGTGATCGGCTAAGCCTTGGGTCAAACAAAAAGGAACCTGCCATGTACGATGCCGTGTTGTTCGACCTAGATGGCACGCTGATTGACACGGAAAGCTTGTCAATGGCGGCGGGATCGCAGGCTTTTGCAAGTTTGGGTTTTGCGGTTGAGACGGCCTTTTTGCACCGGCTGATTGGCATAGATCAGGCAACTTCGGCGGGGATCATCCGCGCCCATCTGCCAGACATTGATCTTGCGGCGCTGAATACCCGCTGGAACCAAGGCTTTCGCGCCGGTGTTGACCGCGGCCTAAACCTTAAGGCGGGTGTGCATAAGCTTTTGGCCGCGGTGCCCAGTCATATCCACCGGGCTGTCGTCACCTCTTCGGGTCGCGAAGATGCGCATCACAAGATCGGCGTGGCAGGCCTGCGGCAGGCTTTCCCAACGGTGGTCACGGTGGATGATGTCGCCCGCGCCAAACCCGATCCAGAACCCTACCTGCTTGCCGCCCGTCTTTTGGGCGTGGCCGCCGCGCGCTGTGTTGTGTTTGAAGATAGCGAGGTGGGGGCCGAAGCCGCCCATCGTGCGGGCTGCGTGGTGGTGCAGGTGCCCGACATGGTTCCTGCCAGCGGGCGCTGGGCGCATCATGTGGCCCCTGACCTGATGTCAGGCGCGCGCAGCGCCGGCCTGCTGTAATCTTTCCCCCGCTTTCATATGTGCCCAAATATCCCCGCCGGAGGCTGCGCCGCTGCCCCAATTCCTGCATCCCCATTCTTGCACCCCGCCAACTTCTGCCCTATATGCAAGGGTGAGAGGTTGGCGCGGGCAGGTGCCTCGCCAACCCGGTCAGGTCCGGAAGGAAGCAGCCGTAACGAGCCCCACTTGGGTCGTGGTCGACCTCTCACCTTATCCCTCAATTGGCGGAGGATGGTTCATGTGCGTTGAATTGTCTGACCGTAAGGCAAGCCTCTGACAGGGGTGTTGGCCGCTTTGGGCTGGGGGCCGCATTTCAGCGCCCAAGTGACAGAGCCTGACACCACACCCCAGCGTGTCACCGCAGTGCACCGTGCGCGAATCGAAGCTTTGGGCGAAGGGGGGGCTGTGGATTTGATCCCATCTTCGACCCTCTCCACGGCAACGGTGGCGGTGGGGGATTGGGTCGAGGCGCGCAATGGCGTGGCGCTGCGTGTTCTGGATCGGCGCAGCCTTGTGGCGCGCAAGGCCGCAGGCAGTGGGGTTGCGCGACAGGTGATTGCCGCCAATCTGGATGCGCTGTTCATCGTCTCGTCGTGCAATGCCGATTTCAACGCAGGCCGGATGGAGCGGTTCTTGGTGCTGGCCGCCAGCGCGGGGGTTGAGCCTGTGGTGGTGCTGACCAAGGCTGATACCGCCGTAGACCCGCAGGCTTTCGTGACACAGGCGCGCGCGCTTAAATCTGGGCTTGCGGTGGTGCTGATGGATGCCAAACGCGGCGATGTGCGTGCCCTATTGGCCCCGTGGTGCGGCCCGGGCCAAACCGTGGCGCTGTTAGGGTCGTCGGGCGTGGGCAAAACCACGATCGCCAATGCCCTGACCGGCGGGGCCGCCGCCGTGCAAGAGGTGCGCGACGATGACGCCAAGGGGCGTCACACCACCACGGGGCGCTATCTGGTGGCCATGACGGGCGGGGGCTGGCTGATCGACACCCCCGGCATGCGCGAAGTGCAGCTTAGCGATGCCTATGACGGGATCGGCCTGTTCTTTGACGATTTGACGGCTCTGTCGCTGACCTGCAAGTTTCGCAACTGCCGCCACGCGGGCGAGCCCGGCTGTGCTGTGCAAGGCGCCATTGCCGCAGGCGATCTGGACCCCGCGCGCCTTGTGCGCTGGCAAAAGCTGTTGGCCGAAGACGGCACCAACACCGCCACGATGGAAACCTCGGCCATTCGCGCTGCGGGGCGGCGCCTTTATCCCAAGAAGAAATAAAAAATAGAGCGCGTTCCGCGCGTTTGTTTTTATCTCGCCTCTGGCGTGCCGCCAACCGGCTCGGCCGGCCTCTGGCGGGGATATTTGGGCACCTATGAAAGGGGGGTGTCTTTCATACTTGCGCAAATATCCAAAGGCAAAGGGCGCGGGGGTGGTGAACGACTCACTGGCGGGGCAGGGCGGGGTGGGATAGGATGTTCTTTAAATGTTCTGGTTTTTCGCCATGCCCTTCACCGAACTCAGCGCCACGTCGAACTTCACCTTCCTCACTGGGGCCTCGCATCCCGAGGATTATGTGCTGCGGGCTGCAGAGCTGGGCTTTGACGCCATAGCCATTGCCGATGTGAATTCGGTCGCAGGCATTGTGCGTGCCCATACCAAAGCGCGCGAGCTGGCGCGGGATGGGGGGGCGCAGCTGCGCTTGATCCCCGCTGCGCGCATTGTGCTGGAGGGTGGATTTAGTGTCACCGCCCTGCCGCAAGACCGCGCCG
This sequence comes from uncultured Rhodobacterales bacterium, assembly GCA_903845215.1. Classification (GTDB taxonomy): domain Bacteria; phylum Pseudomonadota; class Alphaproteobacteria; order Rhodobacterales; family Rhodobacteraceae; genus Stagnihabitans. The sequence continues at coordinate 14,358 of CAIMWI010000074.1, read as the reverse complement.
CTTGGGGCAGGCTGTGCCGTTTGCTGACCCTTGGCCGCAGGCGGGCCCCCAAGGGGCAGTGTCATCTGACCGTTCAAGATCTGCTGGACTGGGGAGAGGGACTGGCGCTGCTGATCCACCCGGACACGGTGACGCAGGCCCCCCCGGTGCCGGGCGGCGCGGGGGCTTGGGTGACGTTGGCGCACAGGCTGACGCGCCGCTTTGGGGCGGCGTGTTATCTGTTGATGGCGCCGGGCTATGACGGACAGGACAGGACGCGCTTTGCCGCCCTGATCCAGTTGGCCGCTGACTTACAGATCCCAACCATCGCCTCTGCCTTGCCGCTTATGCACCACGGCGCCCGGCGCAAGCTGGCGGATGTGCTGACCGCCATCCGCTTGGGCAAACGGATTGACGCTTTGGGGCTGGATGCCGCCCCGCATGGCGAAAACCGCCTGCGTTCGGGGCCTGAGATGCTGCGGCTTTTTCGCGGATATGAGGGGGCTGTTGAACGGGCAGGCACCCTTGCCGCCACATTGACCTTTTCGCTGGACGAATTGCGCTATGAATACCCGTCCGAAATCGCCGCAGGCGAAACCCCCGCCACCCGTCTGGCCCGATTGGCCGAGGCGGGCTTGCGCTGGCGCTATCCTGCAGGCCCGCCCGACAAGGCCCGCGCCCAGATGGCCCATGAACTGGCCCTGATCGGCAAGCTGAAATACGAGCCCTATTTCCTGACCGTTCATGACATCGTGCACTTCGCCCGCGAAAGGGGCATTCTGTGCCAAGGTCGCGGGTCGGCTGCCAATTCGGTGGTATGCTATGCTTTGGGCGTCACCTCGGTCAGCCCCGAAATCGGCACCATGGTCTTTGAGCGCTTTGTGTCTGAAGCGCGCAACGAGCCCCCCGATATCGACGTTGATTTCGAGCACGAGCGCCGCGAAGAGGTGATCCAGCACATCTATGCCCGCTATGGTCGCCACCGTGCGGGCCTATGCGCCACCGTCATCCACTACCGGGGCAAGCGTGCTGTGCGTGAAGTGGGCCGGGCCATGGGATTAAGCGAAGACACCCTTTCCGCCATGTCGTCGCAGATCTGGGGCTTTGGCGCCTCAAAGGCCATGAACACCCAACGCCTATTGGAAATCGGTCTGGATCCCACCGATCGCCGCTTGCAACTGACCTTGCAACTGATTGAAGAGATCCAAGGCTTTCCCCGCCACCTGTCGCAGCACGTGGGCGGGTTTATCATCACCGAGGGTCGCTTGGACGAACTGGTCCCCATCGAAAACGCCACGATGGAGGACCGCACCGTCATCTGCTGGGACAAGGACGATATCGACAGTCTGGGGATTTTGAAGGTCGACATTCTGGCGCTGGGCATGCTGTCGTGCATTCGTAAGGCCTTTGGCCTGTTGGAAAAGCACCACCAAGCCGCCTATAGCCTTGCCACCCTGCCGCCCGAAGACCCGCAGGTTTACGAGATGCTCTGCCAATCTGACAGTTTGGGCGTCTTTCAGGTGGAAAGCCGCGCGCAGATGAACTTTTTACCCCGGATGCGGCCTCGTACTTTTTACGATCTGGTCATTCAGGTGGCCATCATCCGCCCCGGCCCCATTCAAGGCGACATGGTGCATCCCTATCTGCGGCGGCGCAACGGGCAAGAGGTGGTCACCTTTCCGTCTGACGCTTTGGGGCGGGTTTTGGGCAAAACCTTGGGCGTGCCGCTGTTTCAAGAGCAAGCCATGCAGATTGCCATCATCGGCGCGGGCTTTACCCCGACCGAAGCCGACCGTCTGCGCCGCTCGCTTGCCACGTTCAAAAAACATGGCTCGGTTAGCGAGTTTCACGATCGGTTCCTGTCAGGCATGGCCGCCAATGGCTATGACCCCGACTTTGCCGCCCGCTGCTTTGCCCAGATCGAAGGCTTTGGCAGTTACGGCTTTCCCGAAAGCCATGCGGCAAGCTTTGCGCTGCTTGTCTATGCCTCGGCGTGGATCAAGCGGCACCATCCGGGGATCTTTGCCTGTGCGCTGCTCAATTCCCAACCCATGGGCTTTTATGCCCCCGCCCAGATCGTGCGCGATGCGCGCGAGCATGGGGTTGTGGTGCTGCCCCCGTCGATCAACGCCAGCCATTGGGACAATGTGATGGAGAAAACCGAAAAGACCTTGGCCCTGCGCTTAGGCTTTCGCCAGATCAAAGGCTTGTCCGAGGACGAGGCGTTGTGGATCATTGCCGCGCGGGGCAATGGCTATGTCGCGGTCGAGGATGTCTGGCGCAGGGCAGGGGTGTCGCCCGCCACCGTCACCCGCCTGGCGGAAGCAGACGCCTTTGCCCCCCTTGGCCTGTCGCGGCGTGACGCACTTTGGGCTGCGCGCGCGCTGACCGGCGATGCCCCCCTGCCGCTGTTTGCTGCCGATATGGACGGCGAGGGCATCGTGGAACCCGCCGTGCAGTTTCGCACGATGAGTGAGGGCGAGCAGGTGGTGGAAGATTATGTGTCTATGCGCCTGACACTGCGCAGCCATCCTATGGCTTTGCTGCGGTCGTTCTTTACGCCGCAGGGGGCCTAGGGCCTACCCTTCCACCTGCCCATCGACGACGACCAGTTGGCGCGCACACAGGGCCGCTATCTTTTCATCATGGGTCGAGATCAGAAATGTTGTCCCCTCATCCTTGTTGATCTGGGCAATCAATTGCATGACTTGGCTGGCCGAGGCGCGGTCAAGGTTGCCTGTGGGCTCATCGGCCAGCACCAGTTCGGGGCGGTTCATCAGCGCCCGCGCCACGGCCACGCGCTGCTTTTGCCCGCCCGACAGATGGGCCGTGGGAAAGTGGATGCGGTCTTGCAGCCCCATGCGGGTTAGCAAATCCATCCCCCGCGCCCGTGCCACGCCCGTTTCGCGCCCAGCCCTTACGGCCGCAGGGAAGATCACATTTTCCAGCGCGGTAAAGTCGGGCAAGAGGTTATGAAACTGAAAGACAAAGCCGATGTGCTGGTTGCGAAAGGCTGTGCGTGCGCTGTCCGTGGCGCGCACCAGATCCTGCCCCAGCATCTGATGTGCGCCAGATGTGGGCTGCATCAAGGTGCCCAGAATGGTCAACAAAGTGCTTTTGCCCGACCCAGACGGACCCAGCAGCGCCGAAAGTTCGCCCGCCTGCAATGTCAGGTTCAAGCCGCGCAGCACCGGCGTTTCCGTCAGCCCCGCGCCAAAGGTTTTGACCAGATCTTGCACCACCACCAAGGCACTCATTGGCCAATCGCCTCGACCGGATCGACCTTGGCCGCCGCCCGCGCTGGCCAGATCGAGGCGAGAATGGCCCCCAACAGCGTCAGCGCAATCGCCAGCCCGTAAGAGCCTTGGCGAATGTCGATGGGCAAAGACCCCGTGCGAAACTGCCCACCCGCCGGAAAGGGCAAAAGCGCTGCATATCCCATTGCTGCGCCCAAAAGCCCCCCCATCAGCCCGATCAACGCGCCTTGCAGCACAAAGACCAGCACCACAAATCGCTGCGAGGCCCCCATGGCGCGCATGATCCCGATCTCGGGCCTGCGCCGATAGGTAGACAGCAGCAGTGCCGAGGCCACGCCGATGACAATGGTGATCAGCGCAAAGCTTTTCAGCAACACGCCCGTCTTGGCTTGGGCTGACAAAGCCTCAAGAAACTGAGCGCCGTCGACTGTCCAAGATTTGGCGGTCAGCCCCGTCAGGTCGGTGATCTGGGGGGCTATGGCATCGGCGGCGTATAAGTCGTTCAGCTTGATTTCCACCCGCGTCAGCCCCTGCGGCATGGCAAAAAGCGTGCGCGCCGTCCCAAGGCTGATATAGGCCGTGCGCCGATCTAACCCGCCCGCGCCGATCTGGTAAATCCCCGTGACCGTTAGGGCAGTTTCGATCCCTTTGGTGGATGACAGCCGGACCGATTGGCCCAAAAGCAGGTTCAAATCCTCGGCCAGCCGCTTGCCGATCAGGATCGACCCTGCGCCCAGCCGTGCCGTGCCATCCACCACATAGCTGTCCAGATTGGTGATGGCCGATTCGCGCCCGGGCATCAGGCCATTGATGCTGACCTGCGCCACCTGCGCGCCGTGGGTGATAAAGCCCGACCCCGAGATTTGTGGCGACACCGCGCGCACACCGGGCAGAGATTCGATCAAGGGCACGAAATTGGTCGCCGTGGGCAGGTTTGCCGCCGCCGTGGTTGATTTTTGCTGCACCAGCAGGGGGGTGCCTGTCAGCAACAGGGCGGGATCCTCAGGCTCTGCCTGGATCGAGACATGGGCAATGTCGCCCACGGTGCGCGATAAGATCAACTCGGCCAAGCCGCCGATCAGGGCCGACATGAAGATAAAGATAAACACCCCCACCGCCACGCCCATGACCAGCAACCCCGTCTGCGCCTTGGACGCTGTCAGATAGCGCCCCGCGATTTTCAGCGCATACAGCATCAGGGGCCAACCGTGACAGCTTGGCCGTCTTGCAGATTGGCGGCATTGGCAATCAGGCTGTCGCCCTCGGACAGGCCCTTGGTCACGATCAGGCGCGCGGCGGGCCAGTCGATCACCGCGACAGGGGTTTTGACGGCATGGCCTGCGGCCAAAAGAAAGACAGCAGGCCCCGCCACCATCGCCGTGCGGGGGATGGTCAGGGCAAGGGGAGAATCCTCGACGATGATATTGGCGGTGACGGTCAGGCCAACCGGGGCCTGCAAAGGCGCATCGGGGGTGATCTTGATCTGCAAGCCGCCCGTCGCCGGATCAACGCGGGGGGATACAAAGCTGACGGTGCCGTCTTCGGTGCCCGTGGTGCCAACCAGTTGCAAGACCGCCGTCTGTCCGGTGGCGATCTGGGTGGCATAGGCCTCGTCCAGATTGGTTTCGATGCGCAGCGAGGAGAGGTCTGACAGGGTAAAGATTGACAAGGCCGGTTCGATGAACTGGCCCGGATCAGCATTTCGCTGCATAATCACGCCCGCAATCGGCGCACGGACCGTGTAGCGCGCCAGCTGGATTTGCGCCTGCTCTAGCACAGCGCGCAGCGATTCCACGCTTTGCGCCGCGCGGGCCAAGGCGCGCGCGGCGTCTTCTATCTTCACACGCGCGGTGGTGGAGCCAAGATCGCGCAGGCGGGCGTAATCAGATGCGGCCTGTGCTTGCACCAAAATTCCCTGCGCCAAGGCCGATTGCGCTTGGCGCACCACGGCTTGTTGCTGGGTGGCGTCAAGCTGGGCAAGGATATCGCCGACCGACACCTTTTGCCCCTCCTCAGCCATCTGCCCCGCCAAACTGCCCGAGACGGACGCGCGCACCAAGACAGAGCTGACAGCCGCCACCTGCCCGTTCACCGCCAGTACGCGCTGGGCGGGGGCGGCTTTGACCACCTCGACCGTCACTTGGGCAGGTTTGGCGGTAAAGGGCTGGGCCCAAATCACCCAGACCAACCCAAGAATCAGGGCAACGCCAAAGGCCCAAGTGGCTTTGTGCGGCGTAAGGTGGCGGGTGTCTTGGGCCGCTTGAGGGGCAGTGTCGGGCATGGGGCCGTGGTCCTTGATGACGGACCCTAATCTTAGCAGGGCTGCGCGCCCGCGCCCTGATCTAGCGCAAGCTTTTGGCCTAGCGCCCCTTCTTGCTGCTGGCGCCCTTGCCACCTACGGCGGCAGAGTTGCGCCCTGCATCGCTGGGTTTGGTAAGACCTGCGTGAAATCCCCCGCCCGTTTTGGCGACAGGCTTTGGGGCAACGGGTTTGGGGGGTGTGGATTTGGTCATGAAAATCTCCAATCAAGGGGGTAAGGGTATGGGGCGGTGCGCCATCATCAGCCAAGTAGGTAGGGCCTGCCCCTATTTCTGGGCCAGAAAGCTGCGCCAAACGGCGATGAACATCGCGGCCACCACGGGGCCGGTGATAAAGCCCTGCACGCCAAAACTGGCAATGCCGCCGATGGTGGATAGCAACACGATGAAATCCGGTATCCGCGTCGCCTTGCCCACCAGATAGGGCCGCACAAGGTTGTCCACAAGGCTGATCACCAAAATGCCGTAAGCCAGCAGTCCCAGACCCGCGACCGCTTGCCCCGTGGCCATAAAGTAAACCGCCACCGGCGCCCAAACCAAGGCTGCGCCAAACACCGGCAGCAGCGATAAGACCGACATCAGCACGGTCCACAAAAGCGCCGCATGAATGCCCATCACCCAAAAACCCAAACCGCCCAAACCGCCCTGCAACAAGGCGACCAGAATATCACCCTGCACTGTGGCACGGACCACCGTGGTAAAGGTTTGCAGCAAATGGGCGCGCATCTGGGGCGGCATCGGGATGGCATGGGTGACATGGGCTGTTAACTCTTTGCCATCACGAAACAGGAAAAAGACCAGATACAGCGTCACCCCCAACCCCGCGACCAAACCCGCCGTGCTTTGACCGATGGCAAAGACCAAGGGCACATTGGCCGCCAGCCAGCCGCTGATCGCGCTGGCCAGACTGTCTTGCAAAGCGGGCAGATCCTTTGGCCCCAAGCCCTGCACCAGATCTTGCACCCAAAGCGGCAGGCCGTCCAAGGCGCGTTGGGCCATGCCTTGCACATCCACCGCCCCCGAGGAAATGGCCGCGACAAGGGCGTAAGCCTCTTGCACCATCGCCGCAATGATCAACAGCATCGGCAAGATGACCAAGACCAACAGCCCCACAATCATCGCCGCCGCCGCCAGATTGCGCCGCCCGCCCAACCGCGCCAGCACGATGTCATGCAAGGGTGCAAAGACGATCGCCAAGGTCAGCGCCCAGAACACCGCGCCAAAAAGCGGCCACAGCACCCAACCGAAGGCCAAAGTCACAAGGCCGATCAGCACCAGAAAGGTTTTGTTCTTGCTCATCTTTTATCCCTCGGTCCGGTGGTTAGGTCGCAGCCAAAGGCCCTAGCCCTCGTTCTTTAGCAAAAGCCCCAAGGCGGCCAAGATCAGCACGACACCGGCCAAAACCTTGGCAGGCGGGGCTGGATGTCCAAGCGCTATTTCCCAAACGATCACCCAGCACGGCACCAGATAGGTATAGGCCATCACCTTGGCCGCAGGTAAACGCAGCGTAGCATATTGGATCAAAACAAACGTCATGGCCGAGGCCGCAATCGCCACATAGGCCAGACAGATCCACACAATCGCCGGAAGGCTGGCCCAATCAGTCGCCACAACGGTCCGCCCGCCCCACAGGCACAGCAGCAAGAACCCTGCCAGCAACGTGCCAAAGGTAAAGACCAGCGCGGGCTCGCCCCGGTTCAGGCGGCGGACCATTGGGGCGTAAAAGGCATGGGCGATGCAGCCGAAAAAGAAGATCACCTCGCCCCGTCCGATCTGCATGGCGGCAATGGCCTGCACATCGCCGCGAAAGATCACCCAGACCGCGCCTGAAGCCCCCAAAGCCAAGGCCAGCGCCATACGCGCTGTGGTGATCTGGCGCAGCAAAACCCAGCCAAACCCCGCCGCCATGACGGGTGTTAAGGTAAAGACCGCCGCCGTGGGCACCGCTGCCGCCGTGCGCAGGCCTTCAAACATCAGCACAAAGTAGCAGGCCAGCAAACCACCCAGCACCAGATAGCGCCAAGGGGCCGCCGCAGCCCTGCGCGGCACGCCGCCCTTGCTGACAAACGCCGCCGCGCCCACCAAGGCCCCCGCCAGCCCAAACCGCGCGACCGTCAGCGCCGCGGGCGAGATCAGAGGTGCCGCCAGTGCGCCAAGCGAGAACGACCCGGCTACCAAGGCCGAAAAAGCCAGCATTGCCAGATGGCCGCTTTGGGCAGGGGTGCCGGTCATGCGCAGGACCAACTGGCCGCTGCGCGTTTGAGTACTGTCAGGAAGCTTTGCACCTTGAGGGTGCGGTGCAGGTCAACGTGGGTGACGATCCACAGGGGTGATTCCCATTCTGTGCGTGGCGGCATGACTTGGACCAGATCGGGGTGCTTTTCGGCCTCCCACACCGGCACAAAGCCCAGACCAAGGCCCGCCTGCAGCGCTGCCGCGATCGAGGACGGCTCGCTGACGCGGTAGGTGATGGCCTCATCCGGCACAGTTTCGCGCAGCCAGCGGTAAAACGGCGCGCGGTTTTCAGCATCGACAGGGCCGATAAAGCGGTGCTGGGGGAAATCTTGCGGCCCCTTGGGCACCCCGTGCGCCTGCACATAAGCGGTCGAGGCGTAAAGGGCCGCCTGCACCCGCGCCAATGGCTGCACCACATAATCGCCGTCTTGCGGTGCTGCCCCTGCACGAATGGCCACATGCGCCTCGCCGTAATCCAGCCGGAACAGGCGCATGTCGGAATAAAACCGGATGGCAACATCGGGGTGCAGGGCCTGAAACTCGGCAAAGACGGGCGACAGCACGGGGGCTATGCCCGTGATCGAGGTGACGACCAACTCGCCTGTGACCGTTTCGCCTTGCCCTTTGATGCGGCTGACCAATTGGCCAAACTGCTCTTCGGTGCGCTGAGCGGTGGACAAAAGATCACGGCCCGCCTCGGTCGGGGTATAGCCGCGCGCGTGGCGTTGGAAAAGCTTGGTCCCCAGCCGCTTTTCCAAAGCGTCAATATGGCGGATTACGGTGGCATGGTGCACGCCCAAAACTTCGGCCGCGCCGGATACGGTGCCCAAGCGCGCCACCTGATAGGCCGTTCGAATTTCGCCCCAAGTATCCACCAGCATATCTGTGCATTCCTGAACAAGTCTTGCGGTATCTGGCAGGGTTGCGCGCAAATCTGCAAGCGGCATTATGCAGGACTTACGCCCAACCCCACGCAAACCACAGGAAATGCCATGAACAAAACCCTTTTGGTGATCATCCGCGCCCTTTTGACCTTAGCCTTCGGGGCCGCAGGTCTGGCCAAACTGGCGGGGGCCGAGATGATGGTCCAGACCTTTGACGCGGTGGGCTTTGGCCAATGGTTGCGCTATGTCACAGGCGCGATCGAGGTTGGCTCGGCCATCGCCCTGTGGATACCGGGCCTGCAAGCCTATGCGGCGGGGCTTTTGGTGTGCACCATGATCGGCGCATTGATCGCCCACGCCTTGGTGCTGGGCCTAGCGGCTGGCCTGCCTGCGCTGGTGCTGGGCGCTTTGGCCGCTGTAACGCTTTGGGCCTACCGCGCACAACTGTCGCGCTGAACCTTGCGAAAAGGCCTTCGTCGCTGCTAAATGGCGGATGGAGGCCCCATGCCAAAACTGACCACGCCCACCTTGATGACAGCCAGCTTGGCGCTGGTGATGATGGCGGCTGGCTTGGCCACGGTGATCGGCTATGACCGGATGGGCGCGAGGTTTACGGCCCTAGGGGCGGCGGATGTGGTGCGGGCCTTGGCTGGCGTGGTTCAGGTGATGGCGGCCATTGGCCTGATGGTGCCCGGTCGCACAGCTTATGGCGCGGCTTTGGCTTTGGCGGCCAGTTTGGCTGCCCTTGCCGCCCATGCCAGCGTGCTGGGATGGGATGGCGCGCCGCCCGCCATGCTGCTAGCCGCAACCTCGGCTGTGATTTTGCGCCGCCATCTGGCCGATTTTCAGCGCTAAATTGGGGCTCTCGCCCTTGCGCGCTTGACTCTGGCCGGCTTCGCCCGTAATCGACGCAGAATTCCCCGGAGGCGTCAGGCTTCCGGTCCCTAGGCTTATGCCGGGATCGCCATCCGTCAGCGCGTTGCGCCCACGGGTGCCGTTGCCGTTTTTGCCTAGGCCCCGCACCGCCGCCCATTCGGGCATTGATCGAGGAGAGCGCCATGTTCGAAAGCCTGTCAGACCGCCTTGGTGGCGTCTTTGATCGTCTGACCAAGGCGGGCGCGCTGTCTGAAGCGGATGTCGACGCCGCCCTGCGCGAAGTGCGCACGGCTTTGCTTGAGGCGGACGTGTCACTGTCTGTGGCGCGCGATTTCATAAAGGCGGTCAAGACGCGGGCCACGGGCCAAGCGGTGACCAAATCGGTGACGCCGGGCCAACAGGTCGTCAAGATCGTGCATGACGAGTTGATTGCGGTGCTGGGCGGCGAAGGTCCGGCGGATGCGTTAAAGATCGACAACCCGCCGTCCACCATTCTGATGGTGGGTCTGCAAGGGTCGGGCAAAACCACGACCACGGCCAAACTCGCCAAGCGCTTGAAAGAGCGTAACAACAAGCGCGTGCTTTTGGCCTCGTTGGACACCAACCGCCCCGCCGCTATGGAACAATTGGCCATTCTGGCCGGACAAATCGGCGTCGACAGCCTGCCCATCGTCAAAGGCGAAACGGCGGTACAAATCGCCAAGCGCGCCAAGACTCAGGCAGCTTTTGGCGGCTATGACGTGCTGTTCCTCGACACGGCGGGCCGTTTGCACATCGACGAAGTGCTGATGGACGAAATCCAATCGGTGCGCGACATCGCCGACCCGCGCGAAACGCTGCTGGTGGTTGACGGCCTGACCGGCCAAGACGCTGTCAACGTGGCGGCAGAGTTTGACGGCAAGGTTGGCATCACCGGCGTGGTGCTGACGCGGATGGACGGCGACGGGCGCGGCGGTGCGGCGCTGTCGATGCGGGCGATCACGGGCAAACCCATCCGCTTTGTCGGCATGGGCGAAAAGATGGATGCGCTGGAAACCTTTGAAGCTGACCGCGTCGCGGGCCGCATCTTGGGCATGGGCGACATCGTGGCGCTGGTCGAAAAAGCCCGCGAGACCTTTGAGGCTGAACAATCCGAACGCATGGCACGGCGCTTCCAGAAGGGTCTGTTCAACATGAACGACCTACGCATGCAGCTGGAACAGATGCTGAAAATGGGTGGTATGCAGTCGATCATGGGGATGCTGCCCGGCATGGGCGGCATGGCCAAGGCGGCGGAAAAGGCGGGCTTTGATGACCGCATGCTCAAACGCCAGATCGCGCTGATCCAGTCGATGACCAAAAAAGAACGCGCCAACCCCGATCTGCTGGCCGCCAGCCGCAAAAAGCGCATAGCCAAAGGCGCAGGGCTGGAAGTGTCAGAGCTGAACAAGCTGCTCAAGCAGCACCAGCAAATGGCCGATATGATGAAGAAAATGGGCAAGGGCGGCATGATGAAGCAGGCCATTGCCCAGATGATGGGCAAAGGCGGCGCTGCCGCTGGTGGCATGCCAGACCTGAAAAACATGGACCCCGCTCAGCTGGAAGAAGCAGCGCGCGCAATGAAATCGGGCATGGGCGGCTTAGGGGGCGGACTGCCGCGTGGTTTGGGCGGTATGGGCGGTTTGCCACAGGGCCTGTCGGGGATGTTCAAAAAGAAATGACGATGCGTTTAGCCCACGAATTTTCTGCGAAAATTCCAACCGTCTCTCCTGTGCTGTCCCAAAAGGAGGCCGGCTATGACCGCTGACCCCGCCACCCTCGCCGCCCGCGCGGCAGAGGTGCTCAAAGACCACCGCGCCTCGATCGACCGATTGGATGCGATCTTGGTCTATACGCTGGCTGAACGGTTTAAACACACCCAAGCCGTGGGTAAGCTCAAAGCCACCCATGCGCTGCCCCCGTCTGACCCCGCACGCGAAGCCCGCCAGATCGAACGGCTGGAACGTCTGGCCGCAGACGCTGACCTTGACCCCGAATTTGCCAAGAAATTCCTGACCTTCATTATCTCTGAAGTCATCAGGCATCACGAACACCTGCAAAAATAGCCAACCCGCAGCCTTGGCATCCTGCCCGCGCTGCTCCCAAGACATGTTAAGGAGAAACACCATGTCCATGAAAATCCGTCTCGCCCGTGGCGGTTCCAAAAAGCGTCCGCACTATTCCATCGTCGCTTCCGACAGCCGCATGCCGCGCGACGGCCGCTTCTTGGAAAAGCTGGGCACCTATGACCCGATGCTGGCCAAAGACAACGAAAACCGCATCAAGATGGATCTGGACCGGATCAAGGATTGGCTGTCCAAGGGCGCTCAACCCACCGACCGCGTTGCGCGCTTTCTAGAAGCTGCAGGCGTTCTGCCCAAAACTGTCCGCTCGAACCCCAAATCGGCCGTGCCGGGTAAAGCCATGGCTGAACGCGCCAAGAAGAAAGCCGCAGCCGCCGCTGCTCCGGCTGAAGAATAAGACTGAACGGGCGCCCCATCGGGCGCCCTTTTCCCATAGGAGGCAGCCATGACTCAGGACGGCACAAACGCCAAAGGCCCGGATCGTGTCTGCGTCGGGGCGATTTCCGGCGCGTTTGGCGTGCAAGGCGAAGTGCGGCTGAAAAGCTTCTGCGCTGACCCCGAAGATATCGCGTCCTATGGCCCGCTTTGGGCCGAGGATGGCACCCGTTCCTTCAAAATCAAACTCACCCGCCCCGTGGCCGGCGGATTGGGCGCGCGCATTGCGGGGGTCGAAACCAAAGACCAAGCCGATGCGCTGAAAGGCGTGTCGCTTTTCGCCGACCGCAAACGCCTGCCGCGCCTGCCTGATGACGAATTCTACCACGCCGACCTGATCGGGCTTGAGGTGCGCGATCCGGGCGGCAAGCCTTTGGGCACTGTCCGCGCCGTTCATAACCACGGCGCGGGCGATCTGCTTGAGATTTCCGGCGCAGGCTTTGACCTGCTGTTACCCTTTACCCGCGCCGTGATCCCCACAGTCGACCTGACCTCTGGCCGCATTGTCGCGGACCCCCCCGAAGGCTTGGAATAACCCCCCCTTCATACTTGCCCAAATATCCCGGGGCGCGGGGCAGCGCCCCGGGGCATGACGCTTGCCAAAGCCCCCGCAATCGGCCAATTCAAGACCAAAGCCACCCAAGGGCCCCCCATGCGCAAAGTGCTGATCACCGGAACGGCTGGCTTTATCGGCTTTCACCTTTCCCGCCTGCTTTTGGCCGAAGGCTTTCGCGTTCACGGCTATGATGGCATGTCAGATTATTACGACATCCGCCTTAAACAGCGCCGACACCAGATCCTGCTGCAACACCGCCAGTTCACAGCGACCGAAGCGTTGCTCGAAGATCACGCCACCCTTGACCGCGTGGCCGACGATTTCCAGCCAGAGGTGATCGTAAACCTCGCCGCCCAGGCCGGCGTGCGTTACAGCCTTGAAAACCCCCGCGCCTATCTGGATTCCAACGTGATAGGCAGCTTTAACGTGATGGAGGTCGCCCGCCGATTAAAGGTGCAGCACCTTTTGATGGCCTCAACCTCTTCGGTCTATGGGGCCAATGACCAGATGCCTTTTGCTGAAACGCAAAAGGCCGACACCCAGCTGACGATCTATGCCGCCACCAAAAAGGCCAGCGAAAGCATGGCCCATGCCTATGCGCACCTGTGGTCGCTGCCCACCACGATGTTTCGCTTTTTCACCGTCTATGGGCCGTGGGGCCGCCCCGATATGGCGCTGTTCAAATTTGTGCAAGCGATCCTGCAAGACCGCCCGATCGAGGTTTACAACCACGGCGAGATGTACCGCGATTTTACCTATGTCGCCGACCTTGTCCAAGCCATCCGCCTGCTGATCGACACGCCCCCGCCCTTGCCCCACACGGCAGAGCCCATCACAGCCGACACCCTATCCCCAGTGGCCCCGTGGCGCGTGGTGAACATCGGCAACTCAGACAAGGTCAAACTGCTCGACTTTGTTGACGCCATCGAACACGCCCTCGGCCGCAAAGCGCAGCGCACCTACCTGCCCATCCAACCCGGAGACGTCCCAGCCACCTGGGCCGACGCCACCCTGCTGCGGGCGCTGACGGGCTATGCGCCCAAGACCGACGTGAAAGACGGAATCGCGGCGTTTGTGGCGTGGTATCGCGAGTATTATGGGGTTTGACTATTTCCGCAAGTTGTGCGATTACATCTCATAATTTATGAATATTTTTTAACAGAAAAAAATTATCTGAAAGAAAGTATAATGGACTTGATGGATGCCCTTAAAGAAAACTCTTATCTAGTTTCGATTTTAGTAGCGGTACTTGCTTTGGTGGGTGTTTTTGTCGCCGCATTGATTAGTGCATTTGTTGCACTCTCATCTTCAAAGCGGTCAACATACATTGCCTCGGTCACTATTGAGCGATCAAAATGGATCGAAAAATTGCGCGGAAATATTGCTGAACTGCTTTCCGTTCTTGGGGCGATAAGCAGGGATTCGGCGAAAAGTAAGAAAGCGCAAGATGAAAAGCATATAGATAAGGCGTCGGCTAGGCGCACTGAAGCCGACAAGCTTATTGCCTTAATCACCTTGCAGCTTAACCCATTTGATAAGAGCGGCATCGACCAAGAGTTGATAAAACTAATGCCTAAACTTGTTGAAGCCGCTGAAGGCCAATCGTCAAATTACCGTAAAACTGAGCTGCAATTTGTTAAACACGCTCAGTTTCTTCTGAAAGAGGAATGGGAGAAGGTTAAATCTGAGGCCCAAGGCAGCATGGTGGCGTGGTGG
>CAIMWI010000073.1 GCA_903845215.1 uncultured Rhodobacterales bacterium | reverse complement strand
TTGTTCACGTCTTGGCGAGCCTCGGATTGGCGGGCGCGCTTCTTGGACTGGGCGGTGTTTGCCATATCTTTTTCGGTGTCCGTTTGGGTCTATCTGATCTGAGGTTGGGGCTATAGTCCGCGTCTGGCGCGCCGTCAACGGACATTCGTCATTTGTCGGTAAAGTTAGCGGGGCGTTTTTCCAAGAATGCTTGCATTCCTTCAGTTTGATCCTCGGTTGCAAAACAAGAATGAAACGCGCGCCGTTCAAACAGCAGCCCTTCCGAGAGCGGCACTTCCAACGCGCGGTTGACCGATTCTTTGGCCGCCCGCACCGCCAGCAGCGATTTTCCAGCAATGATCGTGGCTGTTTTGACAGCTTCCGTCACCAAATCGGCCATCGGGATGATCCGTGCCACAAGACCCGCTCGTTCGGCTTCAACCGCGTCCATCATACGGCCGGTCAGGTGCATTTCCATCGACTTTGATTTGCCGATCAACCGTGTCAATCGCTGGCTACCGCCCATGCCGGCGATGATTCCTAGGTTTATTTCAGGCTGTCCGAATCGGGCAGTGTCAGACGCAAGGATGAAATCGCAAAGCATCGCCAGTTCACACCCACCGCCCAGACAATAGCCAGACACTGCTGCGACGATCGGCTTGCGAATGCGCGCAATGGTTTGGGCGGCGGGGCCATATAGGTCTGCGGCGGCAACGTCGGCGTAAGACATCTGCACCATTTCCTTCACATCGGCACCCGCCGCGAAGGCTTTGTCCGACCCAGTGATCACGATGCAGCGCACCGATGGGTTGGCATCGGCTGCTGTCAACGCCTGCGTCAACTCAGCCAACATTTGCTGGTTTAGCGCATTCAACGCCTCGGGGCGGTTCAGGCGAATCACAAGCACGGGGCCATGGGGCTGTAGGATCAGGGTTTGCATCGGGTTACCTTTGGCAAGATGGGCAATAGAATGACGATCGCCCCGATTGCACAAGCCTCGCAATAGGGGTGGCGCAGGCGACGCAATCTTGGCCTTCGCGATCATAAACGCGGAAGGTGTGTTGAAAATACCCCAATTCCCCGTCGGCTTGGCGGTAATCGCGCAAGCTGGACCCGCCTGCTTCGATCGCCTCAAGCAGAACCGTGCGGATAATGGGGACAAGGGATGCAATTTGGCCTGAACTGAGCGCTCCAGCCAGACGGGTGGGCGCGATACCCGCACGGTGAAGCACCTCGCAAACGTAGATGTTGCCAAGGCCAGAGACGATTTTTTGATCCAACAGCGCAGATTTTATCGGCGTGGCGCGGTTTTCCAGACGGTGGGTCAGGTAGGATTCGTTGAACGCATTGCCCAAAGGTTCCGGCCCCAGATCGGCCAAAAGTTTGTGCGCTTGCCACTTTTCGGTGGGCATTAGGTCCATCGCACCAAATCGGCGCGGGTCGTTAAAAGTCACGCGCACGCCTGACTGCATCGTCAGCACCACATGGTCATGCTTTTGCGGCGCAGGGTGGTCGTGGTGAAACTGGCCCAGCTGGTCGCCAGAAATCAGCATCCGCCCTGACATGCCCAAATGAATCAACAACGTCTCGCCCGAGGACAAATCGGCCAGAATATACTTCGAGCGCCGCCGGAGGGCTTGCACCACCTGCCCGGTCAGCCGCGCGGCCATGTCCTTGGGCAAGGCAAAGCGCAGATCGGGCCTGTTGACCTGCGCTTCATGAATCTTTTGCCCCTCCATCACGGGCAAAAGGCCACGGCGTACAGTTTCCACTTCGGGCAGTTCGGGCATCTTTTTCCTATAGGTTGAGGCGCTGGCCCACACCGCCTATAAGGTCTGTGACGCCAAGGAAGGGCAAGCCCCGATGAACGAACACTCCACCACCCATTTCGGCTATCAAACCGTGAATGAGGATGAAAAGGCCGGCATGGTGCATGGGGTTTTTACCCGTGTTGCCAGCAAATATGACATCATGAATGACCTGATGTCAGTCGGTATTCACCGCCTGTGGAAAGAGGCGATGATGGATTGGCTGAACCCCCGCCCAAGCCAGCGCCTGCTGGATGTCGCGGGCGGCACCGGCGACGTGGCCTTTCGCTTTTTGGGCCGCGCGCCGGATTCGATGGCGACCGTTCTGGATATGACCGAATCCATGCTGATCGAAGGTCGCAAACGGGCCGAGGCGGAGCGCCTGTCGGATCGGTTGGATTGGATCGTGGGCGACGCCATGGCCCTGCCCTTTGCTGACAACAGCTTTGATGCCTACACAATCAGCTTTGGCATCCGCAACGTGGTGCGCGTGCAAGACGCGCTGGACGAGGCCTTTCGCGTGCTGCGCCCCGGTGGGCGGTTGATGGTGCTGGAATTCTCGCAGATCCCGAACGAGATGTTGCAAAAGGCTTATGATCTGTATTCCTTTAACGTCATCCCGCCCTTGGGCAAGCTGGTGACGGGGGATCGTGACAGCTACCAGTATCTTGTCGAATCGATCCGCAAATTCCCCGAACAAGAGGTTTTCGCCACCATGATCCGCAAGGCGGGCTTTGCGCAGGTGAAATACCGCAACCTGACGATGGGTGTGGCAGCCCTTCATTCCGGCTGGAAGGTCTGATGCGGGGGCCGCACAATCTTTGGCGGCTGATACGCACCGGCGCCACCTTTGAACGCACCGGCGCGATACGGGTTATTCTGGAAGGGTTTGGTGCGCCCTTGTCTGTGCGCATTCTTGCCCGCACATTGGCGTGGCCTTTCATCTGGCTGGGGCTGCGCGGTGATCCGGCCCTGCCACCTGTCACCCGTGCTTTGACAGCACTCGGGCCATCTTACATAAAATTCGGCCAAATCTTGTCGACCCGCCCCGACATCGTGGGCGACAAGATGGCGTTGCAGTTGAAATACCTGCAAGATCAATTGCCGCCCTTTTCCACAGATCTGGCCAAGGCCATGGTCGAAGCGGAATTGGGCCAAAGCGTTGATACGATCTTTGCCGAGTTTTCCGAACCCGTGGCTGCGGCGTCGATCGCACAAGTGCACAAGGCGCGACTGGTGCAAGATGATCGCGCCGTGGCCGTCAAGGTGCTGCGCCCGGGGATTGAACGGGCTTTTCGCAAAGATATCGACGCGTTTTATCTGGCGGCCAGCACACTGGAACTGCTGCTCCCATCTGCCCGCCGCCTGCGCCCGCTGGAAGTGATTCGTCATTTCGAAGGCGTCGTAATGGGCGAGTTGGACCTGCGGCTGGAAAGTGCCTCGGCGTCAGAGTTTCGCACCAACACAGAAAAGGATGCGGGATTTCAGGTGCCTAGGCCCGTGTGGCGGCTGTCTGGGCGCAGCGTGATGACGATGGATTGGGCCGAAGGCATCAGTCTGGCAGACAATGCCGCTTTGGATGCGGCGGGGCATGACCGCGTCAAGCTTGGCAACCGCGTCTTGCAGTTGTTCTTAAGCCACGCCCTGCGCGATGGTTTTTTTCACGGCGACATGCACCAAGGCAACCTGAAGGTTGCCGCCAACGGCGATATCATCGCCTATGACTTTGGCATCATGGGCCGGATTGATGCCTATACCCGCAAAGTCTATGCCGAAATTCTGATGGGTTTCATCCAGCGCAACTACCGCCGCGTGGCCGAGGTGCATTTTGAGGCAGGCTATGTCCCCGCCGACCGCGATGTCGAGGCCTTTGCATCCGCCCTGCGCGCCGTGGGCGAGCCGATCTTCGGGATGGAGGCGAACCGCATTTCGATGGCCAAGCTTTTGGCCTATCTGTTCGAGGTGACCGAACGCTTCGGCATGCAAACCCGCACCGAACTGATCTTGCTGCAACGCACCATGGTTGTGGTCGAGGGTGTGGCGCGCAGTCTGGATGACAATATCAACATCTGGGATGTGGCCCGCCCCGTCGTCGAAAGCTACATCCGCAGCCACGTGGGCCCTGTGGCCTTGTTGCGCGATTTGGTCAGCACAGTCGAAGTGCTGGCCCGTTTCGGCCCAAGATTGCCGGGGTTGGTAGAGGATTTGTTGATCGCCCAAGCCGAAGGCCCCAAGGCGCCCGCCAAACGGGGCGGTGTGCCCGTGGTATGGGCAGCGCTGGGGGCTGTGACTTTGCTTGCGGCAGGGGTCTGGGCAGGGTTTACGTTGCGCTAAGGCGGGGCTTTAGGCCGCTTGCACGGCCCGCGCTTCCGTCAGGATCGCGTGCAACTTGGCGGGGTCGGTGTTGGCCCGCAGTTTGGCGCAGATGCCCGGATCGCGCATGGTGCGCGACACCAGCGCCAAGGCTTTCAGGTGATCAACTCCTGATTCCTTGGGCGCAAAGAGGCCGACGATCAGATCGACGGGCTGACGATCAACCGAATCATAATCCAGCGGCTTTTCCATCCGCAAAAACACGGCCACGATCCGGTCTAAATCATCCAAACGGGCATGGGGCAGCGCAATTCCGTGCCCCACGCCGGTGGCCCCAAGGCTTTCGCGCTCTTGCAAGCCATCGGTCGCAACCGACGCGTTCAGCCCATAGGCTTGCGCTGCAATCTCGCCCAATTCTTGAAACAGGCGCTTTTTGCCCGTCAACTGGCCAATAAAGCGCACGGCCCCCGGCATAAGCAGTTTCGAAAGTTCCATTGGCCTTGCCCACCTGCTTATACCGGCCGCGGCCGAGGGTTATTTGTCGGTCTTCGGATCGATCCAGCCGATGTTGCCATCTTCGCGCACATAAACCACGTTGATCCCACCATGGCCCAGATTGCGAAAAACCAGAAACTTTTGACCGCTGAGTTCCAGTTGCATCACAGCCTCGCCCACTGTTAGCGACGCTATCTTCGCTTCCATTTCGGCAATGATAACATGGGAAACTGGGTCTGTGTCTGTATCTTCCGGTTCTTGCGTCGGAGAAAGGATATAAGATGCACCGAACCCATATTCAACAGGCTCTGTGCGGTGCGCGTGGTGGTTGCGCAGGCGGCGCTTGTAGCGACGCAACTGCTTATCCATTTTTTCGCGGCAGGATTCAAACGCCGCGTAGATCTCAGAGGCATGGCCCTTGGCATGGGCGTTCAGGCCGGTCGACAGATGGATGACGGCTTCGCAGACGTGTTCGTGGCCACTTTTTGAAAAAACGATCGTCGCATCTGTGGGCCTTTGGGCGTATTTTTCCACAATTTCGCCCAGTTCGGATTTCACATGTGTCTGAAGCGCTTCACCAATGTCGATGTGCTTTCCAGTGATTTGGTACCGCATGGATGCCTCCTAAGATGATAATGCCGACGGATCACGCGATCCGGCGGGTAACAACCGTTTTGCTTGGATTATCAGCGCACTCAGTCCCTGTGGCGGTGCCCCGTATCGGGGCCGCGTGGGTCAGGCAAGGCAGGGGAACTCTTGCGCGCATCCCTTCTAATTGGGGATGGGGGGTGGCACTTGTCAACGGGCCAATGTGGCCCTTTTTAGGCGATCTTGAAATTCTCGCCCAGATAAACCCGGCGGACCATCTCGTCGCGCACAATTTCATCGGCAGTGCCGGTCATAAGCACCTTGCCGTCGTGCAAAATATAGGCGCGGTCCACGATATCGAGTGCCTCGCGCACGTTATGGTCGGTGATCAGCACGCCAATGCCACGCGATTTCAGATCTTGGACCAAGTGGCGGATTTCGGCCACGGCGATGGGGTCAACCCCCGCAAAAGGTTCGTCCAGCAAAAGATAAAGTGGATTGGCTGCCAAGCAGCGCGCAATCTCTACCCGCCGCCGTTCCCCGCCCGACAAGGCCAAGGCCGGGGCGGCGCGAATATGCGTGATTGAAAACTCTGACAACAACTCTTCCAGACGTTCGCGTCGTTTGTGTCGGTCAGGTTCGGCAATTTCCAGCACGGCGAGGATGTTGTCTCCCACACTGAGGCCGCGAAAAATTGACATCTCTTGCGGCAGATAGCCAATCCCCAGTCGCGCACGGCGGTACATCGGCAATGATGTGACATCGCGCCCGTCGATCAGCACTTGCCCTGCCTCTGGCGTGATCAGCCCAGCAATCGCGTAAAAGGTGGTGGTCTTGCCAGATCCATTCGGCCCCAGCAGCGCCACAACTTCGCCCCGCCCAAGAGAAATTGACACATCGCGGATCACGAGACGCTTTTTGTAGCTTTTGCGCAGATTGCGCACCTGCAAGCCACGCGTCTTTTCAAGAGCAAGATCCTGCGCCATCAGTTTTTCTTCGGTTGGGCTGGGGTGAAGGTGGTCGTCACCCGCCCTTCCATTGTGCCAAGACCCGTCTTTAGACTAATCGTCAAAAGCTGCCCCGAAATGGCCGAAGTGCCCTGCGTCAGCACAACATCACCCTGCAAGATCAATGCACCGGTTTCAGGCGCATAATCTGCTGTTTGCGACGAGGCCACCTCACCCCCTGCAGCAAGCTTCACACCGCCTTTGGCCAGCAATCGCGCGATGCTTTGCTGATCGCTTGCGTATTGCACCTGCAGGCTTGCCGCTTGCAGCGTCATCGTGCCTTGGGTCACCACCACATTGCCAGTAAAGACAGCCGTGCCATCCGCCTGATTAACCGAAAGCTGATCGGCAGAGACTTGCACGGGCAAGGTTGGGTCAGTTTTAAACCCACCAAAGGCGATATCGGTTCCCGCGGCTGTCGCCGCAAAGGGGGCCAGTATCAGGGCAGCGGCAAGAAACCATGCTTTAAGCATCACAAACCTTTCTTTGGCAGATAGACCAGCGTCACGCCCCCCGTGAAATCCAATTGGTAGCCGCCCAAAGGCCCAAGGCCAAGATGCATCGCACCTGCATCCAATTTTCCAGGCGGCCCTTCGGCCTTTACGGGGCCAAGACTCGCCAGATCCGTTCGGATCATGGACACCGCCATGCCGGACATTGCAGCCGTATAGCCGGTTGACGTTACAATCTTCACCCCCCCTGTCAAAATCGCTTGCTGGGTTGCACTGTCGATCTGTACCAACGGCGCTGTAACTTGGGCGGTCGACGTGTCGGGCATCTCTATCAGCGCAGCCACGGTGCGGGCCTGTCCGGCGTTGTCGGTGCCCGCGACACCCGGCCTCGCCTCGGCGGCGGTGATGGTTATGGCCGCGCCATCTGCCGTCATACTGGCAAAGACCGGATCGGTTACGCGGGGGTCCTTGACGCGGTCGGTGATGTCAGTGCTGGCGTAGGGAATAGCGTCTTCAGGGCGAATTGGGCGGCCAAACAGAAACAGCGTGGCCAAAAGTGCCAAAGCGGCCAGCGGCATGACAATCTTTAGCCAGTAGACAACGCGCGAATGAACATTATCCGTGCCAAGCACCGCCATCATATCACACCGGCGCGCAACAGGTCGTGAATGTGCAAAATGCCGACAGGGGGCCAGCCCAGTTCAGGGGCTTGTTTGACAAAAAGGCAAGTGATCTTGCGGTCATTCATAATGGCCAAGGCCGCCTCTGCCAACACATCGGGGGCTACGCTGCGGGGATTGGAAGTCATCACTTGGGCCGCAGTCAGCGATAACAACCCGTCCATATGGCGTCGCAGGTCGCCGTCTGTGATGATCCCTTGCAAGGCGCCATCCGGCCCCGTCACCCCCACCACACCAAATCCAAAGCGAGAGATGGCCAAAAGCGCTTCGGACATTGGACGATCGGCAGCGATCAGGGGCAGATCGGTGTGCATCAAATCGCGCACCTTTGTCAGGCGCGCACCCAGTTTGCCGCCGGGATGAAAGACGCGAAAATGTTCCGGGGTAAAGGCACGCCGTTCCATCAGGGCCACAGCCAGCGCATCGCCCAAGGCCAGCATCATCGTGGTCGAGGTGGTGGGCACAACGCCCGTGCCGCAGGCCTCCTCCACACAGGGCAGCACCAGCGCCACATCAGCCGCCCTCAACAGGGTTGAGGCAGGGCGACTGGCGACCCCAATCAGCGGAATTTCAAATCGCCGGGTGTGGGCCACAATATCGGCAAGTTCGGGCGTTTCGCCGGAATTTGACAGCACCAGCACCACATCGCCCTTTAGCATCATGCCTAGATCACCGTGGCTTGCCTCTGCAGGATGCACAAACTGCGCGGGCGTTCCGGTTGATGCGAAGGTGGCAGCCATTTTACGCGCGATATGGCCTGATTTACCCATGCCAGAGACAATAACCCGTCCGTGCGCCGCCAAAATCAGATCAACCGCCGTGGTAAAGCTGGCATCCAAACTTGACGCCAAAAGGCCAAGGGCCTCCGCCTCTAGCCCGATCACGCGGCGGGCGATATCCAGCGGCTCAGTGGTGGAAGATATCATTGGGTTCGTCCCATCCCAAAAGGTCAAGCTCTGCCCGGGTCGGCAAGAAATCAAAGCAGCGCTGGGCCAGCGCCAAACGATCTTCACGGATCAAAATGGCTTCCAGCGCATCTTTCAACCTGTGCAGATAAAGAACATCTGATGCGGCATAATCCTTTTGCGCCTCGGTTAAGGTGGATTGACCCCAGTCAGACGTTTGCTGCGCCTTAGAGACATCAACCCCGACCAATTCGTTGAGCAGATATTTCAGCCCATGCCGATCGGTGAAGGTACGGACCAATTTGGCCGCAATCTTGGTGCACCATACGGGCGATGTGCGCGTGCCGAACGCTTTGTGCAGCATAGCAATATCAAACCGGCCAAAGTGGAACAGTTTCAGCGTGGCAGGATCGGCCAACAAGCGCTGCAAATTGGGGGCGCTGGTCTGGCCTTTGTCAATCTGCACGATATGGGCATTGCCGTCACCCGACGACAATTGCACCACGCAAAGCCTGTCGCGGCGCGGGTCAAGGCCCATGGTTTCGGTATCAATGGCCACGATGGGCCCAAGTTTTAGCCCAGCGGGCAGGTCGTTTTTGTGCAGGTGATTGGCCACAGTCAGGGTCGCTCCGCTGGAATGGCCAATCTCTAGCCGATTTCGACACGGAAGGGAAATCGCCAACGATCTGATCGCTTTGGTCAGGGCTTAGGGTCGCAGTTTGGCGCGGTCATCTAGCAGCGGGATAATGTCCCAATAAATCCAACGACCTATGGGGTCACCGGGTTCTGACAAAATCAAATTGCCGTCCCGCGCGCCAAGCCAACCACTAACGGCCATGACAGGGCGCAGCCGAAAACCCATCAGGTCGCGGTACAAAAGCCACCGCGAGGTGACAAACCGCGCCATTCCCGCCGCCGCCAAAGGCCGCCCCAAAGTGACAGAGCCGGCAGAGGCGACAAGCATTTTGTCGGTTTGGCCTTGGTTCAAGAACCCCCAAGTACCATCCTCGTCTTGCCGTATAACCCAACGCGTGCCGGTGTAAGGCTCTGCGGCCAAGGGGGCGAGGGTGATATGGGTGGAAAAGACGTCTCCATCCAAATAGGGCTGCGCCACCTCTCCACTACGGGCCAAGGCAATAACGCTGCCACTTGCGATTATTTGCCCGTCGACCAAAAAGGGCATGGTCAAGCGGCAAAGATCTTGACGCATGGTCAGGCGCAAACCTGACGGGCTGTGATCATTCGCCATGAAGCACCTCGAACGACTTGCCTTCCGCCTCTGCCAGCCAAAAGGCAGGGTCGGCTGAGGCTGCTATTTTCTGACGATAATGGGCGCGCAAAGTGTCAAAATTTTGGATGAACAGACTGAGGCTGGCATAAAGTCGCGCCGCAACGCTGGACAGCGCCGCCAAACGGTCAGGCTCAAACGGGTCATAAATGCAGCGTCGGTCCGTATGCGAGTTGGTCAGCACAACATGATCAAGCGGATCAGTGCCGGAATACGCGTCCATGTACAAAAACGGGGCCGTGACAGTGACTTTCCCTTCACGGGCCGACGAGGCTGTCAACGAGGCCACCAGTTCATCCGCCATCACAGAAAAAGCCACATCAAAGCTTTTGAACCGCGCGATAACCGACAGGTAGTGCGGCGCAAAATTTGGCTGCAGCAACCGATCGCAGGCGACCAGATCTGCCAAAGCTTCGGCATAAACAGTCAGGCCGGCCACATCAGACAACGACAGATGTGCCGCGGCACGGCGGTGAAAGAACCTTGCCAGATCGTCAGGCTTGCGCTGGCCATAGGCCATATTGATGATCACACCATGCGCAATGCTCATGTATTCTTGGGCATAGGAATGGGCCGGCTCATGCCATGCGGCGAGATTTGGGTTTGATACGGTAACCCCCCCAGCAGCAATATTGCGCAGGCTGTATTCAATATCGTCCCCGCGTAAAAACATCGCGCAGGGCAAGCCCAACTGTGACAGCCGGTCAAAGGGCAGCGAAAGGAAAATGAAGGCAGAATATTCCGGATGGTGAAGGCGGGCCATTTCGTCCAAGTGATCAGAACCGTGAAATATCTTGGCGTGGCGCAGCAGGCGCGGTGCCACCGCGCGGCGCTGTCCGCTGGGGTTTTCTTGGGTATATCGCCCCCAAAGGCCGCCATCCTCCCACATCATCCGGGGTTCAGACTTTAGAAAAATTGGGCAGGTGTAAAACGCCTGATCCTTGCGAAACAACGTTGTCGCCCAATGGCGCGCCAAACTTTCCAGCGAAAGCAAGACATCATCATCCGCCACAACCAACTCGTTTACGGTGATGCCCGCCCCTGCCACGGCCTGTTGCAAGGCAAGAAGTTCCAAACTTAAATTGCCAGCCCCTCCCATGTTGGGGCCAGATAGCACAAAAAGGTTCAGCGCATGATCTTGCGCAGGCGGGCTGTAGGATGGCGTCTTGTTGGGATCCAAAGCATCATAAACGATAAAGAAGGTGTTCTTAAGCATCTGGCCATAGTCGCCGGTCAGGGATTGATCGCTGAAACTGGCCAACAGGCGCTGCACCTCTGCCGCGCGGCCAAACGTGCGGATCACCACCGCCATGCGCCCTTCCGTCGCTATGGGGGCCTGCGCCTGCCAAGTGGCATCAAGCAAAACACAGGCATCTGATAAGGCCCGTGCCACCCAGAACAACCGTACCCCACGCGGCAGGGCGCTTATTGCGCCAATAGGCACATTCACTGCGACCATTTCGTCCGAGCTGAGGATTTTTTCGATCAAGGCCACGGGATCATGATCAACCCTGCTTTGATAGACAGTCACCTGAAACCGGCCCTGAAACAGAAATTTCAGTGTCAAATCCAGGTTTTCTGCGTGGGCCATCAGGATTTGGGGAAAGAAAGAGTTGCGCAGCGTGCCCGTGTTGATGAACTCTTGGTTCAGCAACTGCATTCCCACCTCGTCTTTGGGGCGGAAATGGTCATCTTGCACGACAAAGAACAGATCATCCAAGCCCACGACCGTGTTGGATTGATCAATCCCATGCAGCCGAAAGCTATCGCCGCAGTTCAGCGGAACGGTTTGGCCCGCCCAGCGCTGCAAAGCAGCCTGCAGCTTTTCAACACAGCCGAAGAAAGGGGTTTGCGGAACTGCCAATTTGCTTCCTAAAATTTAACAAAACCGGTCGAAAAAAATAGGCGCGCGAAGCTTTAACTTTAAGATTTATGTGAATAGGCCTGCACGGCGGGCCCGGCAAGAGATAAAATATGGGCCAGGACTGAAACGGCCAAGGTCCGCGGGTCGCGACACGATCCGATCAGGCCAAAGGTGGGGCAAAGCCGCTCGATATGCGCTTGCAAAACACCTTGCTTGCGCAATTCGGCCAGCAAACGCTGGCGCGCCTTAAGGCTGCCCTGCGCACCGATGAACAGCGCTTCGCTT
Organism: uncultured Rhodobacterales bacterium; assembly: GCA_903845215.1. GTDB lineage: Bacteria > Pseudomonadota > Alphaproteobacteria > Rhodobacterales > Rhodobacteraceae > Stagnihabitans. Next base: position 56,184 of record CAIMWI010000073.1, on the reverse strand, counting down.
GGCAGAAACTGGGCCAACAGACGGGCCTCATTGTCGTGATCATGAAAGAAAAGAGTCACAGCCGTGCGACGATCGGGCTGTGGGCAAATGTAACTGCGAAAACTGGGTACAAGGACAACGTTCAGCGGCCCCACGCGCGAAAGGTCGGTTTGCAAGCCTTCTTGCCCGAACAGCGTTACATCATAGCCCGCGGCCTGCGCCATCAGCGCAAAGGACATGGCCTCGATCCCATGGCCGTAAACCCAAAACCGCAGTTCTGGTTCCAGTACAATAATCAACGCATCTTGATCATCTCCGGTTTGCCCTTCCGGCAACAGCGCCAGCGCACCGGTGGACAAAGTTATGCGCAAGGCAGTGGCCACCCGTGCATCGCCACAGGCAAGGATCGATTGCAAAACGCCCACGTCGGGATTTGGGATCAGCAAGATCGTCAGCCCCCCGCCACAGGGCAGTTGCAGATCAAAGAACGGCGACCCTTCGCCGTAGCGTAGCGACCGCACCTGTCCGGTTTTCAGCGCGGTGGCGGCGTGTTCGGCGATGTCATCCTCGATACATCCTGACGATAATGAACCCGTGCGCTGGCCCTGCGGGCCAAAGGCCATCATCGTACCCAGGTTGCGATAGGACGTGCCAACAATTTGGGTGATCACGGCCAAAACGCCACCTGTTTCGCACAGACGCTTTAAAGGCACACGGTTGGTGGCATATTCTAGCATAACAGCCCTTCGCTTTGGCCCAGTGTGGAACTTTGTGCCGCCAACATCCAGACCCGTTTTGCACCAGACTCTTGCAGGCGCGGCTTAAGGGGCGCCACGTTCTCGGATGGCGGTGATCGCGGCAACCAAGGCCTCAACCCCACCCGGCAGCAGGGCAGAAACACCGTCGGCCGTGCTGCGAATTTCGGTGATTCTGCCGTAGTATTCAACTGCGGACTTATCGATCACTTTACCGTTCTGCCAACTTTCCAAGGTCAGGTTATAAACGCCTTTTGCCAGCGCATTGCCCTGTGCATCACGGCCTTGCCACGCGTAATCGCTGGTGCCAAAGGGCAGTTCGATGCGCGACACTTCCATGCCATTTTGATCGGTTGCGACCAAAACAGCTTTGGTGGCAACCTCTGCCGGATTGGGCGACAAGATCACGGGGGTGGACCCATCAAAATAGGTGGGGGCCGCAATGCGCGCCTCTTTGCCAACCCAGCCCACCATTTGCCCCATCCCTGTCAAAGCACTTTGCCCCAAAAGTTGGGTCAACAGGTCATTGGTCTTGGTCTGTTGTTCCACGCCTGAAAACGTGGCCAATTGCACGGCCAATTGATCGGCACTCATCGGGTTGAGCGGATCTTGGTTCTTGATCTGGGTTGTCATCATTTTCAAGAAAGTATCATAATTTTTGTCGTTGTTGCGCTTGTCGGCCACAGCCGCCGACTTGATCGGAGTTTGAGAGGCGGAGAAGACTTCCATCAGGTTTCCTTTTCAAAGGCGAAGGTCTAGCCCAGAGGCGTGCACAGGTTTGACATAAGGCGTGGGTATGGCCACCGGCGGTGCGGCAGATGCCACCAGATCAGGCGGTGCTTGGGGTTGATCGCGCGGGGGGGCGCGTTGCGCCCATTCCCCGAAATTCAGCATATCGGCATTCAAGCCGACCTCGCGAAACTCTTGCCGCAAGGCTTCGGCATTGGTGCGAAGCAGGTCCAAAGTTTCGGGCCGCTCGACCGAGAGGGTCACGAGCACCTGATCACCCTGCGTGATCATTTCAAACCGGATGCGGCCCAACTCGGCTGGGTTCATCGACACGTCGGCTTGGCTATGCCCCTCGCCCGGGGTGCGTTGATGCAAATGCGCGACCAAGGCGGGCATATTCGCGTGCAGCGTTGGCGAAGGATTTTGCTGCGCCAACGGGGTCGGGGGCAGAAAAGAAGAGGTCGCCATCATCCCGCCGTCCTTGGGCCAAAGTGCGGTGCCCAAGACAGTATCTGGCGCGGCGATCAAGGTTATAAAGGTGTCCGCAGCGTTTGCCCCGCCTTTAGGTGGGCCTTCAGACGCGGGCTGAACCGGAGGCAAAGGCAAACCTAGCTGCGCGGGCCTTATGTCTGCAGGTTGAACCGCCGGCTGCAAAATCATTGGGGCTGCGGCAGAAAGCTGCACATTGGCACTGCGCTTTGTTTCCAACCGCAGCACAGGGTCGGCGGCAGTCACGGCGCTGGGCCGAGGGTCTGTCAAGGCCTGCGACGGGGCTGGGGGCAAGGGTGAGGGTGGGGTATTGTGCAAACTGTGCGCAACCAGTGTGCGAGGGGCAGGCTGTAAGTCTTCGATCGGGGCCGCCAAATGGGCCTGATCCGGCTTATCCGGCTTGGTTGACAGCGCGTCAGCCTTAACGGCGACCTCTCCTTCTGGGGCCAACCAATCGACCACCTTAGGCGATAAATCTTCGCGCTGTGTTGCGCTATGGCTAACCACGTTAAGGCCCTGCACGCCCGAAGTGGTTCCAGGATTCGGGGGATCCGTTGCCAAAACCTGCGCGCCGGTACTGTCCTGTGCTGTTTGAAGGACAACCGAAGAGGGGATTTCACGGCGTGGGTCAGCACCTTGCTCCGCCGCGCTTGAAACTTGCGCCCTGCGCACCTGTGGCGCGCTTTCAAAATCTGGGGCGCTGGGTTTATCTTTCGCGTCTTGCACACCCTCTTGGACACTGGTCTTTTCCGCGATATGTTCGTCTTGGCCGCGATGACCTTGACCAATGGGATGAAGCCTAGAAGGGTCAATGGCATTCGCCGCATCATAAAAAACTGCTGACGAAAGCGCGGGCCCAGAGGGCAAATTTTGGGGGGTCGCCGCCTGATCCGTCGGTCGTGCCAGTTCGTCGGGTGGTGGGGGCGCAGTATCGCTCAGCACGGCCAGTATCTCAACCTGCGGCAGAACAAGTCCACCCAGCATGTCGGGCATCGGCTGCTGTGTCGCGGCAAAGTTACCCTGCTCTGAAGATACATCCGCCTCTTCATCCAGGTCAGCGCTGGCAACAGGGTCCAGTGGCAGCAAAGCGGGCGCGCTAACCCAATCGGCCACCGCAGCATCAAGACCAGCAGCATCATCAGGCGCCAAGCGATGGCCTTTGTTGAAATCGGGGCTGATCGTGGGCAGGCGTGCGTAATCAGATGCGATGGCTTGCCACAAAAATGGCAGCGCAGCCTCGCCCTCGGCCTTGACCATACCCGTCTGCGCGACAAGGCCATTGACTTCAGGCACCGTGGCCATGGGCTGCTTGGGGTTTTGCAAAGGCATAGCGGTGTCAAGCACGGGCATCATGGCCGCAAACTGCGCCCCCAAAGACAAAACGGCCACATCCTCTTGCCACGGGTCGGCCCGCGCCGACGTCAGGGTAGCGAGCAAAGTTACACTATTCATTCCGCACCGACTCCTGCCGAGGACGGCTGATCTTTCAGCTAAAAAACTTACCAGTTCTTTACCGCTAGACCCGATACTGCAGAAAATCTTATCCGTTGGAGAATCCTATGACCCTGCCGCCCGTTTCAGCGAACCTTTCCCCCCGATCTGTCCAGCTGATGAAAAAAGCCCAAGAACTTGAGACGAGCTTTCTGTCTGAAATGCTGTCTTATTCTGGGCTAGATGGCCAAACAGGCGCCTTTTGCGGTGGGATCGGCGAAGGCCAGTTCGCATCCTTTCTACGCGATGCGCAGGCCAAAGCCATGGTTGAAAAAGGCGGCCTTGGGCTTGCCCACAACATCTTCCAAAGCTTGGCGCGCCGCGATGTCGCAAAATCTTGAACCTACTATCGCCAGCTTGCTTGATGACATCCACCAGACACTTCTGGCCCGCCAGTATGACAGGCTTACTTCCCTGACCACGGCATTAGAGGATGCCCTGAGCCGGGCAAAAAACCTTGATTCGGTGGCGCTTGCGCTGATTAACACCAAGGCCGCGCGCAATGCGGCAACGCTGACGGCAGTGCAACGCGGCATCCGTTCGGCCCTGCGCCGCGTGGCAGAAATCCGTTCGGTTTCAACAGGATTGGTTACTTACGACAAGTCTGGGCTGCGGCAAGACCCAGTCATCACCGCCATGGCGCAAAGACTGTAAGGTTTCAATAAAATCCTTCGAAACAAGCATTTTGCGTTTAGGGCTATTTTAAGGGTCCAAGCCTTTAATGAAGGGGCATCCCAAGTGGGGTGGCGCGGTTCGGTCGATCGGGTCGCATTGGCAAGAAAGCCCCAAAGCCATCTGACCGGGTGGCACAAAATGCCGGGCGCAAAGCGTCGGCAGACCGCAAAGGAAGATAAAATGTCGTCAATTTTGACCAACAGCAGCGCCTTGTCAGCGCTTCAAACCTTGAAGTCGATTCATTCCAATCTCGAAACCGTTACGTCACAGGTATCATCTGGCAAACGGGTGGCCGATGCCAAAGACAACCCTACAGTCTGGATCACTTTGACGTTAGATGAATAGGCGCGCTGCGTGCTGATCAAACTGGTCAATTCCGATGTCACATCAGTTGTGGATTGTTCCATGCTATGGCCAACCACATTCCCCGTGGGCCCATCACCTGCATCCCACAGATAAAAAGCGCCAGATTCTGCAGTGACGCTGTAGCTTTGGTCTGAAAGAGAGGCCAAACCATTTGGGTTGGCCACATCGACCACGGGAATTTGATAGACAACCTTTGAAAAACCCTGGCCGTAATTTGCGTGCAAATAGCCACTGTCGTCGATTTCAATACTCAGAAGGCGTGAAACAGGGCTGCCGTTGGTTGCTTTGCCAATGGGGGAAAAATTGGCATCCAACTGTGACACTCCACCTTTTTCTCCGACAATTCCTATGTTTATCGCCAAAGGCCCGCCGCCTGTTGTCAAGGAGATGACGCCGGTGGTGCTGTTGTAGGCGGGGCTGTTGTTGGCCGGCGTGACAGAAGCGATTGTGCCCCCGGCCCCCTGTGTCCCATCAAAGGTGATCGTATAAGTCCCGATAACCGCCCCACCAGACGCGCTGTCAGAAACGCTCATCGTCCAAGTGTTCGACGCGGCAGTTCCGGTCGCGGGAACCGTGGGCGTGAAGACATAATCAAGCGTCTCCTGTCCGCCGAGGTTGCCGAAGTAGGGCACCGACATTTCATAGGTCTGCGCAGTGGCACCAATTTGAGTAGCCTGAGAGGGCAGATTGGCCGACAAAGTCATTGCCGTTGTCGGGTTCGCTTCCAACAAGTCGGGGGCGATCTGAACGGGGGTCAAGTCGGACATTGTATTGCGGGAATAGGTTCCGATCGAGCCATCTGCATTGGCGCGCCACCCCATAAGCACATGACCAGAAGCGGTGCGTAAGACACCATCAGCGTCTGGCTTAAACGAGCCCGTTGTCACCAGGCTGACCGGCAGCGTCGCATCGCCACGGCCAACGGAGTCGATCGTGGTCACCGGCATAAAGCCGCGCCCGTCCAACGCAAAATCGGTGGCATTTGCGGTTACCAACAGCGGGCCATGTTCATCAATCAGCCTGTGCGTGGTCGATCGAACCCCGCCGGCGGAGTAGGAGGTGCTGAGATCACCATGAATAACAACTGAGTGAAAATCAGATGTCACCCGCTTGTACCCATAGGTAGAAGCGTTTGCGATATTGTCCGAAATGGTGGACAGGCGGTTGGCGTTTGCATTCAGCCCAGCCACCCCCGCATTCAGCGAAGAGGAGATCGTCATCTTTAGCGCCTTTCTGCAGCTAACGTGTACAACAACCAATCGCACCAAGATGCTTAAGAAAGCGCTAACAGATAAAATGATAGGCGTTTAACGATCCCTGCGAAGCAAAATCACCTCGATCCGGTTGTTGCGCACCGCCACGGGATTGGCCGTCGCAGGCTTGCGGTCAGCATGGCCGCTGATGCGCGCGATACGGGCTGGATCTAGGCCTGCTTGCGCCAGCAAAAGCCGCATGGCTTGGGCGCGTTCGGCTGACAAATCCCAATTTGATGCCTTGATCAAAACGACAGGATAGGATCGCACATAACCCGCAATGGCAATTTTATTGGCTGTAAGAGACATCACATCCGCCAAAAGCGCTGAAATCGAGATCAACGTTTGGGTTGGCACTGTGCTGTCTTCTTCAAACAAGGGGCTATCAGCGGTGTCGAACACGTCGATCACCAGCCCCTCATCGGTGACTTGGGTGACGACATGGCTAAGCAGGCGCTCCATTGTTTGGCTTTCGCCGCCCTTGCCGGCAAGCGCGGATTGCAAGTTTTGCATGGCGGCGTCCTGCGCCGTTAAATCCGCAATACGCTCTGCATCTGCGTTATCAAACTTGTCAGCAAAACCAGAGAATTGATCTGTCCCCGACTCGGCCAAAGTTTTGGCTTTCAGAACGGAGTCGCCGCCTAGCAGCCCATCGCCGCCTGCCTCAGTAAGACTTATACTGACAGCCGGATTAAAGTAATCGGCAATCCCCTTGCGTTGTTCTTTCGTTGTTGCATTGATCAGCCACATCAACAAAAAGAAGGCCATCATCGCCGTTACAAAATCGGCATAGGCGATCTTCCACGCCCCACCGTGATGAACGCCTTCGACAACATGCTTCTTCCGCTTGATGAGAACTGCCGCAGCATTTGCGTGCCCAGCCATTCCTACACCCGTAATCTACCCAAGGCTAAGCTTAGCCGACCTTGATGAATCCGGGTTTAACCTGTGAAATTTTAACGACTTTCTCTGGGCAGCGCACAAATTCTGCCCGAACCTGCAAACCAATCACGGCATAATCCGACACGAACTGTTCGGCAGCCTTTCGGCTAAGGGAAAATTCAAGCTTTAAGCCTTGGTCATGCATCAACCCGTCAAAAGCCACAGATGGCGTATGGCCACGCACCGTCAGAAAATCGACAAAATCCCTGATCGAGACATCCCCAAGCCCGGTCAAGATTAGATCATAGCGTTGGAAGGCTTGGTTCACGCAAACCAAACCATGGTTTGGGAACCGTGTTTCAAAATGCGCCAGCATCTGGCGATCAAGCCCAACGGCCAAGGCAGGCCAGGGGTCTGCGGCGTAACATCCCATATTTTCTAAGTGCTTGATCTGCGGCGTAAGGTCAGAGCGTTTCTGGCCTGAAGCCAGAAAAAGATCGTAAAGCGCGTCCGTTTGCGCACTTGAAGTCACATCTGTACCAAATGTGCCTTCAAAAGCCAGAACCGCGCCTTGGGCCATTTCGTGGCTAAGATCGGGAATCTGCAGCCCGCCGGGGCCATAAAAATCAGGCTTGTCAGACGAAATCCAAAGACCCAGTTCGCGCAGTTTTTGTTCAACAAACCCAGCCGCGCGCAGATCTGTCAGGTGCAACGACAGGTCACTCAGGTTTAGGGCAGAATCCTCGCCGATGGGCACCGCCGCCAAGCGTACGCCTAAGGTCGCCATAAGCCCTATCGCCGCCTTTGCCCTATCGCGCGGGACTTGGGTGGCAACCGGTCCGCGTCCCTTGGACAAAATCGCCTCTGCAAAAGGAAGAGGCAGGTCAAAATGACGGGCTAATTGTGGGCTGGCCAAGGCCGAAACCGGGCCGGCAGACAGCAAGACGACATCGCTGTGATCGTGGGATGTTTGGCTTAATGACAATCTTATCTCCAGGTAGTTCGGGGATTTGACAGTCGGCGTCAGATCCTTTGGTCCTACAGGGTCTTTAAGAGGATATTTTTGTCATTTTTGAGGCAATCATCGACATTTCTTTTGGATTAAGCACAAAAAAATCATGCCTAATTGAAATGTGCGTAATTTTTTGGCATTTTCAAATTTGTCAAATGACTGAAATCAATCTAAGCGCGTCATAAATTGCGGCATGGATATTGCGCGCCTCGACAGCATCGCCAATGCGGAACAGTTGAAAGCCCTCGGGGCCGCCGCCCAAAGTTTGGGGCTGGCTGGCAATCAGCGCTTCGTAATCTACCGCGCCTTGATTCACTGATCGGGGTTTCAACGCGAAGTACAACTCATCCAGCGGCGCTGTACCATGGTTGACCACGATTTGATCATAGCTGCGCGTGATGCCCAGTTTGCTATAATCGCTGTCGATGGTTGCCTTAATCAAGTTGCCCTCTTTGGCGACAGAGGTCAGCCGGTAGGTTACGGTGAAAGTCACCTTTTTATCCTGAATAGCGCGCATATAGGGCACCAAGTTCATTGCCATCACATCGGGGGCAAAGGTGCGGTCAGGGGTCATCACCTCGACCACGGCACCCGATTCGGCCAGAAGTTGGGCGGCTTGCAGGGCGGTGTGGTCGCCCGCATCGTCATAAAGCAGCACGTTTTGGCCCGGTTTCACATCGCCCGACAGAATATCCCAAGCAGATACTGTCAACTCGTTGCCAGCGGTGAGAATGTCCTTTTGCGCGATGCCGCCTGTGGCGATGATGACCACATCGGGGTTCAGGGCGAAAACATCGTCTGATTCGGCCCAAGTGTTAAAACGAAACTCGACGCCCAGTGCGGCACACTGTGCCAAGCGCCAATCGGTGATGCCAATCATCTCGGCGCGGCGTTTGGTTTGGGCGATCAGGCGCACTTGGCCGCCCGCTTCGGGCGCAGCCTCGAACACCGTCACCTTATGGCCGCGCTCGGCGGCAACCCGTGCGGCCTCTAGTCCAGCGGGGCCTGCACCCACCACCACGACATGCCGCTTGACGGCGGCGGGTTTGATGGTGTGGGGGATGGTTTCTTCGCGGCCCGTGGCGGGGTTGTGGATGCAAAGCGCCATGCCGCCTTGATAGATGCGGTCAAGGCAATAGGTGGCACCCACACAGGGGCGGATGTCATGCTCGCGCCCCTCGATGATCTTTTGCACGATATGGGGGTCGGCCATATGGGCGCGGGTCATGCCCACCATGTCCAATTGGCCGGAAGCGATGGCATGCCGCGCCGTGGCGACATCGGGAATGCGCGCGGCGTGAAAGGTGGGCATGCCCACTTCGGCTTTTATGCGTCCGGCGAAATCCAGATGTGGGGCCGATTTCATTCCGTGGATCGGGATCACATCGGTCATGGCGGCATCGGTATGGATGCGGCCTTTGATGATGTTAAGAAAATCGACCATGCCGCTGTCGCGGAACATTTTGCCAATCGCTACGCCTTCGTCGGCGTTAATCCCGCCGTCTTCCGCCTCGTCCGCCGTATAGCGCATGCCCAGAAGGAACTTGTCGCCCACCCTTTTTCGCACGGCGGCCAGCATCTCCATCGCAAAGCGGGCGCGGTTTTCAAGATTGCCGCCATAGGGGGCGGGCAAGGCGTTGGTGAAGGGTGACATAAACTGGTCCAGCAGGTGGCCGTAACATTCGAACTCTACCCCATCCAGGCCGGCCTCTTTCATCCGCTCGGCGGCATCGGCAAAGTCGTTGATCACACGAGAAATATCCCAATCTTCCATAACCTTGGGAAAGGCGCGGTGGCTGGGTTCGCGGGCGGGCCCTGCCGCCAGCACGGGCAGCCAATCGCCCTTGTCCCAGCGCGTGCGCCGCCCAAGGTGGGTCAACTGGATCATCACCGCTGCCCCTGCCTCGTGGCAGTCATCAGCGATGCGGCGCATCCATGGCACCACCTCGTCTTTATAGGCCAGAACGTTGTTGAAAACCGGCGGCGAATCTTTCGAAACGGCGGCAGAGCCTGCGGTCATCACCATCGCCACCCCCGCCTTGGCGCGTTCCAGATGATACAGGCGGTAACGATCTTTGGGCATGCCGTCTTCGGGATAGGCGGGTTCATGGCTGGTGGTCATGATCCGGTTGCGCAGGGTCAGGTGTTTGAGTGTGTAGGGCTGCAGCAAGGGATCGTTTGACATCATGGCCTCCGGTTTTTGATGCAGGCTAGGGCCTGCGCGAAAAAGGACATGTGCGTTTGCGACCTGCCTTTGGGGGAAAGGTGTCAAAAGGGGCGGGCATAGGCAAGGTGCGATGTGGGGCGATGCAGTCACACAGGTATTGGCAGACTTGGGGCGCTTAGGGGTGAAAAACCCTGCGCTTTGTCACCCTTCAGGCAAAGCTACCGCCAAGCTTTTCCCGCTGGATCGGAATGGGCGCAAAATTCCAAAAACTCAAAATCGCCTTATTAGGGACGCAAACTCAATGCGCCAAGCTCGCGCTATCGCCGCAGTGCGAGAGTTATATGGCACCAAGATCGTGGCGCAAATCTTCGTTTTTTCCATAAAAGGGTCACATTCTGCCCCCGCCCCACGCCCTGAACCACAAAGGCCGATACAGCGCCATTTTTTTAGACCAGACAGCTTGCATGTAAATCCATGCCAAAGGCCCACCTGAAAGGGTGGCATGCAGCATTGGGGACAGACTATTTTGGGGTAAAAACAGGCTCTATTAAAGGGTTTTTCGGACAAATAGTTCTTGGGACAGGGCGCAAATTTGTGCAGCGTCTTTCCGCGCCGCCATCTTGAGTTGCAGGTCAATGACGGGGTCAATGGGGCGTTGAGGGCCTTGATTGCTTTGTATAAGCTGCACCCGACAGTCACTGCCCACGGGCGCTTGATGGATCCCGAAGGGTCTTTTGCAGGCCAAGTTGCATGCGAACAAAAGGGTGTGCCTTTGATCAACCAACTTGGTCTAGACCCTGCCACCATGCCGCACGCTGGCACGACACGTCCCACCGAAGGGATGTGCCAGCCCGTCGGCGGGATCGGGCGCAGCATAGGCCACGGCCTGCTGCTGGGCGCCGACTTGTCTGTGACGCAGATGGCGGCCGGATGAATGCTGCAGTCCGGGATTTTTACCTATGATCAACTGCACGTTGGTGATGACTGGCAGACCGATTGGGCCGACGTATCAGCCCAAACCATCGAGGCCTTCGCCGCGCTTACCAAAGACCGCTTTGCCATTCACCTGTCTGACGAAGGCGCGCGCGCCTATGGTTTTGACAGGCGTGTTGCCCATGGCCTGCTGATCTTGTCACTGGTGGAAGGACTAAAATCCTCTGCCCCAGTGCAGGTGACCGCATTTGCCAGCCTTGGCTGGGATTGGTCCTTTCGCGCGCCGGTTTATGAGGGGGACAGCATCCGTGCGACAGTAACCGTCGCGGCCAAACGGGCGGCGGGCATCGATAAGGGGATGCTGACGCTGGAGGTTCGCGTCGAAAACCAAGACAACCAAATCGTGCAGCACGGGCGGACGCGCCTGATGGCGCAACGCGCACCAGCCCACTAAACCTATTGCGCCGCCTTTTGCATGGCGACCATGTCGTTCAGATAGGTCGAGAATTCATCGCGCAGGTCAGGGCGCGATAGCGCAAAGGCCACGGTCGCCTGCAAGAACCCCGCCTTGCTGCCGCAATCATAGCGCTGGCCACGAAAGCGATAGCCAAAGACGTTGCCAGGGATCTCAGCCTCTTGGGCGATGGCGTCGGTCAACTGAATTTCACCGCCTGCGCCCGGCTTCAGCTTGTCAAGGTTCAGCATAACCTTGGGCGACAGGATATAGCGCCCGATCACCGCAAGGTTCGACGGCTCTGTACCAGCTTTTGGCTTTTCGACCATGCCTTTGACCGATACGATCGATCCCATATCTTGCGCCACATCCAGCACGCCGTAGGATGCGGTTTTTGCCAAGGGCACCTCCATTGCGGCGACGATATTACCGCCGGTTTGGGCGTAAGCTTCGACCATTTGCTGCAGGCAGGGCTTTTCTGCCGCGATCACATCATCGGGCAGCAAGACGGCAAAGGGTTCATCCCCAATCAAGCGGCGCGCACACCAGACGGCGTGACCTAAGCCCATCGGTCGGTTCTGCCGCACATAGGCGATGGCCCCCGAATCCATGTTCGTTTCGCGCAAAATCTCTAGCAAAGCGTCTTTGCCGGCACGGCGCAGGGTGGATTCAAGTTCAGGTGAATGGTCAAAATAATCTTCCAAGGCCGATTTGCCGCGCGAAGTGACAAAGATGAACTCTTTGATCCCTGCCGCGCGCGCCTCGTCGATGGCGTATTGGATCAAGGGGCGGTCCACCAAGGTGAGAATTTCCTTGGGAATAGATTTGGTCGCAGGCAAGAACCTTGTGCCCATGCCCGCAACGGGAAACACGGCTTTGGTGACTTTTTGGATACGTCGCGTCTGTTTTGCGGCCATGGTTCTTATCCAATCTTTTCAGCCAAGGTTAACCCTTCAAAGGTCGTGTTATCAGATTTTCGGCCGAAAGAAGAGGGCTGACACAGGCAAAAATGGGGAAAGACGCTAAGCTTTTGATGCATTTCTTGAACCAATCTACTACACATTTCATGAAAATAAGCAAAATCAGTTAGTTGGTGTGAAAATCCCTAGGCCATCTCGCGCATCATCGCCTCGATCACTGGCACGTCTGAGGGGTTGTTTAACTCCCAAAACTGGCGACCGCGGGCTTGCACTTCAACGCAAAGCACTTTGCGGCCCTGTTCCAAAAAGCGCAACTGTTCCAACCCTTCCAACTGCTCCAACGGGCCTGTGGGCCAGCTTGGATATGCGGCAAGGGCTGCGGGGCGATAGGCATAGACGCCGACATGATGAAACACCGGCGTAGGCTCTGCCGTGCCGTAGGTTTTGCCAGTGTAGGGAATCACCTCTTTGGAAAAATACAAGGCGCGACCACCTGCACCGAAGACTGCCGTTGTTCCGCCCACGCGGCCTGCCCGCCTGTCGGCCAGAAAGCCCGCGACAGCACGGCCATCACAGCGCAGAACAGGGGTGGCAATGTCGGCCTGCGGGTCGGCCAGCAAGCCCGCCACCAGATCTTCGACAAACCACGCCGGTGTCAGCGGCGCATCGCCTTGCAGATTCACCACGACGTCAAAGCCGGTCAGTTGCTGCACAACCTCGGCGCAACGTTCAGTGCCGTTTTGCGCCTGAGCAGAGGTCATAACCACCTCTGCCCCAAAGGCTTCGGCATGGGCTTTAATGCGGTCGTCGTCGGTGGCCACCACCACACGATCAACCCCGCGCACTGTCATCGCCGCTTCCCAACTGCGGCGGATCAGGGTTTTATCACCATCCGGTCCGCGTAGCGCCACCAAAGGCTTACCCGGATACCGGGTCGAGGCATAGCGGGCGGGAATGGCAATAAGGACAGTCATTTTTGCAAATCCACTCCGGGCGCATAGGCGATGAAGAACGGGTTATCCCAGCCTGCCTTACCATAGGTCAAGGGTGTGTGGTCATCAAACCGCACCATGCAGCCGCCAGCGCCGCGCAAAACGGCATCGCCAGCGGCGGTGTCCCATTCCATCGTGCGGCCAAGGCGGGGGTAAAGATCGGCCTCACCGGTGGCCAGCAAACAGAACTTCAAGCTTGACCCTGCGCTTTTCAAATCTGCCACAGAGTATCGGCTGATGTAATCATCCGTCGCTGCATCGCGATGGCTTTTTGAGGCCACGACCCGCAGCGCCGCATTGTCAGGCATGGCGACGGCAAGTCGGCGCAATTCGCCCGCGACATCGTGGTCGAAAGCCCCTGTTTCCTCTACAGCCGTTCCATCGGGCAGCGTGTAAAACAGGCGATCCTGTGCTGGGGCATAAACCACCCCGCGCAGCGGTACGCCGTTTTCAACATAAGCGATGTTCACCGTGAAATCGCCGCGCCGTTGCACGAATTCCTTGGTGCCATCCAAAGGATCGACGATCAGAAACGTCGATGCCCGCTGCGCATGGCTGGCAGCTTGTTCTTCGGTGATCAGCACCAATTCGGGAAAAGCCGCCCGCAATCCGGCCGAGATCAAGGCATCTGCCGCCTCGTCCGCCTCGGTCACGGGGCTGGCATCGCTTTTGGATTTCACCTCAAAATGGGGGCCGTTATAGACCTGCAAGATCCGCGCGCCCGCTTCGAGTGCAAGCCTGCGAAACACTGGAATCATAAGATCGAAATCCATCAACTCTCCTTTGCAACGGGGCTTGTCACAGACCTGTGACGTTGGCCGAAGCTTAGACCTTTATCGCTAAACTGCGGAAGAACGGCAAGTTGGTGCAGCACAAGGTCGCGTTAAGAGTGTTCTTGTTTGGCTTTACACGGCGCGCGTCACGGCTGCTTTGCAAGAAATATGCCGATTCCTTTAATTTGAGGCGAATTTCTTGCTCTGGGGCCGCTTGCAGCACCCGCGACCCCCCCTTATATACCCATCGAAGCCGAAAGTAGGTGCCCTGAAAACACCCTCTGACGGTTCAATTTTGGAACGGGGCAGGATGCCTGATGGGGTCCGCTTCATAATTTCGCCTAAGAAAAGGGAACGTCATGGCCAAAATCATCGGCATCGACCTGGGAACCACCAACTCTTGCGTCGCCATCATGGATGGCAGCCAACCCCGTATCATTGAAAATTCCGAAGGCGCGCGCACCACGCCGTCGATCGTCGCCTTCACCGAGAATGAGCGTCTGGTTGGCCAAGCCGCCAAGCGTCAAGCGGTCACCAACGCCTCGAACACCATTTTCGCGGTCAAGCGCCTGATTGGTCGCAAGGCGAATGACTCGATGCTGGCGAAAGATTTGAAAAACCTGCCTTACAAAGTTGTCAGCGCTGGCGGCAGCGACGGCGACGCTTGGGTCGAAGCGCGCGGCGAAAAATTCTCGCCCAGCCAAGTCTCGGCGATCATCCTGCAAAAGATGAAAGAAACGGCCGAGGCCTATTTGGGCGAAACCGTCACCCAAGCCGTCATCACAGTGCCCGCCTATTTCAACGACGCGCAACGCCAAGCCACCAAAGACGCCGGCAAAATCGCAGGCCTTGAAGTGTTGCGCATCATCAACGAACCGACCGCTGCCGCCTTGGCTTATGGTTTGGACAAAAAAGAAACCAAAACCATCGCGGTCTATGACCTTGGTGGCGGAACATTCGACATCACCATTCTGGAAATCGACGACGGCCTGTTCGAAGTCAAGTCGACCAACGGCGACACCTTCCTTGGTGGCGAAGACTTCGATATGCGCATCGTGAATTTCTTGGCCGATGAGTTCAAGAAAGAACACGGCGTCGACCTGACCTTGGATAAAATGGCCCTGCAGCGCCTGAAAGAAGCGGCAGAGAAGGCCAAGATCGAACTGTCGTCGTCCTCGCAGACCGAAATCAACCAGCCTTTCATCAGCATGGACCGCAATTCAGGCCAGCCCTTGCACTTGGTGGTCAAACTGACCCGCGCCAAGCTGGAAAGCCTGTGTGACGATCTGATCAAACGCTCGATCAAGCCGTGCCAAGCGGCGCTGAAAGATGCGGGCATCAGCATATCGGACATTGATGAAGTGGTTCTGGTCGGCGGTATGACCCGTATGCCTCGCGTGATCGAAGAAGTGACCAAGTTCTTTGGCAAAGAGCCCCACAAGGGCGTGAACCCCGACGAAGTTGTGGCCGCCGGCGCCGCGATTCAAGCGGGTGTGCTGCAGGGCGACGTGAAAGACGTTGTTTTGTTGGACGTGACGCCGCTGTCCTTGGGCATCGAAACCTTGGGCGGTGTCTTTACCCGCCTGATCGACCGCAACACCACGATCCCGACCAAGAAAAGCCAAATCTTCTCCACCGCTGAAGACAACCAAAACGCCGTGACCCTGCGCTGCTTCCAAGGTGAGCGGGAGATGGCGGCCGATAACAAGATGCTGGGCCAGTTCAATCTGGAAAACATCCCGCCCGCCCCGCGCGGCATGCCCCAGATCGAAGTGACCTTTGACATCGACGCCAACGGCATCGTGACGGTCAAGGCGAAAGACAAGGGCACTGGCAAAGAACAGGCGATCACCATCCAAGCCTCGGGCGGGTTGTCGGATGCCGATATCGAACGCATGGTCAAAGACGCCGAAGCCAACGCCGACGCCGACAAGGCCCGCCGTGAGTTGGTGGAGGCCAAGAACCAAGCCGAGGGCCTGCTGCATTCGACCAAGAAGTCGCTGGCCGAACATTCCGACAAGGTCGATCCGTCGACCGTCGAAATGATCGAACTGGCGATGAGTGCCTTGGAAGACACGATCAAAACCGAAGACGCCGGCAAGATCAAAGGCGGCATCCAGAACCTGACCGACGCCGCGATGAAATTGGGCGAGGCGATCTACAAGGCGCAGGCCGAAGCCTCGGAAGGCAATGGTGACGAGGGCGGGCCGCGCGATGTTGATGACGACATCGTCGATGCCGACTTCGAAGATCTTGGCGACAACAAGCGCAAGTAACCCGCGCAGAACCGGCTAAGGGCGGCCCCCCAAGGGGTCGCCCAAACGCATTCTTGATACAAAGGTCCTGCCATGGCAAAGCGCGATTATTACGAAGTCTTGGGGGCATCCAAAGGCGCCTCGGCGGAAGAGCTTAAGAAAGCCTACCGCACGAAGGCCAAAGAACTGCACCCCGACCGCAACACCGACAATCCCAACGCCGAAGCCCAGTTCAAAGAGATCAACGAGGCTTACGATGTTCTGAAAGACGCCGACAAAAAGGCGGCCTATGACCGCTATGGCCACGCCGCGTTTGAAGGTGGGCGTGGTCCCGGCGGTGGCGGCGGTGGAAATGGGGATTTTGGGGCGTCCTTCTCGGATGTGTTCGAAGACCTGTTTGGCGACTTTATGGGCCGCGGCGGGCAAGGCGCCCAAGGTGGTCGCCGCAGTCGGGCGCAGCGTGGGTCTGACCTGCGCTATAACCTGCGCGTTTCGTTGGAAGAAAGTTTCAAGGGCGTCCATAAAACCATCACCGTGCCTAGCGCCGTCGCCTGCGATGTTTGCAGTGGCACGGGGGCCGAAGGCGGGGCCGAACCTGTCACGTGCCCGACGTGTTCGGGCATGGGCAAAGTGCGCGCCCAGCAAGGCTTTTTCACGGTAGAACGCACCTGCCCAACCTGCGCGGGTGCCGGCCAGACAATCAAGAACCCGTGCAAATCCTGCGGCGGGGCCGGACGCACCGAAAGAGAGCGCTCTTTATCGGTCAATATCCCCGCCGGCGTGGAAACTGGCACCCGCATCCGACTATCGGGTGAGGGCGAGGCCGGAATGCGCGGCGGGCCAACCGGCGATTTGTACATCTTCATCGAAACGCGCGACCACCCGATCTTTCAGCGCGACGGGGTGAACCTGTTCTGCCGCGTGCCCGTTTCGATGATCACCGCCGCTTTGGGCGGCGAGGTGGAAGTGCCAACAATTGACGGCGGCAAAAGTCGGGTCAAGGTTCCGGCGGGCACCCAAACCGGCAAGCAACTGCGCCTACGCAGCAAAGGGATGCCTGCGCTGCGCGGCGGTGTAGCGGGGGATATGATGATTGAGTTGGCGGTCGAAACCCCAGTCAACCTAACGTCGCGCCAGAAAGAACTGCTGACCGAGTTTGAAAAGGTTGGCGCTGAGAATAACAATCCGGAAGGCTCGTCTTTCTTTGCCAAGGTCAAAGGCTTTTGGGATGGTATGAAAAGCTAACTTTTTCTTACCGCAAAGCTGCCCTGAACGCCGCACCCAAAAGGGCTGCGGCGTTTGTTTTTGTCATTGCGTTAACCCTTTTTTCATCATGGCTATGCCAATATTCCCCCATGGCACCGAATGGATTTCATGAACAAGCCCTTCCGCTTTTGCCCCCCTCAGGGGCAGAGGATGAGGCCATTTCCACCCGCCTGCCCGCTAAACTGCCCTCTTACATCACCGACCACCGCAAACGCCTGCGCGACCGCTTTATGGCAGGGGGGCCTGCAGCCTTGCCGGATTACGAGTTGCTGGAACTTCTCTTGTTCCGCGCCATCCCGCGCCAAGATGTCAAACCCTTGGCGCATGTGCTATTGGACACGTTCGGCGATTTTAACCACGTGATTTCGGCCAGCCCGCAACGGCTGGCCATGGTCAAAGGCGTGGGCGAGGCCGTCATCCAAGAACTGAAGATTGTCGAGGCGGCAGCGGGTCGGCTGATGCGCGGGCGCGTGTTGAACCGCCCTGTCCTAACGTCGTGGAACGCTCTGCTTGATTATTGCCAAACCGTCATGGCCCACCGCGAAACCGAACAGTTCCGCATACTGTTTCTTGATCGAAAAAACACCCTGATCGCTGACGAGGCGCAATCCTCCGGCACAGTTGACCATGTGCCCGTTTATCCGCGCGAAGTGGTGAAGCGGGCGCTGGAACTGAACGCCTCGGCGGTGATCTTGGTGCACAACCACCCCTCTGGCGACCCAACGCCGTCGCAAGCGGATATTTCGATGACACTGCAGGTGCAAGATGCAACCAATGCGTTGGGGATCGTGCTGCATGACCACCTGATCATCGGCAAATCCCGGCAGCTGTCATTCAAGGAAGAAGGCTACATTTAGGACATAAGCATATGTTTTAACTTGAAAAAGCCGCGAAAAGGGTTGGCCTACCATAGGGCCGACTTGTTTGTCGGGCCAGAACGGGTGAAGGGAATCGAACCCTTGCCCTAAGGCTGGCAGGGTTGTGCTGTGCCACTGCGCTATAGCTACTCAGCCGCCCGACTCGGTTAACAAAGGATCCATCCCACAGGTGTCATTCAACTGCGGCCAGCGGTCTTGGTTGAAATCGGGTAAATCCCCCGATCGCGCACGAAAGTCGGATCACCAAAAGCAAAAGCCGCGCAACCCATTCAGGTTGCACGGCTTTCTTTGCGATATTGGTGCCCAGAAGAGGACTCGAACCTCCACGTCTTGCAACACTGGTACCTGAAACCAGCGCGTCTACCAATTCCGCCATCTGGGCGTATCGTGGGGGGCGGTTTAGCTGTGCCTGCTTTGGGTGTCAACGGGGCGCATTGCAAAAATCGCCATCTGCTTTGGTCTTGCTGGCCGTGCCCTGCCCCTGTATTCAGGCGTCGCCGCTTGGGCGGCGCATTTTACCCATTTTCCCTCACGAGGACCCCATGAGCAAGCTGGTCACGATTTTTGGCGGTTCTGGCTTTGTTGGCCGCTACATCGCACGCAGGCTGGCACAAGAGGGCTGGCGCGTGCGCGTCGCCGTGCGGCGCCCGAACGAGGCGCTGTTTGTGCGCGGCTATGGCGCTGTGGGCCAAGTAGAGCCGGTGTTTTGCAACATCCGCGATGACGCCTCGGTTGCTGGGGTGCTGGCGGGGGCGGATGCGGCGGTGAATTGCGTGGGCACGTTTGATGCGCGCGGGGCGAATAATTTTGACGCGGTTCAGGCCGCCGGCGCGGGGCGCATAGCACGCCTTGCGGCAGCACAAGGCTTGGGCACTTTGGTGCATCTGTCGGCGATCGGGGCCGATGCCGAAGGCACATCAAACTATGCCCGCAGCAAGGGCGAGGGAGAGTTGGCCATCTTGGCCGCCTTCCCCACAGCAATGATCCTGCGCCCTTCGGTGATCTTTGGGAACGAAGACGGTTTCTTTAACCGCTTCGCCGGGATGAGCAGGATGGGACCGATCTTTCCCTTGATCGGCGGAACAACGCGCTTTCAACCCGTCTATGTGGAAGATGTCGCGGAATCGGCGGTTTTGGGGGTGACGGGCAAGGCCCAAGGCACCTACGAATTGGGCGGCCCCGAGGCCTTGACGCTATCGACGATTATCCATCGCATGCTGGCCGTCGTGCAGCGCCGCCGTTTGGTGGTGAACCTGCCCTTCTGGGTCGGCACAGTTATGGCGGGCGTGCTGGATACGCTGTCAGCCTTGACCCTGGGCCTGTTTCGCAACGGTGTGATCACCTCTGATCAGGCGCGGCAATTGCGCCACGATAATGTGGTGCAGACGGGGGCGAAAACTTTGGCTGATCTGGGGATCACGCCGGCCAGTTTTGACGCGATCATTCCGGAATATCTGTGGCGGTACCGCACCACCGGCCAATTCGCAGCCATCCGCGATTCTGCCAAGAATCTGCGGAAGATCTGACCCGTGCAGGATATGCTGACAGCAGCGCTGCTGGGCTTGGTCGAGGGGTTGACAGAGTTTATCCCCGTCTCCTCGACCGCGCATCTCCTGCTGTTGGGGCACTTTATGGGCCTAGAGGGGTCTAAGACGCTGGAAGTTGTGATCCAGTTGGGGCCCATTCTGGCGATTGCCTTTCTCTACCGCGACAAACTGGTCGAAGTGTTTTCAACCTACCGCACCAAGCCCGCCTCGCAGCGCTTTATCGTTTCGGTGTTGATCGCCTTTGCACCTGCCATGGTGGTTGGCGCTTTGGCGCATGACTTTATCAAAACGGTTCTCTTCGAGACGCCCAAATTGATGGCTGTGATGCTGGTTTTGGGCGGTGTGGTCTTAGTGTTTGTCGACAAAATCGCCCCGCAAACACGGGTTGATGATGCAACGGCGGTTCCCTTCGGCAGGGCTCTGCTGATTGGGGTGATCCAGTGCTTGTCGATTTTGCCCGGTGTGTCACGCTCGGGGGCGACGATTGTGGGGGCGCGGCTTTTAGGCGTGTCAAAGCGCGCCGCGGCAGAGTTTTCCTTCTTTCTTTCGCTGCCCACCATGTTGGGGGCTGTAACCTATGACCTGATCAAATCCCGCCACGAACTGGATTTTTCCGCCTTGATGGGGATTGGCGTGGGTTTGCTTGTGGCCACCATATCAGGGGCCATCGTGGTGAAATGGATGTTGGCCTATGTATCGCAGCAGGGCTACGCAGTGTTTGGCTGGTGGCGAATCATCTTGGGCCTTGGGGTCTTGGCAGCACTTTTCGCAGGCTATTAGGTATATAGGTATCGGCTACTGACCTATTTTCTGTGGTTTTTTATGCTTCAGGGTCGCTTTGTTGTCGTATTCGCTTTTATAGGTCAGCAATACTGCCTTTTATTCCCCGAAGGACCACGCTATCACCCCATCAGTGAAGATGGGAGATCGCCCTATGGCCGTGCAACGTATGCTGAAATTCGTCTCTTTGGGCAAAGAAACGCCCGAAAAGCGCCCGGCCAATTTGCGCGCCGAAGATTTCCATGAAATTTACCGCCAGTTTGCGGCCACCAAGGCCGCCGAACAGGCTAGTCGTTGCAGCCAATGCGGCGTGCCCTATTGCCAGACCCATTGCCCCCTGCACAACAACATCCCCGATTGGCTGCGCCTTACCGCCGAAGGCCGCCTGCAAGAGGCGTATAATCTGAGCCAAGCCACCAACACCTTCCCCGAAATCTGCGGCCGCATCTGCCCGCAAGACCGCTTGTGCGAAGGCAATTGCGTGATCGAACAGTCTGGCCACGGCACCGTGACGATTGGCGCAGTGGAAAAGCATCTGACAGATCTGGCATGGGAAAACGGCTGGGTCGCTCCGATCAAACCCGGTGCCGAACGGGGTGAGTCGGTGGGCATCATCGGCGCTGGTCCGGGTGGCCTTGCTGCTGCCGATGTGCTGCGCCGCGCGGGTGTGCAGGTCACGGTCTATGACCGCTACGACCGCGCTGGCGGCCTGCTGACTTACGGCATCCCCGGCTTTAAACTGGAAAAGCCGGTCGTAATGCAGCGTATCGCGCAGCTGGAACAGGCTGGCGTGCAATTCGTGCTGAATTGCCGGGTGGGCGAGGATCTGTCGTTTGACGCCATACGTGGCCGCCATGACGCTGTGCTGATCGCCACCGGCGTTTACAAATCGCGCGACATCTCGGCCCCCGGTGTGGGTGCGCAGGGCGTGGTCAAGGCGCTGGATTATCTGACAGCATCAAACCGCAAAAGCTTTGGCGATGATGTGGCGGAATTCGACTCGGGCGAATTGAACGCGCAAGGTAAGCGCGTGGTCGTGATCGGCGGCGGCGACACCGCGATGGATTGCGTGCGCACGGCCATCCGGCAGGGGGCGACCTCGGTCAAGTGCCTATATCGGCGCGATAAGGCCAACATGCCCGGCAGTCAGCGCGAAGTGCAAAATGCCGAAGAAGAGGGCGTCGATTTCGTTTGGCTTTCTGCGCCCAAAGGCTTCACCGGTGGGGCTGTGGTGGATGGTGTGATCGTGCAAAAGATGCGCCTTGGCGCGCCCGATGCTACGGGGCGGCAAGTGCCCGAGGTTATCGAGGATGCCGATTACACCGAACCGGCCGATTTGGTGGTGCAAGCCTTGGGCTTTGAACCTGAAGATCTGCAAGCGCTTTGGGGCGTGCCGGAACTGGCTGTGACCCGTTGGGGCACGATCAAGGCCGACTTCCGCAGCCACGCAACCAACTTGCCCGGCGTTTATGCCGCAGGTGATATCGTGCGCGGTGCCTCTTTGGTTGTCTGGGCCATTCGCGATGGGCGCGAGGCGGCAGATTCCATCCTGTCCTACCTGGCCCAACCCTCCGCCGTGGCCGCAGAATAAGCCCCGATATCTGAACATCCCGACGGAGTTCCTCATGAAGCGTCTTATTCTGCCCCTAATCTTTCTCGCCGCCCCGGCCCAAGCGGCGACCTTCATCCCGCCCACGGGATGCACCACCTATCTGACGGTGCAGTCGCGCGAATGTATGGTCTCGCAATTCTATACCTGCGAGGGCGACGCGCAAGGCGAACAATGGCGCGCCGATTTCAACGCCGAGGGGCCCGCGTTTTTGGCCAAGGTTGACCACGATGCACAGTGGCTGGAAAGCTATTATACCTATGACGGCAGCAAAGACGTGTTGGCCCCGATGCCGCGTGATCCGGCCTCTTTCTCGGACCTGTTGGCTTTGGGGCTGGATACGTTTGACTTTAAACTTAGCAACGACAACGGCGAACAGACCACCATTCGCGGCTTTGACAAGCTTACCGGCGAAACGACAACGATTGATGGTGTGACCCTGAAACAGACTGAATTCGAATATACCCAAACCGACGACAAAGGCACCGTTCTGGTCCATTCCAAAGGGAATGAGTATATCTCGGAAGAATGGCGTGCCTTCTTTTCCAACCATTCCGAGTCAGAGTTCGCGGACGGCGAAAACAGAATATCTGATATGCCGCCAGTTAAATTCATCACCCCGGGTAAACCCGGCTTCGCCTTAACCTTACCGCTGTTTGAATGTGACGCTCAGATGTCGTCATTGGGTCTGCCCCACAGCGTTGCAAAATCTCTCGGAGGGTCTTGATCATGACCAAATATGACGAAGCTTGGGTTGCGGCCGAAGAGGCAAAACGCGCTTGGATGGATGCCAACAGCCTGTACAAAGCCGAAGACGAACATTCGTCTTGCGGCGTGGGGCTGGTTGTTGCCATTTCGGGCAAACCGTCGCGCAAGGTCGTGGAAAACGGGATCAACGCGCTCAAAGCCGTCTGGCACCGTGGCGCTGTCGATGCCGATGGCAAGACGGGGGACGGGGCGGGCATTCATGTGCAGATCCCGGTCAAGTTCTTTTACGACCAAGTCCGCCGCACAGGGCACGAGCCTGACACCACCAAACTGATCGCCGTCGGCCAAGTTTTCCTGCCCCGTACCGATTTTGGCGCGCAAGAAGCCTGTCGGACTATCGTGGAAACCGAAGTGCTGCGGATGGGCCACTATATCTATGGCTGGCGTCATGTGCCTTCTGACATCTCGGTTCTGGGTGAAAAGGCGCTGGCCACACGGCCAGAGATCGAACAAATCCTGATCCGCTGCGAAAACGGCGCGGACGCCGAGCAGTTTGAACGCGAGTTGTACATCATCCGCCGCCGGATCGAAAAAGCTGCGACCAAGGCGGGCATTCAAGGCATGTATCTTTGCTCGCTGTCATGCCGTTCCATCATCTACAAGGGTATGATGCTGGCCGAACAGGTGGCAACCTTCTACCCCGACCTGATGGATGACCGCTTTGAATCGGCCTTTGCCATCTACCACCAGCGCTATTCCACCAACACCTTCCCACAGTGGTGGCTGGCCCAACCCTTCCGCATGCTGGCCCATAACGGCGAGATCAACACGCTGAAGGGCAACGTCAACTGGATGAAAAGCCACGAGATCCGCATGGCCTCGGGCGCGTTTGGCGATATGGCCGAAGACATCAAGCCGATCATCCCCGGCGGCACATCCGATTCCGGCGCGCTGGATGCGGTGTTTGAGGTGCTGGTCCGTTCAGGCCGCAGTGCGCCTATGGCCAAAACTATGCTGGTCCCCGAAGCGTGGAGCAAGCAGACCGCCAATATGCCCAAAGCTTGGGCAGATATGTATTCCTATTGCAACTCGGTCATCGAACCATGGGATGGCCCTGCCGCTTTGGCGATGACGGATGGCCGCTGGGTCTGCGGCGGGCTTGATCGCAACGGCCTGCGCCCGATGCGCTATGTCATCACGGGCGATGGCTTGCTGATCGCAGGATCAGAAGCCGGAATGGTGCCGGTTGACGAGGCGACAGTGCGCGAAAAGGGCGCGTTGGGGCCGGGGCAGATGATTGCCGTCGATATGCAAGAAGGCCGCTTGTTCCACGATGTCGAACTGAAGGACAAACTGGCCGCTGCCCAGCCTTACGGCGACTGGATCGAAAAGATCGTCGACCTGAACGCATTGCTGCGTGAAGTGCCCGAAGAGCCAACCTTCACCGGCGTTGACCTGCGCCGCCGCCAGATTGCGGCGGGTTATACGCTGGAAGAACTGGAACAGGTTCTGGTTCCCATGGCCGAAGACGGCAAGGAAATGATCGCCTCGATGGGCGACGACACGCCGGCGGCGGTTTTGTCGGCGGTGTATCGCCCGCTTAGCCATTTCTTCCGGCAAAACTTCAGCCAAGTCACCAACCCGCCGATCGACAGCCTGCGCGAAGGGCGGGTGATGAGCTTGAAGACCCGCTTTGGCAACCTGCGCAACGTGCTAGACGAAAACTCTAGCCAGACCGAGATTTTGGTGCTGGAAAGCCCCTTCTTGGCCAATGGCGAGTTTGCCGTTCTGACCGAGCGCTTTGGTGACCAAGTGGCGTTTATCGACTGCACCTTCCCCGCTGGGTCCACCCAAGACGCGCTGCGCCAAGGGCTGGAACGCATTCGCGCCGAAGCCGAGGATGCCGTGCGCTCTGGCGCGGGCCAGCTGGTGCTGACCGATGAACACCAAAGCGAATCCCGCGTGGCGATGCCGATGATCTTGGCCACCTCTGCCGTGCATTCGTGGCTAACCCGCAAGGGGCTGCGCACCTTCTGTTCAATCAACGTGCGGGCGGCGGAATGTATAGATCCGCACTACTTCGCCGTGCTGATTGGGTCGGGAGCCACCACAGTGAACCCCTATGTTGCCGAAGATTCGGTGGCCGACCGCGTGTCGCGTGGCCTGATCGAAGGCAGCCTAATCGACGCCATGCGCCGTTACCGCGATGCGATTGACGCGGGGCTGTTGAAGATCATGTCGAAGATGGGCATTTCGGTGATCTCGTCCTATCGCGGCGGGTTGAACTTTGAAGCCGTGGGGCTTTCACGCGCTATGGTGGCCGAATACTTCCCTGGCATGCAAAGCCGCATCTCGGGCATTGGTTTGAACGGCATTCAGTTGAAATGCGAAGAGGTTCACGCCAAAGGCTGGCTGTCACAGACCGACGTGCTGCCAGTGGGCGGTTTCTATAAGGCGCGCCGTTCGGGTGAAAAGCACGCTTGGGAAGCGCAGACGATGCATATGCTGCAATCGGCCTGCGACCGCGCGTCGTTTGATATCTGGAAACAGTATTCCGCCGCGATGCGGGCCAACCCGCCGATTCATATTCGCGATCTCTTAGACATCAAAGCCTTGGGCAAAGCCGTGCCGATTGAAGAGGTGGAAAGCATCACCTCGATCCGCAAACGCTTTGTCACGCCGGGCATGTCGCTGGGGGCCCTGTCGCCCGAAGCGCACAAGACCCTCAACGTGGCGATGAACCGGATCGGGGCCAAGTCTGACAGCGGCGAGGGGGGCGAAGACCCCGCCCATTTCCACCCCGAACCCAACGGCGATAATCCGTCTGCCAAGATCAAGCAGGTGGCATCGGGCCGCTTTGGCGTGACAGCGGAATATCTCAACGCCTGCGAGGAACTGGAAATCAAGGTCGCGCAGGGGGCCAAACCCGGCGAGGGTGGGCAGTTACCCGGCATGAAGGTGACAGCGCTGATCGCACGGCTGCGCCATTCCACGCCAGGGGTGACGCTGATCTCGCCGCCGCCGCACCATGACATTTATTCCATCGAAGATCTGGCGCAGCTGATCTACGATCTTAAGCAAATCAACCCGCGCGCCAAGGTGACGGTCAAGCTGGTGTCCTCGTCTGGCGTGGGCACGATTGCGGCGGGCGTGGCCAAGGCCAAGGCCGATGTGATCTTGATATCCGGGCACAACGGCGGCACGGGGGCATCGCCCGGCACGTCAATCAAATATGCGGGCCTGCCGTGGGAAATGGGCCTGACAGAAGCACATCAGGTTCTGGCGATGAACAACCTGCGCGAGCGCGTCACCCTGCGCACCGACGGCGGGCTGCGCACGGGCCGCGATGTGGTGATGGCCGCGATGATGGGGGCCGAGGAATACGGCATCGGCACCGCCGCCCTGATCGCCATGGGCTGTATCATGGTGCGCCAGTGCCAATCCAACACCTGCCCCGTGGGCGTGTGCACCCAGAACGACGCGCTGCGCGCCAAGTTCACCGGATCGGCGGATAAGGTCGTCAACCTGATCACCTTCTATGCGCAAGAGGTACGGGAAATCTTGGCCTCGATCGGGGCGCGTTCGATGGACGAGATTATCGGACGGGCAGACCTTCTTAGCCAGATCAGTCGCGGTTCGGCCCATCTGGATGACTTGGATTTGAACCCGTTGCTGATTTCGGTCGATAGCGCGCAGAAGATCACCTACGACCGATCCAAGCCGCGCAACCATGTGCCCGATACGCTGGATGCCGAAATCATCCGCGACGGTGCGCGGTTCTTTGAAGACGGCGAAAAGATGCAATTGTCTTACGCCGTGCGCAACACGTTGCGCACCATTGGCACAAGGGCCAGCAGCCATATCGTGAAGAAATTCGGCATGCGCAACAGCTTGCAGGCCGACCATCTGACGGTGAAACTGTCAGGGTCGTGCGGGCAATCGCTGGGCGCCTTTGCTGTGCGCGGGTTGAAGATTGAGGTGCAGGGCGATGCCAATGATTATGTTGGCAAAGGCCTGTCGGGTGGCACAATCACAGTGCGGCCGTCAATGACATCGCCACTGAAAGCCGAAGATAACACCATCATTGGCAACACGGTGTTGTACGGGGCAACCGACGGCTACCTTTACGCCAGCGGGCGGGCGGGCGAACGCTTTGCTGTGCGCAACTCGGGCGCGAAGGTGGTGGTCGAGGGCTGCGGATCGAACGGGTGCGAGTATATGACCGGTGGTGTTGCGGTTATTCTGGGCCGCATCGGCGCCAACTTTGGCGCGGGCATGACAGGCGGGATGGCCTATATCTATGATCCCGACGGGCAGGCCGAAGAGGCGATGAACCGCGAGACGATCTTGACCTGCAGTCTGGGCCACCCGCATTGGGAAGCGCAACTGAAAGAGCTGATCACCGCCCATGTCGCCGAAACCGGCAGCCGGCACGGCGCGCAAATTCTGTCCAATTGGACGCAAGAGCGCCACAACTTCCTGCAAGTCTGCCCGATTGAAATGGTCAACCGGTTGGCCCATCCCTTGTCGGATGCAGCCATAAAGGTTCCTGCAGAGTAGGCGGCGGCTTCACCCCCACCTTCCCGTGGGGTATCTAGACACAGATGCACGGGCGAAAGGGCGCGCTTTGCCCCTTCGCCCGTACTTGCTTGGGGTGCGAAGCCCGTGCCCACTTGACCAAAACGCAGCACTAGGGCCTATGGTGGCCCATGGCTGAAAAGAAGACACGCACGAAAAAGACCGAAGCTGATACAAACCTGCCGCTGTGGCGCAAGGTTTTGCATTGGGTTGGGCGGCTTTTGGGCGGCGTTGTGGCGTTTTATGTTCTGCTGATCGTGGTGTTTTCGTTCCTGCCGCCGCCGGGCAACATCTACCAATGGCAGGAAAGCTGGCGCTTGGGCGGAATTAAGCGGGACTGGGTCAGTTGGCAGGATATCTCGCCCGATATGGCGCGCTCGGTTGTGGCCGGCGAGGATGCCAATTTCTGTTTGCATTGGGGTTTTGACATTGCGCAGATTCGTGATGCCATAGCCAATGGCAAACAGCGCGGCGCGTCGACCATCAGCCAGCAAGTGGTGAAGAACGTGTTTTTGTGGCAGGGGCGATCCTATCTGCGCAAGGCGATAGAGGCGGCCATGACGCCTGTCGTGGAACTGATGTGGTCAAAGCAACGGATTTTGGAAGTGTATCTGAACGAGGCCGAATTTGCCGAGGGCGTCTTTGGCGTGCAGGCGGCTGCCCAAGTCTTGTTTAAAACCGATGCTGCCAATCTAAGTGCCAGCCAATCCGCCCGCTTGGCCGCCGTTCTGCCCAACCCAAAAGAGCGCAACGCCGCCAAACCCTCTGGCTTTGTTCGGGGCCGTGCGGCGCAAATTCGTTCTGGTGCAGAAACAATCGCCGCCGATGGCCGCGCTGCGTGCTTTGAGACGGCTGATTGACGATGAGGTGGTTGAAATTTGCCCGCCCCCGTTGCATGGAGGGGTGAACTTTACCGCAGGTCCCGATGATCCGTTTGTATCACTTCCCGCTGTCACCCTTTTGCCGCAAGGTGCGGCTCACTTTGGCCGAAAAACGGTTAGAAGTTGAACTGGTGGAGGAACGCTACTGGGAACAAGATCCCGAATTCCTGCGTCGCAATCCGGCCGGCAAAGTGCCCGTCTTGAAGATGGACGCCAAACTGATGGCTGAAAGCCAAGCGATCTGCGAGTATTTGGAAGAGACTGTTCCTAATCCGGCATTAATGCCGCGCGATGCCGAAACCCGGCACGAGGTGCGCCGCCTGTGCGCGTGGTTTGACGACAAGTTCCACGCCGAGGTGACATCAAAGCTTTTGTATGAGCGCGTCTATAAAAAGATAATGGGCCAAGGCTATCCCGATTCCAAGAATGTGAAGTCAGGGGCGACGCGGATCAAATACCACATCGACTATCTGGGCTGGTTGCTGGAACAACGGCGGTGGCTGGCGGGCGATGTGATGACACTGGCCGATTTTGCGGCAGCGGCCCATTTGTCGGCGTTGGACTACATCTCAGACGTGGATTGGAACCGCAACGCCTTGGTCAAAGATTGGTACGCCAAGATCAAATCGCGCCCGGCCTTTCGCCCACTGCTGTCAGACCAGATCCCAGGCTTTCCGCCGCCTGCACATTACGCCGACCTTGACTTCTGATTGACGCGATTTTTCTGCGAAAAATCAGGTTGGTCCCGGTTCATAGCGCACATAGGCAAAGGCTGAACTGTCCGGCGCCCAGCAGGGCACGTTGATGCTGCCTTGGCCGCCGGTGAATTCCAAGATGCGGCGGCGGTTTGTGCCATCAAGATGGGCGAGGCACAGCGCCACAGGCAAATTGGCGGGGTGGCCCGTCGTGCCGGGGGGATAGGCCAGATACAAAAGATGCGCACCGTCGGGTGAGGGGTGGGGGAACCAGTTGACCTGATCATCGGCAAATAGCTTGCGCTGGTTGGACCCGTCTGCCCCCATCACCCAGATTTGCGCATGGCCGTCGCGGTCGCAGTTGTAATAGATTTGCGAGCCGTCGGCGGAGTAATCGGGGCCGTCACAATGCCCCTCACCCTGCGTCAGGCGGGTTTCGGCCCCGCCATTCACGCCGATCGTGTAAACATCAATCACCCGCCGACCACCGCGGGCCGCCACATAGGCCAAGGTCTGCCCATCGGGCGACCAACCGTGCCACCAACTGGGCGCATCGGGTGAAATGAGGCGCGGTTCTCCGCCGGTGGCGGGCAACAAAAACATCTCAGACCCGCGGTCGCGGTGGTTGGAAATCACGATCTGGCGGCCATCGGGGCTGATGCCGTGATCGTTGTTCAGGCTTTGGGCAAAGCCTGTGTCGACCGGAACCATTTGGCGGGTGTCCAGCGGAACGCGGTACAGCTTGCCCTTACCGTTGATCAGCAGCGTTTGCCCAGAAGGATCCCAATTTGGGGCCTCGATCACGCCGTCGGTTTTCAGCACAAGCTGAACGGATTGGCTGGCCAAGGTATAGATTTCCAGAAAGCTTTTCATTTCAGCCCCTTGCAACGCAACGGCGCGACAAGATGAGGTGGCGCGCCCAAGAAGATGGGTACATGACAAGCGCGTAGTATTGCAATGTTCTTAGCCGAGATTTTGCGTCTGAGCGATCTTGACGCGTTTGCGCAACGCGTCTGCTTGGTCTTCGCAAAGCACCTGGGGCATATTTCAGCCCCAGATTTCTACCGCAAGGCGTGTGTCAGAATATAAGCACATCACTGTAATCCAAGACGGGATTGCTTTCCAACACAGCAATCTGAACCGCTTTGCCTGCGCCACTGCCATCGGCATCATAATAAAGCGCGCCTGTCGAGGTGTTGTATATAACGCGGTCTGTCGCCACGTGGCCCTTAGTGGCCCCTTCCGCCGCATAGAAAGCATCAAGGCCCAAGACCCCCTTTGCCCCCAGCGCCGCATAGGCCACCTTCGAAAGACTGATGCGATCGCTGCCAGAGGTAAAGTCTGTGATGAGATCCACACCCTTCAGTTGATTGAAAACAAACACATCCGCGTCAGCACCGCCAGTCAAGCTGTCGGCGCCGGCGCCCCCGATCAGACGATCAATCCCGGCATCACCAAACAAGAGGTCATTCCCATTTCCGCCGTCAAGGCTGTCGGCACCAAGCCCTCCGGTCAAGGAATCCAAGCCAGTGCCACCGATCAGGGTGTCATTCCCATTGCCGCCATAAAGGCTATCTTTTCCATCGCCACCATAGAGCTTGTCCTTGCCGCCATACCCGAGGGCATAGTCATCGTAGGATGACAGATTGAAGGTGTCATTCCCTGAAAGAATACCGGCGATTATTTTATAGTCGTCCGTGGTCGATTGACTGTCTATTGCCTTTTGAAGCGCGACAGCCGACACGGCGATGCCCTCGAATCCAAATGCATCATACCAATCAACGCCATCTGAGACCACTTGGAAGAACCCATTTACGAGGCCACCCGTTAGGGCTTTTTCGTTCGCGCTGACGGTTATAGCTGATCCTGCTATGTCAACGCCAAGTAAATTCCCGTTGTCAGTGTATTCCACGGTGTATATGTCTTGGTAAGTGACATCTTTGATGGTGGTGTTTAGATTATCGAAGAATTTATAATCTGAACCTCCTATTTTAATTGTGTTTAGATTAAATTTATTTTGGTTGAAGGAAACATTAGACCATATTTTTGCCATTTGTCATTCCAATCTATCTGAATGAATTTTTTCCGCAGGCTAAGTTCAACACCTTGAGCACAAGAATCACTCTTTCAATCAAACTTTAATTTGGTCACCAACCGAAAAATCCGCAACCCTAGTTTTAACTAAAGTTTTTAGAAAATCCCAAGGCATGTGAATGCAGGCCCGACTTAGCAAAGGGCGATGCCTTAACGGCAGACATCCACGCTTCGCAGCCGGTCAGTCACAGGTTAAACAGCGGTTGCGCCCCTATCCTTTGGCCTTGGGCGTTAACAACTTCGCCGGCCGCAGCGCCTCAGCCGCTTTGAACAGGCCGAAGGTTTGGTTGACGTAGTTCACCACGCCACCGATCTGCTCCATATATTTCGTCAGTTCGGGCGTGCGCTCGGCCTCGACCATCTGCACAGCGCGCTCGGGGCTTTGGGCTTCAAACTGGCAGTAAAACAACGGCTCGCCCCGGCGCAGGACGATGTCTTTTTCCGGCTCGTGCCACTCAAAGGCCCACATCAACGGGCGTGGCCATGCGTTCAGGGGAAAGCGGCCACCAAAGATTGTACCGGGCAGGGGGTTGGGCCGATAATGGGCAAAGGTACCGATTTGCGAGACATAGACCAGCTCGTCCGCGATGAAGCAGTAGGGCAACGACAGTTGCACTGTGGGTCGGTCGGGGTAGCGCCACTCGGCCTCGGCCACAAGCGTCAGGACTTCGTTTAGTTTGTTGGCCCGGATGGACGATGCCGCCCCTGCCCGGTTGATCAAATGGGGCTTGCCCTTGTCATCGCGGGAAAAGCCGATGTGCATATCATAAGGGCAATTCACCACAAAATACCGGCTTTCCAACTGGATCACTGCGGGGCAGCGGCTGGCGGATTTTGCGTGGGCCTTGTTGGTTTGCCGGAAGATCAGACGTTCGGGCGCATCAAACAGCACCGCCCCTTTGTCAGAGGTCAAAAACCAGCCCACGGTCACGGGGCCAGAGTTCGGCCCCTGCTCTGGCGTGTCAAATGCAACCGTAATTTCCATATCTGCCCCCTTTAAATGGCCCCAACAAACGTCAGCACCGGCCGCGTGTCAACGGGCCGCTTTGGCCTGCACCATGCTTTGCCCCGCATCCTTGCGCAATCGGGCAAAGATTGCGGCAGAAGCAAGGGCCAGCACCGCAAGCAAGGCAAAGACAAAGGGAAAGTTACCAAGATCAGGCGCCGACGTGCCCCGCAACGTGCCGCAGATTTCCAACACCATCGCGGCAAGGGTAATCCCGACAGACCCAGACAATTGCTGCAAAACCGCCATAAACGACGTCGCAGACGACAGGCGGGCCGACGTCACCTCGGCATAGCCAATCGCGTTGAGCGAGGTGAACTGCAGCGACCGCGATAGGCCACCTGCAACCAAAACCGCAACCATCACCGGAACGGGGGTGCTTTGGGTGAATAACGCAGGCCCCAAAATCAACACGCCAGAGATTACCGCATTGCCCAGCAGCACGCCGCGAAAGCCAAAGCGGCGCAGCAGGGGTTGGGCCGCGAATTTCATCGCCATCGCCCCCAAGCCTGACGAAAACGTCAATAGGCCAGAGGCAAAGGCCGTCAGCCCGAACCCCAGTTGAAACATCAGCGGCAGCAAGAACGGCAGCGCACCGACACTGATGCGAAACAAGCTGCCCGCCGTCACGGCAATGCGAAAAGTCGCCAGCTTAAGCAAGCGCAGATCGACCAGCGGGTCATCAACCCGCAGGGCGTGGCGCACAAAACCAAAGGTCAGCGCCATGCCGCCCAGTAGCAGCGCCAAAATCCCCCAAAGCGGGGCAAGGTTTAGCCCTGCCAGCGTCAACCCTATCAAAAACGCCGCAAGGCCCGGCCCTGCCAGCACAAAGCCTTTCAGATCAAAGCGCCCCGTCCCCGTCTCGCGGATATTGGGGATCAGCAGGGTCACCAGCACAATGCCCAGCACGGCCAGCGGAAGGTTGATCCAAAAAATCCAGCGCCAGTGAAAATAGGTGGTGATATACCCACCCAGCGGTGGCCCCATCACAGGGCCCAGCAGGGCTGGCACAGTCAGCCAAGCCAAGGCGCCAACCAGCCCGTCCCGTGGCACCGTGCGCAGCAAGATCAGCCGCCCCACCGGCATCATCATTGACCCCCCGACGCCTTGCAAGGTACGCGCCAGCACAAGTTGCCACAGGGTTTGCGATAGGCCACAAGCGATAGAGCCCAGCGCAAAGACCAAAATCGCCGCCCGAAACACCACGCGCGCGCCGAACTTGTCCGCCGCCCAACCCGAGGCGGGGATAAACACCGCCAGCGCCAAAAGGTAAGACGTCAAGACCAACTTCAAATGAATAGGATCTGTCCCCAGATCAACCGCCATAGCCGGAAGCGAGGTGGAAAGAACCGAGGCGTCGATATTCTCCATCAGCAAAGCCACCGCCACGATCAACGGAACGATCCGCGTCAAGCGCGGGGCAGAGAGGATGAATTGGGCCATGCACCCTTGTCCTATAGCCGCAGGATCGAAGCAAGGGGGGCGTCAGAATCAGGCACTGATAAATTGCTGCAAAAACCGGTTGCGGAATTTGGATCGTTCCAATAAATTTTGTGGAACGGTCTAAAAATGCCTGCGGGGGGTCATGGGAAAACTGGTTTCGGCGGCAGAAGCGGTGGGCCGCATCAAGGATGGGGCGGTGGTGACGGTGTCGTCGTCTAGTGCTTTGGGCTGCCCTGATAAGGTGCTGGAAGCCTTGGGTGCGCGCTTTCGTGCCGAAGGCCATCCGCGCGGCATCACCACCCTGCACCCGATTGCGGCGGGGGATATGTATGGGGTCAAGGGCGTTGACCACATCGCACAGGATGGGTTGCTGGCGCGGGTGATCGGGGGGTCGTATCCGTCAGGCTCGTCCAATCTGCCCATGCCCGAGATTTGGAAAATGGTCAGCGAAGACCGCATTCCCGCCTATAACGTGCCTTCGGGCATTTTGTTTGACATGCACCGCGATGTGGCTGCGCGTAAGGCAGGCGTTTTGACCAAGGTGGGCTTGCAAACCTTTGTTGACCCCACCCTGCAAGGCTGCGCCATGAACGCCAAAGCAGCCGCCGCGCCCATTGTGCAGCGCGTTGAATTTGGCGGCGAGACGTGGTTGCATTTTCCCAATATCATCCCCGATGTCTGCATCTTGCGCGCCACCACCGCCGACGAGCGCGGCAATCTAACCTATGAACACGAGGGCGCCTATCTGGGCGGGCTGGATCAGGCGATTGCCACGCGCAACCACGGCGGATTGGTGATTGCCCAAGTCAAGCGCCTCACCGCCGCAGGCAGCCTGCGCCCGCATGACGTGCGCGTGCCGGGCCATCTGGTCGATCTGATCGTGCTGGATCCTGACCAAAAGCAAACCACCGAAACCCCCTATGATCCGGCCATTTCGGGTGAAATCATCCGCCCTTGGGCCAGTTTCGATCTGGCAGAACATGGCGTGGAAAAGGTCATCGCCCGCCGCGCCGCGATGGAACTGCGGCGGGGCATGACGGCGAATTTGGGCTTTGGCATCTCGGCCCTTGTGCCGCGAATACTGCTGGAGGCCGGCGAACCGCAGGCGGTGACTTGGGCGATTGAGCAAGGGGCCGTGGGCGGTATGCCCCTGACGGGCTTTGCCTTTGGTTGTGCCAGCAACGCCGATGGCTACATGCCTTCGCCCAACCAATTCACCTATTTTCAGGGCGGCGGCTTTGACATGACGTTCTTGTCGTTTCTTGAGGTGGATGTTGAAGGCAATGTCAACGTCTCGAAACTGGGCAAAAAGCCCTATCTGACGGCGGGCTGCGGTGGGTTTGTCGATATCACCGCCCATGCCAAGAAGATCGTCTTTTCCGGCTGGTTCGAGGCGGGGGCCGAGATTGCCTTGGATGCCACCGGCCTGCGTGTGACCAAACCGGGCAAGTTCACCAAACTGGTGGATCGCGTGGAACATGTCACCTTTTCCGGCGCAAGAGCAAGGGCGCAGGGGCAAGAGGTGCTGTATGTCACCGAACGCTGCGTGATCCGCCTGACGGCAGAGGGTTTGGTGGCAACGGAACTGATGCCCGGCATCGACCCCGCGCGTGATATCGTCGCTGCATCACATGGCAGGGTGCGGGTGGCCGAGAATGCCACGGTGCTTCCGCTTGGCCTGTTGTCAAACCGCCCGATGGTGTTGCCACTATGACCGCCGTTCACCTGCTGACGGATGGCCCCATCGCGGAAATGCGACTGGACAACCCCGCAAAACTGAACGCCCTGACGCCCGTGATGCTGGATCAGATCATGGCGCATTGCGATACCATTGAAAGCAACGGCCAAGTGCTGGCGGTGCTGCTGACGGCCACGGGGCCAAAGGCCTTTTGCACTGGCGCAGATATCACCGCTTGGGCCGATCTATCCCCCGCCGATTTCGCCCGTCATTGGGTGCGCGGCGGGCATCGGGTGTTTGACCGTCTGGCGCGGCTGTCAAAACCCACGATCGCCGTGCTGGAAGGCCCCGCCTATGGCGGCGGGCTGGAACTGGCAGCGGCCTGCGATATCCGCGTGATGGGGCGTGGGGCAAAGATCGCCTTGCCGGAAACCAGCGTGGGCATCGTGCCGGGCTGGTCCGGCTCGCAGCGTTTGGCGCGGCTGTTGCCCGAGGCAGTGCTTAAGGAAATGGCACTGTTTGGGCGGGTGTTGGGGGCAGATCGTTGCCTGACCTTGGGCTTTGCCGCTGAAGTGTCCGACGACCCAAGTGCCACCGCATTAGAGATCGCCGATCGCTTGCGCGCCACCTCGCCGCGAGCGACCGAAGTGGCCAAGTATATGATCCACGCCGCCGTGGGCGAAGACCGCGCTGCGATGATTGAAGCTTTGGGCGCAGGCATGACAGCGGCCAGTGCGGATAAAGCCGAAGGGGTGGCGGCGTTTCGGGCCAAGCGCAAGCCGGTCTTTGGCAAGGATTAAGGCCAGCGTTGCAAACGGGGGTTTTACACCCCCCACCCGTTGTCAAAAGCGGGGGTTTCACACCCCCACACCCCCGTGGGATATTTGGGCAAGTATGAAAGCAGGATGCTAAATGACACAGCCAGAGATCATTATCATCGGGTCGGGCATGGGCGGGGCCAGTCTGGCAGCGGCCCTGGCCCCTTCGGGCAAACAGATTTTGATCTTGGAAAAGGGCGATTGGCTGGAAGATTCACCACAAGCCCGCGATGGGGCGGCGATTTTTGGCGGGTATTTCCGGTCAGAGGAAACGTGGCTGGATCAGGCGGGCAAGCCGTTTCATCCGGGCAATTACTATTACCCCGGCGGCAATACCAAGTTTTACGGTGCGGTTTTGCTGCGCTACCGCGCGCAAGATTTCGCCCCCCTGCAACACGTCGAAGGCAAAACCCCCGGCTGGCCACTGTCGTATGAGACGATGGAGCCTTGGTATACCAAGGCCGAGGTGTTGTACCAAGCGCATGGCGCTTTGGGCTATGACCCGACCGAACCGCCCCATTCGACGCCCTATCCCTTTCCCCCCGTGCCAGATGAGCCCGTGGTGGCCGACCTTGCCGCGCGCCTTAAGGCGCAAGGGCTGAACGTGGGGCCCGTGCCCTTGGGTGTGGATATCGACAAATGGCTGGAAGGCGGGCCGCAAACCTTTGACGGCTTTCCCAACACGCGCGGCGGGAAGATGGATGCCGAAACCTGCGGGCTGGCCGAGGCGCTGAAACACCCCAACGTCACCTTGCTGCGCAACGCCGAAGTGACGCGTCTGCACGCAGAGGGCCGTAAGATCACGGCGGTGGAGTATATGTCAAACTGGCAAGCGCAGCACATATCAGCGCCTGTGATTTGCCTGTGCATGGGCGCGGTGAAGTCGGCGGCGATGCTGCTGACCTCGGCCAACGCGGATCATCCGGCAGGCTTGGCCAACAGCTCGGATCAGGTCGGGCGCAACTTTATGAACCATAACATCTCGGCGGTTTTGGCCTTTAGCCCGTTTCGCCGCAACACCGCCGTGTATGAAAAGACCATCCAGTTCAACGATTGGTATCTGCAAGGCGGGCCGGGCAACCGCCCTTTAGGCAATGTGCAAATGCTGGGCAAGGTGACAGGCGATATTCTGGCAGCCGAGACAGGGTGGCCGTTGTGGTTGGCCGGATATGTGGCCGAACATTCGATGCATTTGATGACCATGTCCGAAGACCTGCCCAACCCCGACAGCCGCGTCTTGGTGAAGGACGGCAAGATCGTGCTGCACTGGCAGCGCAGCAATTTCGGCGCGCATCACTATCTGACCGCCAAGCTGAAAGCCGCTTTGCGCAAGGCCGGCTGGCCCATCGTGATGTCAAAGACCTTCGAGAAAAAGACCCCCAGCCACCAGTGCGGCACGGCGCGGATGGGGGCGGACCCCAAAGCCTCGGTCGTGGATGTGAACCTGAAGGCGCATGATCTGGACAATCTGTATATCGTCGATGCCTCGGTGCTGCCTACCTCGGCAGCGGTCAATCCCAGCCTGACCATCGCCGCTTTGGCGCTGCGGGCGGGGGCGCATATTGCGGGGGTTTTGGGATGAAAACGGCGCTGATCACCGGCGGGCAGCAGGGCATCGGGCTGGGCATTGCCCAAGCCCTGTCGGCTGCAGGCTTTGGGGTGGTGATGGCGGCAGAGCTGGACGCGGACGCGCAAGCTGTGCAATCGGCCTTGAGGGTGCTGCCCGCTGCGCGGTATCTGCGGCATGATCTTTTGGGCGGCGATCCTGCCGCTTTGTTGGATGCGGTGGGCGATGTGACCTGCTTTGTGTCAAACGCAGGCGTTCCGGCACGGCAACGTGGCGATATGCTGACCCTGACGGCGGAAAGCTTTGACCATGTCATGGGCATCAACCTGCGCGGCGCGTTCTTTCTGGCGCAAGAGGTGGCGCGGCGAATGCTGACTACGCCGTCGGACCACTACAGGTCGATGCTGTTTGTCACCTCGGTCAGCGCGCAGATGATCTCGGTCGAGCGGGCGGAATACTGCCTGTCGAAATCCGCCGCTGCCACCATGGCGCAGCTTTTCGCCGTGCGGATGGCGCCGCACGGCGTAGGCGTGTTTGACCTGCGGCCGGGCATTATCGACACGGCGATGACGGCAGCGGTCCACGACAAATACTCTGCCCGCATCGCCGATGGGTTGGTGCCCGCCGCGCGGTGGGGCCAGCCCGCCGATATCGGGGCTGTCGCCGTGCCCTTGGCACTGGGGCAGATGGCTTTTGCCAATGGGGCCGTCCTGCCAGTGGACGGCGGGCTTTCAATCAGCAGGTTGTGACATGGAATACGACACCATCATCATCGGCGGTGGCTCGGCCGGATCGGTTCTGGCCGCGCGCCTAACCGAAGACCCCACCCGCCGCGTCTTGCTGCTAGAGGCGGGCGGGCGCGACCGCCACCCGTTTTACCACCTTCCCGCAGGCTTTGCGAAGATGACCAAGGGCATCGGATCATGGGGCTGGTACACCACCCCGCAGCGCCACATGAAAGATATGGTGATCCGCTATACCCAAGCCAAGGTGATCGGCGGTGGGTCTTCTATCAATGCGCAGATCTACACCCGCGGCAATGCGCTGGATTATGACGAATGGCGGCAGGCGGGCTGCACCGGCTGGGGCTATGACGACATCCTGCCCTATTTCCGCAAGGCCGAGGATAACGACACCCACGCCAACCGCTACCACGGCCAAGGCGGCCCGTTAGGTGTCAGCCAGCCCCGCGCGCCTTTGCCCATCTGCGATGCCTATTTCGCCGCCGCCGCCCAGCTGGGCATTCCGCGCAATCTGGATATGACCGGAGAGGAGCAAGACGGCGTGGGCTTTTACCAGCTGACGCAAAAGAACTACCGCCGCTCCTCCACCGCCGTGGCCTATCTGCGGCCAGCCGAGAAGCGGGCGAATCTAACGGTAATCACGGGTGCTCAGGTGCTGCGGGTTGTGGTCGACCAAGGCCGTGCCACGGGGGTAGACCTAGCCGGTCAAGGCATTGTGCGGGCGGGTGAGGTGATCTTGTCGGCGGGAGCCATCGGCTCGCCACGCCTGTTGCAACTGTCGGGGATCGGGCCTGCGGAACATCTGCGCAGTCTTGGGGTTCCTGTGGTTTTTGACCAACCCGGCGTTGGGGCCAACCTGCAAGACCATGTCGACCTGTTTGTTATCGCCGAATGCACTGGCCCGCACACCTACGACCGCTTCGCCAAGCCGCACCTGTCGGCTTTGGCCGCGCTGCAATATCTGCTGACGCGCAAGGGGCCCGTGGCCTCCAGCTTGTTCGAGACGGGGGGGTTTTGGTATGCCGACCCCAACGCCCGCTCGCCCGATATTCAACTGCATCTGGGCCTAGGCTCGGGGATCGAGGCGGGGGTGGCCGCGATGCCGCAAGGCGGGGTCACGTTGAATTCGGCCTATCTGCGGCCCAGATCACGCGGCACGGTGCGGCTGGCAAGTGCCGATCCGCTGGCAGCCCCCCTGATCGACCCCAATTATTGGGCTGATCCTTACGACCGCGAGATGTCGATAAGAGGCCTGAAACTGGCGCGTGAGATCATGCGCCAAGACGCGCTTAAACCCTTTGTGCTGGCCGAACGCCTGCCCGGCCCTGATGTGCAAACCGACGAAGATTATTTCAACTATGCCTGCGCCCATGCCAAGACCGACCATCACCCCGCAGGCACCTGCCGCATGGGATCAGACCCCGCCGCCGTGGTCGACCCGCAGCTGCGCTTTAATGGCATCGAAGGGCTGCGGGTGGTGGATGCGTCGATCATGCCCAGCGTTGTGTCTTCCAACACCAATGCCGCCACGATCATGATCGCGGAAAAGGCAGCCGATATGATCAGGGGCCAAGCATGATCCGCCACATCGTTTTGATCCGCTTTCAACCGAGTGTGACCGAGGACGAGATTTCCTCGATCTTCGCCGCCCTTCCCCATTTAGCGGCCAAACTGCCCGGCATGCTTTCCTATGCCGCAGGCCGATCCGAAAGCCCCGAGCAGATCGAACGCGGCTATCTGCACGTCTTCACCATCGACTTTACCGGATGGGACGCGCTGCAAACCTATGCCGACGATCCCGACCACAAGGCTTTTGGCGCGCAGTTGGTGGCCCATGCCCAAGGCGGGATCGACGGGCTTTTGGTCTTTGATTTGAAGGTGGCTTGACCCATGCTGCATCTGCCAACCTATGACGGCACCCTTGCGCCTTATACCTTGCAAGGCACCCCCCTTGTGCCCCGCGCCCCGCGTGTGGCGTTAACCCGCACCGCCTTTGCCGCAGCACATATCATAAGCGACCCCATGGCCGAGCGCAGCCCATGGGATACAAGACCCGCCGTCGACTGGGACGCCACCTTGGCCTTTCGCACTGGCCTGTGGGATCAAGGCCTAGGGCTGGCCGAGGCGATGGATACCGCCCAACGCGGCATGGGCGTGGATTGGGCCACCGCAAAAGAGCTGATCACCCGCACGATGCGCGCTGCCAAGGCGCATCCTTTGGCCCCGCGCGTGGCCTGTGGTGCGGGGACAGACCATATGGCGCTGGCGGATTTGCGCGATACCTCTGCGATCATTGCGGCCTACGAGTCCCAAGCCGAAGTGATTGAAGCCGCCGGTGGCCAGTTGATCTTGATGGCCAGCCGCGCCTTTCCCGCCATGGGTGCGGATCAGACCGCCTATCACACAGTCTACCGCCGCCTGATCGACGGCGCACGCGACCCGGTTGTGTTGCACTGGCTGGGCGATATGTTCGATCCGGCCTTGGCGGGCTATTGGGGCAGCCGCGATGTGGCCACGGCGTCTGATTTTGTGCTGGGCTTGATCGCCGAAAACCCCGCCAAGTTGGACGGAATAAAGATTTCCCTTCTAGATCAAGCGCATGAAGAATCTTTCCGCGCCCGTCTGCCTGCTGGCGTGCGGCTTTATACCGGCGATGACTTCAACTATGCCGACTTGATCGCCGGCGATGGCACCCGCTTCTCTCACGCGCTGCTTGGCATTTTCGCGGCCATCGCCCCCGCCGCCTCGCAGGCGCTTGAAGCTTTGGCCTTGGGCGATTTGCCGGCCTATCACCGCCTGCTGGCCCCCACCGTGCCACTAAGCCGCGAGATTTTTAAAGCCCCCACGCGGTTTTACAAAGCGGGCATCGCCTTTTTGTCGTGGCTGAACGGCACGCAGCGCCATTTCATCATGCCCGCCGGCCTGCAATCCAGCCGCGAGATCACGCATTACGCGCAGGTCTTTCGCTTGGCTGATCAGGCGGGGCTTTTGACCGCGCCCGATCTGGCCAAGCAGCGCATGACGACGCTTTTGGCGCTGCACGGCATGGCATGAGCAGACGGCCCACCATTGTAGATGTGGCGCGCGCGGCGGGGGTGTCGAAATCTACCGTCAGTCTGGTCTT
Organism: uncultured Rhodobacterales bacterium; assembly: GCA_903845215.1. Taxonomy (GTDB): domain Bacteria; phylum Pseudomonadota; class Alphaproteobacteria; order Rhodobacterales; family Rhodobacteraceae; genus Stagnihabitans. The sequence goes on along the minus strand of CAIMWI010000073.1, from coordinate 14,644 downwards.
TCAGAAAAGCCCGGCGGTTAAGGCCGCAACCCGACAGGCGGTGCAACGGGCAATGGCCGACCTAGGCTATGTCTACAACCGCAACGCGGCCAATCTGCGGTCAAACCGCGTGGGGCTGATTGGCGTGGTGATCAACGATCTGCGCAACCCGTTCTTTGCCGAATTCGCCACCTCGTTGCAAATGGCGCTGTCGCAGCGCGGCTATGCCACCGTCATCGCCAACACAGACGAAGACCCGATGCTGCAAGCCCAAGTGGTGGGGTCGATGATCGAACACGGCGTCAGCGCCTTGGTGATCTCGCCCACCTATGGGGCCGAAGAGACCACCTTTGACCCCCTGCACCGTGCAGGATTGCCCGTCATGCAGGTTCTTCGAAAGGTAGACCCTCGGGTTGGAACGTTCCCCTTTACCGCGCCAGATTACCGACGGGGCGGTGAAATTGCTGCGCAGCATTTGCTAGACTGCGGCGCGCAGAATATCGCCTTTGTCGGCGGCCAAGAGGGCCGCGCCGTGACGCAAGAGCGCCTATCAGGCTATCTTTGCGCCCTTCACGCGCAGGGTATATCCCCACTTGCGCTGCACGGCCGCGCCACGCGCGCCTTTGGCCGCGCAACAGCGTTTGATCTGGCCCGAACCTATCCCAACATTGACGCCGCAATCTGCTTTAACGACCTTGTCGCGCTGGGCATGCTGGCAGGCTTTGCTGAACAAGGCCGCCCCGTTGGGCGCGAGTTTCGCCTAATCGGCTTTGACGATATCGAAGACTGCGCGCAGGTCTATCCAGCGCTGACCTCGGTGCATTGCGATATCGCGGGCTTTGGCGCGGGGGTGGCGCAGACGATCCTTGCTTGGCTGGAAGACGGCGTCCTGCCCCCGCCGGAAGTTCACACCCCCGTGCGCCTGATTGTGCGCGGCTCTAGCTTAGGTGCCCTATGACCCCAGACCCGCTGCTGCGTGCGCTGTTTGACAAAGCGGTCGAAGTGGCCGACCCGATGCGATCGTTGGCCGCCCATTTGCCGCCCAAGCCTGCGGGGCGGGTGGTGGTTGTGGGGGCGGGCAAAGCCTCGGCCCGCATGGCCGAAGCGGTTGAATCGGTCTGGGGCCCCTGCGAAGGGCTGGTGATCACCCGCTACGGCTATGGTCGCCCCTGCAAAAGCATCAAGATCGTCGAAGCGGCCCATCCTGTGCCGGATGCCGCAGGGGCCAAGGCCACGGCGGATATGCTGGCGCTGCTGGGCGGCTTGGGTGAGGGTGATTTTGTTCTAGCGCTGATCTCGGGCGGGGCCTCTGCCCTGCTGGTCGCCCCTGTCGAGGGCGTCAGTCTGGCGGAAAAACAGGCGGTGAATGCGGCGCTGCTGGCTTGCGGTGCGCCGATTGCGCAGATGAACACGGTGCGCAAGCATCTCAGCCGGGTCAAAGGCGGCCAGTTGGCGGCGGCGGCCTATCCGGCGCAGGTGCTGGCCCTGATGATCTCGGACGTGCCAGGGGATGATATGGCCTTTATCGGGTCAGGCCCCACGGTGGGGGATGCATCGACGCCGGATCAGGCTTTGGCGATCTTGGCGCAATGGGGGGCCAAAGTGCCCGCTGCGGCGTTGGATGCGCTCAGCCGGCCCACAGGCGTGATCCCCCCCGCTGATCCGCGCCTGTCGCGCACCACCAACCGCATTTATGCAGCCCCTGCGCAATCTTTGGTCGCTGCGCAGGCTATGGCCAAGGCCGAAGGCCTTCGCGTGATCATGTTAGGCGACGCGTTGGAGGGCGAAGCGCGTGACGTGGCCGCGACACTGGCCCAAACCGGACTGCAAGCCCGCAGCGATGCCCCCGTTTTGCTGCTGTCAGGCGGCGAGTTGACCGTCACACGGCGCGGCGACGGTATTGGCGGACCGAATGCCGAATTTTGCTTGGCCTTGGCGCTGGCGCTGCAAGGCGCCGAGGGCATCCACGCCATCGCCTGCGACACCGACGGCGTGGATGGCGCGGCAGAGGTGGCCGGAGCCTTGATTGGCCCCGATACCTTGGCCAAGGCGCAGGCTGTGGGGGTTGATCCTGCGCTGGCTTTGGCCCGCAACGATGCCCATAGTTTCTTTGCGGCGATCGGCGATCAGGTGGTGACAGGCCCCACCCTGACCAACGTCAACGACTTTCGCGCCATTTTGGTTTTGCCCTTAGGCTAGACCCCGCATCCCCCCTACCGGGCAGGCGAAAACCCCGTCAGCGTTTCGCGGATCTCGCCGCCCACCTCGGCCAAGAAAATCGCCTGCAACCCTTGGGCCTTGGCAAACTCTGGTCCGGCCTGATCGCCCAGCACCATCAGCACGGTCGCCCAAGCATCGGCCTGCATACAGCTGTCATGCAGCACGCTGACAGACACCAGTTTTCCCACCGCAGGCCCACCGGTGCGCGGGTTCATCGTATGCGACACCCGCAGATCACCCAACGTCACAAAATGCCGATAGCTGCCCGAGGTGGCAATAGCGCGGTCACGCAGGTCAATCATACTGCGCCCTGCGCGGCGGGTGGGGTCGGGCTGTTCAAGGGCTATGGCCCAAGGCTGGCCATCAGGGCGCGTGCCCCGCGCGACGAACTCGCCGTCTAGCCCGCATAAGAACTGGCTCACCCCCGCCTTGCCCACCACGTCGGCCAGCACATCCACGCCGTAGCCCTTGGCAATGCCCGACAGATCCAGCGTCATCGCAGCAGTTTTTCGGGCACGGTTTGCGGCCATGTCCAGTTCCAGCGCCTCAGAACTGCGGATGGCTTTGCCCATCATGGCCCCAATCGCCGCAGTATCCGCCACGCCCTGCGCCGGCCCAAAGCCCCAAGCCTGCACCAAAGCGCCCACACCAATGTCAAACACCCCGTCCGAGGTGCGGGCAATCTTGGCCGACATCTCTAACACGCACATCAGATGCGCGGGCAGGTCAACCCACGCGCCCAAGGGCGCACCATTCAGGCGGTTCAGGTCGCTGTCGGCGCGCCAGTGGCTGGTTTGCTGTTCCACCGCCTCCACGGCTTGGGCGCAAAGCGTCGTCAAGACAGCGGCCTGCGCATTGTCACACGCCAGCCGCACCGTCCAGCGGCTGCCCATCGCGGGGCCGGATAGGGTGCGCAGGGTCAATAGACATCCTCAAGATAGCGCCCTTCGGCCCGCAGGGCTGCAACCGAAAGGCCCAGCGGGGCAAGGGCTGTGTCAAATTCAACCGCCACCGCGCGGGCCATGGCAATTGATCCGCAAACCAGCACCAGCCCGCCGCGTTGGATCTGTTCGGCCAAATGGGCGGCATCTTGGCGCAAGCGGTCTTGCACATAGGCGCGGTCTTGCACGCGGCTAAAGGCCGTGGTCAGGCGCGACAGACGGCCTTGGGCCACTGCATCGGCCAAGACCTGTTCGTACAGGTAATCCGACGCCGGATCACGCGCGCCGAAATACAGCTCTGCCCCGCGCCCTTGGTCCATGCTGCGCAGAAACCCTACCATTGGCCCAAGCCCCGTGCCTGCGGCAATCATGATGACGGGCCCCTGCGGCTGCGGGCGAAAGGCGGGGTTGGGGCGGATAAAGGCGTCAATCTGCGCCCCGATTGCCAGATCGTGCAACCAGCCCGAGCAGACCCCCCCCGGCATCTTGCGCACGGCAATCTCGACAAACCCATCGCGGCGTGACGAGGCGAGCGAGTACAATCTTGGCACATCGCTGCCCGGCGGCATCAGCCCCAACAGATCGCCCGCTGCATAGGCAGGCGCAGGCGCAAACACCCCGCGCCACCCTGCAGGGCGGCGCATTAGAAAGCGCAGCACCGTTGTGGGGGCTTGCACCTGAAGCCCGTAATCGTGACGGGCCACCAGGTCCAGTTTTGTCGTCTTCGGTCGCTGGATCTGCAAATCCGGCTTTAAGGTCAGGCCCAACAGCGTGCCCAGATCTTGCACCCAAGCGTTGAAATCAGCGGCGGATTGGCGGTCAACCCGCGCCATGGGCAAAAACCTTGGCAACCCCGCCGCATCCACCGCGGCAAAAACCTGATCGCCGTAGCCGCAGAAATTGGCAAACATCCGGTCGCCAAAGGCCAGAATGGCCACGGGCACGCTACTTTGATAGTGCGCCAACTTATCCAAGAACCGCGCCGCACTGGCGGGGGCCACGCCGTCGCCGTAGGTCGCGGTCATCAAGATCAACCCGCCCGCTTGCGGATAGTGGGCCAGATCGTTCATGGCGGCGACATGAACCTTCAGGCCGTGCTGGTGCAGCGCTTTAGACACGGCCGCAGCATAGCCCCATGTCGTGCCCCCTTCAGAGCCGACCAAGATCACCAGATCCGCCACCGCCGCCCGCACCGTATGGCGCAAGCGCGGCTTGGATTGCCGGCGCGCCCACCAGATCGCTGTGCCTGTCGCCGACAGCACGGGCACCGCCAACGCCGACAGGCCCAGCACCAGACCAACCATCCACAGGCCTTGGCCCGTGTGCAGCTTGTAAATCATCTCCCAGATTTGCCGTGCGGTGCCGTATTCGGTCCAGTTTAGCATCTGGCCGCTGACCTGATCGACATAGCCTTCGCCCGTGGCGGTTTGGACCAGGAAGGCACCCGTCGGATCGCCCGCCGCCGGAAAGGTCAGATCGCGCAGATCGGCCAAGGGCACAGCTTGCAAGGCTTGCAATTGCCCCACAGCCAAGGCGCTGCCCGTCGCCACCTTGTCTGGAAAAGCCGCCTCGACCTGCGTGCCGTCATTGATAAACCCAAACGTCACAAGCGACATATAGCCGCCCGTCAGGGCCGAGACCACCAACCCCACCACAGCCAGTCGCGCCACCCGCGCATGCAATCCCCGCGCACCGGGCGCGCGCACCCTTTGCCCCATCCGCCGCCATCCGCCCAAGGCGGTGGCCACCAATACCAAACCGCTGGCAGCCAGAACCAGCATCACACCCGCACTAACACCCGCAATGCCGTGCCCCGCCTGATCCAGAAAGAACGACCGATGCAGTTCCTTGATCCAGTCCAAAAAGCCCCCCGGCCCCGCAGGGCCGGTGGCTTTGCCGGTGGCATGGTCAATCGTGACCGTCTGAAAGAACAGCTTGGCCTTGATCGCGGCAGAGATCACGCCGTTCGGGCTGCGGTGCAGCCGTGTCAGGCCGGGATTTTCCGCCACAGCCAGCGCCGCGACATCCGCCACGCTTTGGCCACTGACAGCGGGGGCTTGCACCCTGTCCAGCATCGGGGCCAATGACAGAATGGCACCGGTCGTGGCCAGAACCAAAAGGATCAGCCCAAAGATCAAACCGGGCAAGGAATGCAGGTGCCGCACCATGAAAAGATCCTGACTGTTGGTGTCTTATAGGCCGTATTTGAACTGGGCGATAAAGCCGGTTCCTGCGGTTGCCTGCCCAGCGCCTGCCGTGGTCAGGGGCACCTGAATCTCGTTGGGGCTTTCACCGATGTTTTCGGCGGCAGCGTCGATGCGCAGCACATAGCCCGCATCAATCATCGCGGCCGAGATGTCGGCGGTGACGGTCAAGGTGCGGCCCGGGCCGACACTCGCCCCCGTGATGCCATCTGCCCCTTGGCCGCCCGTGGCATCAAACCATGTGCGCAGGTGCCGCCAATAGCGGGTCCGGTCGCCCGCAACCCAGACAGTGCTTTGATAAGCACCGGATTTGTCGGTAAGATACATCGCCAGATATGTGCTGGGGCCTTGGTACTGGGCAATGGTAACGTCAAGCGTCACAGGGTTGGCATCGGCGGCGATGGGGGCCAAAGCGGCCATCGACAGGGCAAAGGCGGTAGAGGTGCGGTACATATAAGCTCCTATAGTCTAAGGGGGGCAGGGGTCAGTTCTGACCCTTTTCGTCGTGATCGCGCGTTTCGTGGTCAGCGTCAGAACTCGCCAGCAATTGCAACGTTTGTGGATCGAACACAGCTTCAACGGGGTTGCCGTCTTGGTCCGTCGCCTTGACGTGATAGCAGCCATCATCAGCGCGGATTTTGATCACCGTCAGCCCCAGCTTTGCGACCTCGGCTTTCAGGGCCGCTACGGGTTGCCAATTGTCCATCGGCGCGTGACATTCCACCTCGGCCAGTGCCAAGGTGGGGGCAAGCAAAGCAAGGGCTGCAAGAAAAAGGGCAGGGCGCATGGCGAAATCCTTTCAAACGTGCCCCATATGCACCTGCCAACCTGACGCCGACCTGAACGAAAGGGCGCTTGGCCGTTCAGCTTCACGTCAGCTAAAGACGATCAATGCCAGATCACGGAGGAACCATGCGTATTCTGCTGATCGAAGATGACCCAAGTTTGGGCGGCGCTGTGCGCGACCAGATCGCCGCCGAAGGCCATATGCCCGATCTGGCCCCAACGCTGGCCTATGCCCGCGACCTGCTGGCCACGATGCCTTATGACCTGATCTTGCTTGACCTTGGCCTGCCCGATGGTCGCGGGATTGATTTTCTGCGCAACCTGCGCGCCAAAGGGTCGGTGACGCCGGTGATGATCCTGACCGCCCACGACCGCATCACCGAACGGATCGAGGGGTTAAACGCCGGGGCCGACGACTACATGGTCAAACCCTTTGACCTTGCCGAACTGTCCGCCCGCATCGCCGCCGTGGCGCGGCGCTATTCTGGCAACCCCAACCCGCTGATCACCTTGGGCGCGCTTGAAATCGACCTTGCCGCCCATGCCATTCACGGCCCGCAAGGCCAAATTGATCTATCGCAACGCGAGTGGATCATTTTTGAGTCCTTGTTGCAGCGACCGGGTCAGATCGTGTCGAAAAGCCAGATCGAAGATCAGATCTACGCCTTTGATTCCGAGGTCGAAAGCAACACGATCGAAGTCTATGTCAGCCGCCTGCGCAAGAAATTGGGGAAAGACGTGGTGCAAACACTTCGGGGCCTTGGCTACAGGTTGGGCACACCATGACGATCCTGCAATCTTTGCGTGGGCAGATCGCCGTAGGCGTATCGGTCATGTTGGTTATCCTATGGCTCCTAGCTGTTTTGGGCAGTGCCTTTGTGATCAAGGGCGAGATCGACGAAAGCTTTGACGCTGCCCTGCAGGAAACCGGCGAGCGGATTTTGCCCTTGGCGGTGGTGGAACTGATAGGCTCTGATGATGCAAGCGGCGCGAAGCGGATTTTGCCGATCGCGCAGCATGACGAAAAGATCACCTATGTCGTCCGCGATGGGCAAGGGCAGGTCTTGATGTATTCGCATGACGCCGATTTGCGGGTGTTTGACACAGTCAAGGATCAGGGCTTTGTGACCACGGGCGACCACCGCGTTTTCAGCCGCTCGGCTGTGTCGGGGCAATATATGATCCAAGTGGCCGAACCCCTCACCCACCGCCAGACTGCCCTGCGCGAAACGGTGCTGGCGATGCTGGTGCCCTTGGGCCTGCTGTTGCCGCTGACGCTGTTTGGTGTGGCCCTTTGGGTCAGCCGGGCGCTGCGACCCTTGGCGCATTTGTCGGTGGCCTTGCGGGTGAAAGGGGCCGATGATCTTACGCCGTTGAAACTGCCCAACCTGCGCAGCGAATTGGTGCCCATCCAACACGCCGCCAACCGCCTGATGGCCCGCCTAAGCCGCACGCTAGAGGCAGAGCGCGCCTTTGCCGCCAATGCCGCCCACGAACTGCGCACACCGATTGCCGCCACCTTGGCACAAACCCAACGCTTGGTCACCGAAAGCCCCGAAGGCCCCCTGCGCCAACGCGCCGTGACGGTCGAGGGAGAGTTAAAGCGCCTCGCCCGTCTGGCCGAAAAGCTGATGCAACTGGCCCGCGCCGAAGGTGGGGCGATGCTGGGCCAAGGCCCTGCCGATCTGGTGCCGATCTTGAACATGGTGCTGGCCGATTTTGCCCGCAGTGCGGCAGGGCGAATTGTGGCAGACCTGCCCAAGGGTTCTGTTCCCTCTCGGCTTGACCCCGACGCTTTCGCGGTTCTGGCGCGCAATATGATCGAAAACGCCCTCGTGCATGGCACAGATCTGCCCGTCAAAGTGACGCTGGATGCAGACGGGGCGTTCGCTGTGACCAACGACTGCGAAGCGATCCCGATCGAGGTTCTGTCGACCCTGACGATGCGCTTTGAACGCGCCGGGGCGCAAGGCAGCGGATCAGGTCTGGGTCTGGCCATCGCAGCCGGTATTGCGCGGGGCTTGGGGAACGATTTGGTGCTGCGCTCTCCGGTTGCCAACGGGCGGGGGTTTGCGGTGGCTTTGAAGCTGACCTAAGCGAAGGTCAGCTTTTCAGGCGAAACCGCTGGATCTTGCCCGTCTGGGTTTTGGGCAGGGCCGCCACAAAGACCACACGGCGGGGGTATTTGTAAGGGGCAATCACCGCCTTCACATGGTCTTGCAACTGTTTGACCATCAGCGCATCGCCTTGATGCCCCGTGGTTAAAACCACATGCGCCTCGACGATATAGCCGCGCTCTTCATCCGCGGCCCCCACCACGGCACATTCCAGCACGGCGGGATGCGACAAAAGGGCCGCTTCCACCTCTGGCCCTGCGATGTTGTAACCGGACGAGATGATCATATCATCCGACCGCGCGGCGAAATGAAAGCGCCCGTCGTCGTCTTGCCAAAAGCTGTCGCCGGTCAGGTTCCAGCCGCCTTTGACATAGGCGCGTTGGCGGTCGTCGGCCATATAGCGGCAGCCGGTCGGGCCGCGCACGGCCAAGCGGCCCACGGTGCCGCGCGGCACCTCGGCCATGTCATCGGCCACGACTTTAGCCTGATAGCCCGCCACCGGACGCCCCGTGCAACCGGGGCTGTGATCGTCAAAGCGGTTGGTGATGAAGATGTGCAGCATCTCGGTCGCGCCGATCCCGTCCAGCATCGGCTTGCCCGTCCGCGCGATCCATTCGTCATAAACCGGCGCGGGCAGGGTTTCCCCCGCACTTACCGCCGCCCGCAAGGATGACAAATCCGCCCCCTCTTCCATCGCCTTTAGCATGGCGCGGTAGGCGGTGGGGGCGGTGAAGCAAACCGTGGCGCGGTGTTCTTGGATCAGCGAGATCAGGTTTGCGGGGCTCGCCTGTTCCAGCAAAGCCGCCGCGGCGCCAAAGCGCAGCGGAAAGATCGCAAGGCCGCCAAGGCCGAAGGTAAACGCCAAGGGTGGCGAGCCGACAAAAACATCGTCCGGCGTGACTTGCAGCACCTCTTTGGCATAGCCGTCGGCGATGATCAGCAAGTCGCGGTGAAAGTGCATTGTGGCCTTGGGCTCGCCCGTGGTGCCACTGGTAAAGCCCAACAGCGCAACATCGTCGCGCCCCGTCTTCACGGCCTCAAACCGCACAGGTTTTGACAAGGCGATGCGGTCAAGTTCGGCGTCATGGTTGGCCGTGCCATCAAACCCCACCACCGTGCGCAAATGGGACGAGGCTTTGGCACAACTGACCAGTTCCTCCATCAACCGCGTGTCGCACAGCGCATGGCTGACCTGCGCCTTATCCACAATTGCCGCCAACTCACCGGCCCGCAGCATGGGCATGGTGTTGACGACCACCGCCCCCGCTTTGGTTGCGGCCAGCCAACAGGCCACCATGGCGGGGTTGTTGGACGAGCGGATCAGCACGCGGTTGCCGGGCTTTACGCCATACACATCGACCAAAGCATGGGCGATGCGGTTCGACCAATCGGCCAGTTCCTTATAGGTGCGCTGTCGCCCGTTGCCGATCAGCGCCACGCGGTCGCCAAAACCGCGTTCCACCATGCGGTCGCACAGTTCAACCCCCGCATTCAGCCAGTCTGGATAATGGAAAACCGGCGCAATCTCGGGCCAATCGGCCGCAGGGGGTAGCCTGTCGCGGGTGAAGGTGTCGTGATGCCCTGTCGGTCCTAACATCGTTCAGCCCCTTTACTCCGGCACCACAGCGGTTGCTTCGATTTCAACCTTGGCGCGGTCTTCGACAAGGGCCACCACCTGCACCAAGGCCATGGCCGGATAATGCCGCCCGATCACCGCGCGGTAAGCACGGCCAAGCTCTTTCAGGCTGGAAAGATATTCGGCCTTGTCGGTGACATACCATGTCAGCCGCACCAAATGCTCGGGCCGTGCGCCAGCACAGGCCAGCACCTCGACGATCGACCTTAGAACTTGGGCGGCTTGCTCTGCGAAATCGTCAGTCTCAAACACCTGATCGGCGTTCCATCCGATGATCCCGCCGGTCACCACCAACCGCCCCCGCGCTGACATGCCGTTGGAATAGCCCAAGGCTGGCTTCCAGTTCTTGGGGTGCAAAACCTCGTGTTCAGAAGTCATTTTGCCTCCTTGGGCAAGATCGACCGCGCGATGACCACACGCTGCACATCGCTTGCGCCTTCGTAAATCCGCAAGGCGCGGATGTCGCGGTAAAGCTGTTCCACCACCGACCCGTGCCGCACCCCATCGCCGCCATGCAGTTGCACGGCGGTGTCAATCACGCGCTGTGCGGCTTCGGTGGCGTAAAGCTTGGCCATGGCGGCTTCGCGGGTGATTCGGGCAGCCCCTTGGTCTTTGGTCCAAGCGGCGCGGTAGACAAGCAGGGCGGCGGCATCCACCTCTAGCGCCATATCGGCCAGATGGCCCTGCACCATCTGCAACTCGGCCAAGGCCGCGCCCTGAATGCGCCGCGTGCTGACACGGGTTAAGGATTCGTCCAAAGCGCGGCGCGCAAAGCCAAGGGCCGCTGCCCCCACGGTGGATCGAAACACATCCAGCACCGCCATGGCCAGCTTGAACCCCTCGCCCGACTGCCCGATCAGGGCGCTGTCGGGCAGTTCGACGCCGTCCAACCGCAACCGCGCCAGGGGATGGGGGGCGATCACGTCCAACCGCTCGACCACATGCAAACCCGCCACATCCGCCGGCATCAAAAACGCCGAAAGCCCCCGCGCGCCCGGCGCTTCGCCCGTGCGGGCGAAGATGACGTAGATATCCGCGATCCCGCCATTGGAAATCCACGTCTTCTCGCCGCTCAGCCGCCAACCGCCTTGCACACGCTCGGCGGTGGTAGAGGTCGCGGCCACATCCGACCCTGACAAAGGCTCTGTCAAGGCAAAGGCCGCAATCGCGCTGCCTGCCCGCGTCTTCTCCAGCCAAGCCCGCTGCTCGGGCGAACCGAACAGCGACACAGCCCCCATGCCCAGCCCCTGCATCGCAAAGGCAAAATCTGCCAAGCCATCATGGCGCGCCAAAGTCTCGCGGATCAGGCACAGGCTGCGCACGTCCAAGATGCCGCCGGAATGCTGCAACCACCCGCCCGCGCCCAAGGCCGCCACCAAGCCGCGACAGGCAGCATCGACGTCGGAGTGGTCCACCGGCAAATGCGCCACACACCACGCCTCTAGCGCCGCAGCCAGATCCCGATGGCGCTGCTCGAAGAATGGCCAATCAAGGAAACTTTGGTCAGGCATCGCTTTCCCCTTCATCTTGGCGCAAATACTCTGCGGGGGTGCGGGGGTGCAAAACCCCCGATTTGGGGCGGTGTGTCATCGGTCAGTTCCCCTCAAACACAGGCCGCTCTTTGGCGACAAAGGCGCGGTAGGCGCGTTCGAAGTCGGCGGTTTGCATGCAGATCGCCTGCGCCTGCGCCTCGGCCTCGATCGCTTGGTCGAGGGTCATGTTCCATTCGTGGTTGAGCTGGGTCTTGGTGATAGAATGCGCAAAAGTCGGACCTTGAGCCAAGCGTTCTGCCAAGGAGAGGGCCTGGGATTCTAGGTCATCGGCACTGTGCAACGCATTCCAAAAGCCCCAGCGTTCGCCTTCCTCCGCACTCATCGTGCGGCCTGTGTACAGCAGTTCTGCCGCACGGCCCTGACCGATCAGGCGCGGCAGAATGGCGCAAGCACCCATGTCGCACCCAGCAAGGCCAACACGGGTGAACAGAAACGCGCATTTGGCTTGCGGCGTGGCAAGGCGCAGATCGGCGGCCATGGCGATAATCGCCCCTGCCCCCACGGCCACGCCGTCCACCGCCGCGATGATGGGTTTGCCACAGCCAAGCATCGCCTTGACCAGATCGCCCGTCATGCGGGTAAAGGCCAAAAGCTCTTTCATCGGCAGGCCGATCAAGGGGCCGATAATGTCGTGCACATCTCCGCCCGAGCAGAAGTTGCCGCCATTGGGCGCAAAGATCACCACGTCAACATCGTCGGCATAGACCAGATCGCGAAACAGGTCGCGCAGTTCGCGGTAGCTGTCAAAGGTCAGGGGGTTCTTACGCTCTGGCCGGTTCAGGCGCAGCGTGGCGATGCGGTTGGAAACCTGCCACAGAAAATGCTGCGGCTTGCGGTCGGCGAGGTTCATTTTGGTCCCATCCTTTTAAGAATATCGGTCAACGCCTCCAGATCGGCTTCCGACAGGTTGGCAAAAAGTCGGCTCACCTCGGCTTCGTGCTGGGTGGCCAGCCCTTCGAACTGGCGCAAACCTTCGGGAGTCAGTGCGACAAACACCGTGCGCCGATCAGTTTCCGAAGGGGTGCGCAGCACCAGACCGTCGTTTTCCAAACGGTCCACCACCGTGGTGGCATTGCCGTTCGATACCAGCAACATCCGCGAAAGCTCTGACATCGTCACCCCTTCGCGCCGTCGATACAGCGCTGCCATCACATCAAAGCGCGGCAGGGTCGTGTCGTGCTGCACGCGCAGAAATTCGCGCAGGTGCGATTCGGCGGCGCGGGTGACGCCCAACAGGCGTATCCACATTTTCAGACGGCGTTTGGACAAAGGGTCGCTCACACCTCGCCCCCTGCGATCACGATGCTTTGGCCGTTCACGCCTTGCGAGCCCGGCCCGCACAGATACAGCGCCGCTGCAGTCACCTCTGACGGGGCAAACAACCGCCCCTGAGGGTTCAATCCCTCAAGTGCTGCCTTGGCCTGCGCGGGCGAGCGGCCCGTTTTTTCAGCGATGATGCGGATGGAGTTGTCGGTCATCTCGGTATCCAGAAAGCCCGGGCAAATCGCATTGACCGTCACCGGCCCTTTCGCCACTTCCAGCGCCAAAGACCGCACCAGCCCCATTACCCCGTGCTTTGCTGCCGCATAGGGCGCGATCTTGGCATAGCCTTTCACCCCTGCGGTAGAGCAGACGGCCACCAACCGCCCCCAACCCGTCATCTGCCGCAAGCCTTCGCGAAAGGTCAGAAAGACGCCGGTTAAGTTGACAGACAGCATCGCGTTCCACTGCTCAAGGCTGGTCTTGTGGAGCGGGGCCGAATCCGCTTGGCCAGCGTTGGCAATCACAATGTCCAAAGGCCCCGCATCAGCAAACAACCGCTGAACAGAGCCTTCGTCCGTCACATCGCAGCCCAAGGCGGTGATTGCAGAATGCTGCGCAGCAATTTTGGCCAAAGCGTTGGGGCGGCGCCCACAAATGACCACTTTGGCCCCTGCTTTGGCAAAGCCCAGCGCAAGGTCTGCCCCCGCGCCCGACCCGCCGCCTGTGACAAGAACCCGCTTGCCGTTCATACCCGCGCCACCTCGACCGATTTGGACAACAGGCGCATAGCTTGATCGCGGCCGGCAAGATATGGCAAGGGCCAAGGCGTGGGATCGCCCGCTTTGATCGCCTGATGCAGGGTCCAATAAGGGTCGGCCAGATGCGGGCGGGCAAGGCACACAAGGTCGGCCCGCCCGGCCAGCAAGATCTGGTTGACCTGCTCGGCCTCGGTGATGTTGCCCACGGCCATGGTGGCCAAGCCCGCCTCGTTGCGGATGCGGTCGCTGAAGGGGGTTTGGAACATGCGGCCATAGATGGGCTTGGCGTCAGGGCTGGTTTGGCCCGCTGACACGTCGATGATATCGGCCCCCGCCGCGGCAAACATCGCGGCAATCTCGACCGCTTCGGCCCCTGTCACGCCCGCCTCACCCACCCAATCGCTGGCCGAGATTCGCACCGCCATCGGCTTTTGCCCCGGCCATTCGGCGCGCATGGCGGCGAAAACTTCCAGCGGATAGCGCATGCGATTTTCCAGCGAGCCGCCGTATTCGTCGGTGCGGTGGTTCGATGTGGGGCTGATAAAGGACGAGATCAGATAGCCATGCGCCGCATGCAGTTCGATCATGTCAAAGCCGCAAATCTTGGCCATTTCGGTGGCTTTGACGAATTGCAACAGCACCTTATCCATATCGGCGCGGTCCATTTCCTTAGGAACGGCGTTTTGCGGTGTCCATGGAAGGGCAGAGGCGCTCATCACCGGCCAGTTGCCATGCGGCAGGGGCGCGTCCCCGTCCAGCCAGCCGACCTGCGTTGACCCTTTGCGCCCGGAATGGCCGATCTGGCAGCAGATTTTAGCCTGCGTTTCGGTGTGGACGAAATCGACAATCCGCTTCCACCCCGCCTCGTGCTTGGGGGTGTACAGGCCGGGGCAGCCGGGGGTGATGCGGCCATGGGCGGACACGCAGGTCATCTCGGTATAAACCAGCCCTGCGCCGCCCTTGGCGCGTTCGGCGTAGTGGATGAAATGCCAATCCCCCGGAACCCCGTCGACCGCCTTATACTGCGCCATGGGGGACACCACGATGCGGTTGGCCAGCGCCATGTCGCGCAGGCGGAAGGGGGCGAACATCGGCAGGCGTCCGGCCTCTCCGCCCGCTTGGTCTTGAAACCAATCCTCGGCCTGACGCAGCCATTTGGGGTCACGCGCGCGCAGGTTTTCATGGCT
>CAIMWI010000072.1 GCA_903845215.1 uncultured Rhodobacterales bacterium | reverse complement strand
GTCGGAATAAGGAACAGGACCCTGAAAGAGGGCAGTCACCCCGATTCCCACCTGATCACCGTCAAGATGACCGACGGGTCCTTGTTCACCACCAAGACCACTTGGGGCAAAGAGGGCGACCAGATGGCGCTCGACATCGACCCGCTGGCGCACCCCGCATGGACTGGCCAGTCGGCCCGTCTGATGGACACGGGTGGGCGCGTGTCGAAGTTCAAGAACAAATACGCAGGTCTTACCCTGTAATCGACAAAGGCGCCCCTTCGGGGGCGCCTTTTGCTTAGGGCCAAGCCGCACGCCTTGGCACCCGCAGCGCCACCATGGCTTTGACCAAGGGGCTGCGAAAGCGGGTCAGGTCCAGCGCTTCGTGCACGCCTTGCACGGTTTCCCCGTTTAACTGCGTTTGCACCAGACAGCGGCTGTAAAACGGCGCTTCCAGCATGGCCATGGTCTGGCGCGGCGTGGCCCCCGCATCGCAGCGCGTGCCGCGGCTGATGCCCCATGCGGTGCGGCGGAGGGGGGTGATGGGCGGCGGCGGCAGTTCGGTGACTTGACCATTGGCTGCAACGTCGATGCTGACCTCTAACGCCGATCCATCGGTGCGAATGCCATCATAAAAGCAGGTCGTCCCGCCGTGCGCGCGCGGATAGCGCCCCCAAGTCCATCGGTGAAAGTCGGCCTCAAGCGCAGCGGTGCCGAAATTGGCGTCGAAATAGCCGTGGCCGGACCAGCTATGGCCTTGGCTCAGATCAACCTCGATCTTAGCCGAAGGCGCAAAGGGCCGCCAGACATGGCTGGCAGAGGGGGTCAAGATCGCCTCAACCTCGGTCACAGCCGAAGGTGTCAGGCGAATCTGGCCCTGCACGCGGCTGATAAGGGGCAAGGCCGACACTTCGTTCACGTCAATCACCAGCGTGCCGCCTTCCCATGCCATCCGGCTGGGCCCCACCTGCAACGCATCGCGGCTTTGGCGCAGGGCGGCGCTGCCTCGGTCAGTCATGGTAAAGCGCCCGCCGGGGCCATAGGTCACCACATTGATGCAGCAATGATTTTGTGGGCGTCTTCGCCCTGACCACGCATACCACGGCGAAAAGACCGACCCGATAAAGCCAATCACCGAAACGGCGCGGGTTCCATCGTCTGAGACACCGTCAACATACCACCACGCATAGCCATCCGGTGCGACCGTTACGCCAAAGTCAGGTCGTTCAAGATCGCCTCGGCCGCGTGCTTGCCGGACAAGGCTGCCATCGGCACTCCCGCCCCCGGATGCGCCCCGCCCCCTGCCAGATACACGCCCGCCAGCCGTGTCCGCGCCGGAGGGCGCTGAAAACTCGCCAAGGCTCCGTGAGGGCTGCGTCCGTACAGCGCCCCCTGCGATGCCGGAAAGCGGGTTGAAAACCCCTGCGGCGTCATCAGCGCCGTGTCGGGCGGGTCTGGCGTAAAGGTCAGGCCGAACTTGGCCAGCGGCGGAAAGGTCTTGGCGCGGCATTCAGACACCTCTTGCGGGGAAAGCGTGGTTTTGGCGGGGGCGTTCAGGATGATTTCAAAGCGTTCAAGCCCCATGGCAGGGCCCAAGGCGCGGTCTTGGGCGCACACATATAACGTGGCGTCTTGCGGCATTTGGCCCTTGGCGATGGGGCCGAATTCCAGCGCGGGGTCAGCGCCGAAAAACACATTGTGATGGATCAAATCTGCGCCCTTTGGATGGGCGGCAAAAGACCAAACCCACGCCGACAGGCTGCGTGGATGCACCGCCGCGCGGGGGAGTGCGCGCACCATATCACCGCCCAACAGCCCCTGCGCCAAAGCGGCGGGATCGCCGTTGAACACCACAGCGTCACAGGGCAGCGCGCGGCCATCTGACAGAGCCACCTGCGCCACCCGCCCCGCCTTTTGCACAATCCGCTCAACCTTCGTGCCATAAAGCTGCACCACGCCCAGCCGATCAGCCAAGCGTGACAGCGCTTGGGCCAAGGCGTGCATGCCGCCCTGCACCGCCCAAACCCCCTGCGCCTCGGCCTGCCAGATCAGGGCCAGCACGGCGGGCGAGCGGTCGGGCGCGCCGCCCACATAGGTGGCATAGCGCCCAAACAATTGGCGCAGGCGCGGGTCGGTAAAGCTTTGGGCCAATTGCCGCGCCAAAGTCTGGCGCGGGCCAAGGGTGCGCCACAAAGCGGGGCGACGCAGAACTTTGGCCAGAATGCCGCCGATGCGCGGGCGATCGGCCAGCATGACGGGGGTTTCAAAGGCTTGATACAGTTCGGCAGACAGGGCGTTAAAGCGCAAAAACTCCAAGGCGGATTGCGGCCCTGCCATGGCTTCAATCGCGGCGGCACTTTGACGGGGGTCGGTGAACAGGTCTAACTGGCTGCCATCAGGCCACCAATGTCGCGCCAAGATGGGCTGCGGGATCAAGGTCAGGTGATCTTCCAGCCTTTCGCCCGCAGCGGCAAAAAGGGCGTCAAAGACATGGCGCAGCGTCAGAACTGTGGGGCCCGCATCAATGGGCCCTGCATCTGACGGGACAGCGCGCATCTTGCCGCCAGGGGTGGCCTGCGCCTCAACCAAGGTCACTGACAGGCCAGCGGCGGCCAGACGGATCGCGGCACTTAGCCCTCCCATGCCCGCGCCCACCACCACCACCGTTTTTGCCGTGCTGTTTGCCATAGGTGATTGTTGACTCGCGAAAGGAAAGTGTCCAGTATGATTTACACATAAGGTGTCTAGTTTAAATGACACCATCATAGAAAGGGGCGTGGCATGTCCATTACAGATCGACTTGATGCCGCCACAGCACGGGTTCTGGCCCGTGCGATGGGGGGCGAAGCGCCTGCGCAATTGGCGAAAGCCTTGCACTATGCCGTCACCCCCGGTGGGGCAAGGATCCGGCCCACGATTATGCTAAGTGTGGCCATGGCCTGCGGCGACGACCGCCCTGCCCTGTCAGATGCTGGCGCTGTGGCGTTGGAACTGATCCACTGCGCCAGCCTTGTTCACGACGACCTGCCCTGCTTTGACGATGCCGACACACGGCGCGGCAAGGCCACGGTGCACAAAGCGTTTTCCGAACCCTTGGCCGTGCTAACCGGCGACAGCCTGATCGTGCTGGCCTTTGATATACTGGCCGAGGCCGCTGGCAACGATGCCAAACGCGCCTTGCAGATGATCCGCGTTCTGTCGCGCCGCACCGGCATGCCTGACGGCATCTGCGCCGGCCAAGGCTGGGAGAGCGAGGCCGAGGTGAACCTATCCGCCTATCACCGCGCCAAGACGGGCGCTTTGTTCATTGCCGCCACCCAGATGGGGGCCTTGGCCGCAGGCCAAGATTGCGAGCCTTGGGAAGAATTGGGCGCGCGGATTGGCGAGGCGTTTCAGGTCGCCGACGACCTGCGCGACGCACTATACGACGCCGAGGCTTTGGGCAAACCCGCAGGCCAAGACGAGGCGCACGGGCGGCCCAATGCTGTGAGCACCTACGGCGTGCAGGGCGCTATCCGCCACCTGAAAGACATTCTGGGCGGGGCGATTGCCTCCATCCCCTCTTGCCCCGGCGAGGCGATGTTGGCCGATATGGTGCGCCGCTATGCCGAACGCATGACCCCGGTGGCCCCCGCGCTGAACCGGGCCAAAGCCGCCCGCTAGGATGACAGAGGCCTCGCTGAAGATCAGGCCCAATCCGCTGTCGCTGCGGGCTTGGGTGTTGCGGCTTGCCGCCTCGCGCAGGTTTCAGGCTTGGGCGGCGCGAACCCCGTTGGTGCGCCGGTTGGCACGGGCGGAAGGGGCGGCGCTGTTTGATATTGTGGCGGGCTTTGTGAATGCGCAGGTGCTGCGCGCCTTGGTTGACTTGCGTGTCTTGCAACAGTTGCAACAGGGGCCTGCTACTGCCGTTCAGATGGGGGCACTGTGTGCCGTGGCTCCTGACCGGATGCAGGTGTTGTTGCAAGCGGGCGCAGGCCTTGGCCTACTGACCCGCCACCGCGACGGGCGCTTTGGCTTGGCGCTGCGCGGCGCATCCCTTTTGGGCGTGCCCGGTCTGGCCGAGATGGTCCAGCACCACAGCGCCTTATACGCCGACCTGTCCGACCCCGTGGCCTTTTTGCGCAACGATGACCCCACTGCCTTGGCGCGGTTTTGGCCCTATGTCTTTGGCGCGGCAGGGGCGGTTGATCCGCAGGTGACGGCGACCTATTCGAACCTTATGGCTGAAAGCCAAGTGCTGGTGGCCGAAGACACGCTGCGCATGGTCGATTTGTCGGGCGTCAATCGCCTGATGGATGTGGGCGGCGGCACGGGGGCATTCTTGGCGGCGGTGGGGGCGGCATACCCGAAGCTGCAGATGGATTTGTTCGATCTGCCCGTGGTTTTGCACGGCGCAGGCGCGCGGTTGGGCGCTGCGGGCCTATCGAACCGTGTCACGCTGCACCCGGGAAGCTTTCGCGATGATCCGCTGCCTTTGGGGGCGGATGCCATCTCGCTGGTGCGCGTGCTGTATGATCACGCCGATGCCACCGTGGCGAATCTTTTAGCGGCGGTTCATGCTGCTTTGCCACCCAAAGGGCGACTGATCGTGTCAGAGCCGATGTCAGGCGGCACCGATCCTGATCGCACAACGGATGTGTATTTCGCGATTTACACCCTTGCCATGCAGACGGGGCGCACGCGCTCGGGCGCAGAAATTGCGGCCCTTTTGACGGATGCGGGCTTTGTAAACATAAGCATTCAAAAGGGTTTTCGCCCCTTTGTCACCTCGGTTGTCACGGGTGAACGGGGCGGTTCCTAAAAAAGTTCGAAAAGAATGTGTCTATTTTATTTGACAGTTCAATCTGTAAGCTTAGAATGACACATAAGCGTGAAGGGCTGCAGAATCCAAGGCGGATTTTGCGCTAGATCAAGGAAGCGACCGTGAAAACCACTGCAGTTATCTTGTCGGGCCCGAAGGACTTGGCGTTAGCCCAAGTCGTTCTGACTGCGCCGGGGCCTGCGGATGTGGTGGTGCAAATCCACCACAGCGGTATTTCCACCGGCACCGAAAAGCTGTTTTGGTCCGGGACCATGCCGCCCTTTCCCGGCATGGGCTATCCGCTGGTTCCGGGCTACGAGGCCGCAGGCGAGGTGATCGAGGCGGGGGCTGACAGCGGCTTTCAGGTTGGCGATTACGTCTTTGTTCCTGGCGCAAATTGCTTTGAAAACAACGACCAAGGCCCGATCCGCGGGCTTTTCGGTGCGGCTTCGCGGGTGCTGGTCTCGCAGGCCAGCCGCATCACCAAGATGGATCGCGGATTTGGGGCCATGGGGGCCTTGCTGGCCTTGGCCGCCACAGCGCGCCACGCCCTTGCCCCGCCCCATGCCTTGCCCGATCTGATCGTGGGCCACGGCGTTCTGGGCCGGCTTTTGGCACGATTGACGCTGGCCGCCGGTGGCCCTGCGCCCACGGTGTGGGAGACAAACCCCGCACGGCATGCAGGCGCGATAGGCTATGACGTAGTGCATCCCGATACCGACTCACGCCGGAATTACCGCGCGATCTATGATGCCTCGGGCGCGCCCGATCTGCTCAACACGCTCATCGGCCGCATGGCCAAGGGCGGCGAGGTGGTCTTGGCGGGCTTTTACACGGCCCCCCTGTCCTTCGCCTTCCCACCCGCCTTTATGAAAGAGGCCCGCCTGCGCATCGCCGCAGAATGGGCGGCAGAAGACCTGACCGTCACCCGCCAGCTTGTCGAAAGCGGCGCTTTGTCACTTGACGGCTTGGTCACCCACACCAGCCCAGCCGCAAGCGCACCTTTGGCCTACGAGACGGCCTTTACCAACCCCGACTGCCTAAAAATGATCCTAGATTGGAGCGGCCAAGCATGACGATGGATATCCCGAATCTGAAGGATTTCGATACACGCCTGCGCAACGAGGCGGCGCAAGAACCCACGCTTGAAATCCCGCAGGGCGAACCCACCAAGAAAACCCAGATCATCGCGATCTATGGCAAAGGCGGGATCGGCAAAAGCTTCACCCTTGCCAACCTGTCACACATGATGGCCGAAATGGGCAAACGCGTGCTGCTGATCGGCTGCGACCCCAAATCTGACACAACCAGCCTGCTGTTTGGCGGCAAGGCCTGCCCGACAATCATCGAAACCTCGTCCAAGAAGAAACTGGCCGGGGAAGAGGTGAAAATCGGCGACGTCTGCTTTAAGCGCGGCGGCGTCTTTGCGATGGAACTGGGCGGGCCAGAGGTTGGTCGGGGCTGCGGCGGTCGCGGCATCATCCACGGGTTTGAACTGCTGGAAAAGCTGGGGTTCCACGATTGGGACTTTGACTATGTTCTGCTTGATTTCCTAGGTGACGTGGTCTGCGGCGGCTTTGGCCTGCCCATCGCCCGTGACATGGCGCAAAAGGTGATCTTGGTCGCCTCGAACGACCTGCAAAGCCTGTATGTGGCCAACAACGTCTGCTCGGCGGTGGAGTATTTCCGCAAACTGGGCGGAAATGTCGGCATCGCGGGTCTTGTGATCAACAAGGATGATGGCACGGGCGAAGCCGCCGCCTTTGCCAAGACGGTTGGCATTCCGGTGCTGGCCGCCATCCCGCAAGACGACGATCTGCGCAAGAAAAGTGCGAATTATCAGATTGTTGGCAGCTATGAAAGCCAATGGGGGCCGATGTTTGCGCAACTGGCCGAAGCCGTGGCCATTGCCCCGCCGGTGCGCCCCTCGCCCGTCAACCAAGACGGATTGCTTAGCTTGTTCTCGGCCGAAGTGACGGGGGCTGATTTTGTGCTGATGCCCGCCAGCGATGCCGATATGCGCGGCAAAAACGCCGTTTTGAAGAAATCCCTTGAAGTGGTGTATGACAATGTTTGATCTGGAAGCCCTCGCCCAGTTTGAAGCAGCCCTGCAGCGCATGTCCGGGGCATCCCGGAAATGAGCGAAGTCAGCTATGACAAAGCCAATCAGGCACCTTTGACCGAGCTTGCCTCGGTCGATTTGCCAGAACCGCAGGGGGCTGCCCCTGTGGACGGCATGGGGTGTCATGCTGGGGCAGAAACGATGCAAGCGGCGGCGCGGGCGGCGGGCAATTCGGACCTGTTGGATCAATACGCCCGCGATTACCCGCAAGGCCCGCATGACAAACCGCAAAGCATGTGCCCCGCCTTCGGGTCGCTGCGCGTGGGCTTGCGGATGCGGCGGGTGGCGACAGTGCTGTCGGGATCGGCCTGCTGTGTTTATGGCTTGACCTTTGTCAGCCACTTTTACGGCGCGCGGCGATCGGTAGGCTATGTGCCCTTCAACTCGGAATCCTTGGTGACGGGCAAGCTGTTTGAAGACATTCGCGATGCGGTGCATGAACTGGCTGACCCTGATCGCAATGACGCGATTGTTGTGACCAACCTGTGCGTGCCCACGGCATCGGGCGTGCCGCTGAAATTACTGCCTAGCGAAATCAACGGCGTGCGTATTGTCGGCATCGACGTGCCGGGTTTTGGCATCCCGACCCATGCCGAAGCCAAGGATGTTCTGGCCGGTGCCATGCTGAAATACGCACGCGCCGAGATAGAGGCTGGCCCCGTCGCGGCCCCTGCATCTGGCCGGTCTGACCGGCCACAAGTGGCCCTGCTGGGCGAGATGTTCCCCGCCGATCCGATGATGATCGGCGCGCTCTTGGCCCCGCTTGGGCTGGCTGCCGGCCCCGTGGTGCCCTGCCGCGAGTGGCGCGAACTTTACGCCGCCCTTGACTGCGATGTCGTGGCCGCCATCCACCCCTTCTACACCGCCGCCGTGCGCGAGTTTCAATCGGCAGGCCGCAAGGTTGTGGGGTCTGCCCCCGTGGGCGTTGACGGCACCGCCGCTTGGCTGGCTGCGATTGGCGATGCCTATAATGTTGATCCGGCCCGGATTGCCGCTGCGCAGAACGCCTTCTTGCCCGCCATAAAAGGCGCTTTGGCAGGCAGTGCGATCAAGGGCACTATCACGCTGTCGGGCTATGAAGGGTCTGAACTGCTGGTGGCGCGCTTGCTGATCGAATCGGGGGCCCATGTGCCCTATGTCGGCACCGCCTGCCCCAAAACCCCGTGGAGCGCGCCGGATCTGGAATGGCTGGAAGCCAAGGGCGTTAAGGTCAAGTTCCGCGCCAGTCTGGAAGACGACGCCTCGGCGATGGAAGCGATCCGCCCCGATTTGGCCGTTGGCACAACGCCCTTGGTTCAAAAGGCCAAAGAACTTGCGATACCGGCCCTGTATTTCACCAACCTCATCTCTGCCCGCCCGTTGATGGGGCCTGCGGGGGCTGGGTCTTTGGGCCAAGTGGTCAACGCCGCCATCGCAGGGCGTGCGCGTATGGAAGGCATGAAAGCCTTTTTCGAAGGCGTGGGCACCGGTGACACCGCGGGTATCTGGGAAGGTGCGCCCAACCTGCGCCCCGATTTCCGCGCACTGCACCAAAAGAAGCTCGACAAGGCCGCCAAAGCCGCCAAGGCCGAGGAGATGATCTGATGCTGATCCAAGATCACGATCGGGCGGGGGGCTATTGGGGCGCGGTCTATGCGTTTTGCGCCGTCAAAGGGTTGCAAGTGGTGATCGACGGGCCGGTGGGCTGCGAAAACCTGCCCGTCACCTCGGTTTTGCACTACACCGATGCGCTGCCGCCGCATGAATTGCCCATCGTTGTCACAGGCTTGGGCGAGGATGAACTGGGCCGTGATGGCACCGAAGGCGCGATGCGGCGGGCGTGGAAAACGCTGGATCCGGCCCTGCCTGCGGTGGTTGTGACAGGGTCGATTGCCGAGATGATCGGTGGCGGCGTCACACCTATGGGCACCAATATTCAACGCTTCTTGCCGCGCACGATTGACGAAGACCAGTGGCAAACCGCCGATCGCGCCATGACGTGGATCTTCACCGAATTCGGCCAGACCAAGGGCCGCATGCCGCCCGAAACGGCGCGGCCTGTGGGATCAAAGCCGCGCGTTAACATTCTGGGGCCAATGTACGGCGTGTTTAACATGGCGTCCGACCTGCACGAAATCCGCCGTTTGGTCGAAGGCATCGGGGCAGAGGTGAACATGGTCATGCCGCTGGGCGCCCATGTGGCCGAAATGCGCAACCTGGTTAACGCCGATGTCAACGTCGTCATGTACCGTGAATTTGGCCGTGGCTTGGCAGAACTTTTGGGCAAACCCTATCTGCAAGCGCCCTTTGGCATTGATTCCACCACGAAATTCCTGCGCACCTTGGGTGACTTGCTGGGGCTGGACCCCGAGCCTTTCATCGAAAAAGAAAAGCATTCCACGCTGAAACCCGTCTGGGATTTGTGGCGCTCGGTCACGCAAGACTTTTTTGCCACGGCCAGCTTTGGCATTGTGGCCAATGAAACCTATGCGCGCGGCGTTCGCGCCTATCTGGAAGGCGACCTTGGCCTGCCCTGCGCCTTTGCCGTGGCGCGGATTCCGGGCAAAAAGACCAACAATGACGCCGTGCGCGCACTGCTTAAACAGCACCGCCCGCTGGTTGTGATGGGGTCGATCAATGAAAAGATGTATCTGGCGGAAATGAAGGGCGGCTTTGGCCCTGCGCCCAGTTTCATCCCCGCCTCTTTCCCGGGTGCTGCCA
The DNA here is from genome assembly GCA_903845215.1 of uncultured Rhodobacterales bacterium. Classification (GTDB taxonomy): domain Bacteria; phylum Pseudomonadota; class Alphaproteobacteria; order Rhodobacterales; family Rhodobacteraceae; genus Stagnihabitans. Next base: position 37,203 of record CAIMWI010000072.1, on the reverse strand, counting down.
TCCGCCGCGCCATCGGCACGCCGATGATGGGATATTCGGGCGCAGTCTGGATTTTGCAAGAAGTGTGCAACAGCCTGTTTGACGCGCTGTTTCACATACTGCCCTTGGGCACCGAGATGGACTCGGCCCAAGCAACACCCACAACCCTGCGCCGCGACTTCCCTTGGGATGCTGATGCGCAGGCGGCTTTGGACAGAATTGTCAACACGCACCCCATTCTGACCCGGATCAGCGCCGCAAGGTCGCTGCGTGATGCTGCCGAAAAGGCAGCACTTGATTCCGGGGCCGAACGGGTGGTGCGCGAAACTGTGGAAGGTCTGCCCGGCGCAGGCTTGTCCGTCAACGAAGGAGGACGATCATGAGCGACTACACCGCAAACGGGGATCTGCATCACGCCAAACGCGTGAACAAGGCCGAGTTCGTCACCTACTTTGCCTTGATCGTCTGCTTGGCTCTTTTGCCGCATGTGATCGGCTGGACCTACCAGTTGATCCGCCACGCCAGCCTGCCGCGGTTGAACCCGATGGCGCGGGCCTGGAAAGATGCGCAGGCCGTGACGCCTATGATTTTCCGCGGGTAACCGCGCAACAGAATTCGCCCTTCCCAAAAGGGGATGGCGAAACATCGGAGGGGCATTCCGCCCACCGTGGCCCGGCCGCAGGGAATGCGGCGTCAGTCCGAATGTCCGGAGGATACTATGGCTGATAAATCTGACCTGTCTTTCACAGGTCTCACCGACCAGCAGGCGCAAGAACTGCACTCGGTCTATATGAGCGGGCTTTGGTTGTTCGTGACCATCGCCGTTGTCGCTCATGTGGCCGTGTACATGTGGCGTCCGTGGTTCTGAGGGGGAAAAAGAAATGAGCAAGTTCTATAAAGTCTGGCTGATCTTCGATCCCCGTCGCGTTTTTGTGGCACAGGGCGTGTTCCTGTTCCTCTTGGCCGCGATGATCCACCTCGTTCTGCTGTCGAACCCGTCTTACAACTGGTTTGACATTGCATCGGCCAAGCACGGCTACGCGCCGGTGGACCCCGCTGCAGCACCCGCCCCGTAAAGGCGTTGCATTTGGTGCGGGCGACGTCAGCCGCCCGCACCAACCTGTCAATTAAGGCTTACATCAGACGGTTTCTGGCCCGCCATAGCGGCGCGGGAACCCTCGGTCCAATGCGGAGAGGGAAGCATGGCACTGCTCAGCTTCGAGCGAAAATACCGCGTGCCGGGTGGCACGCTTGTCGGCGGGAACCTGTTCGACTTTTGGGTCGGGCCGTTCTATGTCGGCTTTTTTGGGGTCACAACATTCTTCTTTGCCGTGTTGGGCACCATCTTGATCTTTTACGGGGCGGCCATGGGGCCGACCTGGAATCCTTGGCTGATTTCGATCAATCCGCCCGATGTGGCCTTGGGCTTGGGGCTTGCCCCCATGCTGAAAGGTGGCTTGTGGCAGATTATCACCTTTTGCGCCGTGGGTGCTTTTGTCAGCTGGGCCCTGCGCGAGGTCGAAATCTGTCGCAAGCTAGGCATCGGGCTGCATGTGCCCATGGCCTTTGGCGTGGCGATCTTTGCCTATGTCGCCTTGACGGTGATCCGCCCGCTATTGATGGGCGCTTGGGGCTATGCCTTCCCTTATGGGATTTTTAGCCACCTCGATTGGGTGTCTAACACGGGCTACACCTACGGCAACTTTCACTACAACCCGCTGCATATGATTGCCGTCAGTTTGTTCTTCACCAATGCTTTGGCCTTGGCGCTGCATGGCGGCTTGATCCTGTCGGCGGCAAATCCGCCCAAGGGGCAACTGATGAAGACCCCCGATCACGAAGACACCTTCTTTCGTGACCTGATCGGCTATTCGGTCGGCACTTTGGGGATCCACCGGGTGGGGATGCTGCTTGCCATAAACGCAGCCTTCTTCAGCGCGCTGTGCATTCTGGCATCGGGCACCATCTGGTTCGACCAATGGGTTGATTGGTGGAACTGGTGGCTGAACCTGCCAATCTTTGCGAATGTTCATGGGGGTATCAATGGCTGAGTATCAGAACTTTTTCACCCAAGTTCAGGTCAGCGCCGCCCCCGAAATGGGGATGGTCGAAGGGGTAGATGTCGGCGCGCGCACCAAAAGCGCAAGCTTCTCGACCCTGATGGGATGGATCGGCAACGCCCAATTGGGGCCGATTTATCTGGGCACATTTGGTGTGGTGAGCATTATCACCGGCCTTATCTGGTTCGAAATCATCGGCTTTTGGTTCTGGCGTCAGGCGGGCTACGATCCGGCTGTGTTCCTGCGCGATCTGTTCTGGCTGTCGCTGGAACCGCCCGCCCCTGAATGGGGCCTGCGGATTCCGCCGATGGATCAGGGCGGGTTGTTCTTGGTGGCGGGTTTCTTCTTTATGATCTCGCTGTGGTCTTGGTGGATACGCACCTACCTTCGGGCCGAGGCTTTGGGCATGGGCAAGCATATCGCTTGGGCTTTTGCTGCGGCCCTGTGGCTGGTGATGGTGCTGGGCTTTATCCGCCCCGTGCTGATGGGAAGCTGGTCGGAAGCCGTGCCTTACGGCATCTTCTCGCACCTTGATTGGACCAACTTGTTCAGCCTGACCTATGGGAACCTGTTCTATAACCCCTTCCATGCGCTGAGCATTGTGTTCCTGTACGGGTCAGCCCTGTTGTTTGCCATGCACGGGGCGACCATCTTGTCTGTCACCCGTCTGGGTGGCGACCGAGAGTTAGAGCAGATCGTCGACCGTGGCACTGCCTCGGAACGCGCCGCTTTGTTCTGGCGCTGGACCATGGGCTTTAACGCCACAATGGAAGGGATCCACCGCTGGGCTTGGTGGTTTGCCATTCTGGTGCCGATCACCGGCGGGATTGGAATTCTTCTCACCGGAACCGTTGTCGATAACTGGTATGTCTGGGCGCAAGACCACGGCTACGCGCCGCTGTAATAGGAGCTGTCATGTCTGGTGGAAACTACCTTGAAGACCAAAACCCTACCGTGCGCTTACGCGTATGGGCCTTGGGGCAGATGATCTGGGGCGGCTTTATGGCTAGCGTTGGCCTATTAGCCCTTGGTCTGGTGCTGCTGGTGATCTGGGGGGTCGGCCAACTTCTGGATGAAAGAAGCAAAACCGCACCTTCGCCCTATGGCGCGCTGCAGATCGTTCAAACGCAGGACATCGTCTGATGACCGCACGGACCGAGAGCGCCTGCCCTCGGTCCGCCACGACGTTCGGGCCTTATGCCGGCCCAAACCTGGGCACCTACCACAGCCCGGTTCCCTTCCTGTTGGCAACAGGGACCTGGTGCCGTGTGTCAGCCACCCGGCACCTTTTTTTATTGAAAGGCCAACCCCATGTCGCTGCTTGATAAAGTTTCCTCTCCCGCCGACCTTAAGGGGATGAGCGATGCCGAATTGGGGCGATTGGCTGATGAGGTACGGGCCGAGGTGATCTCGGTCGTCTCTAAAACCGGCGGGCATCTGGGGTCGTCTTTGGGCGTGGTGGAACTGACGGTGGCGATCCATGCCGTCTTTGACACGCCGGTGGATAAGCTGATCTGGGATGTGGGCCACCAATGCTATCCCCACAAAATCCTGACAGGTCGGCGCAACCGGATGCACAGCCTGCGCCAAGAGGGTGGGGTTTCGGGCTTTACCAAACGATCAGAAAGCAGCTACGACCCCTTCGGCGCGGCGCATTCTTCCACCAGCATTTCGGCGGCTTTGGGCTTTACCATCGGGCGCGATATGGGCCAGCCCACGGGCGACGCTATCGCGGTGATCGGCGATGGGGCCATAACCGCTGGCATGGCCTATGAGGCGATGAACGCCGCAGGCCATTTGGGCAAGCGGATGTTTGTCATTCTCAACGACAATGACATGAGCATCGCCCCCCCCGTGGGTGCGTTGAACCGCTATCTGAACGGGTTGTCGCGGCACAAACCCTTTGACCTTTTGCGCGACATGGCAGAAGGTTTTGAAGCCGCCCTGCCTGGCCCCCTGCGCGAGGGCGCGCGCCGGGCGAGGCAGATTGTGACGGGCATGCCCTCTGGTGCCACGCTGTTTGAACAACTCGGCTTTTCCTATATCGGCCCCGTCGATGGCCATTCGATCCCTGATCTTCTGGCCACGCTGCGCGCTGCCAAATCGCGTGCAACAGGGCCGGTGCTGATCCACGCGGTGACGGTCAAGGGCAAGGGCTATGCTCCGGCCGAGAATTCTGCCGACAAGTACCACGGCGTGGCGAAGTTTGATGTCGTCTCTGGCACGCAGGCCAAGGCCAAGTCGAACGCACCCGCCTACACGGCGGTCTTTGGCCGCGCGCTGACCGAAGCTGCCGCCCGCGATGGCAAGATTGTTGCGGTCACAGCCGCCATGCCCTCTGGCACGGGGCTAGATATCATGGCCGAACGCTTTCCGGCACGGGTGTTTGATGTGGGCATTGCCGAACAACACGCCGTGACCTTTGCCGCGGGGATGGCAGCCTCGGGGTTAAAGCCGTTCGTCGCGATCTATTCCACCTTTTTGCAGCGCGGCTATGACCAGATCGTGCATGATGTGGCGTTGCAAAGCCTGCCCGTCCGCTTTGCTATTGACCGTGCGGGGCTTGTGGGGGCCGATGGGGCGACACATGCAGGTGCTTTTGACGTGGGCTTTTTGGCAAACCTGCCCGGCTTTGTGGTGATGGCTGCGGGCGACGAAGCCGAACTGGCCCATATGGTCGCCACCGCCGCCGCCTATGATCAAGGCCCAATCTCTGTGCGATATCCGCGCGGCGAGGGCAGCGGGGTGCAGATGCCTGATCAGGGGCAAGTCTTGCAAATCGGCAAGGGGCGCGTGCTGCAGCAAGGAACCGATGTGGCGCTGTTGTGCTTTGGTGCGCACCTGCCCGAATGTCTTTTGGCAGCGGAAGGGCTGGCAGCAAAGGGCATTTCCGTCACCGTGGCCGATGCCCGCTTTGCCAAACCTTTGGACACCGACCTGATCAACCAGCTGGCGCGCCATCATCAGGCGCTGATCACGGTGGAACAGGGGGCGCAGGGCGGCTTTGGGGCGCAGGTGCTGGAATATATGGCCAATTCCGGCGGGCTTGATCACGGGGTGCGGCTGCGCACCTTGACCCTGCCCGACCGCTTCATCGAACAAGCAAGCCCTGCCGCGATGTATGCCGATGCTGGCCTTAGCGTGGCCGATATCACCCGCACGGTAGAGCGTGTCTTGCCACACAGGGTGCAAGCCTTGCGGGCCTGAAACTTGCCGATTTTACATAAAAAAGCCCCCGGAAAACTCTGGGGGCTTTTTGCTTATATGGTCAGATCACTTCGCAGGGCTGAACTGCGATAGATAGGCGTACACGTCAGCGGCACTTGCCGCATCTTTGACCTTGAAAGCCATTTTTGACTTCGCCGGGCCACCAAGTTTTGCCTTCAGAAAAGCCGTGGGGTCTTGCACATATTCTACAAAGGTTGCTTCATCCCAAACCAGACCGGCCGCACCAGCAGCCACAATAGATTCGCCATATTTGAAGCCTTCGTAGGTGCCTGCTTGGCGGCCAAACACACCAAAAAGATTTGGGCCTATCTTGCCTTTGCCAGCCAAGACTTTCCCGTCACCATCAATTACGGCGTGGCAAGTTTGGCAATTTTTGAAAACGGCCTCGCCTTTTGCTGGGTCACCAGCGGCGAAGGCGGGGGTTGCAGCGGTTGCCAAGACCGCAAGAATGGCCAGAGTAAATTTCATCGGGGTCTCCCTAGAGCTTTGTAGTGGTTCTACGCTTTGGTCACGCGGTTGGATCACAAATTTGTTATCTTAAGCGACCGCTCTCGCCAGTGCACAATGTTGCCACAAAGAATGCAAGGCCTGACCAAGGTGATCGATATCAGAATCCGTATGGAAAGGCGATGGGGTGATGCGCAAACGCTCGGTGCCTTTGGGCACGGTGGGGTAGTTGATCGGCTGCACATAGATGCCCCAGTCGCGCATCAAAATGTCAGAGATCATGCGGCATTTAACTGGGTCGCCGATGACGACGGGCACAATATGGCTGTCATTGGCCATATGGGGAATGCCCAATTTGTCCAGCTTTGCCCGCAGCTTGGCCACTTGGGCTCGCTGGCCTTCGCGCTCCACCTGCGAAGTTTTGAGGTGTTTGATCGACGCCGTCGCCGCCGCTGCAATGGCAGGGGGAAGGGCGGTCGTGAAGATAAAGCCCGAAGCAAAGCTGCGGATAAAATCGCATAGATTGGCCGATCCGGTGATATAGCCGCCCACCACACCGTAGGCTTTGCCCAAAGTGCCCTCGATCAAATCAATTTGATCGGCAAGACCTTCGCGTTCGCTGACGCCGCCGCCGCGCGGGCCGTACATGCCCACGGCGTGCACTTCGTCGATATAAGTCAGCGCCCCGTGGGCTTTGGCGACCTGCACGATTTCCTTGATGGGGGCGATGTCGCCGTCCATCGAATACACGCTTTCAAAGGCGACGATCTTGGGCCTGTCGCCCACGGCCGCCAGCTTACGATCAAGATCGCGCCAGTCATTGTGGTTCCAGATTACCTTATCGGCGCGAGAATGGCGCACGCCTTCGATCATGCTGGCATGGTTGCCCGCATCTGAGAGAATCACCGCATCCTTGATCCGGCTGCCCAAAGTCGACAGGGCCGCCCAGTTCGACACATAGCCCGAGGTGAACAGCAGTGCTGATTCCTTGCCATGCAGATCGGCCAGTTCCGCTTCCAACAGCAGGTGTTTGTGGTTGTTGCCCGAGATGTTGCGCGTACCGCCGGCGCTGATACCGCCATTCTGCACGGCCTCGACCATGGCGTTGACGACATCGGGGTGCTGGCCCATGCCAAGGTAGTCGTTCGAACACCACACCGTCACCTCGGCCACTTTGCCGTCTTTGTGATTATCGGCCCTTGGAAATGACCCACGCTTGCGGTCAAGTTCGGCAAAGGTGCGATAGTTGCCTTCAGCCTTCAACATGTCCAACTGGCTGCGGAAAATCTGATCAAAGTCCATTGGCGTCCCCAAGATCTTTTTGTGGTTTCGTGGCGGGCATCATCCAGCGCCACAGTTTTTCATCCGGCAGCGGCAGCACCATAAACCAGTGCTCCAGCAAGGCCAGCAGGCATAGGCAGGTCAGCAGAGCATAGCCCACAGACATGCCCGGATGGGCGACATTGATCGCCCGTTCCAACAACAGGGCAGAAAATACGGTGAGGCAAGAAACAGAAACAGGAAAAAGGGCTGTGATGCGGCCGATGCGGAAGTGGCTGGCCAGATGGGCCAACGGCTTGGGCAAAAACTGCACATTGATGCGCGGCACGCCCAGGAAAAGGTTCAATTTGGCCGAAATGCGCGCCACAAACAGCAGCGCAAAGGTGCCAAAGGCAAAGGGATTGGCGGCGTGAAGCGTGGCTAACCCAAGGGCGAGCAAGGTCGCAACCAACAGCGCCTCGTGCCAAGCAATGGTGCCAACGGCACGCCAAAAACGATCCGCTTGCCGCACAAAGGGCGGGCAAGGGTCGGTATTGGGGCCGGTGATAACGCCCGAAAGAAAGGCCAGTTCGATCCAACCCCATAGGGCCAAAGCCGCCACAAACGCCAGATATATGCCGCCAGCGGACAGATCCATCAAGGACGCCTGCGCCGCCGAAAGTCCAATTGCCAGCAGCGGCAGGCCCATGATCACCGACATCTGGTGATCTTTGGCTGTGCCATTATCAGCCACGCGCACGCGCCATAGGATAACGCCGGTGGAAAACCACCACAAAAACAGCGTGATAAGGGCGGCGACCCAGGGGTTATCAGTCATAACGCCCCCGTAATCCAGCCCAAGACGGGACGCAAGCGCCCCGCCAGACACGTTTATGTGCGCTCAGGCTCAATAGACCGGTTCCAACCGCACATTCTTGGGCGGTTCGCTGCGGATGACTGGAATGGTGTAAAGCGACACAAAGGCCAGCGCCGCGCTGACAGCCCCGCGCTTGGATTTGATCCACCCCGCCAAACCGCCTTGCTTTTTGCCCGCATCCATCACGCCAAAGGCATCGCGCATCCGGCGCAGGTTGGGCATCCAGCGTTTGTGGTCGATATCAAGCTCTACCGGAAATACCTGCCGCGCGATGGTTGAGGTTTTGCGGAACACCTCTTGGTCGTACCATTCGATATCCACACCCAAAGCCTTGTGGAATTCCGGCCGCGCATGGTCGCGGACATACATGGTCGAATACACCGCCGTCAAAAAGAAGCGGATCCACAACTTGTTGGCGAAAGATTGCGTCAGCTTGGGGTCGGTGCGCATCAACAGGGCAAAGGCCTCGCCGTGGCTGAACTCGTCGTTGCACCATTCGCGGAACCATTTGAAAATCGGATGGAACCGCTGGTCGGGGTTGGCTTCCAGATGGCGGAAAATGGTGATGTAGCGCGCATAGCCGATCTTTTCCGACAGATAGGTCGCGTAGTAGATGAATTTGGGGCGGAAATAGGTGTATTTCTTGGCCTTGGTTAAAAAGCCCAAGTTCACCGCCACACCCGCTTCGCGTAGGGCGTCGTTGATAAAGCCGGCATGGCGGGCCTCGTCACGGGCCATAAAATTGAACAGTTCGCAGATGTCGGGGTTGTTGCCGCGCCGCTTCATTTCTTTGTACAGCACGCAGCCCGAGAATTCGGCCGTGCAAGACGACACCAGAAAATCAATAAACTCGCGCTTCAGCTTGGGTTCCATCCCGTCCCAATCCGCGTCCCATTCGGCGTTTTTCTTGAAATGCGCCTTGTTGGGGTCAGAGCGCATTTGATCCAACAGCTTGTCCCATTCGGCGCGCACGGGGGTGACGTCGATACGGTCCATCTCGTCGAAGTCGGTGGTGTAAAAGCGCGGGTTCAAAAGCGTGGTCTCGGTCGCCAGCGCTTGGGTTTCTTGCTGGGTTTGAATGGCCAGTTCGGCGTATTCGGCATCCAGCGCCTTGGGGGTCGCGTTCATAGTGTCACCTCATCCGAGAAGGAGAATTCGCACAATTCCATAAAGCCAAAGTCGCCCGTCAGCCGTGTCCACAGCCGTTCTAGGGCAGAGGCACGGGTGATGGTGGCTTGGCGGTCTTCGACGATGAGTTCGCCATAAGCGGCAAGGATCGGTTTGCCGTGGACCAAAACCTCGTCCCCCGGATAAACAACCGCCCCATTGTTAAATCTTACATGCGCATGCAGGCTTTCGAAGCGGTGACTGACTTCGACGGTGCAGGGCACTTCCTCGGCATATCGACTGAAAATTCCCATCGTTTGGTTCCCATTATTGGTTGTCAGTTTTGCGACATGAGCCGTTCGAACGCGGCCCTATTGTCTGATCCGAAGGCGCCCAATTCGGCACTCCATCCAGAGTAGTCGTCCACGGCCGACAGGCGGCCGTTGGCGTACTTTACAATACGCACGGGAAGCAGTTTATCAACACCAGCCGTCAGGCGGGCGCGTTCCATGGCGTTTTGAATGACGGTGATAAAGCCGCCATGGGGCAGGTCCATCAGAACCGTGCCGTCAGTGGCCAGAACCGTGACCGCCTGCGCCCCGCCGCCTTGCAAGATGATGGCGCGTTCTTGCACCACATCTGCTGCTTGCGGCACGCCCACATGGTCGCGGCCCGAATAGACCGAATAGGCCACCAAGGCGACGCTGGCCAAAACCAGCGCCAGAATGGCCCGCAGCAAGGGGGTTGGGATTTTATCCGGATCTTCGGAGGGGCGGGCGTAAGTGACAGACATATCGTTACTCCGCCGCGCTAAGGGTTAGGCCCGCATGGGCCATCGTGACAACAGGCTGGTTCAGGCGGGTTTGTGCGGCATCGGCCAAAAGCTTTGCGACCCGCTGTGCATCAGGAATGCAGCGCAGCATCGGTTCAGTTTTGGCCAAGCGCCATGGGCGCACATGGGGCCAGCAGACCAGATAGGAAATGGTCGTATCGCCCATGGTTTCCAGCGCGATTGACCCCGTTCCATTCTGGCGCAGCGCCAAAGTTGCATTGGCAACCTGCTTGAACGGAATGTTCAGCGTGACCGACAAAGCCGCCCCGATGCGCAGCGCGACCCGTGCAGTGGTGACGGTGTACAATGTCGAGCGCGCTTGGATCAGCGCCACCAGATAGACCATGGCGCAAAACGCCAATCCGATCACCAGATAGGGCAGCGTGACCAAAACCCCCTCGCCAAAGGTCGTGCCGATGATGCTGGCGCGCCACACCGCCAGCACCACGAAGTAGCCCGCAAACCATGTTAGCTTATAGGCATCCCGCGCCAAGGCGAAGGCGTCGGGACGGCCTTGCCACAGGATCTCTTCGCCCAAAGGCGGGCGGGCGGGCAGACCCGGAACCGGTTCCGACGCGAAGTCGTCGTGGGGGATCATGGCTTCCAGCTTTCCGAGCCGCCCTTGCGCTTGGCTTGGCCGTAGAGCGTACCGCCGGCGTAATAGGCGCTGATCTTTTCTTCTTCCAGCAGCGTCACCTGCGTTGCCGATTTGGTGCTGGGCACGCCGGCAAACAGGTCAGATGACAGAGAATTGATCCGCACCCGATCTTTCAAGATCTTTACCATGGGCATCGGCACCAAGCGCTTGCCACCATCGTTCAGGTTGATTTCCAGATAGCGCACCAGTTGCTCGGGCGCGTCGACCCACATGTCAGAAATGGTGCCGACGACTTCGTTGTCATTGGCCTGCACCGCCAACCCGCGCGGATCACGACCGGCCGAGACGCCAAAGGCCGTAGCCACGGCCATCGGTTGGATCTTGACATGGCCGTGGCCATCCAGTTCGGGCACATCGCGGCGCGGTGCCCAAGCGGCGGCACCAACGCCGTCAGCCATCGGGTCGCCCAAGGGCGCATGGGGGAAGCCCTCGGACACAGCCGTGCGCCCCAGCGCCACATCGCGCGCCTCGCGTGCGCCGTTGGGCACAGTCACTTCCCCGCGACCATGCGGCAAAAGGAAGGTCTTGGGGCGCGGCAGCGGGAAAGGCCCCTGATTGGGCGCAGTCGCCCCGTCTTCGGTTTCCAGCGGATAGCCTTCGCGCATATTCTCGGTTTGCAGATAATAGACCAGCAGCGCGAAAAAGCCCCAGAAAAGCCAGATCGCCAGAGAGGCCAGATCGAAGGTGCCGAAGAAATGAGTACCAAGCATCGGGTTGTCCTTTTAGTTTGGAAAGTCAACAAGACCCATCCGGGCCGCGTTGGCTTTGGTTTGTGCGTTAAACAGTGTGACCCGCACCAAGGGGGCCAAGACGATAAGTGTGGCGAAAATGACCACGATTTCGATTTGATAGACCGCGGCGTAGCCGAAGGTTTTGGTTTCAAACAGCGCGCCAAATTTGCCCTGCATCGCATAGGTGCTGACCCAGTCGCGCAAGCCACCGCCAAGCGCGATCGAGACACCCGCCGCCGTGGCCTGCGCCGCCCCCCAAGCCCCCAGCACCAACCCGCGCCCGGCCTTGCCCTGTTCGGGCATGGCCATAGCGGCGGTCAGGGTCGACACGGCAAACAGCCCCGCGCCCAGCCCGATGCCCCAAGCGCCCGCATAAAACAACACGCTTGAACTGATGGGGGCAGCAAAGATCACCATCAAGAACGCCACCACCCCGACCAGCAAGCCGCGTGCTGCCATGCGGTACATATCTTGCCCCTGCGCCATCCAGCGCCCGGCCAGAATAAACCCCACCAGCGCGCCCATCGCATTGCAGGCGGTCAACCAAGTCGTCGAGCCGACCGATAGGCCCAAGATTTCCGCACCGTAGGGCTCCAAAAGCACATCTTGCATCTGAAAGCCCATGGTCCCCAGCATCACCACCAGCAACAGGCGCCCTGCCGTCCCGCCCGCCATCAGATCGCGCCAGCCTTCGTGAAAAACGGGGCGCGTCTCGGCCATCTCTTCTTTCGACATCGGGCGGACTTTTTCCTGCTTCCACAGCGCGATCATGTTCAAAACAATTGTGGCAACGCCGCAGCCTTGCACCACGCGCACCAGTTTGATTTGGTCAAAATCGCGCAACAGCAGGCCCAAAATGACGGCCGAAATCGCCATGCCCAGCAGGTTCATCACATACAGCAGCGCCACAACCCGAGGACGGGTTTCTTCCGTTGCGCGGTCAGACGCCAGCGCCAGACCCGCCGTCTGGGTCATGTGCATGCCAATGCCGGTCATCAAGAATGCCAAACCTGCCAGCGCCTTACCCGCCCATTCCGGCCCATGCACCTGATCGCCCGAAAGGACGATTAGCGCAAAGGGCATAATCGCCAGCCCGCCCATCTGCCACAGGCTGCCAAACCACAGGTAGGGAATGCGCTTCCAGCCGATCCAGCTTTTGTGGGTATCAGATTTATGCCCCAGCATCGCGCGAAACGGGGCCGAGATCACCGGTAAGGCGATCATCACTGCCACAACGCTGGCAGGCACGGCCAGTTCCACAATCATCACGCGGTTCAAAGTGCCCAACAGCAGCACGGCGGCCATGCCTACAGACACCTGAAACAACCCCAAGCGCAGCAGCTGCGCCATGGTCAGCCCTTCCGAAGCGGCATCGGCAAAGGGCATCCACTTGGTGCCCAACTGCTGGATGTGTTTGGACTTAAAGACGATCACGCCCGATACTCCAAACATTCCGAAATATAAAACCCGCGTGAGACACGCTCAACCTTGGTCAAACGCGCGTCAGTCGCGCGGTTCAACGTTGCAAAGGCATGCGGCACCATGATCGGGCTGCGGTCCGAGCGTGGGAAAGCCTTACCCAAGGTCCAAAAGGTCATCAGGAACGCTGTGCGCGGCGCCACGGTAAAGACCACCGCCTGCGCGGTGTTGCGGCCCAAACGGTGCAGGGCGGCGGTGATATCCTCGGTTCCGTAGTAAATCAGGCTGTCCATCGCCACGACAAAGTCAAACCGCCCGTAATCGGCCGTCATATCGCCGCTGGCAAAGGTAACTTTATGGGCCAGTTCAGGCGGCAGACGGTTGCGGGCGATATCCACCAAGGCCGGAGAAATATCCACCGCCACAACCTGCGCCCCGCGCGCCGCCAGTTCGGCCGTCATTTGGCCTGCCCCGCAGCCCGCATCCAGCACTCGCACACCGCGCAGGTCGGCGGGCAAGCGGGCCAGCATCACAGCGCGCATCCGGTCGCGCCCCTCGCGCACGGTCTGGCGAATGCCGCTGACCGGCGCGTCAGAGGTTAGCCGCTCCCACACTTTGGTGGCGGATCGGTCGAAGTAGTCTTCGACCCGCGACAGGGTGGATGCGTAGTCAGCCATCAATCAAACCCCAGCAATTCAAAGATCTCGCGGTCGGGCAAAGGCGCAGGCGAAGACCCTTCGCCGGCAACCGAACGCCACAGCGTATCGGCCAGCCGCATATACTCGGCCCGCGCCATGACGATGTCCTGCTCGTCGTCCATTTCGAAAAGGGTTTTCTTTTTGAGACGCGAGCGGCGGATGGCGTCGATGTCGGGCATATGGGCCAAGCGGTTGAACCCCACCCGTTCGCAATAGCGGTCGACCTCGTTGGTCTCGCGCGAGCGGTTGGCCACACAGCCCGCCAGCCGTACCTTGTAATTGCCCGACTTGGCCTGAACCGCCGCGATGATGCGGTTCATGGCATAGATCGAGTCAAAGTCATTGGCGGTGACGATCACGGCGCGATCGGCGTGTTGCAAGGGCGCGGCAAACCCGCCGCAGACCACATCGCCCAAGACGTCAAAAATCACCACATCAGTGTCATCCAGCAGGTGGTGCTGCTTAAGCAGCTTCACCGTCTGCCCCACCACATAGCCGCCGCAGCCCGTGCCCGCGGGCGGGCCACCGGCTTCGACACATTTCACGCCGTTAAAGCCTTCGGCCACATAGTCTTCGGGGCGCAGCTCTTCGGCGTGAAAATCAACATCCTTCAAAATGTCGATCACCGTCGCCTGCAACCGCCCCGTCAGGGTAAAGGTGCTGTCATGCTTGGGGTCACAGCCGATCTGCAACACCCTTTTGCCCATCATCGAAAAGGCCGCCGACAGGTTGGACGAGGTGGTCGATTTGCCAATCCCCCCCTTGCCGTAAACCGAAAAGACCTTGGCCCCTTCGATCTTGGTCTCTGCATCCTGATGCACCTGAACGGATCCTTCCCCGTCCAGACCGCGCAAAATTGGAACCGAATCCAGGCTCATGCTTTTGCCCCTTTCATACGTGTAAAAATATCCCCGCCGGAGGCTCCGACAGTGGGGTAGGTGCAAGGTTGGGATGCTGACATCATTCGGCGGCAATCCCTTCCAAACGGTCTTCCAGTTCATCGGCGGCCTGTTGCAAGGCGGCAAGTGTGGCGGGGTCGGGCGACCAGTAGGATCGCTCGGAGGCTTCGATCAGGCGGTTGGCCATGCGCGCGCTGGCTTGCGGGTTCAGCGCCGCCAAACGCTTGCGCATCGCCTCGTCCAGCACAAAGGTTTCCGACAGGCGCTGATAGACCCACGGGTCCACCGCTTCGGCTGTGGCCGACCAGCCCATGGTGTTGGTCACGTGCGACTCGATCTGGCGCACGCCTTCGGCCCCATGTTTCAGCAAGCCTTCGTAGAACTTGGGGTTCAGCGTGCGCGAGCGGCTTTCAAGGGCTATTTGATCGCGCAGCGTGCGGATCTTGCCCGTGCCGCGCGTTTGATCCGAGATATAGACCGGCGTTTCCGTGCCCCGCTGGCGCTTGACCGCCCGCGCGATGCCGCCAAGCGTGTCAAAGTAATGATCCACCGAGGTGACGCCCAGTTCGACCGATTCAAGGTTTTGATAGGCGATTTCGACGTTCTTCAACGCCTTTTGCATCAAAGCCGCCTGTTTGACCGGCTTGCCGTTCAGCCCATAGGCAAAGGATTTGCGCGCTTCATAGGCATCGGCCAGCTCGTTCTCATCGCCAAAGGCCGAGCTGTCGACCAATTGGTTGACGTTTGATCCATAAGCCCCTTCGGCATTGGAAAACACCCGCAAAGACGCGGTTTCCATGTCGCAGCCCATCTGTTCGGCATAGGCAAGCGCATGGGCGCGGATGAAGTTTTGTGCCAAAGGTTCGTCCGCCATGGCGCTTTTGTACGCCGCCTCGGCCAGCATCTTGGTTTGCAAGGGAAGCAGATCGCGGAAGATGCCCGACAAGGTCATCAAAACGTCAATCCTTGGGCGGCCCAGATCAGCCAAGGCGATCAGATCAGCCCCACACAGGCGACCATAGGCATCAAAGCGCGGCTTGGCACCCATCAGGGCCAAGGCCTGCGCAATCGGCCCGCCGTCTGACTTGATATTGTCGGACCCCCACAGCACCAGCGCGATAGAGCGCGGCAGCGTGGGGTGGGCGGCCAGCAACTTGTCCGCTTGCGCCGCACCATCGCGAAGGGCGAATTCGGTGGGCATGCGGAAGGGGTCAAAGGCGTGGATATTGCGCCCCGTGGGCAGGATTTGCGGCGAGCGGATCAGATCGCCCCCCGGCACGGGTTTGATAAAGCGGGCCGACATGGCGCGCAATATGCCGGTGATCTCGCTGTTTTCTTGCAACTGGCTGTCGATCTTGGCGCGCTCGGCGGCATCCATCGGCGGCAACAGGTCCAGATAGTCGGCGCGGGCCTGCGCAGACATGGGTTGGCCCACGATGTGCAACCCATCGGGGATCAGAGCATCCTCGGCTTCGAGGAGTTTCAGCCAAAGGGCTGCGGGCTTTTGGCCAACCATATCAACCACGGCGGCTTGCTCTGCGATCAGCGCCTCTAGATCGGCGCGGTCGGGGGCGTCGGTGGGCATGGACCGCCAGCGTGTTAGGCTGTCTTTCAGGTCAATCAAGCCTTTGTACAGGCCCGCTTGCGCCAATGGCGGGGTCAAGTGGGTGATGGTGATCGCGTTCGAGCGGCGCTTGGCCAAGCTGGCCTCGGACGGGTTGTTGGCGGCATATAGGTAGATATTGGGCACTTCGCCAATCAAACGGTCGGGCCAGTCGCGCGCACCAAGACCCGCTTGCTTGCCCGGCATGAACTCAAGCGCGCCGTGCATTCCAAAATGTAAGAAGACATCGGCTTGATAGGTGTTGCGCATCCAGAGATAGAACTGCACGAAGGCATGAGTTGGCGCAAAGCCGCGTTCAAACAGCAGGCGCATCGGATCGCCTTCGTAGCCAAAGGTCGGCTGCAATCCGATGAAGATATTGCCCAACTGGCGGCCAAGGACAAAGACGTTGCGTCCATCGCTTTGCACTTTGCCCGGAGCGGGGCCCCAGACAGCTTCGATCACCTTCAAGGGCGGTGTGTTGCGCACGATCGTGTCGGCATCGACAAAGGCGGCAACATTCGCCGGTTGGCCATAGGTTTTGGAATTGCCGCCCAAAACCGCTTCGCGCAGGTCTTGCACGGTTTGGGGCACATCAAGCGTATAGCCTTCGGCCTTCATCGCCTTAAGGGTGTTGTGCAGGCTTTCAAACACCGACAGATAAGCCGCCGTTCCCGCAGCGCCTGCATTGGGCGGAAAGCCGAACAGAACAATACCAACCTTTTTGTCGGCATTGCCCAACTGGCGCAGTTTGGCCAGACGCTGGGTTTTTTCGACCAGCGAAATGATCCGTTCATGGCAAGGCGACATGGCGCGGCTGTCGGCTGAGCCTTTGCACATAACACTGCACCCCGTGCAGCCGTCAATCCCGTGACGGCCCGCAAAGACCGTGGGGTTGGTGGCACCGTCAATCTCGGGCAGGGCGATGAGCATGGTGGTTTCAATCGGGCCAAGACCGGTGCCGGCATTGGCCCACTGGCCCAAGGTTTGAAACTCCAGCGGATGGGCCGCGATATAGGGGACGTCCAGATCGGCCAAGGCCGCGACAGCGGCGGGGCTGTCGTTGTAAGCGGGCCCACCCACCAGCGAAAAGCCGGTCAGCGAGACCATGGCATCTATGCCCTTGGCAGCTTTGAAGTAGGTGTTAATGGCGGGGCGGCCATCAAGCCCGCCAGCAAAGGCGGGGATGCAGGCGATACCCTTCGCCTCGAACGCGGCGATCACGGCATCGTAATGCGCTGTGTCAGATGCCAACACATAAGAACGCAGCATCAACAGGCCCACAGTCAGCTTGGCGCCAGCAGGGCGCGGCAGGTCGGCCAGATTGGTCGTGATGCGCGCGGCAAGCTTGGGGTGGTACAGGCCCACATCAGGGTAATCGACCGGCGCTTTGGCCACAGCGCCGCGCCAATCTTTGCGCGATGCATAGCGACCGATCAGGAAGCGGACCATTTGTTCGATGTTATCGTCCGATCCGCCCAGCCAATATTGCATCGACAAAAACCACGCGCGCAAATCCTGCGCCTTGCCGGGGATCCAGCGCAGGATCTTGGGCAAGCGGCGGAGCATCGACATTTGCTTTTCGCCGGAATTGGACGAGGTTTTGGCACTCGGTTTGAGCTTTTTCAAAAGCTCCATCGTCATCGAGGCCGGCTTGGACATGTCCAGATCGCCCATCTTGGTCAGCTTGACGATGGCGCTGTCAGCCACAACGCCAATAAAGGCATCCACACGGGGGCGGGCCTCTTTCAGGTCGGGCAGGATGGCGGTGATGTGTTCTTCGATGAACAAAAGGTTCGCCACGACGATGTCGGCGGTCTTAAGCGCGTCTTTGCAGCGCGCAAGGGCTGCGGGATTTTCGGCCCATTCGGCGGCGGCGTGGATCGAGATGGTCAGGCCGGGGAAATCTTTGGTTAGGCGTGGGGCGATGCGGGCAGCGGGGCCTGCGGCGTGTTGATCCAGCGTGACCACAACAATGTTGTAGCCCACACGCGTGCCGTTGAAGGGAGGGTCAGCGCGCATAATAGGCCTTTGCCTCGTACAAGGTTTCAACGGATATCGCGGTGACACCCTTGGTTTGGGCGTAATTTTCGGTGTTGCGGCGGGCCTTTCCGCGCACAAAGAAGGGGATCTTTTTCAACTCGGCCTCGGCATCCGACAGCCAGACGATCTGGCCCGAGGGTTGAACCACCGGCACGCTGTCGCCCAAAGATGCGCCCGCGTCGGGCATCGAGCCCGCCACGTCCGCGGCCGCAGGGGCGGCTTCAGCGACCACGTCCCGCGGCTTGTGCGCGCCGCCATGGTGCGAGGCCCCGGCGTCGTCGTGAAATTCGAAATCGTCGCGGAACATATGCAAAAGGTGTTCTTCAAGGCCCATGACCAGCGGGTGAACCCAGGTGTCAAAGATCACATTGGCGCCTTCCCAACCCATTTGGGGGGAATAGCGCGCCGGGAAATCTTGGACATGGACGGGAGCAGAGATGACGGCGCAAGGAATGCCGAGGCGTTTGCCGATGTGGCGTTCCATTTGGGTGCCCAAGATCATTTCGGGCTGCAAGGCGGCAATGGTGGCCTCGACTTCAAGATAGTCGTCAGAGATCAGCGCCTCGACCCCGTAGTCCTTGGCAAGCGCGCGGATGGGGCGGGCCATTTCGCGGTTAAAGCAGCCAAGGCCTGCGACCTCGAACCCCATCTCTTCGCGGGCGATGCGGGCGGCGGCGGCGACATGGGTGCCGTCGCCGAAGATAAAGACGCGTTTGCCAGTCAGATAGGTGCTGTCGACGCTGCGGGTCCACCATGGCAGGCGCAGGCGGGTGGTGTCGGTTTTCACGGGCAGGCCGGTGATCTTGGCCACTTCAGCCAGAAAATCGCGCGTGGCCCCGACGCCGATTGGGACGGTTTTGGTATAGGGTTGTTTGAAGTTCGTCTCTAGCCAGCGGGCGGCGGATTCGGCGTGTTCGGGATACATCAGCACGTTGAAATGCGCCGCCCCAAGGCGGGCGATGTCAGACGGGCGCGACCCCATGGGGCCGACCACGTTCACGCCGACGCCCATTTCGGCCAAAAGGCGGGTCAATTCGGTGATATCGTCGCGGTGGCGAAAGCCCAAGGCGGTGGGACCGATCAGGTTGGCGGTGATCTGTTCGGTGCGCGCGCATGGCTGGGCCAGATGCCGGACGATCTGCAAGAAGGTCTCGTCCGTGCCAAACCCCTCTTTGCGCTGATAAGACGGCAGATCCAACGGGATCACCGGCAGGCCAAGGTTCATCGAACCGGCGAGCCCTGCAGGATTGTCTTGGATGAGCTCGGCAGTGCACGAGGCCCCGACGATGATCGCCTCGGGTGCGAAACGGTCGACGGCGTCTTGGCAAGCGGTTTTGAACAGCGTGGCGGTATCGCCGCCCAGATCGCGGGCTTGAAAGGTGGTATAGGTCACCGGCGGGCGGTGGTCGCGCCGTTCGATCATGGTGAAAAGCAGATCAGCATAGGTGTCGCCCTGCGGGGCATGCAACACATAGTGCAGGCCTTTCATGCCGGTCGCCACTCGCATGGCCCCCACATGGGGCGGGCCTTCATATGTCCACAGGGTCAGCTTCATGCCGCCCCCCGCGCCGGGGGCGCTTCGCCCCCCGGACCCCCAGAGGATATTTGGGCACATATGAAAAGGCGGGTCATTCGGCAGCCTCGATCCTAGGGGCCAGCGGGGCCAAAAGGGCGCGGCGGCGCAGCGGGCGGGCGAAAAGGGCGGCCAGATCACCGGCTTGTTCGTAAAAATGCACCGGCGTGAAGACCAGTTCGATGGCCCATTTGGTGGCCATGCCCTCGGCTTCGAGCGGGTTGGCGAGGCCTAGGCCGCAGACGGTAAGATCAGCGCGGGCGGCGCGGGCGCGGGTGAGTTGCTTGTCGACGTCTTGGCCTTCGGAGATCGTTGGGCCGTGGGCGAGCAGGGCCAGATCGGGGGACAAAAGGTCGCGGTGCAGGAAGGGGGTGCCGACCTCGACCGCGGTCATGCCGCATTCGCGGGTGAGAAATCGGGCGAGGGGGATTTCAAGCTGGCTGTCGGGAAAGAAGAAGATGGATTTGCCAGAGAGGGTTTGGGCCGAAGCTGCGATGGCCTTTTCAGCGCGCGCACGCGGCGCAGCGGTGACTTTGGCGAAAAGGGCGGGGTCAACGCCGAATTCAGTGGCGATGGCTTGCAGCCACAGGGTCGTGCCTTCGGCGCCAAAGGGGAAAGGGGCGGGGATGTGGCGCGCCCCGCGGCGGGTGAGGGCGGCGTGGGTGTCGCCCAAGAAGGGTTGCAACAGGGCGAAAACCGTGTTCGGCCCGATGGCCAGCGTATCCGCACTGCGCCGTGCGGGTAAGCAGCGCACCTTGGTGATGCCAAGGGCGGCCAGCAGGCCCATGGCCTGATCTTCGACAACATCGGGCAAGGCCCCGACCAAGAGCAGCTCTTTTTCTGCAGTCGCGCTCAGCGTGGGCACCATCGAGGCAAGGCAGGCATCCTCGCCCTGCGTAAAGGTCGTCTCAATCCCCGAGCCAGAGTAGTTCAGGACGCGCACATGCGGGGCGTGCTTGACGCTCATGCGTTCGGCGGCGCGGTGCAGGTCAAGCTTGATAACCTCGGACGGGCAAGACCCCACCAAGAACAACTGGCGAATGTCAGGGCGGCGCGACAGAAGGCGGTCAACCTCGCGGTCAAGTTCGGTCTGGGCATCGGCCAGACCGGCGAGGTCTTTTTCTTCTAGAATGGCAGTGCCAAAGCGGGGTTCAGCGAAAATCATGACACCTGCGGCCGATTGCAACAAATGGGCACAGGTGCGGCTGCCGACCACCAGAAAGAAGGCATCCTGCATCTTGCGATGCAGCCAGATGATTCCCGTCAGGCCGCAGAACACCTCGCGCTGGCCACGCTCTTTCAAGACGGGGGTGTTGGTGCAACCCAAGGCCGGGGCGGGGGCATTCATGTGGTCACCGCCGCATCCAACCGCGCGGCGCGCAGCTTTAGAATGAACTGCGCGGCGTTGACCGCATAGGCCGCATAAGCCGCCAAGGCCAAGGTCATCTGGCCGGTGTGATCCAGCAAACCTGTGTACAGGCTGAACAGATAGGCGGTGTGCAGGGCGATGACGCCAAAGCTAAAGACATCTTCCCAGTAAAAGGCCGGAGCCAGAAGGTACTGGCCGAACACGACTTTTTCCCAGATCGCACCGGTGATCATGATCAGGTACAAAAAGCCGGTCTTGATCACAATCGAGATCGTCGCCGCCTCATACCCCGTTCCGGTCATCAAGTAGCGCAGCACCAAGACCAGCGAAGTTGCGAAAGCCAGGAACTGCAAGGGCGCAAGAATGCCTTGAACCAAGGTCCACTTGGTCTGGTCGCG
This sequence comes from uncultured Rhodobacterales bacterium, assembly GCA_903845215.1. Taxonomy (GTDB): domain Bacteria; phylum Pseudomonadota; class Alphaproteobacteria; order Rhodobacterales; family Rhodobacteraceae; genus Stagnihabitans. Next base: position 16,022 of record CAIMWI010000072.1, on the reverse strand, counting down.
GCGCACACGTTCTTGCGGCGTGTAAAGCGCGGTCCGGCAGTTTTGGTCTGGTCGGTTCTGCGTCATCAACAGGCTTTCACAGGTCAGGTCTGTAAACTGATCCTAGCCCCGCGGTTCCGAATGTGTCAACCTAAACTTACACAATTTCGGTTGACACTTATCGGTTTCCGTCCAGCGCAACGGCGGGTTTCTGCCGCACAAATATGGCATTATTCACGTGATAAAACAAACGCTTGCGATTTTATGGCCTTTAAACTACCGACAAGAGTGTCAATTTTCTTTGACAATGCGTCCGACCTAAAGGAATGTTAATGGCAAGGATGGCTCCGATTGTGCCCACAGACTCAGGCGCAAAATCAACGGACCACCCCGGGGGGAGCCGTGCCGATGCAAGAAATTCAGGCGCAAGATCAAGGGCGTGCGGGGTCGAAAGACAGCGCGGGCGTCATTCAGTTCGCCGCGCAAGTCGTGTCGCTGTTGGCCGAACGAAACTGGCGCACCTTTTCGGAGGTGCGCGAACCTGTGGTCTCGGGGCTGATAACGGCCGCCATGTCAGGCAAACAAGACGCCTTTTCAGATCTGCTGCGCGAGTTGAAGCGCGCGCGCGTCAGTGCGGCGGCATTGGCCGATATTTACATTCCCGAAGCGGCCCGCCGCCTGGGCGAAGCTTGGCAAGACGACCAGATGTCTTGGCTGGATGTGTCAATCGGCGTGGGGCGGATGCAAAGCCTGCTGCGCGAGATTGGCATGGCTTGGGTGGCCGATCAGGCGGGCGACACGGGGCATGGCACCGTCTTGCTGATTGTGCCCGACCGCGAGCAGCATACCTTGGGGCCGATGGTGGCCATGGGGCAAATGCGCCGGTTCGGGGTTTCAGTCTGTCTCAGAATTGCCCCATCGCACAACGAATTGCGCAGCCTTATGGCAGCGCGGCAATTCGATGGGGTGTTGATCTCGATCGCAACCAAAGACAAATTGGAATCGGTCGCAAATACAGTGCAATTCATCAAGTCTGTGTCGGCAAAAGCGACACCGATTGTGGTGGGCGGGGCTGTATTTGAGAAAACTGAGGATTTGGCAGCATGCACTGGCGCTGACATTGCATCGAATGACATCTGCGCCGCACTTGAGGCCATTGGCCTTAAGTTCGACGCCTCCTGCGTGCTTCGGCGCGCGTGACACACCGCTGTCCCGGCACACCGGGTGGGCGGCAAGAATGGGCAAGCCCAGTGAACACTGATACCACGCATTTCCTTGCAGGCATGTCGATGCCGCTGATTGACCCGGCCTTTTTGTCCGAGATTTTGTCGACGGCATCCGACATCACCTTGCTGGTCAATGCCGACAAAATTGTCGTCGCCGTCATGGTCAACCCGCATCATCCAGCCTTTGGGCGCTTGGATATTTGGGTGGGCCAGAGAATCTTCGATCTGGTGTCGGAGGACAATCACGATAAGCTGGCAAACCGCATAAGCGCGCTGGGCAAACCCGGCGCATCCTCTGTTACGGTCGAAATCAACCATCACGATGCGTCCTTGCTAGAATTTCCGGTGCGCTACACCATGCACCCGATCCGCGCCGACAAATCCATCCTGATGCTGGGGCGCGATATGCGCCCGATTGCCGAGATGCAGCAGCAACTTGTCATGGCGCAAATCGCCCTTGAGCGTGACTATGAATCCCAGCGCGAGATGGACACGCGCTACCGTGTTTTGATGGAAGCCACCCGTGATGCAGTGGTTTTGCTGGCCATGAACAACGGGCGTATCGCCGATCTGAACGCCGCTGCCGCCGTGATGCTGGGCGGGTCGAGGCAAGATTTGATTGGGGCGGCCATTGCCCAAGAATTCGAAGGCCGCCGCCGTGGAGAGTTTCTGGAAAGCCTGTCGAACATCGCCTCGGCCGATTCGGTCAGCCCGGTTGAACTGGTGGCCCGCCGCTCGCAACGCAAGTTGCGCGTGATCCCCAAGCTGTTTCGCGCCGCAGGCGAACGCCTGATGCTGTGCCGGCTTGAGGCGACCGAGCAAGTGGCCACGCAACAAAACGAATCCAACGAAAACTTTGAACGCCTGTTTCACGAAGGCGTTGATGCCGTTGTCTTCTTGGACGGCGAGGGTGTCATCACCTTTGGCAATGATTCCTTCCTGAAGCTAACCGACAGCACGCATCTGTCAAACGTGCGCGGACGATCCTTGGCCGATTTTCTGGCGCGCGGCACGGTGGACCTGCGGGTCTTGCTAGACAATGCCAAGCGCAGCCGCCATTTGCGGATTTTTTCAACCAAGATCGTGAACGAGTTTAACGGACAGGTCGCTGTCGAAATCTCGGCCACCTATCTGAATGATCGCCCCAACCCCAGCTTTGGTCTGATGATCCGCGATGTCAGCCGTGTGGATTTCATGCGCCGACCAACGACCAGCAGCACAGATGAAGGCATGCGCGGCGTGATGGATCTGGTGGGGTCTTCGACGTTGAAGGACATTGTCGCCGAAACCACAGATGTCGTTGAAAAGATGTGTATTCAAACGGCCGTTGACCTAACCCGTAACAACCGCGTGGCGGCGGCTGAAATGCTGGGCCTATCGCGGCAGTCGCTGTATGTGAAACTGCGCAAGTTCGGATTGCTCAGCAAAGACGACGAATAGGCCAAGGGCCCACGGCAAAGACAAAGCGCCCGCTTTTGGGCGCTTTTTTGTTTTGATGTGGGAAAACTGGGGGCTTGATCGACTCGAAAATGTAAGGCAAAGTTGACACATGAGTGTATCGAATGCCTTACATAACCCGTCCCTTCCGCAGCCCAAAGCTATGCTTGAGCTGATTAAACCCATCACATGGTTCCCGCCGATGTGGGCCTATTTGTGCGGCATCGCCTCGGTTGGGGTCTCGCCATGGGGGGCTTGGCCTATGGTGGTTTTGGGCGTGGTGCTGGCAGGGCCTGTGGTCTGCGGCATGTCGCAGGCGGCGAATGACTGGTGCGATCGACACGTCGATGCAGTGAACGAGCCGCATCGCCCCATCCCCTCGGGCCGCATTCCCGGGCGTTGGGGGCTTTGGATTGCGCTGGCGATGTCTGTGCTATCGTTGGCTTTGGGTTGGCAACTTGGCATATGGGGCTTTGCCGCCACCGTGGTGGGCGTGCTGGCGGCTTGGGCCTATTCGGTGGAACCTATCCGCCTGAAGCGGTCGGGCTGGTGGGGGCCGGGGCTGGTGGGCCTGTGTTACGAAGGGTTGCCCTGGTTCACGGGGGCTGCGGTTCTGGCGCAGGGGATGCCCAGTTTTCAGATTTGCACTATGGCGCTGCTTTATGCCCTTGGTGCGCATGGAATTATGACATTGAATGATTTCAAGGCGCTAGAGGGCGATAAGCTGCACGGCGTGCGCTCGCTTCCCGTCACCCTAGGGCCAGAGGTCGCCGCGCGGGTGGCCTGCACGGTCATGGGGCTGGCGCAGGCTTTGGTGATTGCGCTGCTGCTGGTTTGGGGCAAACCCGTTCATGCGCTGTGTGTTGGCCTGCTTTTGGGCGGCCAAGTCTGGGCCATGGGGCGGTTGTTGCAAGACCCCAAGGGCAAAGCGCCTTGGTACAATGCCACGGGTGTGGCGATGTATGTCAGCGGGATGATGATCACCGCCTTTGCGCTGCGCGGGTTGGGGGTTGCGGGATGAAATACTTGTCTTGGACGTCGATCTTCCGTCTGGGTGCGGTGCAGATGTGCCTTGGGGCCATTGTAGTGCTGTGCACTTCGACCTTTAACCGCCTGATGGTGGTTGAGGCGGGCTTGCCAGCCGTGCTGCCGGGGCTGCTGGTGGGCCTGCATTATGCGGTGCAGATCACGCGGCCGACGTGGGGGTATAAGTCTGACACAGGCGGTCAGCGCACGCGGTTTATCATCGGTGGCATGGCGGTTTTGGCACTGGGGGCACTGGGCGCGGCATTGGGCTTTGTGCTGATGGGCAGCCTGTTCTGGGCGGGTTTGGGTGTTTCGGTGCTGGCTTACGCCATGATCGGCGCGGGGGTGGGGGCCTCGGGCACATCGCTTTTGGCGCTGCTGGCCACCACAACCCACCCGCGCCGCAGGGCGGCGGCGGCGACGATCACATGGTTGATGATGATCTTTGGCATCGCGGTGACGGCCACCATTGTGGGCAAGGCGCTGGACCCTTACTCGCAGGCTTTGCTGCTGAAGGTGGTTGCCGTTGTGGGGTTGGGTGCTGTGGTGCTGACTGCACTGGCGGTTTGGGGAATTGAGGCGCGCCATCCCGCGACCCCTTCTTACGACAAACCCCTGCCCTTTCGCGCAGGCTTGGCCGAGATTTGGGCCGAACCGCGCGCGCGCAATTTCACCATCTTCATCTTTTTGTCGATGGTCGCCTATTTCATGCAAGAACTGATCCTTGAACCCTACGCAGGATTGGCCTTTGGCTTCACGCCCGGCCAGTCGACGCAATTGTCAGGCGCGCAAAATGGCGGTGTCTTTGTGGGGATGTTGACAGTGGGCATCGCCGCCACAGGGTTTCGCCTTGGCTCACTACGCGCTTGGGTGATGGCAGGATGCACCGGATCGGCACTGTCTTTGATAACGATTGCGCTGGCAGGCCAAATGGTCGCAGGGCCAGCTGTTTTGCAGCCCGCCACGATCGCTTTGGGCTTTTTCAACGGCATGTTCGCCGTCTCGGCCATCGGGTCGATGATGGCCTTGGCAGGCCAAGGGCGCGAGGCGCGCGAAGGCACGCGGATGGGCCTATGGGGCGCAGCGCAGGCTGTGGCGGCGGGCTTGGGAGGCATACTTGGGTCGGGCGCGGTCGATTTGGCGCGGCAGTTCATGGCCACGCCCACGGCCTTTGGCTTGGTGTTTATCGCGGAGGCCGGGCTTTTTGCTTTGGCCACGCTGATGGCCCAACAGATTATCGAGGGCCGCACAGAGCCCAATATTAGCAGTTATGTTCCGGGAGAATGACATGTTTGACGTTGTGGTCATCGGCGGCGGACCTTCAGGCGCAACAGCGGCCAATGATTTGGCCCGCGCCGGGGTGGATGTGGCTTTTCTCGATAAGGCGGGGCGGATCAAGCCATGTGGTGGAGCGATCCCGCCACGTCTGATTGAAGATTTCTCGATCCCCGACGAACAGTTGGTGGCGCATATCCAAACGGCGCGGATGATCTCTCCCACGCAGCGGCATGTCGATATTCCGATCGAGGGTGGCTTTGTCGGCATGGTGGACCGCGAGCATTTCGACGAATTCCTGCGGGTGCGTGCCGTGCAAAACGGGGCCGAACGTTTCACCGGCACTTACTTGCGGCTGGAACGTGATGCCAAGGGCACCCATGTGGTCTACCGTGACAAGGCCTCGGGCGCGGAAATGCGGCTGTCGACCAAGCTGGTGATCGGGGCCGATGGCGCGCGGTCAAACGTGGCCAAGACAGAGGTGCCGGGCGGCGACAAAATCCCCTACGTCATTGCCTATCATGAGATCATCAAGGCACCGGCCGGGTCGAACCTGTATGATCCGGGCCGCTGCGATGTGATCTATGACGGCAAGATCAGCCCCGATTTTTACGGCTGGGTTTTTCCGCATGGGAAGCATGCCAGCGTCGGCATGGGCACGGGAATTGACGGCGTTGATCTGAAACAAGCCACGGCCGATCTGCGCGAAGCCTCGGGCCTGACGGGGTGCGAAACCATCCGGCGCGAAGGTGCGCCCATTCCGCTGCATCCGATGGATCGGTGGGACAATGGCCGCGACGTGGTGCTGGCGGGCGATGCGGCAGGGGTGGTGGCACCCTCGTCCGGCGAAGGAATTTACTATGCCATGATGGGCGGCAGGGTCGCCGCCACGGCAGCACAGGCGTGCTTGGCGACGGGGCGGGCATCAAAGCTACGCTTGGCGCGCAAGATGTTCATGAAAGAACATGGCACGGTGTTCAAAGTGCTGCGGTCTATGCAAGATGCCTATTACAAATCTGACGAACGCCGCGAACGATTTGTCAGCCTGTGCCACGATATCGACGTTCAAAAACTGACGTTCGAGGCCTATATGAACAAAAAGCTGGTCAACGCCAAACCCTTCGCGCATCTGAAAATCGGCTTTAAAAACATCCGGCATCTTATGGGCTGGGTCGCCCCAGAACACATATGAGCGAGATGATCCCCGCTTGGGTCGACGGTGTTTTGACACCCGTTGAAAAGCTTGACGTGCATCAGCGCGGCCTGCGGCACTTGGCCGTGTCGGTCTTTGTGATGCACGGCGACCGCACCTTGCTGCAACGCCGCGCGTTAAGCAAATACCACACACCGGGCCTTTGGGCCAACGCCTGCTGCACCCATCCGCGCTGGGGCGAAACCCCGCTTGACTGCGCCACACGGCGCGTGCGCGAAGAGCTTGGGCTGACAGGCTTGACCCTGCGGCGTGTCGGCGGCACCGAATACCGCGCTGATGTGGGCGCGGGCCTGACCGAGCACGAGGTGGTCGATTTGTTCGTCGCCGAAGCGCCGCTGGACGTGGCGCTGCGGCTAAACCCCGAAGAGGTGATGCAGGTGGCTTGGGTGTCGCTGCCCGACCTGTCAGAACAAATCAAAGCTGACCCTGCCCGCTTTACCCCTTGGTTGCGGATTTATCTGGCCGAAGGCTGGGGCAAGGTGGCCCAAACCCTACAAGGCAGCGACCCCGCCCATGCCTAAGCGTCGTCGCGTTTTCTTGCTAGGGGCCACCGGCACGATTGGCCGCGCCACAGCGGCAGCCCTGCTAGCCAAAGGGCACGAGGTTGTCTGCCTTGTGCGCCCCAAAGCGGGCGACCCGCGCCGTGGCCTGCCCTTGGGTATCACCCTACGCTTTGGCGAAGTGACCGATGCTGCCTCGCTTCAGCGCGACGGTTTTGCGGGCGAGCGGTTCGATGCGGTGGTGTCCTGCCTTGCCTCGCGCAGTGGTGCGCCCAAGGATGCTTGGGCCATCGATCACCGCGCCCATGTTGATGCGTTGAACATTGCCAAAGCAGCAGGCGTTACCCAATTTGTTCTGCTTTCTGCCATCTGCGTGCAGCGCCCGCTTTTGGCCTTTCAACAGGCCAAACTGGCGTTCGAGGCGGAATTGACCAGCTCTGGCCTGACCTATTCCATCGTGCGGGCCACGGCGTTTTTCAAATCGCTGTCGGGTCAGGTCAAACGGGTACAAGCGGGCAAGCCCTTTTTGATCTTTGGCGATGGCAATTTAACGGCATGCAAACCCATCAGCGATGCTGATCTTGGCACCTATCTTGCTGAATGTTTGAACGATCACAGCCGACACAACCGCATTTTGCCGATTGGCGGCCCGGGCCCCGCCTTGACCGCCAAAGAGCAAGGCGCTGCTTTGTTCAAACTGTTGAACCAAACCCCCAAATACCGCAGGGTTCCAGTAGGCTTTTTGGACGGGATCATCGCCGTGCTGTCTGTTTTGGGCAAACTGTCACCAAAACTGCGCGACAAGGCCGAGTTGGCACGCATCGGGCGCTATTATGCAACCGAGTCGATGTTGGTGCTGAACCATGCAACCGGGAAATATGACGCGAATGCCACCCCCTCCAGCGGGAAAGACAGGTTGGTTGACCATTATGCCAGCCTTTTACGTGGCGAGTCGCGGGTAGAGTTGGGCGAGCACGCGGTGTTTTAGGGTAAAGGCGGCGGGTGGCCACTTTGACAAACCGCTTGACGCGGCAAGCCCCCGCGCGTCACAAGTTTTCAAAACATTGGAAACACACTGCGCTTTGACTTAACGGCAGTGTTGATCAAAAGGACCGATCTCATTTCGCAAAAATTGTATCCTGTGATTCTGTGCGGCGGATCTGGCACAAGGCTTTGGCCGCTCTCGCGCAAAAGCTTTCCGAAGCAATTTTCGATCATTTCGGGCGATGAAACCCTGTTTCAAGCTTGCGTGCGGCGCTTTACCGCGCCCGAATTTGCAGCGCCCATCGTGATTTCCGGGTCGGACTTTCGTTTCATCGTGAAAGACCAACTGGCGACGATAGGGGTTTCTGCCTTAGCCACTATGATTGAACCTGCAGGCCGCAACACGGCCCCTGCCATTCTGGCGGCCGCGCTGCTTTTGGATCAGATAGAGCCGGGGGCTTTAATGATCATCGCCCCGTCTGACCATGTGATACCGCAAGATGCCCAATTTCGTGCGGCAGTTCTGGCGGCAGTGCCCACGGCGCAATCGGGTCAAATTGTCACCTTTGGCATCAGACCCGATCGCGCAGAGACGGGCTATGGTTGGCTGGAACTGTCGCAACCCTCAGCAGATTTTGCAGCGGTGGCCCAACCATTGCGCCGATTTGTCGAAAAACCCGACTTGGCACGCGCGCAGGCTATGTTGGCCGATGGGCGACATGCCTGGAATGCTGGAATTTTTTTGGCAACAACCACCGAGCTGGTGGCGGCCTTTGCCAGTTTTGCTCCGCAGATCCTGCAAGGGGTGCGTGCAGCCTTGACCGCCATGCACCACGATCTGGGCTTTTCGCGGCTTGGCGTGGCCGAATGGGCCGCTTTGCCCGACCAATCGATTGACTATGCGGTGATGGAAAAGGCACAGAACCTGTCTGTCATGCCTTATGACGGCGCATGGTCCGACCTTGGCGGGTGGGACGCGGTTTGGCGCGGCGCGTCTCTCGACTCTCAAGGCGTTGCAACCCACGGCAACACGCTGGCGATCGACTGCACGGGCAGTTTGCTGCGGTCAGAAGCCAGCGGCCTGCATTTGGTTGGCATTGGGCTTGAGAACATCGTAGCCGTGGCAATGCCGGACGCGGTGCTGATCACCACCAAAGACCGCGCGCAAGATGTAAAACTGGCCGTTACCCAACTAAAGGCGCGCAAGGCGCCGCAAGCCGAAACCTTTCCGCGCGATCACAGGCCCTGGGGCTGGTATGAAAGCTTGGCTTTGGGCAACAGGTTTCAGGTGAAGCGCATTGTCGTTTTGCCGGGTGCTGCGTTAAGCCTGCAAAGCCACCACCACCGCGCCGAACATTGGATTGTTGTCGAGGGCACCGCAAAAGTAACGATCGATGCGCAGGTGCAACTGATTTCGGAAAATCAGTCGGTCTACATTCCCTTGGGGGCCATGCACCGTTTGGAAAACCCCGGCAAGGTCAACATGGTGTTGATCGAGGTTCAGACCGGCGTCTATTTGGGCGAGGATGATATCATACGATATGAAGATATTTATGCGCGTGGGCAGGGCGTAAATGGCTAGGGCCTCATCGCAGAAGGCGGTTAATCTGGCATGTGATTGGGCCCAACCGGGCCTTGCGCTGCGCGATCCTTGAACATCTGCGCAATAAGATCGCGCTGGACGACGTTTTCCAGAAACTGTGCCAAAACCGCACTGCGAGCGTTGCCAAGTTTATTTCTTCGTCTTTGGTTTAGATTGTCAAAGTCGATCTGTAGTCCCGCTGCAGATAGCACGGGGCGCAAATAGTTGGGGAAATTGGGAACAGCGTCTTCATAAAAGATCTGTATAGGTTTAATATCATGCCGTTTAAAGAAGCCCAACCATCTGGCATCTTCTTTGATAAGTCCGCGCATATATTTTCGGGCGAGGTTGACATCAAAATTCATCGCGGCGTTAAAGTCATCTATGGCCGTTGCGGCATCCCATATGCCCAAGGTTTCGGCTGTATATTTTGACACAGTTTGCTCAAAGATATTGGCGCGTCGAATGTAGACCCAAATGGCAGAAGCAAAGAACTTAGCGAAACAGTCGGTGCTGTTTGGCACCCCTTCTGACGCCATCATATTTGACAGAATTGGTAGGAACGGAAACATGAACTTATCGAAAAAAATCGCCTCGCCCTGACGATGGTACTGCACAATTTCTAAGGCTTTGGGCCAATCTTGAATGCCCCTCTTAATGGCAAGGTGATAAAAGGCTTCAGTCTCAGTTCCAACGCGGCCTGTGGCATTTTGGAAATCATCCACAATCATCGTGGAACCGCTTCGCTGCGTGGCACAAAAAATGATTGCGGGTTGATCGAATGTCATCGTTTTTGCCCCTTAGCGCGTGCCATAAACACCATAGGCATATAGATTTAAGGCCATCATAAGCCCACCCGTTGATAGCACCAATCGCAACTGTTGCATGGACGCCAACCGGTCGGCAGGGATCATTTCACGGTCCAGTTTGAAATGATAAAAGGTCGCAAATTCACTGACTTCGTGCGCCCCTATAACGACAAAAACGGGTTCCCCCTCTCCGTAAAGGATGAATTGCGAAAACAACGTCCCTGGCGCCTGTGTTGCGATTTTTAAAACCCACTCTGTCCAGTGCCAATCTTTCGGATCCAGATCAGGGGCCAAAAACTCAAAGGCAAACCAGTCCTGTCGGTCGCCCAAAGCAATCATGGACAGCCCAAAACCCGGCGTCGCATCATTGCGGTGCAGGTCTGAAAGGGCGAAACTTGTCACCTCACATTGCGTATCTGCATCAGGGGCGCCGAATTGCACAAAGCCCTCCATGGGCGTCACCCGGCGCAGCACTTGGGTGCCTTGTATCCCCGTTTTGCGGAAAGTCTGATAACCGGGCGGCGTGATGTCTAGAACCTCGTGTGTCTCATAGGACAATGGGGTCAAGGCGGTTTGATCAGGGCTAAACCGCACAAGTCGTTCCAACTCATCCAAGCGCCCACGCATTTCAATCAAAAGAGAAAGAACTGCGACTTTGTTCTGCATCTGAATCTCTCAAACTTTGTAAAAATTATTTTAGAGTTGAACCTTAGACTCCAACCAATCGGCGCGACTTTTTTCGCGCAACCAGTCTTCTGTGCGAGAGCGGTAGTCTTTTTTTAAGGCTTGAAATTTTCCCGAAATCGAAAGAAGGACTTGGAAATATGGGTCAGTTTTATTTTTATGGCGTCTCAATTCAGCGCGGAGAGTATCTGGGGTTTGACGTTCAATATATTCCCCAATGTACCAATTAAGATCAACAATGCGCCGCTCATCCAAGCGATCAATCAATTTTTCCGCACCTGGGCCCGTTTGTTTTTTTGAAGCGACAGAATAAGAAAAATCAAGGTCTTGCAGTTTCTCTAAAAGCCGTATCAGATCTCCACCCTTCACAACCGACGTGGGTCTGCGGCAGTAAAAATACAGGCAATCGCGCACAAAGGAATATCGACGGCAATGCGGGAATATCAGACTGTTGCGAAGAAGATCTTCCGTAACGGAAAGGCCAATATCGATCTCGGCATGATCTGGGGCGCGGTTCCACAATGCGCGCGAGTAGATTTTGTTCCAAACCACATTGCGCAGGCTGTCATTGATAAAGGCCCAGTTGGCTGCATTGCCATCGACAGGCCCATCGCGGGTGATGGTGTTAAAGGGAATGGGGCGACCCTCGGGGTGCAGTTCCACCGCCTGACATTCGATAATTTCTGCCCCGCTTGTCAGGGCTTCGGCAAACAAAACTTCGGCAAAGCGGATATCAATGTAATCGTCACTGTCCACATGCGCTAGATACAGGCCACGGGCTTGTTCTGCTCCGGTTGATCGCGCTTGATATAGGCCGCGATTTTCAGCGTGCCGCACAATTCTAAACCGATCATCCGTGCCCACCGCATCCTGAAATGCCTTTGTCACATCTCCCGGCGAGGCATCGTCAACCACGATACATTCAAATTCGCGTAAGCTTTGGTTTTGGATACTGCGCAGGCAACGTCCAAGCAGAGCTTCTGTGCCATAAACTGGCACAATAAAACTGATCTTGCAGGGTAGCGCTGCGCCTGGCAGGGCCGCGCTTTGCCAATAAGCATGCCATGCCGCCTGACTATCCACATCAGGGCGCGGCAGGGGCCGAATAGCAGAGGTAAGCCGCCCGGTACGATCGATTTCGGAAATGATATCAAGCCACATGTCTTTTATGCGCTGCAGGGCAAATGTTTGCGCAACAAACTCTCGCGCGGCTTGCCCCATCTTGGCTGTCTTCAAAGGATTGGACAAAAGCTGTACAATGCGGCTGCAAAGGGCTTTTGTGTCTTCAAACGGAACCAAAAATCCCGTCTCGCCATCAAGAACTTGGTCGCGCAGTCCGGGTAAGTCAAAGGCCACTTGTGGCACGCCGTGCATCGCGGCCTCTAGCAAAACCAAGGGCTGGCCTTCAATCTCAGAAGTTAGGGCGAAAACAGTCGCTTTTTGGTAATAATCTCCCGTCCTTTGGCTATGCCCGGGGCAGGTGATTTGACTGCCATTCAACCCATAAGTCTGACGCAGCCAATGATCTTTTTGCCAATCATAATTGCCTAAAATTATTAGACGCGCCGCTGCGACCTGCTTTTGCACGTCGGTCATTGTCGCGTATAACAGGTCCAACCTTTTGGCGCGCTTGCTGAAGTGCGATATATTCAGAACCATAGGTTCCGCCGGACGTGCTGGGTGCCAAGGGCCATTCGGAATGGGGTTGGCAACTTTGCGCACATTGTCCAAATGTGCCCCAAACGCTTTTTGCGCATGGTCTGTTAAGACTGTTATGCCGGCGAAACGGCGGTAGACGGCGTAGCGTTCTAAGAACCAGTCTTGATAACCCGCTTTGTGATCGCGAGCCCATTGAAACAGCGGATAATGAAAAGCGTTGTGTTCCGTCAGAACGATCTTAACGCCCTCGTCCGCCAGAACGGCCATCATAAGGACATGATCCTTATCCCAATGGTAATGATCAAAAACCAAGTCGATTTGCAGGCGAGCGATCGCCTTGCGCATGGCCTCAAGGGTGAAGGGCACCTCATGCAGCGTCACGCCGGGCAAATGGGCCTGTCCGATGTGCCCAGGTTGCAAAAAGATATGCGTTTCCAATTCATCGCTTAGCGCTGTCGCCAAGGTTGTGACAACACGTTCAGCCCCACCCGCGGTGATATTGGGAATGATAAAGGCCACCCTGCGGATCACGTTAGAATCTACCTTCAAAATACCAAACGGCGAAATTCCTCAAGATAACACTTAAGGATATTTCTTTTGATAATCAAGCAGATTTCGGGTGTTTAGGCCTTTGGCACCACTTGCAGCCAAGCTAGCCCTTTGGCCCTTACCCGTTACAGTTAGCCTGCCAAACGCTAGAGCTTACACATTTTCCAAAGCGGCGCGCAGGTTGATTTCTGCGTTTTCCAAAATGGCGCTCATCGCTTCCACTGCGGCTTTTTCTTCGCGGGCACTGACGTGCTGAAACACCAACTTATGGGCCTGGCACAGGTCTTCCATCGTCTGCCCTGCCAAAAGCTGGCCACGATGGCTGGTAGAAAAAGCTTCGTAAAGGGCTGATTCCATGGCTTCGAACAAATAGGTCAGCACGCGGTTGCCCCCGCTTAACGCCAGCGCCTCGTGAAAGCGGACGTCGGCAAGGTGAAAGGCGCGCTCGGCGTCAGACCTACGGGTGCCGCCTGCATCCATCTCGGCTGCGGCTGTATGCATTGCGCTCAGCGCCGCCTCGACGGCGGCTAGGCCGGATCGGCTGGAATGGCGAATGGCCAAGATCACCGACTGCACTTCCAACGAGCGGCGCACTTGCAACAGGTCAAACAAGCTTTTGGGGTCAGATTTGATGAGCGATGTCAAAAAGGCACCAAACATCGCCCCATCCGGCTGGGTCACCATCGCGCGTTTGCCCCGCGCCAAGCTAACAAGGCCACGCCCCGACAGGATCTTCAGCGCCTCACGGATCGTGATACGGCTGACGCCGAAATCGGCAGCCATTTCGGCTTCAGAGGGAAGTTGCGTGCCCGGGCGCAGGCCCTGCACGATGCGCGCACCCAATTCGTCGGCCACACTGGTGGCGGCCGAAACCGTTTGCGCAGGGCGCTGGAAGAGGGGGGCGATTCTTTCCATCGCCAAAACGTATATGATAAGTTTGTTCAGGTAAACGCCGTGCAGTTGATGCAGATGCAGCAATCTGGCGCATTTTTAGCTGCACTGCCGCATTTTATGCGCTTTCCAATGAATTTCCCCGCCCAAAGCCCATCAAAAGACAATCCGGCTTTACAAGCTTATATGCCTTCTTTAGCCTTCACCCTGCGCGCCAGATGCGAAGAACGGCATGAGCGGGCACGATCCAATTGGGAGGATGCTATGAAACTGAACGTGACGCTGAACCGCGTGATCGCGGGTTCTGCCCTTGCCCTGTCGTTGATGGCCACCACGGCCATGGCGGCTGACCCGACCGAAAAGTGGTGCTCTGGCGTGACCATCGCCGCGTTTCCGGGTGGTCCGCAGGGCGGTGTGTTCGCCAACAACGTCTATAACGGCTTTCGTCAGGCCGAGATGGATCTTGGCGCAACTGTGACCTATTACTTCTCGGATTGGGATCCGAACAAGATGCTGCAACAGATCCAGCAGGCTGTTGCAACCAAGGTTGACGGCATTGCCACCTATGGCTTTGCGGGCGAACCCGCCACTGGCCCGATCGTTGACCAAGCCTTTGCGCAGGGCACGATCTTTACCAGCCTGAACACCTCGCTGCCCGACAGCCAGGCGAAATATGCACCGAACGGCTTTGGCTATGTCGGCGCGCCGAACTATGCGGCGGGCTTTGCTTTGGGGGCTGAATCCGCCAAGCGCGCCAATCTGCAAGCAGGCGATGAAGTCTTTGTCTGGGGCCTGCAGGGCCAAGGTGGTGATCGCGGCCAACGCACCGTGGGCGTGGTTGACGCCTTCACCAAAGCCGGTGCCAAGGTGATCTATCAAGAGATTGATGCCGCCACCAACGCCGATCCGAACGCCGGTACCGCAACCTTCGTCGGTGTCATGGGTGCAAATCCGGGCATCAAGATCGTTGTGACCGACCACGGCGGTCTGACCTCGAACGTGGGTGTTTACGCGCAGGCTGCTGGTTTGACTGCGGGTCAGGTCTATTTCGCAGGCTTTGACATGTCGCCCAACACCGCCCAAGCGGTGAAAGACGGCTTCCAGAACCTAGTGATCGATCAGCAGCCCTTCTTGCAAGGCTACCTGCCGATCTTGAACATCTGCCTGACCAAGAAGTTCGGCTTCTCGGGCCTTGATATCAACACGGCTGGCGCTTTTGTGGATGCCACCAACGTGGATGCCGTGGCGCCCTTGGCCGCTGTAGAAATCCGCTAACCTTCCGCTAAACATTCGGGGGCCCGTCGCCACGGGCCCCTTCCCTTTCATAAAGGTGTCCTGATGGCTGAAGCTTCACCCCGCCCCGGGCAGACGCCGGTTATTGAACTGCGCAACGTCTCCAAGACTTTTGGCGAGGTCCGCTCGCTGTCTGACATCAACTTTGCCGTCTATCCGGGCGAGATTGTGGGCCTTTTGGGCGACAATGGCGCGGGCAAATCGACGCTCGTCAAAACCGTGATGGGCTTTCACAAGCCCGATGCCGGGGGCGATGTGTTCTTTAAGGGCGAGAAGATCGACGATTGGTCTGTCGCCCGTGCGCGCGGCTTGGGGATCGAAACGGTCTATCAGGAACGTGCGCTGTGCGAAAAGCAGCCGATCTGGCGCAATATGTTCATGGGGCGCGAACCGCGTACCGCTTGGGGCCTGCTAGACGTCAAGAAGATGCGCGAGGAATCGGCGCGCTTGATGTCGGAACACATGGGCTTTACCTCGGCGGCCGTGCACCCTGACAATGTGGTCACCACCATGTCGGGCGGTGAAAAGCAGGGTGTAGCCATCACGCGGGCTTTGTATTTTGATGCGCAGCTGGTGATTTTGGACGAACCCACCATGGGCCTGTCGCTGACCGAAACCAAAAAGACGCTGGATTTCGTTAGCAATATCAAAAAGGCCGGCAAGTCGGCCATATTCATCGACCACAACATCTTTCACGTCTATCCCGTGGTCGACAGGCTTTATGTTCTGGATCGCGGCAAGGTCGCTGGGGTCTATGACAAAAGCGAGATTTCGATGGAAGAGTTGATTGACCGCCTGTACCGGGTCGCCCGGACCGGCACGTTGGAGTAAGCCCATGTCGGACGCAAAACCCAAAAACAACCGCGTGGCCCCGCCGTCTTTCCTGCGCCGCTACGGATCGCAACTGGGCATCAT
>CAIMWI010000071.1 GCA_903845215.1 uncultured Rhodobacterales bacterium | reverse complement strand
CTTACGGCGGTGCCGTATTACATCTGGTGCAACCGTGGGCCCAATGGGATGCAGGTTTGGCTGAAAGACTAAAGCGCCCCCGAAGGGGCGCTTTGGCGCGCTGCCGGCTTAGCGGCGGGCGAGGCGGATCATGGTGTAGGAATGCGGTTTTAGCGCCACGCTGAAGGTGCCGTTTTCCATCTTGGCACCTTGGCCTTTTGTTGGTGTGACGGTGGCTTGGGCTTTCAGCGAATTGACGGCACTTAGATCAGAATGCGTCATCACCTGATGGTCAATCACCGCCAGATCGCCAAAGCCGTGCAGGGCGATTTCGGGGATCAGATCCTCGGTCGGGTGACGGTTGACGGCAAAGAAAGTCACAGTCCCCGCCTCGGCGTCATGGGTGGCGGCGATGTCAAGATAGGGCACATTGTCAGCCACATCGGCGTCATAGCCCGGGCATTTCACCGCCAGGTTCAGCGCCACCCCACGCCCGAAGATCGAGGCGAAGTAATAGGGATAATAAATCGTCTGCCGCCACGCCGCCCCGCCCGGTTCGGTCATGATCGGCGCAATCACGTTCACCAGCTGCGCGATACAGGCGATTTTGACCACGTTCGACTTGCGAATAAAGGTGTTCAGGATACAGCCCACCTGCAACACATCTTCGAAGTTGTAGATATCTTCCAGCAAGCGCGGCGCGTGCGGCCAGCCAGAGTTGCCCTCTAAAATCGCGCGGTCTTGCGCGTTGGAATGGTACCAGACGTTCCATTCATCAAAGCTGATCGCGACCTCGTGCTGAGAGCGTTTGTTGGCCTTGACCAGATTGATCGTGCCCTCGACAGTCGAGATATAGCGATCCAACTTGTGGTTCAGCGCCAGATAGTTCTGCGTGTGCTTGGCACGGTTGGCGAAATACATGTGCAAGCTGATGTAATCGACCGACTCGTAGGTATGTTCCAGCACGATCCTTTCCCATTCGGGATAGGTTTTCATGTCGGAATTGGACGATCCGCAGACGATCAGCTGCAGGTTTTTGTCAAAGGCGCGCAGGGTCTTGGCGGTTTCATTGGCCAAGCGGCCATATTCGTCGGCGGTTTTGTGGCCAACCTGCCAAGGGCCGTCCATCTCGTTGCCCAAGCACCACATATCGACGTTGAAAGGTTCGGCATGGCCGTTTTTCTTGCGCAGATCGCCCCAATAGCTGCCGACGGGGCCGTTGACATATTCCACAAAATTGCGCGCCTCGTCCAAGCCGCGCGAGCCTAGGTTGATGGCCAGCATCGCCTTGGTGCCCACGGTGTCGCACCAGGCCATGAATTCATGCACGCCCACGGCATTGCCGTCGGCGGTGTGCCACGCCAGATCAAGGCGCACGGGGCGATCTTCTTTGGGGCCGATGCCGTCTTCCCAGTTATAGGCCGACACAAAGTTGCCGCCGGGGTAGCGCACATAAGGAATGTTCAGATCGCGCACCAGATCAACCACATCGCCGCGCATGCCGTCTTTGTCGGCGGTGGGGTGGCCGGGTTCGTAAATGCCGGTATAGATGGCGCGGCCCAGATGCTCGAGAAAGGCCGAATAGACGCGGTCATCGACCTGCGAGATGATAAAATCGATGTGGGCCGTTACGGTGGCTTTCATGTCCCCTCCCAAATGGTAGAATATATCCATCTTTCCGATATAGATCGGCAATTCGGGATGTTACGTCAAGGAGATTCGGCGCCTAGCGCGCAGCACTGATGCGCATCACAATGTCTTGGTCATAGTTGCCAAAGCCGCGACCAAAAATGTTAACCCCACCCGGATGCCGCGCCGTCTCGTTCACACCAATGCGAAATCGGATAGATCGGTGCTTGTCGACAT
>CAIMWI010000070.1 GCA_903845215.1 uncultured Rhodobacterales bacterium | reverse complement strand
TGGTCATGGCGTGCTCCGTTAGGGTTAGGGAGGTGGGCTATGCGCCCACCTTAGCCCAGCGCATCATTGCAGCGTTTGCAGGTGCCGGGGTGTTTGTGCGTGCCCACATCGGGCAGCACTTTCCAGCAGCGTTCGCATTTGTGGCCAAGGGCCTTTTCAAACACCACGCCCACGCCGGGCACCTCGGGCAAGCGAAACGCTTCGGCCGGTTCGGGGTCGGCGGTCAGGTTCAGCGCCGAGGTGATGCAGAGATCGGCAAAATCGACCGAGCGCAGGGCCGCGAGAATGGCCGTATCGGCCACATGCACGACGGGTGCGGCCTCTAGGCTGGCGCCGATCACTTTGGCGGTGCGCTGCACTTCAAGCGCACCTGTCACAACACGCCGGGTGTTGCGGATCGCATCCCACTTGGCTGACAGGGCGGGGTTGAGCCATGCCTTGGGCGTTTCGGGGAAGTCTTGCAGATGCAGGCTGCTGTCGTCACCGGGGTAACGGCACAGCCAAACCTCTTCCATGGTGAAAACCAAGATCGGGGCCAGCCATGTCGTCAGGCGGTGGAACAGAATATCCAATACCGTGCGCGCTGACCGGCGGGTCAGGCTGGACGGCGCATCGCAATAGAGCGAATCCTTGCGGATGTCGAAATAGACGGCCGACAGATCGGTCGTGGCATAGGTGAACAGCTTTTGGAACACGCCTTGGAAATCGTATTTGCCAAAGCCGTCACGCACCTCGGCGTCAAGTTCGGCCAAGCGGTGCAGAACCCATTGTTCCAGCTCTGGCATATCGGCGGCATCCACGCGCTCGGCCTCGGTAAAGTCTTTGAGGTTGCCCAGCAAGAACCGCATCGTGTTGCGCAGGCGGCGGTAGCTGTCGGCCACCCCTTTGAGGATCTCTTTGCCAATCCGCAAATCTAGGGTGTAATCAGCCTGCGCCACCCACAGGCGCAGGATATCTGCGCCGTATTCGTCGATCACGGCTTGGGGGGCCACGGTATTGCCCAAGGACTTGGACATTTTCATGCCCTTTTCGTCCAGCGTGAAGCCGTGGGTCAAAACGCCGCGATAAGGCGCGCGGCCCTTGGTGCCGCAGGCTTGCAACAGCGAGGAGTGGAACCAGCCCCGATGCTGATCGGTGCCTTCCAAATACAGGTCAGCAATGCCATCAGCGCTGCCATCTTCGCGGTCGCGCAGCACAAACGCGTGGGTAGAGCCGGAATCGAACCACACATCCAGCACGTCAAAGATTTGGGTATAAGCGGCAGGATCAACGATGCCGTGCAGCATCTGGTCTTTGAAACCATCCTTATACCAAACGTCCGCCCCATCCGCCTCAAACGCGGCGCGGATGCGGGCGTTGACCTCGGCGTTGCGCAGCAAAAAGTCATCGTCGGTGGGTTTGGCGCCGACTTTGGTAAAGCAGGTCAAAGGCACGCCCCAAGCGCGTTGGCGCGACAGCACCCAGTCGGGGCGCGCCTCGATCATCGCATGCAGGCGGTTGCGGCCAGACGGCGGGGTCCAGTTTACCAGTTGGTTGATGGAATTGAGCGCGCGTTTGCGGATCGTATCGCCGTAAGTTGAAAGCCCATCGTCCAAGCTTTTGTCGATCGCCACAAACCATTGCGGCGTGTTGCGGTAGATCAGCGGCGCTTTAGAGCGCCACGAATGGGGGTAGGAATGTTTCAGCTTGCCCTTGGCAAACAGCCCGCCCACCGATGCCAGCGCCTTGATATTGCTGACATTGGCAGGGCCTTCTTTGCCTTCCGCCGTCAGGATCGCTTGGCCGCCGAACAAGGGCAGATTGGCGCGGTAAGACCCGTCGGCTTCAACGTTATAGGTCATGGGAAGGCCAAACTTCACACCCATCTGATAGTCGTCATCGCCGTGGCTGGGGGCGGTATGCACAAAGCCCGTGCCCGCATCGTCCGTCACATGGTCGCCGGGCAGAAGCGGAACATCAAAGTCCCACTCGCCTTGTCCGCCTTCGATGCCACGGTAGGGGTGGGCCAGCAAAACGCCCGTCATCTCATCCGCCGTCACATCGCGCAGGCGGGTAAACGACTCTACCTTTGCGGATTTCATCACGGCTTCGGCCAATGCGTCGCCCAGAACCAGCTGTTCACCCAGCTTGGCGGTAGAGTTTTCGCCCAAGGCATCCACACGGTACAGGCCGTAAGCAATCGTCGGCCCAAAGGATACCGCGCGGTTTTGCGGGATGGTCCACGGCGTTGTCGTCCAGATCACCACCGATGCGCCGTCAAGTGCACCGCCCAAAGGCGCAAACCGCACCCAGATCGTATGGCTGGTCAGGTCGTGATATTCCACCTCGGCTTCAGCAAGCGCAGTCTTTTCCACGGGCGACCACATCACGGGTTTTGATCCCTGATACAGGCTGCCGTTCATCAGAAATTTCATGAACTCGTCCGCAATCACCGCCTCGGCATGGTAGTTCATCGTCAAATAGGGGTTTTCCCAGTTGCCCGTGATGCCCAACCGCTTGAATTCGGCGCGTTGCACGTCGATCCAGCCTTCGGCAAAGCGGCGGCATTCTTGGCGAAAGTCGACGATGTTCACATCGTCTTTGTTCAAGCCCTTGGCGCGGTATTGCTCTTCGATCTTCCATTCGATGGGCAGGCCGTGGCAATCCCAACCCGGCACATAGCGCGCATCTTTGCCCATCATCTGCTGACTGCGCACCACCATGTCTTTGAGCACCTTGTTGAGCGCATGGCCGATGTGCAAATGGCCGTTTGCATAGGGCGGGCCATCGTGCAGCGTGAAATCGGCCCGCCCCGGCTTACCACGCAGGCGGTTGTAAACACCGATCCGCTCCCACCGTGCCAGCCAATCAGGCTCGCGCTGGGGCAGGCCTGCGCGCATGGGAAAATCAGTTTCTGGCAGGAAAACACTGTCGCGGTAGTCGGGGGTCGGCGTGTCAGCGCACATCGGGGCAGTCCTTGCAGGAGAATTGGGCAGAGGAATTAAGGGCGGCGGCCAAGCGCCAATGTCCCGGCGTCTGGTCT